>NZ_NBCN01000007.1:0-606844 GCF_002099185.1 Streptomyces sp. CB03238 | reverse complement strand
CGCCGTCCACACCGGGGAAGCACAGGTGACAGCGGCGGAGGCAGGAGTGGCGGCGGTGATCAGGCCGCCGGCGGAGGCGAAGGCGGCCGTCGCGGCGAGCGCGCTCAACCGGGTACGAGTCATCACAGAGGAAGGGGCCCCTTTCGGACCAACGTCGTTCACGTGAAAGGGAATCACGGGAACTTCAGACGCTCTTGTGACTCGTGAGGCGGGGGCAGGGTTGCCCCGCCCCCGCACGTATTTTCGAGATGGACGTCCGGACCGCTAGCCGTACCGGCGCGGCGTCCAGGCGATCGTCCGGCCGTCGCCCCGCTCGACCGCTCGCGTCTGCGACGAGCCGATCAGCAGCAGCGTCCGCATGTCGACCTCCGACGGCTCCAGGGTCTTCAGGGTCACCACGCGAACCGACTCCTCCGGCCCGCCGACGTCCCGCGCCACGACCACCGGCGTTTCGGGCGCGCGGAGTTCGAGCAGCAGCTCGCGGGCCGCCGCGACCTGGTGCGTACGGGACTTCGAGCCCGGGTTGTACAGGGCCAGCACCAGGTCCGCGCCCGCCGCCGCGCGCAGCCGCTCGGCGATCACGTCCCACGGCTTGAGCCGGTCCGACAGCGAGATCGTCGCGTAGTCGTGGCCCAGCGGGGCGCCCGCCTTCGCGGCGGCGGCGTTCGCGGCGGTCACGCCCGGCAGGACGCGGACCGGGACGTCCGCGTACGCGGGCTCCGAGGCGACCTCCAGGACCGCCGTGGCCATGGCGAACACGCCCGGGTCGCCGCCCGACACCACCGCCACGCGGCGCCCGCGCCGGGCCAGGTCCAGGGCGAACTCGGCCCGCTCCGACTCGACCTTGTTGTCGGAGCCGTGCCGGTTCTGGCCGGGGCGTACCGGGACCCGGTCCAGGTAGGTGGTGTAGCCGACCAGGTCGTCGGCGTTCACCAGCGCGCCGCGCGACTCGGGCGTCAGCCACGGCGCGCCCGCCGGACCGGTGCCCACGACCACGACCTCGCCGCCGGTCTCCCGGCTCGCGGGCGCTTCGGCGTCGATACGGGAGGGCAGCACGGCCACCGAGAAGTACGGCACGGACTCCGGGTCGACGTCCGCCAGCGCCCCGGTCCGCTCGCCCGCCATGAACGCCCGCTCCACGTACCGGGCGTCGTCCAGCCGGCCCGCCCGCTCCAGGGCGCGGCGCACGGTCGGGAAGGTCCGGCCGAGCTTCATGACGACGGCCGAGTCCGTGGCCGCCAGCCGCGCCGCCAGCTCGTCCTCCGGCAGCGTGCCGGGGATGATCGTCAGGACCTCCTCGGCCTCGCACAGCGGCTCCCCGAGCCGGGCGGCCGCCGCGCTCACGGAGGTGACCCCGGGGATCACCTCCGTCTCGTAGCGGTGCGCCAGCCGCTTGTGCATGTGCTGGTACGAGCCGTAGAAGAGCGGATCGCCCTCGGCGAGGACGGCGACGGTCAGGCCCGCGTCCAGGTGGGCGGCCAGCCGCGCCGACGCCTCCTCGTAGAAGTCGTTCAGCGCGCCCCGGTAGCCGCCCGGGTGGTCGGTCGTCTCGACGGTGAGCGGGTACATCAGCCGCTCCTCGATATGGTCCTCGCGGATGTGCTCCGCCGCGATCGACCGCGCTATCGAGCGGCCGTGCCGCGCCGAGTGGTACGCGATCACGTCGGCGGCCGCGATGGCCTTCACCGCCGCCACCGTCATCAGGTCCGGGTCGCCGGGGCCGAGCCCCACGCCGTACAGCTTGCCGCTCGTGCCCGTCATGCCCGTCATGCCTGGATCTCCGCCTCGTGGGCGATCGCGTTGATCGCCGCGGCCGCCATCGCGCTGCCGCCCCGCCGGCCCCGCACCACCAGGTGCTCCAGGCCCGGGAACGCCGCCAGCGCGTCCTTGGACTCGGCCGCCCCGATGAACCCGACCGGGATGCCGATCACCACCGCCGGGCGCGGCGCGCCCGCCCCGATCATCTCCAGGAGCCGGAACAGGGCGGTGGGGGCGTTGCCCACCGCGACGACCGACCCTTCGAGGCGGTCACGCCACAGCTCCAGCGCGGCCGCGCTGCGCGTGGTGCCCAGCTCGGCGGCGAGCGCCGGGACGGACGGGTCGGAGAGCGTGCAGATCACGTCGTTGCCGGCGGGCAGCCGTTTGCGGGTGACGCCGCTCGCGACCATCTGCGCGTCGCACAGGATCGGCGCGCCGGCGCGCAGCGCCTCGCGGGCGCGGGCCACCACGTCCGGTGTGTACGCCAGGTCGCGGACGAGGTCGACCATGCCGCAGGCGTGGATCATCCGTACGGCGACCTGGCTGACGTCGGCCGGCAGGCCCGCGAGATCCGCTTCGGCGCGGATGGTGGCAAAGGACTGGCGGTAGATCTCCGCCCCGTCCTTCTCGTAGTCGAACACTCTGCTCTCGCTCATTTCGTCGATCCTTGTACGGTCACCACGGTCTGCTGGTACGCACCTTCGCCGGTCGCCACCATGTCGGTCCACGCGCCCTGCGGGTGGCCGCAGCGGCGGGCGCACCCCGACCAGTGGACGGGCAACTCACCCTCGCGGGGCCGCGCGTCCGTCCGTACGTCGGACAGGGACTTGGCGCAGCCGGGGCGTCCGGTGCACGCGGTGACACCGATCCAGGGGGAGTCGGTACGGGTGAGGAACCCGGCCTCGTCGAGGGCGCGCAGCCGCTCCTCGGCCGCCGCCCGGCCGGCGAGGCCCGGCAGGACGAAACCGCGCCACGGGGTGACGCGTACCTCACGCGCGGGCAGCAGCGCCCGGAACTGGGCCGTCGTCACCCGGCCGAGGCGGGCCAGGACGGAGACGACGGAGTCCGTGCCGTCGCCGATGACGCCGGGCGCGGGCGGCCCCCCGGCCGGCAGGCCGGCGTCCGGTACGGGCTCCGCCGCGATGCCGGCCCGCCGCAGGTGTCCCGTCACGTCCACGTCCTGCCCCGCCGGCAGCTCCCGCACCCGCCACGCGCCGGTGCCCGCCTCCCGGGCGGCCGCGAGGAACGCCCCGGCCGCCGCGAGCGCGGCGCGCGGCGCGTCGGCGGCCGCCACGCGGTATGTCCGGTCGGCGACCCGCAGCAGGGCACCGCCCCCCGAGGCTGCGAGCAACGTCACATCCGGGGCCAGGCCCGCCACGTCCCCCCGCCCGTCGTCCACGGCGAACAGGAAGCGGCCGGAGAGCTCGGGCGTCCAGTCCTCGGCGCACAGGAGCTCGTCCAGGCGCGCGGCCCACGCCTGCACCTCCGCGCCCGCGAGCGGCGAAACCACCATGTTCCGTACCCGTTCGTGCCGTTCGGAGGGGAGGAGACCCGCCTCCCGCAGCACGTCCGCCAGCCCGAGCCCGCAGCCCTCGCCGAGGCCCCGCAGCTCGATGTTGCCGCGCGAGGTGAGGGAGAGGTGCCCGTCGCCCAGGCGGTCCGCCGCGTCCGCGAGCAGCAGGACTTGACGGGACGTCAGCACTCCGGTGGGGAGGCGGAGGCGGGCCAGGGCGCCGTCATCGGCATGGTGCAGCCGCAGCGCACCCGGGCAAGCGTCACCGCGGTCGCGGACACGGTCCCGTATGTGAGCTTCACCCCGGTCCTGGGGATTTGGTGAGCTGGGCGGCATGGCGGCGAGCATACGCGCAGCCTCTACTATGCAGACGGCACAGGGTCCCAGGGCCCTAGGGAGGAAGCCCGGTGAGAATCCGGCGCGGTCCCGCCACTGTGAGTCCGGCCGAACCGGACGAGTCAGGAACTCCCGCCGTCCTACGACCACCCGGGGCGCGGACACCCCGAGGAAGGCCTGCGCACGCCATGACGCACGCGACCACGCCCGCCACCAGCCCCGAGGCGACGACGATCCTGCTGCTGTCGCACTCCGACACGGACCTGCTCAGCGCCCGCGCGGCCGGCGGGCCCGTGGAGTACCGCTTCGCCAACCCCGCCCGCCTCCCCCTGGACGACCTGGACGCCCTCCTGGGCGGCGCCGACCTCGTCGTCGTACGGCTCCTCGGTGGCATCCGCGCCTGGGAGGACGGCCTTCAGGTCCTCCGCGCGACGGAGAAGCCCCTCGTCGTCCTCACCGGCGAACAGGCCCCCGACGCCCAGCTGATGGAGACCTCCACCGTCCCGATCGGCATCGCGGCCGAGGCGCACGCCTACCTCGCCCACGGCGGCCCGGACAACCTGGAACACCTCGCCCGGTTCCTCTCCGACACCGTCCTGCTCACCGGCCACGGCTTCGAGCCCCCCGCCGCCGCCCCCACCTGGGGCCCCCTGGAGCGGACCGCGCGCACCACCACCGGCCCCACCGTCGCCGTGCTGTACTACCGCGCCCACCACATGAGCGGGAACACGGCGTTCATCCACACCCTGTGCGACGCCATCGAGGACGCCGGCGCCCAGGCCCTCCCCCTGTACGTGGCCTCCCTCCGCGCCCCCGAGCCGGAGCTCCTGGAGAGCCTGCGGACGGCCGACGCCGTCATCACCACCGTCCTCGCCGCCGGCGGCACCAAGCCCGCCGAGGCCCAGGCGGGCGGCGACGACGAGTCCTGGGACGCGGGCGCCCTCGCCGCGCTCGACGTACCGATCCTCCAGGCCCTGTGCCTGACCGGCTCGCGCTCCACCTGGGAGGAGAACGACGAGGGGCTCTCGCCGCTCGACGCCGCCAGCCAGGTCGCCGTCCCCGAGTTCGACGGGCGGCTCATCACCGTCCCGTTCTCCTTCAAGGAGATCGACGCCGACGGCCTGCCCGCGTACGTCGCCGACGCCGAGCGCGCCGCGCGCGTCGCCGGGATCGCCGTACGCCACGCCCGGCTGCGCCACATCCCGAACGCCGACAAGCGCCTGGCGCTGGTCCTCTCCGCGTACCCCACCAAGCACTCCCGCATCGGCAACGCCGTCGGCCTCGACACCCCCGCGTCCGCCGTCGCGCTGCTGCGCCGACTCCGCGAGGAGGGGTACGACTTCGGCGGCGAAGAAGTCCCCGGTCTGGCGTCCGGCGACGGCGACGAGCTGATCTACGCCCTCATCGAGGCGGGCGGCCACGACCAGGACTGGCTCACCGAGGAGCAGCTGGCCCGCAACCCGGTCCGCATCCCGGCCGCCGACTACAAGCGCTGGTACGCCACCCTGCCGGAGGAGCTGCGCGAGAACGTCGAGCAGCACTGGGGCCCGCCGCCCGGCGAGATGTTCCTCGACCGCTCCCGCAACCCCGAGGGCGACATCGTCCTCGCCGCCCTCCGGCGCGGGAACCTCCTCATCCTCATCCAGCCGCCGCGCGGCTTCGGCGAGAACCCGATCGCGATCTACCACGATCCCGATCTGCCGCCCTCGCACCACTACCTGGCCGCCTACCGCTGGATCGGCACCCCGGCCTCCGACGGCGGCTTCGGCGCCGACGCCATGGTCCACCTCGGCAAGCACGGCAACCTGGAGTGGCTGCCCGGCAAGAACGCGGGCCTGTCCGCCGCGTGCGGCCCAGACGCGGCCCTCGGCGACATTCCGCTCATCTACCCGTTCCTGGTCAACGACCCGGGCGAGGGCACCCAGGCCAAGCGCCGCGTCCACGCCACCCTCGTCGACCACCTGGTGCCGCCGATGGCCCGCGCCGAGTCGTACGGCGACATCACGCGCCTGGAGCAGCTGCTCGACGAGTACGCGCAGATCTCCTCCATGGACCCGGCCAAGCTCCCGGCGATCCGCGCCCAGATCTGGACGCTCATCCAGGCCGCCAAGCTCGACCACGACCTGGGCCTGGAGGACCGCCCGGACGACGACGGGTTCGACGACTTCCTCCTCCACGTCGACGGCTGGCTCTGCGAGGTCAAGGACGCCCAGATCCGCGACGGCCTGCACGTCCTCGGCGGCGCCCCCACCGGCCCCGAGCGCGTCAACCTCGTCCTGTCGATCCTCCGCGCCCGCCAGATCTGGGGCGGTACGCAGTCCCTGCCCGGCCTCCGCGAGGCCCTCGGCCTGGACGAGTCCGCCGCGACCCGCACCACCGCCGACGAGGCGGAGGCCAAGGCCCGCGCCCTGGTCGAGGCGATGGAGGCCGCCGACTGGAACCCGGCCGCCGTGCCCTCCGTCGCCGAGGGCCACGGCGAGCAGGTGGCCGCTATCCTCGACTTCGCCGCCCGCCAGGTCGTCCCGCGCCTCGCCGCCACCACCGACGAACTCGACAACGCCGTCCACGCCCTGAACGGCGGCTTCGTCCCGGCGGGCCCCTCGGGCTCCCCGCTCCGGGGCCTGGTCAACGTCCTGCCGACCGGCCGCAACTTCTACTCCGTCGACCCCAAGGCCGTCCCCTCCCGCCTCGCCTGGGAGACCGGCCAGGCCCTCGCCGACTCCCTCCTGGAGCGGTACCGCACCGACAACGGCGAATGGCCGACCTCCGTCGGCCTGTCCCTGTGGGGTACGAGCGCGATGCGCACCGCCGGCGACGACGTCGCCGAGGCGCTCGCCCTCCTCGGCATCCGCCCCGTCTGGGACGACGCCTCCCGTCGCGTCACCGGCCTGGAGCCCATCCCGCTCGCCGAGCTGGGCCGCCCGCGCATCGACGTCACCCTCCGCATCTCGGGCTTCTTCCGTGACGCGTTCCCGCACACCATCGGGCTCCTCGACGACGCCGTCCGCCTCGCCGCCTCCCTCGACGAGCCGGCCGCCGACAACCACGTACGGGCCCACGCGCAGGCCGACCTCGCCGAACACGGCGACGAACGCCGCGCCACCACCCGCATCTTCGGCTCCCGGCCGGGGACGTACGGCGCGGGCATCCTCCAGCTCATCGACTCGCGCGACTGGCGCACCGACGCGGACCTCGCCGAGGTCTACACGGTGTGGGGCGGTTACGCGTACGGGCGCGGCCTCGAAGGCAAGCCCGCCCGCACCGAGATGGAGACCGCGTACAAGCGCATCGCGGTGGCGGCCAAGAACACCGACACGCGCGAGCACGACATCGCCGACTCGGACGACTACTTCCAGTACCACGGCGGCATGGTCGCCACCGTCCGCGCGCTCAAGGGCACGGCCCCCGAGGCGTACATCGGCGACTCGACCCGCCCCGAGACGGTCCGCACGCGCACGCTCGTCGAGGAGACCTCCCGCGTCTTCCGCGCCCGGGTCGTGAACCCCCGCTGGATCGAGGCGATGCGCCGCCACGGCTACAAGGGCGCCTTCGAACTGGCCGCGACCGTGGACTACCTCTTCGGGTACGACGCCACCACCGGCGTCGTCGCCGACTGGATGTACGACAAGCTCACCGAGACGTACGTCCTGGACCCGGAGAACAAGGCGTTCCTGCAGGAGGCCAACCCCTGGGCCCTGCACGGCATCGCCGAGCGGCTCCTGGAGGCCGAGTCGCGCGGCATGTGGGCCAAGCCCGACCCTGCCGTCCTGGAACAGCTGCGGCAGGTGTTCCTGGAGACCGAGGGCGACCTGGAGGACAAGTGACCATCACGGTGGGCGGCGAGGACAAGGAACTGTCCGCGCGCCTCGACAAGGAGCTGACCGCCTTCAACAACGCGGCCACCGGCGCCCACGACGAGGCCGAACTGTCGGTGCGGGCCACCGACGACGAGTCCGGCGAGATCGTCGGCGGGCTCACCGGCTGGACGTGGGGCGGCCTCGGCGGCGTCAGCATGCTGTGGGTGCGGGACGACCAGCGCGGTACCGGGCTCGGTACGAAGCTGATGCGCGCGGCGGAGGACGAGGCGCGGCGGCGCGGCTGCGACCGCATGATCGTGTCGTCGTTCTCGTTCCAGGCGCCGCCCTTCTACCGGCGCCTGGGGTACGTCGAGACGGGCCGGTCCGAGGGCATCCCCGGCGGGAACGTCGACGTCCACTTCTACAAGTCCCTGGAGCCGTCCGCCGCGCCCCTCTTCCGGCTGGCGGTGCTGCTGGACCATCCGGCGGACGCGGTCGAGGACGCCCTGGCGTACGAGGAGAAGGCGCTCGCCCTCCTCCCGCGCCACGGCGGCCGGCTGGAGCGGCGGCTGCGCACGGCCGACGGCCTGTCGGAGGTCCACCTGCTGACGTTCCCGTCGGAGGACGCCTACCGCGCCTACCTGGCCGACCCGGAGCGTACGCCGGACGGCCGCATCACCGCGCGCGTGCTGGAGGTCACGGAGGTCTACGGCTGACAGACTCGGCCGTATGTCCTCCGTGATCGCTGTGACCGGGGCGAGCGGCCGTATCGGCGGCCGCGTCGCCCGCCGCCTCGCCGACCGGGGCGTGAAGACACGGCTGCTCGGCCGCGACCCGGCCCGGCTGCCGGAGCTGCCGGGCGCGGTGAAGGCCGCGCCCGCGCCGTACGGGGACGGCGAGGCGATGCGCCGCGCCCTGGACGGCGCCGGCACGCTGTTCCTGGTGTCGGCGCACGAGAGCCCCGACCGGATCCAGGAGCACCGCACGGCGATCGACGCGGCGCTCGCCGCGGGCGTCGGGCGGATCGTGTACGTGTCGTTCCTGGGCGCCGCGCCGCAGGCCACGTTCACCTTCGCGCGCGACCACTGGCACACCGAGCGGTACATCGAGGCGAAGGGCGTCCCGCACACGTTCCTGCGCGACAGCTGGTACCTGGCCGGGTTCGCCGCGATGACCGGCGAGGACGGCGTCATCCGTGGCCCGGCGGGCTACGGCCGGGTCGCGGCGGTCGCCCACGAGGACATCGCGGACGTCGCGGCGGCGGTCCTGCTGGGTGAGGGGGACCACGACGGCGCCACCTACGACGTCACCGGCGAGGAGGCCCTCACCCTCGCCGAAGCGGCCGCCGAACTCTCCCGCGCCACCGGCCGCACGATCACCTACGTCCCCGAGACCCGCGCCGAGGCCTACGCCTCCCGCGCCCGGTACGGCGCCGAGCACTGGGAGGTCACCGGCTGGGTCACCTCCTACGAGGCGATCGCCGCCGGCGAGATGAGCACGGCCGCCGACACGGTTCGCCGCCTCACCGGCCACGCCCCGATGACGCTGCGCCAATACCTCACGGCCCACCCCCGCTCGTACGCCCACCTGGACTGACGTCACGGCTCCTGGGCGTAGAGGAAACGCTGCCCCTCGTCCGTCTTGGACGTCACCGTGAACGTCCCCTTCAGGCTAGGGGACGTGAGCGTCAGCGTCCTGCCCTTCAGTGACACGGTCCTGTCCCGGGGGTCGAGGGGGGTCCCGAAGTAGATCTGTCCTTCCATGGGGACCTCGGCGACGGTGACGCCGTCGATGTCGAGATTTCCACCGCGCAGCCTGAAGTGCAGACGGGCCTTGGGGACGATGGTGAGGGGCACTTCGTCCGTGGTGTAGAAACCCGACCCGCCCAGGGTGCTGATGGCCGCGCTCAGGGGAGCCAGCAGAATCCACTTGCTCTTGTCGTTCATGCCGGCGACGAAGGGCTCGATGTCCGGCGCCAGTTTCCTGTCGGAGGCGGCCGCGCTCTCCTCGATGCCGCGCTTCACGTCCGGGGGCATGGACTGCGCGGCGGGCACGACCCCTTTCAGGACGACGTCCTGGGGAGTCACCGGCTCCTCGACGAGGGCCTGCCGCGCGTTCAGCCCCATGGCGTCGGCGGTGAAGAGGGCGCTCGCGCCCACCGCGTACGGCTCGAAGTTCTTGTTCACGGCCCTCAGCGGCTTCAGAGTGCCGGTCAGCCGGCCCCGCACCTGGGCGGGGTCGTCGGGATCCTCCACCAACGCCATGGCCACGGCCATCGACTCGAAGTACCGCGCCGAACCTTCCAGCGCGTCCAGCATGGGCTGGGCCTTCGCCTCATCCGGGTACTTCGCCGCCCAGGTCCGCTGCCAGTGCGCGGCCGCCGCCAGGTGCTTCCGGCGCTCGGCCGGCTCCTTGTAGGCGGCGAGGAGGCTGTTGTAGACCATCGCGCGGTACATCCGGGGCTCGGTCCGCGTCGGATAGTGCTGGGCCCGGGTGTCCTCGCCGCCCTCTGCCTTCTCCTCCAGCGCACGGAGCGACTCCCAGACCCAGCCGCCCTTCTTGTCCTGCTGTACGTAGGTGTGGAACTGCTCGTGCGTCGCGAGCCCGAAGGTGCGTCCCGCCACGTCGGCCGTGTCGAAGCCGGTGGGATCCACACCCGCCGTGCGCGCCGGCCTGACGATGATGCCCCGGCGCCCGTCCCAGGTCACGGCCCCGAAGCCGCCCTCGTTCGGCGGGACGGTGACCCCGCCCTTCGCCAGATCCGCGAGCGGCACCTCCCGCTTCCCGTCCTTGTCGACCGCCCACGCGCCCCGCCCGTCCGAGACCAGCAGGACATGGCGGGTGAAGTCCGCGCCGGGCCAGATCCTCGACGTGCGCGGCCAGACGGCGGCCACGTGCTCCTGAAGCCGGGACGCCAGCTCCGGCAGGGGCGGGGCGGTCGCCTCGGCAGCGCCGGCGCTGCTCACGGCCGAGGGCGGCGCCTCGGGCTGCGCCGCGTCGGCCGCGCATCCCGAGGCGGCGGCCAGGAGCAACGCCACGAGGCCGGACACGTACGCATTGCCTGTCGATGTCACTCCCCCACGGTGCGTGCGCCAAGGCCCTCCCGCACGGCCGGACCCGCCGAACGGGTCATCGGCTCCTCTCAGTCCTCGCCCCGGACGATGTTGCCGTCCCACACGGGCGCTTCGGGCTCCGTACCGACAACGGCGGCCTGGTACAGGCGGATACGTCCACGGAGTTCACGCCTCATCGCGATCGGCCGGTCAAGGGGCTCCGTGACCTCGGGTATGCCGGGCACGGGGTCGCTGCTGGGCCCTGCTTGCGTCTTCATACGGTACGGGTACCCCATAAACTCGGACGAAACGGTCAACAGGCTCCGGGTGTGGGCGTGCTGTTCATGGTGGCCGCGTGGCCGCCGCCCCCCGGGGTGGACGCCCCGCCCACCGTGGGCAGGGCGCTCACACCGAGGCCGTGGCGTGAGCCAGCCAGTTGGGTGATCATTACGCTCGGCCACCATGACGCACATCCGCGACTTGCACCCGAGCGCGCCGCCGCTGGACTACGTGGCTCCACGCCCTGGTGATGTGGCACCAACCGCCGCATTGGTTCCGGCCCGGCCGGCCGCCCCACCTCCTGGCGGAGCACCGCCTCGCTGAGCACCACCCGAAGGAGCGGCGGACTTGCAGGCTGCGGCCCTCTCCGTGGGGGAGTCAGCGGCGCTGATCGCCCGCGTACGGGAGGAACGCCATGGGGACCAACCAGCATCTGACGGGCGCACAATGGCGTAAGTCCCGCTACAGCGGCGACACCGGTGGCGACTGCGTCGAGGTCGCCGACCTCGACCCCCACATCGCCGTCCGGGATTCCAAGCGCCCCGACGGGCCGGGCTTCCGGGTCGCCCCAGATGCGTTCGCGGTGTTCGTCGGGGCGGCGGCCGAGGGCGCCGTCTAGGACGCGTCCCGTTCCGCGAGGCTGCGCTCGACGCAGAACTCGTTGCCCTCGGGGTCGGCCAGGGTCACCCAGCCTCTCCCGTCGGGCACGCGGTGGTCAGCGACGACCGTGGCGCCCAGCGCGACGAGGCGCTCGACCTCCTCGTCCCGGGACCGGTCCTGGGGCTGGAGGTCGACGTGGACCCGGTTCTTGACGGTCTTGGCGTCCGGCACCGCCACGAACAGCAGCGCCGAGCCCGGCGCGATGACCAGGGCTTCGGGGTCGCCCGGGGAGTCCTCGTCGGTGACCTTGCCGTCCAGTACGGCGGCCCAGAACTGCGCCAGGCTGTAGGCGTCGGAACAGTCGAAGGTGAGGTGGCGCACGAGAGAAGCCATGGGGCGCACTATCCGGCGGGGGTGGTCCGCCTGTCCACCGCATTTTTCGTGGACGTACATCCTTCGATGTACCGCGAGTTCGTCTGTGCTCACGACGTTTCGGGCCCGGGCCGCCGGGACGCTGGATGCATGACCGAGACTCTTCGCGTTCCCGCACCGACGACCGCCGGTTCCCCGAAACGCCTCGCCCTCCTCGACGTACTGCGCGGGGTGGCGATCCTCGGGACGCTCATGACGAATGTGTGGGTGTTCACGGGGCCGGGGGCGGAGTGGGGCGTCCTGCAAGGCTCCTTGGGTGAGACGTCGTTCGGGTCGTTCCCGGACGCGGCCGAGAGTGTGTTCCGGCTGCTGGCGGACGGGAAGTTCCTGTCGATGCTGACGATCCTGTTCGGGGTCGGGCTGGCGATCCAGTACGGCTCGGCGGCCAGGCGCGGGCAGCCGTGGCCGGGGCGGTACAAGTGGCGGGCGCTGTTCCTGTTCGGGGAGGGGGCCGTGCATTTCGTGCTGGTCTTCGCGTGGGACGTGCTGATGGGGTACGCGGTGACCGCGCTGCTCGTGGCCTGGCTGCTGACCCGCTCGGAACGGGCGTGGCGGCGCGTGATGTGGTGGGCGGCCGGGGTGCACCTGACGGTGATCGGGCTGCTGACGGCGGCGCTGGCGTCGGCCCCGGCGGGCTCCTCGCCGGACGGTGGCGGCGCCTCGCGGGAGGTCGTCGAGCTGTACGCGCACGGGAGCTGGGCGGACCAGATCGCCTTCCGCCTGGAGAACGCGATCGCCCTGCGCATGGAGCCGGTCCTGACGTTCTTCCTGCTCCTGTTCCTCTTCCTGCTGGGCGTGCGGCTCTTCCGGGCGGGCGCCTTCGGGGCGGACGAGGCGGCGCGGCGGATCCGGGCGCGGATGCTGGCGTGGGGGCTGGGGCTGGGTGTCCCGCTGAACGTGGCGGTCGCGGTGGGCGGTGGGGACTTCTTCCTGCTGGGGCGGTACGGGGCGGCGCCGCTGATGGCGGTCGGGTACATCGGCCTCATCGGGGCGGTGGTGGACCGCGTACGGCGTCCGGGGCCACTGATGAACGGCCTGACGTCCGTGGGCCGGATGGCACTGTCGGGTTACGTCGCACAGAACGTGATCTGCATGCTCGTCTCGTACGGCATCGGCCTGGGCCTCGCGGCTGAGCTCGGCGAGCCGTGGCGGCCGTGGTGGGTGATGGGGCTGTGGGCGGCGGTGTCGGTGGTGCTGCTGGTGGGCTCCACGCTGTGGCTGCGCCGCTTCTCGACCGGCCCGCTGGAATCCGTACAGAAGTGGGCGCTCCGTCGCTGACCGCCGACCGCTGACCGCCGACCGCCGACCGTCACATCGACCCGATCCGGAGGATCAGCGCGGCTCCGGCGGCCAGGGTGAGGACGGCCGCCGGGGCGAGCGCGTAGTCCCGTGCGCGTATGTGGGTGAGGACGGCCCCGAGGAAGTACAGCACCACGCCGATCGCGGCGGCGGACCCGATGAACGGCACGACGAGCCCGAGGAGCAGCCCCGCGGCGCCGGCCGCCTTCGCGGTGGCGAGTGCGGGCAGCCAGGTGTCCGGCACGCCCAGCTTGGTCATCGAACCGGTGATCTGGTCGTTGCGGGCGTAGGTGAAGGTGGCGGAGGCGGTGAGGACGAGGGCGAGGGCCCCGGCGACGACGGCGTACGCGATGAACATCTGATGCACTCCAATGGTCGATGGCGCTGAATGATTGAACAGTATAAATCATTTATCCAGCTCCACAATGGAGTGACTGTTACGGTGTCCGCATGGCAGCAGCAGACGGCAACCCCGCCCCCACGGACCGCCTCGGGTTCGTCCTCGCCTGGCGCGGTGAGCTGGCCGGCGCCCGGATCCGCCGCGCGCTCGGCGTCACCGGACTGCCGCCGCGTCAGGCCATGACGCTCATGCACCTCGCGGCCGGCCCCACGAGCCAGCGGGCGCTCGCGGACACGATGGAGGTCGACCCGAGCCAACTGGTCGCCATCCTCAACGACTTGGAAGGCGCCGGCCTCGCCGAACGCCGCCGCGACCCCGCCGACCGCCGCCGCCACATCGTCGAGATCACCGACAAGGGCGCGACGACGCTGCGTGAGGTCGACACCGCCCTGAACGCGGCCGAGCGCGAGCTGTTCGCCGCCCTCTCCGAGCGGGATCGCGCCTCGCTGCGCACGCTCCTGGAACGGCTCAGCGGTTCGCGCGAGGGGCTGGACTGCTCGGAGGAGTAGCGCGATCGGACAGCGTCCGTACGGCGTCGATGATCAGGTCCCAGAAGGCGGGGGCGTCGACGGCGGTGCCGACGCGGGCGTTGGCGGGACGGCCGGTGACGCCGTCGAGGTCGACGACCGTGGCGCCGCGCGTGTGGGTGCCGGTCAGCTCGACGGCGACCGGGGCGCGGACCGTCGTGACAAGGTCCGGGTCGATGAGGTGGGCGACGGTCAGCGGGTCGTGCAGGGGCGGTGCGGCGAAGCCGAAGACCTCGCGGTAGGTGGTGCCGAAGTACGTCAGCAGTTCGACGCACAGCCGTGACAGGGGCGTGCCGAGCGCCTCCAGGCGGGTGAGGACGTCGGGGGCCGCCGGGGCCTGGTGGCTGACGTTCAGCCCGATCATGGTGACGTCCAGCCCGCTGGAGAACACGATGTCGGCGGCCTCCGGGTCGGCGGCGATGTTGAACTCGGCGGCCGGGGTGCGGTTGCCGCGCCCGGTGGAGCCGCCCATCAGCACGATCCGGTCGATCCGGTCGGCGGCCAGGTCCGGGTGGGCGAGCAGGAACGCGGCGATGTTGGTGAGCGGGCCGGTCGGGACGAGGGTCACGGGCACGGGGTGGGCGAGCAGCGTCTCGCGGAGGAGCGTGATCGCGTCGCGCGGGTCGAGCGGGACGGTCGGCTCGCCGAAACCGGGGCCGTCGAGGCCCGACTCGCCGTGGAGGTCCCCGGCGACGATCCCGGCCCCGTGCAGCGGCCGCGCCAGCCCGGCGGCGATCGGTACGCCCTCGATCCCGGCGACCGTGCACACGCGGCGCGCGTTGAGGGCGGTCTTCGCGACGCTCGCGTTGCCGGCGACGGCGGTGATCGCGAGGAGCTCGATGGCGGGGTGGGCGGCGGCCAGCAGGATGGCGAAGGCGTCGTCGTGCCCGGGGTCGCAGTCCAGGATCACGGGGATGTGTGTCATGGAGGCAGTGTCACGGACGACGGCGGACGGCGGCCGGGCACGCGCGGCAAGGCGTCACACATGGGCCCGCGATCAGCGCCGTGGACGACATCCGGCACTGGATGCGCAGAGGGCGCGTGTCCGTTCCGGAGGTCACCGACGACCACCTCGGCGTGGCGCAGTCGGTGCGCGCCCGCTACCGCGCGCTCGACCTCGACCTTGCCGACGCGGTGAACGTCGCCTTGGCCGCCGAGTACGACACCGACGCCGTTCTCACCCTCGACCGCCGGGACTTCCGTTCCGTGCGGCCACTCGGCCGTCACAAGGTGTTCCGGGTTCTGCCGGACGACCTGCCCCTGTGAATCAGCGCGGGGCACGGCGGCGCACCAGCCACAGCGTGGCCGCCGCCAGGCACGCCGACCCGACGAAGGTGACCGGCAGGAACAGCCGTGGGCCGTCCTCGCCGGCCGGGTCGGGGAGGGTGGCGACGGAGACGGCGGCGGTCGGCGGGACCGAGCGCGCCGGCGCCGGGGCCGGCGGGGCCGCCGCGCTGACCGGGAGGGCGGCGCGCGGCGGGAGGAGGGAGCCCACCGGGCGGGCGTGGGGCGCCGCCGCGAAGCCCCAGTCGAGCAGGTCGCGGGCCTCCTCGTACACCGCGTAGGCACCGCCCCGGCGGGGGTTCATCACCGAGACGACCAGGGTGCGCGGGCCCTTGCGGGCGGCGGCGATCAGGGTGTGGCCGGCGTTGGTGGTGTAGCCGTTCTTGATGCCGAGGATCCCCGGGTAGCGCCGTACGCCGTCGGCGCCGGTGAGCAGCCGGTTGGTGTTGCGGATGCTGTAGGTCCAGCGCCCGGCCGGGAACTTGGCGTAGGCGGTGGCGGCGTAGCGGGCGAAGTCCGGGTTGCGCAGCCCCGCCCGGCCGAAGACCGCCAGGTCGTAGGCGGAGGAGACCTGGCCGGGCGCGTCGTACCCGTCGGGGGACACCACCCGGGTGTCGAGGGCGCCGAGCGACCGGGCCGTGGTCTGCATCTCGCGGGCGGTCTCCGACCAGCCGCCGTTGAGGCCCGCGAGGACGCGGACGGCGTCGTTGCCGGAGCTGAGGAACACCCCGCGCCACAGGTCCGCGACCCGGTAGGTGACCTCCTCGCGTACGCCGACCAGGCTGCTGCCGTCCCCGATGCCCCGCAGCTCGTGCTTGCTGACCGTGTGCTGCCGCTCGGGTGACAGGCCGGGCAGCGCGGCCAGCGCGAACAGGGCCTTGAGCGTGGAGGCGGGCGGCAGGCGCCGGTGGGCGTTGCGGGCGGCGAGGACCTCACCGGTGGCGGCGTCGGCGACCAGCCAGGAGCGGGCGGACAGCCGGGGCGGGGCCTTGACGCCGGGCGGGAGGCGCACCTGGGTGCCGGGGCGGTGCAGGAGCGCCGGGTCGACGGGTACGGCGGCCGGTGGCGGCACGGGTTCGACGGGGCGCGGGCCGGCGGCGGGGTCGGCGGCCGGCATCGACGGGAGCAGCAGCAGGGCGGCGGCCACGAGTGAACTGACGATCATTCAGCCACGGTATGGACGGGCCGGAGGGGCCGCAGGGTGATGTGCGGCCGACCGGAGTATCGCGGGTTTCCCGGGGCACCTGAGAGGGGGTCCTCGTCACCCATTCCTCTGGAGGAACGACATGAACGCGGTCCTGCGCGACAAGGTCTTCATGCGACTTCTCTCGCCGGACGGCCACGAGCTTCCCGTCCTGGCCCACCTGGTCTACGACACCCGCGACCCGTACGCGGTCACGGTCGGGTTCACCCACGGCGGGTTCGTGTACGCCGAATGGCGCCTGGACCGCGACATGCTGCGGGACGGCATGGCGCAGCCGGTCGGCGAGGGTGACGTACGGATGTGGCCGGCGCTCAACGGCAGCCGCGAGGAGCTGCGCATCGAGCTGCTGGACACCGCCGTGTTCACGGTGTGGGTGCCGTCGCTGTGGCGTTTCCTGGCGCGGACGTACGAGGAGGTCCCGGCGGGGCAGGAGCGGCTGGAGGACCTGGACGCGTTCCTGGCGGAGCTGCTGGCCACCGGGTGACACCGCCCGGGGGCCGGTTCACATCGGCCGGGCTTCACCTCCGCGAGGCTGCTTCACATCGGCCACGCTTCACATCAGCCAGGACGCCGCCGCCGTCGCCGCGCCCAGCGACGCGCCCGCCACCGTCTGCGCCACCGTGTGGTACCCGAGCGCCACGCGCGACCAGCACACGGCGACGGTCATCGCGTACGCCGCCAGCCACCAGGGCGAGTGGACCACCGAGAGCAGGGCGACGACGGCCGAGGCGACGGCCGAGTCGACCGAGATCTTCCAGACGGTGTTGACCACCAGCAGCCCGACCGTCATCACCCACAGCGCGAGCATCGCCACGAGGATGCCCGTGGGGGCGTGCCCGAGGACCATGACCACCGAGCCCGTACCGATGGAGCCGAGTATCACGAAGAAGATCGGCGCGCGCTTCGTGCGGTCGACGACGTGCCGGTCGCCCCACGTGCCGCGCCCCCGCTCCCACTCGATGTACCCGGCGGGGATCAGCCCCGCGCACAGCGCGCCGAGGAGGCCCCAGGGCAGGCCGGACCAGTGACCGGCCGCCGCCCACCCGATGGCGAGCATCCCGACGAGCAGGACGTTGCGGGGCTGGAGGACATCGGTGACGGTACGGGCGGTGTCGGTACGGGCGGTGGTGTCCGTGCTGGTCATGCGCTGTGCTCCAGGGACGCGAGAAGGGCACGTGCCCGGTCGTCGTCGGCTCTGCGGTACGCGGCCGCGACCCGTACCAGCCACGCCACCTCGTCGTCCTGGTCGGTGGCGTGCCTGGCCTCGACGGCGGCGGCCTTCCCGGCGGGCGTGCCGCCCGCCTTGGCGGCGAGGGCGGCCTTGATCCAGTACGCGTCGGCGAGCGGGCCGGGGCCGCCCGCGGCGTCCGCGGCCGCGCCGACCAGGCCGTCGGGCACGTAGTGCCGCAGCTTCTCGACGGCGTCGGCGATGTCGGCGGCCCAGCGGTCGACGCGCAGGTCGGCGGGGGTGTCGAACCGGGTCAGCTCCCGCACCAGCGAGGCCGGCGGCTCGAACGGCTGGTCGGGGAAGGCGGTCATCAACGCGCGCCACAGCGGATGCAGTTGGGCCTGCGCCCGCCAGAGCTTCACGCGCCGCCAGCCCTTGCTGAAGGCGGGGAGGGAAGCGCCCACCGCGAAGAGCGCGAACAGCACGATCTGCGCCAGCTCGGTGACCTTGTCGAAGGTCTGCGCGAAGCCGTGGCTGGGCCGGTGGACGACGCTGATCCACATGAACAGCGTCCGGCTGACGGTGTAGCCCACGCCGATGAACATGGCGGCGGTCATCATGCCGAGCCCGACCCGCAGGTGCCGCAGCCGCGCGTTCCCGGTCGCGAGCGCCCATTGGTACGCGCAGACGGCGGACGCGGCGCCCAAGTACAGGTAGAACACGCTCATGTAGAGCGTGGCGCCCCACTGTCCGGCGTGGTCGGAGACGAACCGGTCGGAGGGCACGGACCGGTCGACCACCGTGAAGAACAGCACGGTCAGCAGGATCAGCGTCGCGACGGACGCCTTCGCCGCCACGTGCTGGACGGCGCGTGCGAACCGCACGTGCCGCGGGACGCTGCCGCCCTCCGGGTAGTGGCCGTAGATGGCGACGATGTAGCTGAGGATGGCGAGGATCGCGATGGTCGCCGTGTAGTGCTTGATGAGGACGGCGAGGTCCACGACGGGGCTGTTGTTGAGCCCGGTGCGTACGGCCTCGGTCTTGGTCCACAGCGCGGCGGCGAACCCCGCGTAACAGCCCCACAGAGCCCGGCGCCGCTGGTCCTCCTCGTCGCCCCACAGGGCGGCCGGCATACGCCACAGGGCGACGGCAGTCATCAGACCGGCTATGAGGTAGCCGGCGAGGTCGAGCGCGGTCACGCGGAATCCTTGGGGGTACGTCGGAACAGGCCGCGCCGCCGGTGGGCGACGGGCCGGGACAGCGAGTTGGCGAGCCGTCCCACCATGTCATCGCTGGTCATGTCGCGCGCCATCCGGGGTATGAGGGAGGCCCCGAACTCTGCGACCCGCTCGTCGTGCGTGTCGTACTGCGCACGGGCCTGGACGGTGGCGCCGGAGTCGAGCACCCGGGAGATCAGCGAGGTGTCGAAGACCGGGAGCAGGCGGCGCAGTTGGCCGACGTCGAGTGAGGTGCCGTGGTCGAACCACTCGTGGCACAGCTCGTGCAGGATGACGTGCTGCGTCTGGTACGCGGTGGGACGCTTGCGGTACAGGACGATGCTGGTCGTGCCGGAGCTGAGGCGCAGCCCGCAGGCGGCGTTGACGCGCGCCAGGTGGTCGGGCAGTTCGCGCAGGACGATGGTGCGGCCCCGGGCGGCCTCCATGTTGGCCACGAGCCCTTCGATGGTGAAGGGGGCCGGGATGGGAAGGTCGGCGAGGCCGGCTTCGCACTCTCTCCGCAGCTCGCGCATGGACATGAACGCCTCTTGCCCTCGTGATGATCCGCGAGTTTACCGGCCGTCCGGTTGCCGCTCGTCGGAGTCCTTCTGCTTGGTCTCCTCCAGCAGCGAGAGGGCGAACTCCAGCAGCTCCGCCGGGATCCCGTCCTCGTCGTTGCCGCGCGCGGCGACTCCGCTGATGTCCCCGCTGCGCCGTTTCGCGAGGAATTGCAGACCTGCGACGACATCGCCGACGACTTCCGATTCGTCCTTGAAGAAGCGCCAGTCGACGCCGAAGCCGATGCCCAGCGCCTTGAGGATGTCCTCGGAGGGGTGGGTGACCTTGCCGGCCAGGATGTTGGAGAAATAGCTGTGGGAGAGGGAACCGCCGCGCTGTTTCACCAGGTCGGCGAAGACCCGCCCCGAGATCTTCTGGCCCGGGAAGGTCTTCTCGACCATGTACTCGACCTTCTGCTGCAACGTCCGCAGTTCGGGCGGGCGCTGCTCGCCGTTGCGCTGTTCGCCGTTGTCCATCCGGGTCCCCACGTCGCGCGATGTTCGAGTTCGGTCAACGGGCTCGTACTGTAATCGACACAGAACGTTGGCGTCTTTGCATCAGCGACAAAGTGGAGCATCCCACTCCCGCACCAGAAGCGGACTTGCGCAAGCACTCTACGTCACTGTTAACTCGAAAAAACACGGGCAGGGGGCCACGAGGGGAGTCCCTTGCCCGTGTATGACCGATGCGGCGTGCCCGGATTGGGGCCTGCACTGGGTCTGGACAGGGATGTAGCCCATCGCGACGGGGGATGCACGATGGGCTACATTCGCATTATGACACCTCGTCAAGGGTGTCGGGTCGGCCTTCGGCCGAGTTTTCGTCCGCGCCTCGCCCGGTTTCGGCGAGCGTATCGGCGTATCGCTCGCTAGCGTGACAATCCGGACCACGTATCGAGTGCGAGCGGTAAAGGGACGGAACCATGGCGGTACAACCCGAAGGCGCGCCGTGCTGGGCGGACGCGATGTTCACGGACGTCGAGGGCGCGAAGAGCTTCTACGGCGACGTACTGGGCTGGACGTTCGGCGAGGCGTCGTCGGAGTTCGGCAACTACACGGAGGCGTACGCGGACGGCAAGGCCGTGGCGGCCGTCGTGCCGCCGATGCCCGGCGCGGAGGAGCAGTCGGCCTGGTGCCTGTACTTCGCCTCGCCGGACGCGGAGGCCACCGCGCGGAAGATCCGCGACAACGGCGGCGAGGTGGTGATGGGGCCCATGCAGGTCGGCGACTTCGGGTCCATGGTGCTGGCCCGCGACCCCGGCGGCGTCGTCTTCGGGGTGTGGCAGGCGGGCGCCCATGAGGGGTTCCAGGCGCGTGGCGTGACCGGCGCGTACTGCTGGTCCGAGATCTTCACCCGCGATCCGGCGGCGTCCGACGCCTTCTTCCCCGCCGTCTTCCCGTACCGCGCCAAGACGATGGAGACCCCCGACGGCATGGACTTCAGGGTCTTCCACGTGGGGGACGACCCCGTACTGGGCCGGATGGGGATGACGGGCGAGGTCCCGCCGGAGGTCCCGCCGTACATCAACGTGTACTTCGGCGTCGACGACTGCGACGCGGCGGTGGCGAAGACCACGGAGCGCGGCGGGGCCGTGCTGTTGGGGCCGATGGACACCCCGTTCGGCCGGTTCGCGACGCTGAGGGACCCGCAGGGCGCGTCGTTCTCCGTCATCGACATGGGTACGGCCAAGGGGGACATGCCCACGATGACCGACGTGCCGTAGGGCCGCGCCCGGCCGCTCAGTCCCCGTCGTCCCCGCCCAGGGTGCTCGGCGTCACCGCGATCTCCACCTGGGGCGTGTCCGGCGACGTCGTGTCGGGCGAGAACAGCGCCATGCCGACCAGTACGGCGGCGAAGAAGGCCACGGACCCGGCGATCAGGCTCGCCACCCGGGGCCGCCGCCTGACGAATTGCCGGGCGGCGCCCGCGCCGGACTGCGCGGGCAGGGCGCGGCGGCCCCGGCCGCCCTGGCGGGGGGTGTTGGGCAGCATGTACGTGGTCGCGGTGCCGCTCTCCGGCGACCCGGGCACGGGCGCCGGCGTCGGCAGCGGGCCGCCGGGACGGCCGGGCGGCGCAGTCATGGACGCGGCGTGCCCGGCGCCCGGCGCGTGTACGCCTTGCGTCGCGTGCACGCCTTGCGCGGGCCCGGCGGCCGGTGCCGGGTGCGGGTCCGGGAGCGACTGCGCCCGCCCCTGCCAGGCGCCGGAGGCGAACCAGTCGGCGACCTCCTGGGCGGTGGGCCGCTCCTCCGGCTGCTTGGCGAGCATCCCGAGCAGGTAGTTCTCGAACGCGGGCGGCACGTCCACCCCGAGACGCAGCGGCGGCACCGGCGCGGCGTCGATGTGCTGGTACAGGATCGCCGTCGCGGTGTCGGCGTGGAACGGCGGCCGTCCCGTCAGCAGGTGGTACAGCACGCACCCGAGCGAGTACACGTCGGACGCCGGACCGGCCGGCTGCCCCAGCGCCCGCTCGGGCGCCAGGTAGAGGCTGGTGCCGACGATCTGCCCGGCCGTGGTGAGCGCGGCGGCCGGATCGTCGACGAACCGGGCGATCCCGAAGTCCCCGAGCTTGACCGTCCCGTCCGCGTCCGACATCAGGTTCCCGGGCTTGATGTCCCGGTGCACGATCCCCTGCCGGTGCGCCGACGCCAGCCCCGCCGCGGTCTGCGCGGCGACAGCCGCCACGCGCGGCGCCCGCAGCGACCCGTCGGCCGCCAGCTCCTGCGCCAGGCTGCGGCCCTCCACCAGCTCCATGACCAGGTAGAAACGGCCCTCCCACGCCCCGAAGTCGAACACCGCCACCACATGCGGGTGGCTTAGCCGCGCCGCGGTCTGCCCCTCCAGCCGGAAGCGCGCCGCCGTCTCCGCGTCCGAATCGTCCCCGAGCAGCAGCTTCATGGCCACCGGCCGGCCCAGCACCTCGTCCGTGGCGCGCCACACCTCGCCCATCGCGCCGCGGCCGATGGGCGACTCCAACCGGTACCGATCCGCCACCAGCACCCTGTGCACCTGCCTGATTCCGATCGATCCGCCACCTCAGCCACCGCCGGCGGAACAACTGCGCCGTACGGGCGAGGTGATGGGAGAGTCCGCGACGGGCTCAGGGTACCTACCGCGCGCCGTGCGCACTGCGCCACCATCGACGTACGCCACGCCACCCTCACCGAGCGGAGACCACACGTGCCCCACCAGCGCCGGCCGAAGCCCTTCCTGTACGTCGTCGTCTGCGCGGCCGGAGTCGCCGGCGACGTCGGCAAGCTCATCACGGCCGCGCAGGAGCGGCAGTGGGACGTCGGTGTCGTCGCCACCCCCCTGGCCCTCGGCTTCATCGACGCGGGCGGCATCGAGGCGCAGACCGGCTACCCCATCCGGTCCGCCTGGCGCCGCCCCGGCGATCCGCGCCCGCTGCCCGACCCGGACGCCATCGCGGTCGCCCCCGCCACCTTCAACACCCTCAACAAGTGGGCCGCCGGGATGTCCGACACCCTCGCGCTGGGCATCCTCTGCGAGTCGTACGGCGCCGGTGTCCCCACCGCCGCCCTCCCGTGCCTCAGCACCGCCCAGGCCGCCCACCCCGCCTACCGGCGCAGCCTGGACGCGCTGCGCGCGATGGGCGTCCGCATCGGCACCCAGGAATCGGACCGCATCAAGGCCGACGGCTTCCGCTGGGAGGAGGCCCTGGAGCTGCTGAACATCACTTCTGACAGCGGCCGTTGAGACCTACCCTGGAGCGGGGAGGTACGGATGCGGGCGCTCGTGGCCGGAGTGGAGTCCTACGAGGCGGGGTCGGCCTGGGACCTGGACGGGCCGGTGCGCGACGCGCTCGGCTACGTACACTGGCTGCGCGAACTCGGCGTACCGGACCAGGACATGACCCTGCTGCTGTCGCCGCTCGCCCGCAACCGGACGCTCGCCGACACCGCCGGCCTGCCCCACCGGCCGGCCGACCGGGACACCGTCCACCGGGTGCTGGCCCGTGAACTGGCCGACGAACGCAGCGACTGGCTCCTCGTCGCCTGGTCCGGCCACGGGCTCATCGACGCCGACCGCAACCGCCGGCTGCTGTTCGCCGACGCGGTCCAGCGCGACCTGCGCTGCCTCGACGTCGAAGCCGCCCTCGCCCTCTACCGCTCCGACGGCGCCCCCGGCCATCCGCGCCAGCTGTGGCTCCTCGACGCCTGCCAGACGTACGCCGACACGGCCGCGACCGCCGGCGCGCTGCGCCCCGACCCCCTGCCCCGCGCAATCCCCCGCCAACGGGCCGACCAGCACGTCCTGTTCGCCTGCGGCCCCGGCGAAACCACCCGCAACGGCATGCGCTCCGGTGTGTTCAGCGCCGAGGCCCTCCGCCTGCTGCGCGACCACCCCGACTGGCGCACCTCGCCCCGGCCGCTCGCCGAAGCGCTGCGCGGCAGGTTCGGGAACACCACCTCGCTCTGGTTCGAGGGCGACGGCGAAGCGCACCGCACCGTGGGCCACCGCTCCACGGTCGTCCCGGCTCCCCGGCGTGCGACACCGCGCCGCAGACTGGAACTGGCCGACAAACGCCGCCTGCACGACGCGCTCGCCGCCGTGGAGGTGATGCGCCGCCCCGAGTCGCGCGGCCAGATCATCGGCCTCCTGCCCGAAGCGATGGCGGGCAGCGTCCCGAGACAGGCGCAGACACGCCTGGAGATCCTGGGGCTCATCGACACGTGCGTGACCTTCAGCGACGGACTGACCCCCCTGTGGGAGGCGGTGTCCCTGGTGGACCCGGGCACACCGGCGGCGGAGGCCCTCCTGGGGGTTCTGCGGGACTACCCGGAATGGTTCACCGACCCCGGCCCGGACGGCGGTTGAGCCTCCGCGATTCGGCCACGGCGCCCCGGGCGGGGTGCAGGCTGTCCGGTAGCGCATGTTTCCAGCGGTGGGTGCTTAGGACATCATGTAAGGGCGGCGGATCGAACACCGCTCGGACACCGGGGGAGGTCTACGGCAGTGGAAAAGCCGGAAACCGCCATCATGTCGGACCTGCCCGACCTCACGGGCACCTCCCTGGAGGAGCTGCGTTCCCGGCCCGACGAGAGCAGAGCGGTTGCCAAGGCCCGGCTGCTGGCGGACGCGGGACGTACGGCGGGCAATGTCGGCGGCGGGACAGGTGGGCAAGACAGCTGGACCGCTTGATGCGCCGATACGGCGGTGGCGACGCAGAGGGACGGTATGCGCCCTGACTCACTGCACGCAGCGGAGTCGCGGCATTCTCTGACACCAGGCCAGTTCCATGAACTCAGCCGCGGGGAAGGCGGCACAGGAGCACTCCAGGTGCTGGCGCGGGCCGAGTTCAGCCATCGCCTTCTGTTGTTCGATCTCCTGATGGACGCGCTCGCCCCGCTGACCGGGGTGACCGGACCCCTGCCCGCCGCCCAGCGGGCCTGGGACCTCCTGGCCGCCGCGCAGCGGTACGCCCCTGATCCCGTGGAGGAGTTGCTCCTCCTTCCCGACACCGGGCTGTGGCTCAACCGGCTGCTGGCCCGGCTGGGCGCCTGCGGCCGGGACGCCGGCCCGCTGTGGGCGGACACGGGCCACCTGCACACCCTGGCCGCCGTCGCCGCCGCACGTGCCGGACTCGACTTCTCGTTCCCCGTCCCGGCCCACCACGGCACGGTGTGGCTCCCCACCCTGGGCCTGGCGCGGCTCCCCACGGCGCACCGGCAGGGATGCGCCTGGGACACCGCCGAGGTCCGGGCGTCCGGCGGGCGGGTGACCCTCACCGGCCGGTACGGCCGGCTCCACCTGCCCTCCCGCCCCGAACGGTCCGCTCCCGGCTGGCTGCCCGTGCGGCGCGCCGCCCTCGCCCCCGGCGCCGCGCGCCACGTCATCGTGGACGACCTGGGCACCCACCGGATCGCTCCGCTGCCCTATGGCGCCGCCGAGCGGCTGACACCGACCGCGTACGACACCTGGAGCGGACTGCTGCGCGAGGCGTACGCCGTGCTGGCCGACGTCGATCCGCCGACCGCGCAGGCCGCCGCCGTCCTGCTGCGCTCCGTCCAGCCCATGCCCGCCCACGAACCCTTCCGGGTCCGCAGCGTCACCAGCGGGCACGGCGTCGGCGGCCTGGCGTCGTCGCTGCCCGATTCGGTCGCCCTGTGCGCGGCGACCCTCGTGCACGAACTCCAGCACAGCAAGCTCAGCGCACTGATGCACCTGTGCCCGCTGTACCAGCCGGAGAAGGCCGGGCGGCTGTACTACGGGCCCTGGCGCGACGATCCCCGGCCGCTCGGCGGGATGCTCCAGGGGGCGTACGCGTTCCACGCGGTGGCCCGGTTCTGGCAGGCGTACGCGACCCGCCGCTCCGGCGAACCGGGCGGTGCCATAGCCCGGTTCGAGTACGTCCTGTGGCTGGGGCAGCTCGAGCGGGTCGTGCCGGAGCTGGCCGCCGATCCGGCGCTCACCGCCGCGGGCCGCAGCGCGTTACAGGACCTGCTCGGTGCCGTACGCCGGCGGGGCGACGGGTACGGCGACAGGTGCGGCGACGGCCCCGAGGAGCGGCTCGCCCGCCGGATGGCCGCCGACCACCGGGCATCCTGGCGGCTGGCCCACGTACGCCCGTACCCCGAGGACGTGCCGGCCCTGGCGGCCGCCTGGAGCGCGGGACGGCCCCCACGGCTCCCGGCGCGCCGGGAGGCGATACGGGACGCCGGGCACCGGCACCTGGACGCGCGCGCCATGCTCGCCCGCATCGCCCTGGCGGACCCGGCGGCGCTCGACAAGATGCGTGACACGGTGCGTGACCGCCCCGGCGACACCGTGCCGGGCGTCACCGGGGCGAGCCGGGGCGACCTGCTGTGGGCGTGCGGGGACACGGAGGGTGCGCGGCGCTTCCACGTCCGGGACCTGAGCCGACGGACCGGGGCGTGGACAGGACTGCGGCTGGCCCTGGAGGACACCGGTGACGCACCGGAGGCGGTCAGGGCCCTGACGGCGGTGCCTGAGCTGGTCGCGGCCGTTCACCGGGCCGTGAGGGACGGCCGCGGGCGTACGCCCGACCCGGTTGCCCTGGCCCACTGGCTGGGCCAGGGCGCTCTGGAATCGCCGTACGAGAGTCGGTCCGACTAGAGCGTCATCGGGTCGATGTCGCAGTTGGCCCGCCGCCAGTCGAGCATGTCCGTGCAGGCCGGGTGCTCCTGGCCGAGCCTGGCCCGGATGCCGTCGATGGCCGCCCTGTGGAGTTCCTCCGCCTCGCCGGTACGGCCCAGCGCCCGCAGATCCGCGGCCGTGTTGCCGCGCGTCACCAGCACGGTCGGGTGCTCCTCGCCCAGTGCCTCCACCAGCAGCGGAAGGACCCGCTCGTCGATCTCCAGCGCTCCGGCCGCGTCACCCTGCGCGAAGAGGTCGTTGGCGAGATTGACCTGGCAGATCAGCGTGTGCGGGTGCGTGTCGCCCACGGCGGCACGGAACCGGGCGATGGCCGACTCATTGAGCCTGCGGGCCTGCTCGACCTGGCCCAGCAGGCGCATGGTGATCGCCGCGTTGGCGTCCGCGGCGGCCGCGTGGGGATGGTCCTGCCCGAAGACCTCCGCGTACAGCGCCCTGACCCGCTCGCCCAGCCGCAGGGCCTCCTGGAACGACCCGTTCTGACGGAGGTCGATGGACAGGTTCAGCGAGGCGTGCAGGGCGTCGGGGCTGCGCTCGCCGTACCGCTCGATCAGCGCGTTGCGCGCGTTGCGGGTATTGGCCTCCGCGGCCGCGTGATGGCCGGCCTTCCGCTGGGCGACGCCCAGTCGTGCGATCGCGTTCAGTGTGCCGGGGTGCAGGTCACCGAACGTGTCGCGGTAGATGTCGATCGCTTCCTCGTACGCCTTCTCCGTCGCCGCGTACTCGCCGAGCTCCTGCTGGTCCAGGTGGAACGACGCCTCGGAGCTGAGGGTGGTGGGCGCGTCGGCGCCGAACATCTGCACCTTGGTGCGCCAGCTCGCCTGGTCGAGGTCCCGCGCTCGCGCGTACAGGCCGTTGACGCGGAGTGTGACGCCCAGGTTGTGGGCGTGCAGCAGCGTCTCGGGGTCCTCGTCGCCGTACGCCCGTACGGCCCGCTCGTAGACCTCCTCGTCGAACTCCAGCGCGCCCCGGAAGTCGCCGCGCGCCCTGCGGTCGCCCGACACCTGGCCCTTGACGCGCAGGTATTCCTCCTCCAGATCCGGGCCGGCGCCCTCCAGCGTGGCGAGCATGCGCTCACCGAGCTCGGCGGCCTCCTTGTAGCGGCCGTCCCGCCACAGGACGAACCGCAGGTGCCTGCCGAGAGCCAGCGTCTGCTGGTCGTCCTCGCCGAAGAGCCGGCACCAGTCGCGGTAGGTCTCCTGGGCGAACTCCAGGGCCGCCGCGTGGTCGCCCCAGTAGAAGAGGTACCGGGCGACGTTGTAGACCAGCTGGCGTACGTTGCGGTGGGCCGACAGCGCCGCCTTCGACGCGATGACGTGCGGATACAGCTCGCCGAACCGCTGCCAGTTCTGCGGTGCCAGCGGATCGCTGGGGGCGTTCGCCGCGAGCAGCAGGTGCGCGCCGTGGCGGAACATCCCGCGCTGTTCCTCGGTCATGCGCGCTTCGAGCACCGCCTGGACCAGCCGGTGCATCTGGATCGAGTTGGTGCGGTGGTCGATCTTCGCCAGGGAGTACCGGCTGATCTCCCGGATCGCGCGGCTGAGCCGGATGGGGTCGGTGAAGATGCGGTCCAGCTCGGGGGCGATGGGCTCGGACACCGAGTTGGAGAAGAACTGCCGGTTGACCGGTTCGGGCGCGAAGTACGTGCACAGCTTGAGGAGTTGGATGGCGCCCGCGTTCTTCCCCTCCACGTGGTCGAGGGACACGTTCCACGCGGTGGCGACGGTCTTCTCGTACTGGGTGGGCGGTGACACCGCCATCAGCTCGGCGCTCTTTTCCTCGAACACCCTCCGATATTCAGCCGGGGGCATGCCCGTTTCGGCGCGCCACGCCGATGCCTGCTCCACGGCGAGCGGCAGGTCACCGAGGATTTCCGCGAGCATGTCCGCGTCTTCGTCGGACAGGTCGGGATTGCGCCGCCGGAGCAGCTGGATGCTCTCTTCCCGTTCGAACACATCGACTTCCAGCGGATGGGCCAAGGTGTTCCACTGAGGGTTGCGCGATGTCACGATGACGGAGCCTACCGGCCCGCCCTCGGGAGTGCTCGGAAAGTATTCCTGTACGGCTGCCGGGCTTTCGGCGTTGTCGAACACCAGTAGCCAGCTGTTGTACGGGTTCCCGGTGCGCAGTGCTTCCAGCACGGCGGGTACGGCGGTAATGGCCTCGGTGCTGGCCGGGAGGTGGAGGCGCCGGGCCAGTTCGACGAACGCCTGCTGAATTTGCGTGGTCCGTTCGGCGGGGATCCACCAGACGACCTGGTATTCGGACGCGTGCCGGTACACGTATTCCAGCGCCAGCTGGGATTTGCCGACGCCGCCCATTCCGTGCAGTGCGTGCGGGAGCACGGCGGTGGGGCCGTCGCGCAGCCCGCTCTCCAGGGCGACCAGCAGCTCTTCCCGTCCCGTGAACACCATGTTCCTGGGCGGCATGTTCCCCCAGACAGCGGGCATGGCGGGTCGCGCACCCCCTCCGGCCGTAGGCTGCTGGGCCGGGGTTTGTGCCGGGGCGGGGACCGTGCTCACTTGGGGGCCTCCAGACGGGGGAATGGCGTAGTCGCTGTCGTCGGGGAGTGTCTCATCGGCGGGACCCGGAGGTGGGGTACCGATGTGTTCGCCGAGCCTTCGGGCGCGGCGCAGATGGGAACCGGAGATCGCCTGGAGCGCCGCGTGTTCGGCCTGCCGGAAACGGAGGTTCTCGGCCGTCGCCTCGACGGCCTCCAGGCTTTCCTCGCGGAACGCGGGAGCCGCTGAATGCGAGGCGCTTTCCAGGTAATCGAGGAGTTCCCGGGCCGCCTCATTGTGCGGTGCGAGGAATTCGGCGGCCTTTCTCAGGGCGCTTTCCGTGGCCGTCCTGCTGCCGGCGGCGAGGAGTTCCTCCCGTACGCCGTCGACGAAGAGATACGAATGCCCGTCGCAGCCCGGCAGCGGTTCCACCAAGGGGCTGATGAGGAGTTCCGCCAGATGGGCGTCCGTGGCGTGCGGCATGGTCTGTCGCCGCACCTCCCGCATGGTGTCCAGGTCGAGCTGGACGGCGGCCAGCCGGGTGGCCAGGCCGAACGCGGCGAGGGAGGCGCGGTTGCGGAAGCGGGCCACCAGTTCGGCCGCCGTCGGCCGCCGCGACGGGGGTGACGCGGCGTGCGACGGCGGGCGGGTGCTGGTGAGGATCGCCGGCAGGTCCGCCCAGCGCGGGGTCGTCCCGGAGACGAACCGGGCCCACGGGTCGAGCCACTCGGGGCTCAGCTCCAGGACCGGTACGGCCACCACGCGGCCGGGGGTGTCCGGCAGCAGGGACGCGGCGAGCGGCTCGGCGGGCCGCCACCGCACCTGCCCGCCCGCCGACCCGGGGCCGTGGGCGCGCAGCCGCACCCGGACCGGGAACAGGCCGGTGCCGGCCCACAGCCGCTGCGGCAGCATCTGCACCACGGTGACCGGCTGGAACCTGCCCCACAGGGCGGCCAGCCGCTGGGCGGCGCCGGACCGCCAGGCGGGGGCGGCCCCGTCCGTCAGCAGGAACACGATGCGCCGTCCGGTCGGGTCGACGAGGCCGCGCGGTGGCCGCGGCCGGCCGGCCGTGCCCGGGCCGCGCAGCACCGCCCGCTCAGGGTGGGCGGTGTCGAGAGTGAGGACGTCCACGTCACGCAGCCCGCCGTAGCCGCCCAGCGCCGAGCGGAACCGGTCGACGGCAGGTCGCCACAGGGCCATGTGCGGGGCGCTGTCCACGACGAGGACGGCGCTCCAGTGCCGTTCCGGCTCGGGGACGAGCACGGGCGGCAGGTGCGGGGCGAGCGCGATCCGCTCCGCGGTGGCCGCCTCGTCCAGGGTGTGGGCGTGCGCCGAGTCGAGGTGGGTACGCAGTGGGCGCAGGGCCCGGCCCAGTTCACGTGGCCCGGGCGTGCGGGTCAGCGCGACGGTGGCGGGGGCGGGGGTTGAGGGCTCGTCGTTCAGGTGGACGGGAGCGTCCGGCGCGGGTGCCGGTACGGGGAGTGCGGGGGTGTTTGCGGGGGCGTCGGGGGTGTCGAGGGCTTCGGGTGCTTCGGGTGCTTCGGGTGCGTCGGGCTGTGGGTGGGACGGGTCGTCGTCGCCGGGCACGGGGCCGGGGGCGGGGTCGTGCGGGGACGGCCGGTCGTCGGCGGTCGGCGGCCGCTCCGGGGCGTCGGTCTTCTCCTCCTCCGCTCCCTCGGCCTCCTCGCCGCCGGCCAGCCACGGGTGGTTGGCCGCCAGCCACACGGCGTCGGCGACCTCCCACGCGTACAGCCCGGTGATGGGCAGGCGGGTGTCGGACAGCCCGGTGTCGGGCAGGCGGGGGTCGCCCGGCAGGTCTGCCGGGCCGTCCCGCCGGTGCCGCCCTTCAGCGCCGCGGGCCGCCGATGATTCGCCGGTCACGCCGTATCCGCCCCTTCACCACCCAGAGGGTGCCAAATGGCGGCGAGGACCGATTGCCACTCCCCCGCATCGCTTCCGTCCTGCCGGTAGAGGCCCGAGGTCGCCAAATGGGCGGCGTTCAGCAACTGGTCGGCGGCCAGTCCGCCCACCCGGCCGCTGCGCCGGAGGAAATCCTGGATCAGTGCTTCCTGCGCCGGTCCGAGGCGGTCGCCGAAATGGCCCGAGACGAGTTCTCCCAATGTGTCCGCGTCCGGGTCGGGAATGTCGAGCCGCAGGCAGCGGCGCATAAAGGCCTCGGGGAACTCCCGTTCGCCGTTGGAGGTCATGACGACGACCGGGAACGTGTGCGCCCTGACCACTCCGTTCTCGACGACGGCGGTGCCCCCGGGATCAGCCGTATGGACGGTTGCCGTCGGCTCCGTCTGCTTCACCCGTACGAGTGGTGGCACGTCGAACCAGGCGTCCTCGAAGAGCGTGAGCAGGTCGTTCGGGAGGTCCGCGTCGCACTTGTCGATCTCGTCGATCAGGACGACCCTCGGCAGCCGGTACGGCAGCAACCCGGTGCCCAACGGCCCCAGCTGTACGTAGTTCCCGATCCCCGGCCGGGTCGCGGGGGCGTCGTCGCCGCCCTCCCGGGTCGCCTGGGCGCGGCCGATGGCGTCGTACTCGTACAGCCCCGACGCGAGCGTGGTGCGGCTGGTCACCGGCCAGTGCAGCACCCGGCCCAGCCGCAGCTCACGCGCGATCCGGTACGCCAGGCCCGACTTGCCCACCCCGGGGCGACCCGTCACCAGCAGCGGGCGGCGCAGCAGCAGCGCGGCGTTGACCAGCCGCACCTCCTCCGGGCGAGGCGTGCGGGGCCTGCCGGGCGGGCCGAGGCGCCGGTCGGCCTCGTCGTCCTCCGGCGGCGGGGGCATGGTCGCCGGGGCGCGGAAGTCACGCCACGGCGGGCCCTCGGGCCAGCTCCTGTCTTCGTACGGTGTGTCCGGTAACAGCTCTCCGGTGCCCCGGTAGAGCGGCCCGCCATGGTGCGCCGCGTTCACTCGGTCCCCCCTACAAAGGTGGCGGGAGCGCTCTGCCCGCCCTCGAGAAGAAGCTCGGGGTCGTCCCAGATCATGCTCATGGACCGGATCGCTTCGACGTCCCGGTCGGTCACGGCGCTCGCCCCGCCTGCGGCGGTGGTGGTGGCACGGACGGCGACGTCGGACTTCCACTGTTGCGCACGCTCGGGGAGCCCTGCCAGTCCTTCATTGGCCAAGGTCTCTCGGATCATGCTGCGGAACACCTCCGACGCCGGGTCGTCGCGGTGATACACCACTATGGGTACCCCGAGGTCGAGGGCCAGACTCATCTCCCTCAAGCCCAGCTCGCTGTCCCGGTGGGGCGGTCTGCTGAGGACCATGCCGACCACGTCGTCGTCCCGTCCGATCTTGGCGTCCAGCAGGGCGAGGTGCTCGGTGTCGGACAGCGTCTCCGGGTCGCACTCGTGCACCAGGCCGGGGCCCTCGCCGGTCCGCCAGTGCGCCCAGCGGGCCCGCCAGGCGTTGTGGAAGGCGGGGCGCTGCACCCGCTCCAGGCTGTGCAGCAGGATCTCCCGGTAGCGGCTCAGCAGGGAGTTGGGGAAGCCCAGGGCCGGGTCGCGGTCCCACCACTCCACGGGTTCGTTGAGGAGCTCCGCCGGGAGGAACAGCTCCAGGGCGGCGTTCTCGGCGCGGGAGTGGCGTAGCTGCGTCATATGCGTGAGCAACTCTGCCACAGCGACGGGGAGTTGGGAGCGGGTCACGGACTCTCGTGGCTCGGTGTGGGGGTCGCGGTGAAGGGCGCTGGAGTCCGTGTACTTCACGCAGGCGGAGACGTAGTACCGCTGGGTGCGGGCGGCGCGGCGCCGGCCGACGCCGCCCTGGGGGGTGCGGTCGGGCTCGACCTTGACGTAGATCCTGATCAGCGGTCTGACGATCGGGGCGGGCCGGCCGGGGTGCGGGTCGTGGGTGACGCTTCCGGTCAGGGGTGTGCCGCTGAGGCTCGTACGCAGGGCGGTCAGCGGGCCGGTCAGGTGCCACTGCCGGGCGAAGTGGTCGTTCCACGCCCGTAACTCGCCGATTCCGGACGCGACTTCGGGGCACAGGGCTGCCGTGTACTCCAGGAACGCCAGCGCCGGCATGAGGTCGCCGGGCCGGCTGTTGCGGTCGGCGAGGTGGACGAACGCCTCCCACGGCGTGCTGCAGTGCTCCGGCAGCGGTACGAGGCCGTCCGTGGCCCGGTCCACCAGGCCGCCCAGCTCGGACACCGGGACCTCCAGTACGCGGCGCAACGGCGTCCAGTCGGGGCCGGGGAAGGCGAGGCGGGCCTTCCACTCGGCCAGCAGCAGCGCCAGGACCGGCTCCAGGGCGGGTGCGACCAGGCAGGTGGCGTCGACGAGCCCGTCCATGCCGCCGTCGATCGCCGCGCAGTTGTTGACGACGCTGAGAAACTCCTGGCGCGGCACGGAGAAGCTGACGGCCGTCAGGCCGGGGATGTGCTGGTGCACCATCTGGCGCCACAGGTCCCTGCCGCTGTCGTTGATCAGCCGGACGGCCGGATCCTCCAGCGCCTCCACGAACGCGCGCAGGATCCGCAGCTGTACGCCGTCGAAAACTCCCGTGGCGGCCACGCGCGTCCCCCCTCGCACCGTGCCGTGTGCTCACCTGCCGACCGGCTGGCCCAGGTTAAGGGCTTTTCCGTTCAGCCGGGAAGCGCTGTGGACAACACCCGGTAGAACTGATCGTTGGCCCAGTAGGAGCTGTGGGCCGCCGAGACCGGCTGGCGGTTGTCCACCGGTACGTCGGTGATCCTCGGGTCGTTCCCGAAAGCCCCGGCGGCCAGGTAGGACAGCAGGTCGCGGCGGTCGTAGACGTTGAGCCAGCGGGGGAACGCCCCGGGCAGCCCGGCCCCGTACGGGCGGGAGGGCAGCGCGTCCAGTTCGTACAGCAGCGGGGCCTGGGAGCCGACCGTCACCAGCAGGTCCACGGACACGCCGGCGGGCGGATCGGTGAGCAGGTCGACGGCGATGATCCCGCCGAGGCTGTGGCCGAGGACGACGACCGGCCCGGAGTCGCCGGGCAGCGCGCGGATCGTGGCGGCGACGTGGTCGCGCACGGCCTGGCCGCGGGTGAGGTAGCTGAGGACGTCGCCGAAGAAGCCCACCGAGCGGCCGCTGAGCGCGGCCCGCCGGGACACCAGCAGCCGGGAGCCGAGGGAGCGCTCGAAGAGCCGGGCGGAGAAGCCGAGCGCGGAGACCAGCGCGTCGCTCAGGCCCTTGACGTCACCGCCCAGTTCGGCGGTGACCGTGTCCACCAGGTCGTCGCGCGCCGCGACCGGCACCTGGCCCGCCGCGTGCTCCGCGCGTACCAGGGCCCAGGCGGTGAGCGCGCGGGCGGTCAGCCGGGGCAGGGCGTCGCCCTCGGGGGCGGCCGTGGCGGCGGCGCGGCGCAGTCGCGGTGCGGCGAGCAGGGCGGCGACGGCCTCGGCGAGGGGTACGGCGGGGACGGCGGCGTTCCAGGCGGTGCGTACCGCCGCCGATCCGTCCAGCCGGCCGATCCGGTCCAGCAGCGCGTCGCCGGGCGCGACCGCGCCGGGGACGAAGCCCGGCGTGTTGCCCGGGGGGTGGTCGGCGAGCGCGTAGGCGCCCAGCTCGGCGAACGGGTCGGCGTACAGCATCGCCCACCGCAGCCGGTCCTCGTCGTCCTCCCGTACGGGCTCATCGGTGACGTACCCGGGGATGGAGACGCCGCCCGCCCGCAGGAACGAGCCGAGAGTGGAGCCCCAGTCGCACGGCTCGACCCGCACATCGGGCCGCACGCGCGCGAGGCCGCCGCGGATGGTCTCCAGGGCGGCGGCGTAGGACGGCTCGCGAACCCCCGTACCGTGCACGAACAGGACCGTGACCATGTTCCCCCCAAGTCGCCCCGGAACAAGCACCGTTCGGTGAGTCTAGGGCGCCGCGCCGTCACGGGGACGGTGTTCGGGTGACCGTCCGGCCCAGTCCGGCCGCCGCCCGCGCGAACAGGGCGGCGTCCCGGACGGCCGCGCCGCCCGGGTCGTTGTTGAAGTACACGTACACGTCGGCCTCGTCCGCCCAGGCGGCGGTGATGCGCCCCGCCCAGGACGCCAGCGCCTGGCGCCCGTAGCGCGGCCACGGCCGGGCGGCGCCGGCGTGGAACCGTACGTATCCCCAGGGCGCCGTGCGCCACAGCGGTGTCACGGGGCGGGAGCCCCGGTCGGCCCAGCACAGGGCGGCGCCGTACCGCTCCAGCACCGCCCGCAGGTCCCGTTCCGCCTCCCACCAGGAGGGGTGGCGCAGCTCGACGGCCACCCGGACCGTGCCCGGGAAGCAGCGCAGGCAGGCGTCGAGCGTGCCGGTGTCCGCGCGGAAGTTCGGCGGCAGTTGCACCAGGACGGGCCCCAGCCGGTCGCCGAGGCCCACGGTGCGGCCCATCAGCCGTTGCACCGGCTCCTCGGGATCGCGCAGCCGCTTGATGTGCGTCAGGTAGCGGCTGGCCTTCACCGCCATGACGAACCCCTCCGGGGTCCGTTCGCGCCAGGCGGTGAAGACCTCCGTGGACGGGAGCCGGTAGAAGGCGTTGTTGTTCTCCACGGTCGCGAAGTGGCGGACGTACTCCTCCAGCCACAGCCGCTGCGGCAGCCCGGCCGGGTAGAGGCCGCCGCGCCAGTCCGCGTACTGCCACCCCGAGGTTCCGACAAGCATGGGCACATCACCCATGCTCCCCGCTGTCTACGGCTTCCACCACGCGGCGGAGGCGTCGCGCAGCGTGTTCGTCCCGCAGTGCACCTCACCCATGCCGAGGTGGTAGGTGTACCAGTCGTCGATGTACGAGACCTTCATCCCGGCGCCCGTGTACGCGGCGGTCACGGCGGCCGTGAAGATGTCCTTGCCGCCGATGACCGGCCCCCACTGGCGCGGGGCCAGGTAGCGGTCGGTGCCGAGCAGGATGCCGTTGACCGCGCCGGGGACGTACGCGCTGGTCATGACCGTGCCGGGGCCGGCGGACCGGCCGTCGCGCTCTTGGATGGCCTTCTGCTGGCCGTACTCGCTGACCACCTCCGGTACCTCACCGGCGCCCAGCCGCGTCAGCCGGGGCATCCGGTCGCCCCGCTCGCCCACCTGCTCCGTACCGCGCGTGTAGAGCGCCGGTACGCGTACCACCTCGGCGTCCGTGACGCCCGTCTCGCGCTGGAGGACCGCCAGGTTCGCCTTGATGCGTGCGGCGGCCATGGTGTTGTCGGTGACGAGCCACTTGGAGGCGAGTGCCTGGTCGATGGTCTCCTTCGGGGCGAGTCGCTCCTGGGAGTCCGGCACGGAGAACATGCGCGTCTTGCCGTGCCCGCCCTTCTGCGCGTTGCGAAGCAGCTTCAGCCCCGCCTCGGGGTCGGCGATGCCGATCTTCCAGCCGCGCGGGGTGCCCGGGGCGGGGAGGAACTGCACGAACTCGTCCACATGGCCGACGTGCAGCCAGGAGGTGTCGAGGAGCAGCGGGTCCTGGAAGCCCTGGGAGGCCAGCATCGTGCGCATTGCTTGCGCGGGCTTGGAGCCGTCGTCCTTGCGCTCGCCCATGATGATCCGCCCGGCGGGGAAGGACCGGCCGCCGTTCGCGTACGGGGGAATGGTCTCCAGGTTCCCCATCGAGTTCAGGGTCCACTCCTCCGAGTCGCGGACCCCGGAGACCTGGACGACGCCTATGCCGTTGCCGCGTATCTTCTCGAACAGTTCGCGGCCCGCCTCACGGTCGGGCTGCGCCGAGCGCAGCATCACGCGGATGACCTGACGGCGCCCGTTGGGGCCGGTCATGCTCACATAGCCGGGCTCGACGAAGTCCTGCGCCCAGATGTCCTGGTACTTGTCGAAGGTGATCAGCGGTTGGCTGATTCCCGCCGACTTCACCTCCTTGGCCAGGCCGTTGACGAACGCCTGCTGGCGGCGCGCGTAGTCGTCCTTGCCGGGCACCTTGGTGGCCAGTACCTGCTGGGCCTGCTGGAGGTGGTGGTGGGTCAGCAGCGGCGCGACGCGGAGGGTGATGTCGTCGGTGGTGGCCGGCCTGTTGGGCGTCGTCACGATCAGGCGGATCACCGCCCGGCCGTCCCAGACCTTGCTGTCGCGGACGATGTCGGTGCTCTCGACCCCGAACTCGAGTCCGGCGCGCAGCTCGGCGGCGGTCAGGCGGGTCTTGCCCGTGACGTGGGCCCAGCCGGTGGCGCGCTTGACGAACACCCGGGTGTGCTTTCCGCCGGCCGGGACGCTCACGGCGCCGGTCGCCGTGGCGGGCAGGTTCGCCATCGGTACGGAGCGGACGCGGGCCAGGTCGGCGAGGTCGGCGGTGCCGTTGACGACGGCGTCGGACGCGTCGTTGCAGGCGGCGAGCTTGGCGTCGGACAGCGGCTTGCCGCCGGGGCCGGCGGTCGGGCACCGCTTGGTGTCGTCGTCGATGTTGGGCAGGAACACCGTGCCCCGGGCGGGGGTCCAGGCGTCCTCGCCGACGGTGTCGGTCGCGCCGGTGACGTCGACGCGTCCGTCCCGGTTCACGTCCGCCCGGAGGTCGACGCGGGGCGGGGGTGGGGCGGCGTGCACCGGTGAGACGGGCGCCAGTACGGCGCCGATCGCGGTGAGTGCCAGGGTCGCTCGTCTCGCGTTGCTCGTAACCACCATGCGTCCCTTCGTGGGGGATTGGGTTGCGGTTGCCGAGCCGGAAGAGGGCGTGGAGGAGCGTTGCGTTGCCTGGGGGCGTGGGGAATGGCGGGATTGGTGTGGGTGGGGCGGCGGTCGGGTCAGCGGGGTACGAGGGTGACCTCGGTGAGGGTACGAGCAGGGCGGCGGCGGTCCATGCGCCAAGCTGGAGTCGCCCCCTCGCCCCGACGCGCTTCCGCCGGAAGGACCCCGCCACCGTGCTCGTCGCCCGTTCCGCCGCCCTGTTCGCCGTCGCCGCGCTCTTCGAGATCGGAGGCGCCTGGCTCGTGTGGCAGGGCATCCGTGAGCACAGGGGCTGGATCTGGATCGGCGCGGGAGTGATCGCCCTCGGTCTGTACGGGGTGGTCGCCACGTTCCAGAGCGACGAGAACTTCGGGCGCATCCTGGCGGCCTACGGCGGGGTGTTCGTCGCCGGGTCGATCGCCTGGGGCATGGTCGCCGACGGCTACCGGCCCGACCGCTTCGACGTCATCGGGGCGCTCGTCTGCCTCGTCGGCATGGCGGTCATCATGTACGCGCCGCGCGGCGGCTGAGGGGTCACCCCGTCGTCAGCATCGCGGCCATGGCCGCGAGGACGCCGGGGGAGACGCGGTAGTAGACCCAGGTCCCGCGCCGCTCGGACGTCAGCAGTCCGACGTCCTTGAGTTTCTTCAGGTGGTGGGAGACGGTCGGTTGCGAGACGCCGACGTCGGAGATGTCGCACACGCACGCCTCGCCGCCCGGGTGCGACGCCACCCGCGAGAACAGGCGCAGCCTCACCGGATCGCCCAGCGCCTTGAACATGGCCGCCGTCCTGACCGCGTCCTCCTCCGAGAGCGCCTCGGAGGTCAGCGGCGGGCAGCAGGGCACGGCTTCCCCCGGCTCGATGAGCGGCAGGCCGGCCGGCTTCGTATTCGACATATGTCTATGTTGACGGCTGTCGATACAGCTGGCAAGCTCGGAGCCAGGACATCGACATCTGTCGAATCAGCGAGGGAGACCAGCCATGAGCGAGCAGCACCTTCCGGTGGTCGTGATCGGCGGCGGCCCGGTGGGCCTGGCGGCGGCGGCGCACCTGGTCGAGCGCGGCCTGGAACCGCTCGTACTGGAGGCCGGGCCCTCCGCCGGTACGGCGGTACGGGAGTGGGCGCACGTCCGGCTCTTCTCGACGTGGGCGGAGCTCGTCGACCCGGCGGCCGAGAAGCTGCTCGCGCCCACCGGCTGGACGGCGCCCGCGGGGGACACGTACCCCACCGGCGGTGACTGGGTGGCCGCCTACCTCCAGCCGCTCGCCGACGTCCTGGGCGACCGGGTCCGCTTCGGCGCCCGGGTGACCGGGGTGTCCCGGGCCGGACGTGACCGCGTGGTCGACGCGGGCCGCGAGGACCGGCCCTTCACCGTCCACATCCTGTGGACGGACGGCGGTGGGGGCGGCCGCGAGGAGCGGATCCTCGCCCGTGCCGTGATCGACGCCTCCGGCACCTGGTCCACCCCGAACCCGCTCGGCGGCGACGGCCTCCCGGCGCTCGGCGAGCGGGCGGCCGCCGACCGTGTCGCGTACCGCGTGCCCGACCTCACCGACCCGGCGGTCAGGGCCCGTTACGCCGGGAAGCGCACCGCGGTCGTCGGCTCCGGCGCCTCCGCCTTCACCGCCCTCGCCCTCCTCGCCGGCCTCGCGAAGGACGAACCGGACACCCACGCCGTGTGGATCCTGCGCCGTGGCATCACCGGCTCCACGTTCGGCGGCGGCGAGGCCGACCAGCTCCCGGCGCGCGGCGCCCTCGGCCTGCGCGCCAAGGCGGCCGTCGAGGCCGGCCACGCGAGCGCGGTCACCGGTTTCCGTACGGAGGCGGTGGAGCGCCGCCCCGACGGCGGCCTGGTGCTCGTCGGCGACGACGGCCGCCGCCTGGACCCGGTGGACGAGGTCGTGGTCCTGACCGGGCTGCGCCCCGACCTGTCGTTCCTCGGCGAGCTGCGCCTGGGCCTGGACGAGCGCCTCCAGGCGCCCCTCGCCCTGTCCCCGCTCATCGACCCGAACGTCCACTCCTGCGGCACGGTCTACCCGCACGGCGCGAACGAGCTCGCGCACCCCGAGAAGGACGTCTACCTGGTCGGCATGAAGTCCTACGGGCGCGCCCCGACGTTCCTCGCCCTGACGGGCTACGAGCAGGTCCGTTCCGTCGCGGCCGCCCTCGCCGGCGACCGGGAGGCCGCCGAGCGGGTCGAGCTGACGCTCCCGGAGACCGGGGTGTGCGGCGGCGCGGGCGTCTTCGACGAGCCGGACGCGTCCGAGGCCCCGCAGAGCGGCGGCTGCTGCGGCGCGCCCGCCACCCTCCAGATCGGCGGGACGGTGACGTCCGGCGGGTGCTGACCGCCGCTCACACCAAGAGCGCGGGGCCGCGACCGGGAGTGTTCCGGTCGCGGCCCCGCGCTCTTGGTGCCGCTCTTGGTGTCGCCGTCAGCGCACGGCGGTGAGCGTGCTCAGCAGGCCCTGCGCGAACTGGGTGGCACCCGAGAGGCCGAGTGCGCCGGCGCTGTTGAGCGGGGCGGTCACGCTGCCGAGCGGGCCGGACGCGCTGTCGAGGAGGCCGCCGCCCAGGTTTTCGGTGAGACCACCGGGCAGGCCGCCGGGCAGGCCGCCCGGCAGACCGCCGGGCAGACCGCCGGTGACGCCGCTCAGAGGGTCGGCGGCGGCTGCCTGGGCGGTGGCGGCGCCGCCGAGGGCGAGGGTCGCGGTGGCGGCGGTGGTGGCGACGATACGGGCGGTGACGCGGCGGGTCCTGGTCATGAGCTTCTTTCCGGGTCGGTTTCCGGGCCGGTTTTCCAGTGGGTTGCGCTACCCCGTCAACGCCGCCACCCCGCCGCAAGGCACGGTTCGGGCCTGCTTGTAGCGCCGAACGGTGGCGGAATGACGCCATCATGCGCCACAGATGTGCCATAGGGTCTTGCGATGACGCCATAGTGGCGCCACTATGGCACTGGGTGGCCGTGGGCCAGCCGCACACGCTCCACCAGCTAGCACCTCGACCAGTGCCACCAGGACGGGACACACATCGCCATGCACCAGGAACCCACCCGGTTACCGACCGACCGCCCCGAAGGCTGCCCCTTCGACCCGCCCACCGGCCTCGCCCGGCTGCGCGAACGGCAGCCGCTGACCCGGATGCGCTACCCCGACGGCCACGTCGGCTGGCTGGCCACCGGCCACGCCACGGTTCGCGCGATCGCGGCCGACCCCCGCTTCAGCTCACGGCAGGAGCTGATGCACTACCCCCTCCCGGGCGGCCCCGAGGGCGCGTTGCCCCCGGCAACGGTCGGCGACATGACGGGTATGGACGCGCCCGAGCACACCCGCTACCGACGCCTGCTCGCCGGGAAGTTCACCGTACGCCGCATGCGTGAGCTGACCGCGCGCGTCGAGCAGATCACCGACGAGCACCTGGACGCCATGGAGCGCCACGGACCGGCCGTGGACCTGGTGGAGGCGTACGCGCACCCCGTCCCCGCGCTGATGATCTGCGAACTGCTCGGCGTACCCGAGGCCGACCGCGAGGCCTTCACACGGCGCGCCGCCGCGATCAGCGACCCGGACGCGTCCCTGGACGAGCAGGTCGCCGCCATGACCGGGCTCGGCGAGTTCGTCCACGAACTGGCCCTCGCCAAGCGGAAGCACCCGACGGACGACCTGCTCAGCGACCTGACCGGCACCGACCTCACCGACGAGGAACTCGCCGGCGTCGGCAGCTTCCTCCTCGCCGCCGGGCTCGACACCACCGCCAACATGATCGGCCTCGGCACCTTCGCCCTGCTGAGCAACCCGGACCAGGCCGCCGCCCTGCGCGCCGAACCGGAGCTCGCCGACCAGGCCGTGGAGGAGCTGCTGCGCTACCTGAGCATCGCCCACACCGGGGCGCGGACGGCGCTGGAGGACATCGAGCTGAACGGGCAGCTGGTCAAGGCCGGGGAGACGGTCACCGTCTCGATCCAGGCCGCGAACCGCGATCCCGCCCGGTTCGCCGACCCCGACACCCTGGACCTGCACCGCAAGGCCACCGGGCACCTCGCCTTCGGTCACGGCATCCACCAGTGCCTGGGCCAGCAACTGGCCCGCGTCGAAATGCGGGTGGCGTTCCCGGCGCTGTTCACCCGCTTCCCGACGCTGCGGCTGGCCGTGCCGCCCGAGGAGGTGCCGCTGCGGACCGGCATGAGCATCCACGGCGTGCACCGGCTGCCCGTCACCTGGGACCAGGAGGGGTGACCGATGCCGGAACTGCGCGTCGACCGTGACCTCTGCGCCGGCTCCGGCATGTGCGCCCTGACCGCCCCGGAGGCGTTCGACCAGGACGCCGAGGACGGCCGCGTCGTGCTGCTGGACGCCCAGCCGCCGCCGGGGCCGGTCACCGACGCGGCCCGCGAGGCCGCCGGGCTCTGCCCCGCCGGGGCGATCACCGTGCTCGGTCGGCCCCACCCGGGCAGCGCGCCCGGGCAGCTGGGGGACTGACCGCCACCCCACCACCCGGCCGGCGGGGGACCAGGGCCAGCCCCGCCAGCGGTGCGGCCGCCAGTGCCGCCCACGGCCAGGCGCCGGCCGCCTCCACCAGGGCCCCGGCCGGGGCGCCGCCCGCCGGCACCACCACACCCGACAGGGACGACAGCGCGCCCGTGCAGAACCCGAGCCGGCGCTCGTCCACCAGGTCCGGCAGCCACGCGCGGGTGGCGGGCACCACCAGCATCTGGCCGGTCGTCAGCAGCACCACGAAGACCAGCGACGGCCACAGCCCGCCCACGGGCAGCAGCGCCCCGGCAGCCGCGAACGAGGCGGCGATCAGCAGCAGCCCGATGCGGACCGAGGCGCCCCACGACAGCCGGGCCGCCGCCCAGCGTTCCAGCGGGAGCTGCCCCGCCACCACGAGCACCGACGACAGCGCGAACAGCCAGCCGAGCGCGGCCTGCGACCCCGTCGCCCGCTCCAGCTCGGCGGGCAGCGCCAGATACAGCTGGTTGTAGGCCAGCAGACAGGAGGAGTACGCGAAGGCGAGGGCGAGGAAGCGGCGGTGGCGGAGCAGTTCCCGTACGGGGGGCGGAGGGGTGGGCGGGCCGGCCACGTCCGTCGGCTTCCGGCGGGGCATCAGCCGCCAGTGCCCCGCCAGGACGAGGGCGAAGACCGCCCCCCCGCCACACAGGCCGCGCCGACCCCCCCGTACAGCAGCAGGACGCCCAGTACCGGGCCGATCAGTGCGCCCGCCCGGCCGCCCGCCGAGAAGCGGGCGAGCAGGCGGGTGCGCGGAGTACCGGTCGCCGTCTCGTGGCGTACCGCCTCCCGCGCGATCTCCGACTCGACGGCGGGCGAGAACAGCGCGGCGGCGAAACCGACCAGCAGGACCGCGCCGGTCACCGTCCACACCGACCCCGCGACCGCAAGCCACAGGAAGCCGGTGACGCGGAGGGCACAGCCGGCCAGCTCGCAGTGCACCGTGCCCACGCCCGGTCCGTGCTCACCCGTCGTCCCGGCGTCGAACAGCGCCGGTGTGGCCGCCGGTGACGGCCGTCGCCGCGTCAGCCGGTGCCGAGGATCCGGCAGATGGGCCCCTCCGGGCAGGTGGCCGGGTCGGTGGCGTCGGCCTTGTCTTTCAGGTCGAGGAGCGCGGTGCGGGTTCGGGTCAGTTCGGCGATCCGCTCCTCGACCTGCTGGAGGTGCCGGGCGACGAGCGCGCCGACGTGGCGGCACGGGGCCTCGCCGCTGTCGCGGATGGCGAGGACCTCGCGGATCTCGGCGAGGGTGAGCCCGGCGGCCTGGGCGTTGCGGATGAAGGCCAGCCGGTCGGCCGCCCGGGGCGGGTAGTCGCGGTAGCCGGAGGAGGTGCGGGGCGGTTCGGGCAGCAGCCCGGCCTGCTCGTAGAACCGGACCGCCTTGGTGCTGATCCCGGCCGTGGTGGCGAGGGCTCCGATACGCATGCCTCCACCGTACGCCTTGACCTTCCACCGCACTGGAAGGTCTAGCGTCGCCGTCATGGACGACATGGACGACATGCGACTGACTGTGCTGATGGTGCCGGGGTGCCCGACGGCCGGCGTGCTGCGGGAGCGGCTCGCCGAAGCCCTCGCCGGGCGCGACGACGTACGCGTGGAGTGGCGGGAGGTGCGGGACGAGGCCGAGGCGGTACGGCTCGGCATGCACGGCTCGCCGACCCTGCTGGTGAACGGCGCCGACCCCTTCGTACGGGACGGGGAGACGGCGAGCCTGTCGTGCCGGGTGGGCGCGGGTGCGCCGTCCGTGGAGCGGCTGCGTGCCGCCCTCGCGGAGGCGGGGTCGGGGGCCGGGGCGGGAGCCGCCGGGCTGGTGGGGCGGGGCGGCCGGGGGCGGCTGGCGCCGGTGGACGGCGGGCAGCGGGCGGTGCAGCAGGCGGTGCTGCGTGCTTTCGCCACGCACGGCCGGGCGCCCACGGAACAGGAGCTGGCGGCGGCGGCCGAGCCGTACGCGGTTCCGGTGGACCGGGTGCTCGCGGCCCTGTCGGCCGCCGACCACCTGAGCGTCGACGCCCGGGGCCGGATCCGGGCGGCGTACCCCTTCTCGCCCGTTCCCACCGCGCACCGCGTCCGGATCGAGGGCGGCCCCGAGGTGTGGGCCATGTGCGCGGTCGACGCCCTCGGCATCGCGCCGATGCTCGGGCGGGACGTCGAGATCCGGTCGGCCGACCCGGTGACGGGGCAGACCGTCACGGTCGCCTTCCAGGACGGTACGGCGGTGTGGGAGCCGCCCTCGGCGGTGGTCCTCACCCGGGCCGGCTCATGCGCCGGCCCGGCGGTGGACGTCTGCTGCGGCACCCTGAACTTCTTCGCCGGCCCCGCCTCGGCCCGGCGCTGGGCGGACGACCACCCGGACGTGCCCGTCGAGATCCCCGGCCACGACCGGGCGGAGGCGCTCGGCCGGGACGTCTTCGGCCCGCTGCTGGGCGGGCCGGCCTGACGCGCCTACCGCAGCGGGCGGCTGCGGGAGCGCCGGGACCAGCGGACGCCGAAGAAGATCAGGTCGATGACCAGCACGACGATGCCGATGATCAGCAGGTACATCAGACCCTCGGCGACGACACCGATGAGCCCGAGGATGATGGCGACGATGATCAGGAGCAGGAACAGCGCCATGGGATGAGCACCTCCTGGATGACGGGGCGGACGGTCAGCGGCGCGCGAGCTTCCGTTCGCCGTTGGCGCCGGGCTCGTAGGACATGCCGTAGTGCTGGAAGATCGCGACTTCGCTCTCGGCGGGCAGAACGTCGTCCGTGCCGATGGACGGGGACTTGCGGACCTCACCCTTGGGGTGCGACACCTTCAGGTAGCCCGGTCCGACGATCGCCCCGTCGAGCGGGACGAACACCAGCCGCTGCCGGGTGGGCAGCCCCGTCTTGACGGTCGCCATGGCCGGTTCGTCGGTGATGGTGTCCACGTAGATGGCTTCCAGCACCCCGATCTTGTGGCCCTTGGGGTCGACGACATCGTGATTGCGCCACTCGCGGATGTCTGCTGACTGAATCATGCGTTCTGCCCTCTGAGCGGGTCTCACCTACGGTCGGTCTCGTGTTCTCGCTGTCCAGCCTCCGCCCGCGCGCCGACGGGCGCCACCGCACCGGATCCGGTACGTCATGGCTCGTCCTCCTGCGGAGGGGCGTCGGCCGACGACCTGCTGGAGGAGAGCCAGGACCGGGCGGGTTCGGCCGCGCGGGTGGTGTCCAGGGTGAGGTGCAGCCTGGTCCCACCCTCACCCCCGGCGGGGTAGCTGCGCTGCTCCGTGGCGTCGAAGCAGCGCCGGAGGACCTCCGCGACGCGCCGCGCCGTCTCGGGAGACGCGGCGACGATCCGGACCTCGGCGTGTCCGGCCGCCGGCATGGGTTCCGCGGTGCTCATGGTCAGGTCGTTCCTCACGCGGGGGGCCGTGCGTCGGGTGCGTCGGGCTGAGCGCGTCGCCGCCGCTCCGCCGTCGGTCACCCCCTGCGACTTCCCGGCCCGCGGCGTCCGTAACGTCACTGCGGCGAGGGCAAGCGGAGTACGGTGAAATCACCGACCGGCCGAAGCGCCGGATCCGTAGACGGGCGGCACCACCATGACGCACTCGGACTCCTCCTCCCCGCCGCCGCACAAGCTCCTCCCGGACGCCATTCACCACGAGGTGAAGCCGGGTACGGCGCTGCTGAGGCTCCAGACCACCCAATCCCGTGAGGGAATCCTCGACGGCGCGTGGTGGCCGCGCTCGCGCGACATCGGCACCGAGCTGCCCAACCTGATCAGCGCGCTGACCGAGCACCTCGGCCCCGTCACGCGCGTCGGCCTGGACGCCGACGCGTGGGAAGAGCTCCCCGTACGCCTGGTCATCGACGACCGCGTCGTGCACATCGACGCGTTCCCCGTCGGCGACGACACCGTCCTCATCACCCGGGGCGAACGCGACTACTTCACCCTCCTGGTCGTCCCGCCGCACGCGACTGCGGACGCGGCGCGCAGCGCGATGGCCCGAGCGGTCCGGGCCGACAACGTCACCGACGCCACCCACATCCTCATCGACACCGGCACGGGCGCCGGCAAGGGCACGGGCACGGGCACGGGCACGGCAGCACCGTGAGCCGGACCCGGCCGCGCCCGAAAGTGGTTGCAGAACGGGACTAGATGGTTCTAGATTGCAACCATGTCCGGTCGCCCCGACGACGCTTCGGCGGAAGCGTTCTCCGATGCCTTCGTACGCTTCGTACGCACCTTCGGCCTGCTCGACGCCGATCGCACCCCCTGCGGTGCCCCGCTGTCCACGGCGGAGGCCCACGCGGTCACCGTGCTGCGCCCCGGACGTATGTCGCAGCGGGCGCTGGGCGAACGGCTGAACCTCACCAAATCCACCACGAGCCGGCTCGTCGACCAGCTGATCACGCGCGGCTGGGCCGACCGGGCCGCCGATCCCGCGGACGGCCGCGTCCAACTGGTCGGACTGACCGAACAGGGCCACCGGGTCGCGGCCGACGTGGCACGCCGCCGTGCCGACCGGCTCTCCACGCTCCTCGACAGGGTGCCCAAGGCGCAGCGCCCGGCCGTGATCCGAGCACTGCGCCTGCTGGAGGAAGCAAGCCGTGACCTGTAGAGGCGTACGTCTGCTCGTGCCGTTCGTGGCGCTGCTGAGCATCGGATGCGGCGCGTCTCCGGAGGGGGCGCCGTCCCGGCAGGAACAAGTGGCCCGCAACGGCGCCTCCGTCATGCCGTTCGACCTCGAACGCACCACCCATCGGTTCACACCGGACGCCGACGGGCTGGTGGAGCAGGTCGTCACCGACGATCGTGGGGACGCCGGGCAGATCAGGCTGATCCGGGAACACCTGGCGGACGAGGCACGGCGGTTCCGCCAGGGCGACTACGCCGACCCCGCCCGCATCCACGGAACCGACATGCCCGGGCTCAAGGAACTGGCCGCGGGCGCGGCCGGCATCCGGATCTCGTACGCCGATCTCCCCGACGGCGCCGTCGTACGGTTCCGCACCACCGACCCCGCCCTGGTGGACGCCCTGCACCGGTGGGGCGCCGCACAGACCTCCGACCACGGCGAACACGCTGACCACTGACCGGGCCACCGGTCAGGCCGCGGGCCGGGCCGCCGGGACCGGCGGCCCTGGGGTGTACTGCCCGTTCGCTGATGGCTTATGTTGCGGAGGCAAAGCAAGGGGGACGGACGACACATGGCACGGGACTACGACAGTCAGCTCCTGGAGTCGGTGGCGGTACGCCGGCGCAGAATGCGGGACGCGTTGCTGTTCGGCGCGCAGCGGGCGCGGCGCACGGCGGACGAGCGGCTCGGGAAGGTCTTCGCGGGCATCGCCATCGCGGCCGTCCTGTGCGCGGGGTGCGTCGGGTGGTCCTTCCTCCAGCACACGTTGGCCAAGCAGAAGGCCGAGCAGCGGAAGCAGGAACAGCGGTACGAGCAACCGGCGAAGCAGGAGAAGCCGGAGAAGTCCGCGGAATCCGGGAAGAGTTCGCAGTAACTCCCGTAAAGGGAATGGGGGAACGCTGGCAATGCAGACGAGCGAGACCGGTGGAACCGGCCTGATAGGTTCCCGCAAGTGGTGAGCACAGCAACGACTACCCGGGCGCAACTGAGCCGGGTGACCCTGGTCGGAGAGCGACGCCGGGCCGACATCGTCCTGCCCTCCGACACCCCGATCGGTCAGCTGCTCCCGGACATCCTGCAGTTGCTGGACGACCGGGCCGCGGCCCGGCCGATGACACGGCAGTTGATCACCTCCGACGGTTCCGCGCTGCCGCACGACGCCACGCTGGCGTCGGCCCAGGTCGCCGACGGCGCCGTCCTCCGGCTCGTCAGGGCGCACTCCGCGCCGCCCGCGCCCGTGGTGCACGACGTCACCGACCAGGTGGCCGACGACCTCGACCTCCAGGCCTGGCGCTGGCGCCCCGCCGCCCGCCGGGCCGGGGCGGGCGTGGCGACGATCGCCTTCGCCGTGATCGCCGCACTGCTGGCCCGCCGGGAGTTCGCGCCGGGCGCCCTGGCCGGTGCGCTCGCCGCCGTCACGCTGCTCCTCCTGGCCGCCGGCGCGCTCGTCGCCCGCGTCGGGCAGGGCAACCGGGGCCTCGCGACCGCGCTGTTGCTCGCCTCCGGCAGCCTCGGCGTCCTCGCGGCCTGGAACGCGGCCGACGCGTACGACTGGTCCGGCGCCGTGCGGCTCGCGGCCGTGGCGGGCGCGCTGGTCGTGACGCTGGCGGCGCTCGGGTACTTCTCACCGCTCGGCCGGGGCGGGCTCGTCGGCGCCGCGGCCACCGCCGGGATCACCCTCGTCTGGGAGGCCGTCGCCGCCGTCCAGGACGAACCGGCCCGGCTCGGCGCCGTCATGGCCGTCTTCTCCGTGGTCCTGCTCGGCCTGCTGCCCCGGCTCGCCCTGATGGCATCCGGCCTCACCGCGCTCGACGACCGCCGCTCGGGCGGCGTCTCCGTCAGCCGCCACCAGGTGGCCAACGCCCTCGCGGCCACGCACCGGGGACTCGCCCTCGCGACGATCGTCACCGCGCTGTCGGCGGCCGCCGGCGGCTGGCTGCTCACCCTGGCGGACCGGCCGACCGTCTGGACGGTCGTCCTGCCGTCGGTCATCGCCGTGGTGCTCCTGTCCAGGGCGCGGGCCTTCCCACTGGTCGCGGAGGTCGTGGCGCTGTTCGTGGCGGCGGCCGTCCTCGTCGTACGGCTCCTGATGTTGTGGATGGATCACGCGGGCGGTGCCGGGCCGCTCACCGTGCTGTGCGCGGCCGCGGTACTGCCGCTGGCCGCCCTGGCGGTCCAGCCGCCGGAGCACGTGCGGGTGCGGCTGCGGCGCATGGCCGACCTGGTCGAGTCCATCGGCATGGTGGGGCTGTTCCCGCTGGCGGTCGGTGTGTTCGGCGTGTACGGACAGCTGCTCGACAAGTTCTGAGTTCTGCGGCAGGGCGGGAGAAGGGCAGACATGCCGAACGGAGACAACTGGCAGGGCGACGTCCTGCGCGACCTGCGCGCCGGCGCCCCCCGGCAGGCCACGCCGGAGGAGGGCGCCCAGGCCGCAGGCGCGGGCCCGGAGACCCCGGGCACGTCCACGCGGGGCGGGGCGCCGGCCCCGCAGGCCCCCACCGCGACGCCGGGTACGGGCCCGGACACCCCGGGCGCGTCCGCGCCGGGCGGTGCGCGGGCCCCGCGGACCCCCGCCGCGGCGCCGGGCGTGGGCAGTGCGCCCGGACCCGGGGGTGCCTCCGGTACGGGGATCGCCTCCGGCGCGCCCGGTCCCGGTGCGCAGGCCCAGGCCTCGCAGGCCGCTGCTCCGGGCGGGGCGCAGACGCCGCACGGCCCCGGCCGGCAGGGCGCGCCCGCCCCGGCGGGGTACCCCCAGGCACCCGCGTCCGTCCCGGTGACGGCCCCCGGGGCCCACACCCAGCCCCCCGGCGCCCCGGTCACCGCCGGACACGGCGCGCCCGGACAGGGCCCCGGCGCCTCCGCGTACGAAGCGCAGGCCCAGCCGGGCGAGGCGGCCCAGGAGGGAGCGCCGGTGCCACCGGCCCATCGGGCCGAGATCCCGCGGGCCGAGGTCGCGCCCGGCGCCCCCGCCGCCCCGGGCCCGCCCGGCCCCAGCGCCTCCGCGCACGGCTCGTCGGTGCACGGCGCGCAGGTCCAGCGAGCCGATGTCCCTCATCCCGGCGCCCCGGTCGCCGCCGGACAGGGCGCGCCCGGGCACGGCGCGCCGGGCCAGGGTGACCCCGGCGCGTCCCGCCGGGCCGGGGCCGTCTCGGCGGCGCACCCCCACGCCCATCCTGGGCACGCGTCGCAGCCTCAGGCCCAAGCGCAGGCCCCCCAGCCGCCCGCCCCCGCCGCGTACCTCCCGCCCCAGCAGGCCCACGACCCGCACGCCCAGGCGCGGCTGACGCAGGCCGCCCAGGAGCGGCAGGCCCGTGCCCAGCACGGCGGGACCCCGCACGTCCCGCCCGCCCAGGCCCTGAACGCCCCCGCCCCCGCCGGGTACGCGCAACACCCCGCCGCCCCCGATTCGCGTCCCGTCGTCGACAAGGGGCTCGCCGCCGCCGGGCGGAAGCCGCGGCATGGGGAGGGGTTCGCCACCCGGGCCGTGCGGGCCGTCCGCCGTACCGTCTCCTCCTCCGCCGCGCGGGAGGTCGCCGAGACCACCCGTACCGCCGAGACGCTTCAGCAGCCGGTGACGACCGGGCGGCAGATCGCCGTCACGTCGATCCGCGGCGGCGCCGGCAAGTCGACCGTCGCCGCGCTGCTGGGGCTCACGTACGCGCACTACCGGCAGGACCCGGTCCTCCTCGTGGAGGCCGACCCGGCGCTCGGGTCGCTGCCGCTCAGGCTCGGCGCCGAGACGCTGCGGTGGACCACCGGGGACGTCGCCGGGATCGTCGAGCCGCAGATGTCGCTGCTCGACGTCACCGGCTACCTCGTCCAGCTCCCCGACAACGCCTGGCTCCTGCCCGGCAGCCAGGGCCAGATCGGGGCCATGCTGGACACCAAGGCGTACGAGCGCGTCATGGTGGCGCTGCGCCGCTACTTCGGCGTGACCGTCGTCGACTGCGAGACCCTGCCCGCCGAGGTGGCGCGCGTGGCGCTGTCCGCCGCCCAGGCCCGTGTCCTGACGACGCCCGCCACGCTGGAGGGCGTCACCAGCACCCACGCGGTGCTCCAGTGGATGCAGGGCCTGCCCCGCCACGTCATCGCCGGCACCGTCGTCGTCCTCACCGAACTCGTACCGCACGCCGGGCTCGACCTCGACCAGGCCGCGCGGAAGCTCGGCTCCACCGGGGCGAGCGTCCACGTGCTGCCGTACGACCGGCACTTGGCCGCCGGTGGCCCCATCCGTACCGGGCTGCTCGCCCACCCCACCCGGCAGGCCGCCACCCGCCTCGCCGCCGACGTCTTCCAGCTCTCCCAGAAGCGCCACTGAGAGGGAGGGAGACCGATGAGCACCCGGCTGATACACCGCCCCGCCCGGACCACCCGGCCCCCGGCCGCATCCGAGGCGCGCACCATCGAGGCCCCGCCCAACCTCCCGGAGGGCAAGGCCGGCAACGTCGCGATGTCGCTGCTGCCCGTCGCCGGTGTCATGTCGTCCGTCGTGATGATGACGGTCGTCCGCAACAGCCAGTTCGCCGCGCTGGGCGCGCTGATCCTCGTCGTCACCATCATCGGCTCGCTCGTGCTGGTGTTCTCGCAGCGCGGCAAGGCGCAACGGACCCGCCGTACCCAGCGCGAGGCGTACCTCGCGTACCTGGAGGATCTGCGCGAGGAGCTGTCCGCCGAGGAGCGGGAGCGGCGTGAGCGCGCCGACGTGCTCAACCCGCAGCCGCACGCCTTGTACGACATCGTCCGCGACCCCGCCCGGCTGTGGGAGCGGCGCCGGCTCGACGCGGACTTCCTGCGCGTACGCGTGGGCACCGGCGAGATGCCGGTAAGGGATCTGAGGATCGCCGACCAGGGCGGCTCGTCCGTCCTCACCCCGCCCGACCGGTTCATGCTCAACGAGGCGTCGGCGCTGATGGACCGCTTCCGCACCGGCACCGAACTCCCGCTGACCGTCCCCCTCGACCGCGTCGGCAACATCAGTGTCGTCGGGCCACGCGAGGACTGCCTGCGGGTCGCGCGCGCCCTGCTCGTGCAGGCCGCCGCCCTGCACGCCCCCGACGACGTGGCCATCGCGCTCGCGGTGCCCGGCGAGCGGCTCACCGACTGGGAGTGGGCCAAGTGGATGCCGCACCTGCTGGACACCGAGCAGTTCGACGGCCCGGTCGCCGCCCGCCGTATCGCCCCGTCCGCGCCCCAGCTCGCCCGGCAGCTCGGCCCCGAACTGCGCCGCCGCGCCTCCTACGCCGCCGAGGTGCGCCGCGGCCTGTCAGGCAAGGACGCCCTGTCCATGTCGTCCCGCCTGCTGGTGGTCACCGACGGGCACGGTGAGGACGCCGTCGAGCTGCCGCGCCCCGACGACGCGGTGGGCCTGCGGGAGATGGGCGTGACCGTCCTGCACCTGCTGGAGCGGCGCGTCCAGGAGCCCGGCCACGTCGGCGTACGGATCACCGTCGACGGCGACCAGGTGCTCATCGAGGACCTCCGCCAGGACGAGCCGATCAGCGCGCACGGCGCGGTCGACGAGGTGTCCGTCCCGTTCGCGGAGGGCCTGGCCCGGATGCTGGCGCCGCTGCGGCTGTCCGCCGAGTCGCTGGTCGACGCGCCGCTGTCCGGGCCGGTCGACTTCGCCGACCTGCTCGGCATCGACGACGTGGCGCGCCTCGACCTCGCGACGCTGTGGGCGCCGCGCGGCGAGCGCGCCTTCCTCCGCGTACCGATCGGCATCAGCGACGCGCGCGAGCCGGTGCTGCTGGACCTGAAGGAGTCCTCCGAGCTGGGCATGGGCCCGCACGGCCTGTGCGTCGGCGCGACCGGCTCCGGCAAGTCGGAGCTGCTGCGCACCCTCGTCCTGGCGCTGGTGGCCACCCACCCGCCGGAGGACCTCGCCCTGGTCCTCGTCGACTACAAGGGCGGCGCGACCTTCGCCCCCTTCGCGGACCTGCCGCACGTCGCCGGTGTCATCACCAACCTGGAGAACCAGGCCGGTCTCGTCGAGCGAGTCCACGCCTCCCTCGCCGGTGAGGTCAAGCGCCGCCAGCAGGTCCTCAAGGACGCGGGCAACGTCGCCGACATCGGCGACTACGCGGCGCTGCGCGCCGAGAAGCGGCCCGACCTGGAGCCGCTGCCGCACCTGTTCGTCGTCATCGACGAATTCGGTGAACTCCTCACCGCCAAACCGGACTTCATCGACCTGTTCCTGTCCATAGGCCGTATCGGCCGCTCCATCGGCGTGCACCTGTTGCTGTCCAGTCAGCGCATCGAGGGCGGCAAGCTCAAGGGCCTGGACACCTACCTGTCGTACCGGCTGGGCCTCCGCACCTTCTCCGCCGACGAGTCCCGTACGGTCCTGGACACCACCGACGCCTTCCACCTGCCGCCGCTGCCCGGCTTCGGCTACCTGAAGGTCGACACCAGCCACTACGAGCGGTTCAAGGCGAGTTACGTATCCGGCGCCTACCGAGGCCCGGTGCGGCGCGCGGAGGACGAGGACACCGGTCCGCTCGCCCTGGAGTACGAGGCGTACAACACCCTCGGCCCCTCGGAGGAGACCGGCCCCAAGGAGAGCACGGTACGGCGCCGCGAGACCGGGCCGACCGAGCTGGGCGTCATGGTCGAGCAACTGGAGAACGCCCCCACCGATCCGGTACGCCGCATCTGGCTCCCGCCGCTGCCCGCCGCCATCGCCCTCGACCAGGTCGCGGGCCCCCTCCAGGCCGGCCCGCGGGGCATGCAGCTCGCCGCCCGCCGGGGTCCCCTTCAGGTGCCGCTCGGGCTGCTCGACGACCCGACGAAGCAGTGGCAGGGCCAGTGGTTCCTGGACCTCACGGTGGCGGGCGGCCACGCCGCCGTCATCGGCGGCCCGCAGTCCGGCAAGACCACCCTGCTCCGTACGCTCGTCCTCTCCCTCGCCCTGACGCACACCCCGCAGGAGGTCGGCGTCTACGGCCTCGACCTCGTCGGCGGCGGCCTCCAGGCGCTGGCCGGCCTGCCGCACGTCGGCGGCATCGCGAGCCGCGCCGACCGGGAGCGCGCCGCCCGTACCGTCGAAGAGGTCCGGAACATGCTCGCCCTGCGCGAGGAACTCTTCCGCGAGCACACCATCGACTCCGTCGAGCAGCTGCGCACCCTCCACGCGGCCGGCCGGCTGCCGGAGTTGGCCTCGGCCGAGATCGTGCTCGTCATCGACGGTTTCGGCGCGCTGCGCGACGACTTCGACGAGCTGGACGACGCCGTCGTCGACATCCTCAAGCGGGGCGGCGGGTACGGCATCCACGTCGTCGCCGGCATGCTCCGCTGGAACGACGTCCGCATCGCGACCCAGTCGTACTTCGGCACCCGCGTCGAGCTGCGCCTCAACGACGCCACCGAGACCAGCATCGACCGCAAGCTCGCCGAGACCCTCGCGCCCGACGAGCCGGGCCGCGTCCTCACCGACGGCAAGCTGTTCGCGCAGGCCGCCCTGCCCCGTACGGACTCCCTCGCCGACGCCACCGAGCTGGGCGCCGTCCTGGAGCGCACCGCCCGGCAGGTCCGCGCCGCCTGGAGCGGCGAGGTCGCCCAGCCGGTGCGGGTCCTGCCGCACGTCCTGGAGCCGCACCTGCTGCCCGGCCCGGTCGCCGAGCCCAAGCGGGTGCCGATCGGCCTGGACCAGACGGCGCTCGCGCCCGTGCTGCTGGACCTGTTCGCCCATGACCAGCACCTGCTGGTGATGGGCGACAGCGAGTGCGGCAAGACGAACCTGCTGAAGACCATCGCGGCCGGGCTGATCGAGCGGTACGGGGAGGACGAGCTGGTCTTCGCCGTCATGGACCCGAGGCGGGGGCTGCGGGGCGGCGTGCCCGAGGAGTTCCTCGGCGGGTACGCGTACAACGCCAAGCTGTGCGGGGGCCTCGCCGCCGGAATCGCCACCGAGCTGGAGAAGCGGCTGCCCGACGAGAGCGCCGCACTGGAGGACCTCGAGCCGGGCAGCTGGGGCAGCGGCCCGCGGATCGTGGTCCTCGTCGACGACTACGACGTGCTGACGACGGCCGGCCAGGCGCCGCTCGCGCCGTTCCTGCCGTACATCCCCTCCGCCGTCGACATCGGCCTCCACTTCGTCCTGACGCGCCGCGTCGCGGGCGCCTCACGCGGTATGTACGAGCCGCTGGTGCAGGGCCTGCGCGAGTCGGGGGCGTCGGCGATCCTCATGGCGGGCGACCGCAGCGAAGGACAGCTGTTCCCGGGCGTGTACGCCTCGCAGCAGCCGCCCGGGCGGGGTGTGCTCATCCGCAGGGGCCAGTCGAACCGCCTGATCCAGACGGTGTTCACACCCGAATCATGACGAAGAAGGACCGGACGGACCCATGACCAAGGACGTCATAGCCCTCACCACCCGTATGCCCGACCCGTGGGTGGTGCTCGCCGGCCTGCTCTCCGGCGGCCCCGACAAGCTGGTGAGGACGGCCGGCGAGGACGCCGTCGTACAGCTCTGCGACGAGGAGGGCCGGCCGCTCGTCTCCGTCGAGGCGCCGCTGCTGGTGCAGGTGGCGGGCGAGGCAGAGCGGCTGCTGGGGGCGACGCCGCCGCCGGTGCCGTTCTGGTGGACCGAGGCCCGCGCCACCACCGGGGTGGCGGAGGCGGAGCGGCTGGCGGGCACGTTCGCGGCCCGGCTGGCGTCGCTGACGGGCGGCTCGGCGTGGCCGCCGGAGGCCGCCCGGTCGCTGGCCGTGGTGGCGTCGGACGGGGTGGGCGTCGCGCCGCCGCAGGCCGCTGAGCGGCCCGCCGTGGACGTCCTCACCGACAAGGTGGCCGTCGTCATCCAGGACCGCCCGGTGGTGGCCATGACGGCGTGGCTGGCGGACGCGTTCCGGGCGGCCGCCGAGGGCGGGCTGGGGCTCCAGATCGTCAGTCCGGCGGGCACCACGCTGTCCCCGGCGGTACGGGGCGCGTTGTCCGGCTGGCCGTCGCGGTGGGTCGTGCAGGACGAGCGGGACGGCTACTACGACGGGCTGTCCGGGGCGGTGCTGACCTGGCAGGAGGGGATGTTCTTCCCGGTCGCGGGGCCCGACTCCACGGAGGAGGAGCTGCGGGCGCGGGTGGCCGCCTCGTACCAGGAGGGCGTCGAGGACACGGGGGAGCGGCAGTTGGCGGTGACGTTCCGCACGGTGCACCCGGCGGACGACCGGCTGGTGCTGGGCGGCGCGCTGGAGGCGGTGTGGCGTGAGCTGACCGGTGCGGCGCCGGCCGGGTGGGGTACGGCGGAGCCCGCCAACCTGCCGTGGTCGCTGCGTCGGCTGACGGACGTGGCGCACGAGCGGGCGCCCGAGCCGACGTGGGTGGTCGTGGTCGGCAGCCCGGAGCGGCCGGGTCTCGCCACCGTACGCGTCAGCCGTACGAAGGCGGGCGTGGAGGAGGAGGTGACACTGGCGTTCGGCTACGGGCCGGACGAGGAGCCGCCGGTGGCCGCCGTGCCGAGGGCGGCCGAGGTGCTGGCCACCCGGCACCACCTGCGGTCGATGCTCGTACAACTCCGCAAAGCGCGACGTGATCTGGCGGTGCCGCCGCGTTTCGAGGGGCCGGGTGTTCCGCTGGCCTTCGTGCTCGGCGCGGAGGAGGTCCGCGCGATGCCCGCCGACCGGGCCCGGAACACGCCGCTGGCCGAGGCGCCGGTCCAACTCGGCCCGAAATCCCGGCCGGCGCTGTACTACCCGCTGCCCGGCGACCCGTCCGACCTGTCGGGGTGGCAGGACTTCGAGCGGCTGGTGCGGCACCTGAAGGGCGAGTGATGTCATGTGTTCGTCACAGACAGCCCCCTGTGTGCGATTGCTGATTGCAGGAGCGACGCGTGAGTTGATAGGCATGTAGTCGTACATTCGATCCATCCATACGATCGTCCATCGCAGCGGGGGTAGCCCGATGAAGTTCGATATGGGGGCGCAGGTCCTTTCCACCCTGATGTCCCAGTCGCAGGGTTCGAGCAACGACCTGGGCCTGTTGATCCGTCAGCTGGTGCAGGCCGCAGCACCGTTGGAGGGCAAGTTCCACGGCTCGGGCAAGGTGGCGTTCGACTCGTTCAAGTCGCGCTCGGACGAGATCACGGCGGCGCTGAACGGTTCGCTGGCGGCCATCCTGGGCGGCCAGTCGGGCATGGAGTCGGCGTTCGGCTCCGGTGACCAGGAGCAGGGCGACAACGCGCGGACGCAGATGTCGTCGGCGAACTTCGACGCGGCGCGTTTCTCGGGGCGCTAGACCGATCTGTACACCGATCCGTACACCGATCCGTACACGGGGAGTTGATTGCTGATGGCTGCTGCGGGTGGCGACCGTCGTGCGTACGACACGGGTGCCTCGTCCGAGGCGCAGATGAACATCCAGGCGGTGATCGCGCGGCTGGAACAGGTGATCTCCGCGCGGGACGCGCAGGTGAAGGCCGCGATGACGGACTTCGCGGCCGATGGCGTGGCGGACGACTACCACGGCAAGGAGCTGCGCTGGAACGCGGCCTCGCAGGAGGTCCGCAACATCATCCAGCTGCTGAAGACGACGCTGGAGAAGAACGACGCGACCGCGCAAGCGACACTGCAGCGCGCGAAGGCCGCGGTCGACAACATCGGCTGACGCGGGTACCGGGGGAGCGTTTCTCATGACGGCGTGGGACATCCAGCCCCAGGGGGTGCAGGGTCAGCTGAAGGTCGTCGGCACGCATGCCGGGGACCTGGAGAAGGCCCTGAACGCCCTGGTCACGGACATGCAGCAGGCCGCGCAGGCGGCCGGTACGGCAGTGCCCGGTTCGGCCGCGAACATTCCCTTGCAGGGGCCGACGGCCTCGGGCGCGCCCCTGACGCAGAAGGCGACGGGCCCGGTGGGCGCGGCGCTGGCCGAGTACATGAACGGGCGCAAGACGACGCACTTCATCCCCATGGCGCAGCGGATTCAGGCGGCGGTCATGGGCGCGGCCAAGGCGACCAACGAGTACGTCGAGGGTGACCTCGACCAGGCCAAGGAGGCCCAGGACGCGGCACGGCAGGTGCGGCTGGACCTGCTGAAGGAGCTCGGGGGGAAGAAGTGAGCGAGAACCAGCCGGTCAACCCGGCCGAAGTGCCCGTCTTCACCGGCAATCTCGAACTGCTCGACGAGAAGGTGAAGGCGCTGTCCGGCGCCGGTGGCAAGATCGCCACCGCCGCCGGCGACGTCCACAGCTCCTTCGGCGGCCTGAGCGCCTTCTACAAGGCCCCCGAGGCGGACCAGCTGTTCGCCACCACCCAGCCGGTGAAGGACAAGGCCCTCACCATCAGCTCGGACCTGTGCACCATCGCGGGCGCGCTGGGGACGTACGCCAGTGACATCCGCCCCCTGAAGCAGAAGCTGGACGAGCTGCGCCAGGACGCCGTCACCTTCCGGCAGAAGATCGCCGAGGACGACAAGTGGCGTGAGGACGGCGACCTGGTCGAGGAGAACAACGACCGCCGCAACGAGATCGCCGAGGTCTGGACCCAGTTCCAGGCCGCCGAGCGCGCCGCCCACGCCAAGATCGTCGCCCTGGTCGGCGGCAAGGCGCTGAAGGTCAACGACGGCTCCAACGGCGAGGGCATGTACGGCTACGACGCCGAGGCCCTCAAGCAGGCCAAGAGCCTGCCGTGGGGCGACGCGGTGGAGGAGTCGACGCCGTGGTGGCAGGTGTGGGAGCACGCCTACGACTTCGGCAAGGGCGTCATCGTCGACGGCGTGTGGGGCACGATCAAGGGCCTGGGCACCCTGGTCGGCTTCCAGGGCTGGGAGGCGGCCGGGCAGGCGTGGAAGGGCCTGGGCCTGCTGGCCACGGGCCTGGTCATCTCCGCCACCCCGCTGGCCGCGGTGTACTGGACGGCCGACGACAAGCACCTCCCCGGCTGGATACGGGACTCCCGTACGGCCATGAAGGAGACCGGCAAGGCGCTGGTCGCCTGGGACCAGTGGGGCTCCAACCCGGCCCGCGCGGCCGGCGCGGTCACCTTCAACGTCCTGACCACCGTCTTCACCGGCGGCGCGGGTGGCGCGGTGTCCGGCGCGGGCAAGGCGGGCGCGGCGGCCCGGGCGATCTCCTTCGCGGGCAAGGCCGGCCGGGCGATCGACCCGACGACGTACCTCTTCAAGGGCGCCGGCGCGGGCATCACGAAGATCGGCGACGTGATGACCGGCCTCAAGGGCATGGGCAACATCGACCTGCCGCCCATCCCCGAGGGCACGGTCGTCCTCCCGGAGGGCTCCCTGATGCGTCCCGACGGCACGGTCCACCTCCCGGACGGCGCGCCTGTGCCCGAGGGCGCCATCGAGGTCCCCTCCAACACGGTCCGCCTCCCCGAATCCACGCCCATCCCCCCGGGCGTGGTCGACCTCGGCGACGGCGTGGTCAAGCTCCCCGACGACACCCCGGCCCCCGCGGGCTCGACGCCGCTCCAGGAGGGCACGGTCGCCCTCCCCAAGGACACCCCGGCCGTCCCGGCGGACGCGACGCCCCTCCCCGTCAAGGACGGCGACCCGCCGCAGTACCTGGACGGCAAGGGCAACATCCTCGACGAGAACGGCAAGGTCGTCAGCGACGTCAAGAACGCGCCCAAGGACGTGGTGGACCGGGGCACCGACCCCGACGCCACGCCCACCACGGGCGCGGACAACCCCCGCGTGGACACCCCGGCCAAGGTCCCGGCCATGGCGGGCGCGGCGGTCCACGCGGGCGACAACACCGCCATCAGCCTCGGCAACAGCCTGGACAACAACCTGGGCGACGTGGGCCGCGTCGGCGACGACGCCCCCGTACGCGTCCCGGACACCCCGGGCGGCCTCGCCGACAACATGCCCGCCGCCCAAGCCGGCAACAACCTCCCCGGCGGTGGCGCGGGCGACCACCTGCCCACCAACAACCTGGACAACACGCCGAGCACGGGCGGCAGCCGCGACGTACCGCCTACCGGCGGCCACACGGACACGCCTTCCACGGGCGGCGGCTCCCGCGACGTCCCGCCCGGCGGCTCGACGGCCGACAACGGCGTCCCGGGCGGTACGGGCGCGGACAACGGCATCCCCAGCTCCGGCCTCCCCGACACCCCGGGCGCGGGCGCCCTGGACGATGCGGCCGCCGGCGCGGACGACGCGGCCCGTGCGGGGGACGACGGGACCACGCCCGCGGGTCACGGTGCCTCGACGCCGCCCAGGGTTGAGCGGCCCGACTTCATGCGCGAGGACGGCAACCCTTACGGTGAGCGCGGTTCGCTGACGCTGCAGCAGATCGAAGAGATTCAGGTCTACAGGGCGAACGAGGAACCGGGGTACTTCGAGCGGCACTACCGCAAGGACGGCACTCGCAAGAGCCTGGAGCGTTACGACGAAAGCGGCTATACCCCGCCTCAGCTCACCAGGTTGTCGGAGGATGCGCCGTGGATCCGGGCCAAGGACGCTCCGGCGCCCCCGAAGCCTCACTTCCTGGACGAGGATTACATCCGGGTGGGGGCGGACACAGTCACGAGCCCGACCAGGCTCAAAATTCTGGAAGAGGCTGCGCAGAACCGGCACTTCGCCATCCAGTGGGACAATCTTGTCGCCGACTGGAAGGCGGAGGCCGGAAGGACTCACGCCGCTCAGGGAACCCTTGAATCGGCTGGACTGTGGGGTGAGGCCAAGGGGGCCTACAAGGAGTCCCACACTGAAATGGGCGACGCAGCGGAGGCGTTCGGAGAGAAGGCTGCTGAGCATCACTTCATTGCCGAGCGTTACCCGGACTTTGACAGGCAACCTCTCCTGGGTCCCAAGAACGGCAATGACCAGTTCGATCAGGTGTGGAAGCATGAAGACGGCCGAGTCGTCGTCATCGAAGCCAAGAGCAGTCCCGGTACGGAGCTCGGCAGCCGTGCCCTTCCGGGAGGTAAGCGGGTCTCGCAAGGTAGCCGGGAATACTTCTTCGACATCATTGAGCACATGAGAAAGCGAGGCGAATTCGAGGTCGTTGAGGCCCTCGAAAAGGCGCTCAATGACGGTAAGCTGGAGTATGTCGTCGTCAAGGGTGAAAAGAACTCCGGCACGTATACTGGCTACCAATACCGACGATTCGACATCAGCAAGGGGACTCTTCCGTGACCGTAGTTGTTGCCAGGCATGCCATGCCTGGAGGACCAGACGCCGAGCGGTTCGCGGAACGCCTCGGTGAACACGTCGTCAAAGGAATGGAGAGCATTGAGGAGTCGGTCGGCCTGATCGACTCCCGATTCGGCGCCGCTGTCCAGTTGGTTCACGCTCGCTGCGTGGTTGACCCGCGAGCCGCGGAGGCGGAGACGTGGGACGCCGTGGTCAACGCGATGCAGTTGGGTTCGGCGTTGTTCGCCGTGACGGGCACGCTTGAGGGAACCGTCGAGTGCCGTATCAACCGGAAGTTGCGGAATCTTCCGGCAGTCGGACCGCTGCCGACCGCCGATGCGCGGAACTGGTTGACGGCGTTCTGGCTGGCAGTTGTCTGTCGTGAGCAGGAGCGGATGACGCAGTTGTGCGAGATCCCGCTGGAGCGGCTGCGTTCTCCGGAAGGTCAGTACGACGAGTACGTCTACCACTGGGTCGACACGCTCCAGACGTACTGGCTGCGTCGTCCCGGACTGGTGGAGAAACTCACCGCCACGCTCCAGGCGTCGGATCCGTCGGTGGCGCGGATCGCCCCGAGGGACATGCTGCAGGGCCTGCTCTATCCGCCGATCAACCTCTTCTACCACTTCGTCCGCCGTGACGAGGAGGGCTTCAGCCCCGCCCTGGTGGAGGCACTCAAGCTCCACAAGGCGTACTGGACGCTGACCGAGGACCGGGCGACCGACATCGACGGGAGCATCGCCCTGGGCCCGCTGGCGATCGCCTGCCTGGCGTACGACGGGAAGCTGCCGATCGACGTGGAGTCGGAGTACCTGCCCAAGCACCTCCTCCAGCACGGCTGGCTGGGCGAGTACCCGACCTGAGGGCTGCAATGACGGTGAGCGTGGGACGGCATGGCGCTCCGGGGCCCGACGACCAGGAGTACGCGGAGTCGCTGGGGGAGGAACTTCTGGAGGACATCGGCTCTTTCGAGGAGTCGCCCGGACTGCTCGACGGAGCCTTGGACACCGCGATGCTCCACCTCCAGGCACGCCTGGCCGTCAATCCCGACGCGTCCGCCCTCCCGACCTGGGAGGCCACCGTCACGGCGATGCAGGTCGGCTCGGCGATGTTCGCCGTCGCCACTCGGTCCGAGGGCACCGTCGAGTGCCGCATCGCCGATGAGATGCGCACCCTGCGGGCGTTGGGACCGGGGCTGCACGCCAACCCCGGCAACTGGATCACCGCGTTCTGGCTCGCGATCGTCTGCCGTGAGCAGGCGCGGATGACCGCGCTGTGCGAGGTGCCGCTCGACGTGCTGCGCGCTTCGGGCACTGAGTACGAAGAGTTCGTCTACCTCTGGATCGACGCCCTCCAGACGTACTGGCTGGAGCGCCCAGGGCTCGGCGACAAGCTGCTGGCCGCGATCGAAGCTTCGTACCCCAACGCCATCGAGGTCGCGGACATGGAGCTGGTGGAGCGGATCCTCTACCAGCCGGTCAACCTCTTCCAGTGCTTCCTGCGCAAGGACCACGCGGCGTTCAACCAGGCGCTCGTCGAAGCCCTGGAGATGCACAAGCTGTACTGGACGGCGTCTGAAAAGCGGGAACGCAGCGTCGCCGGGTATCTGGCGCTGGGCCCGCTCGCCATCGCCTGCCTCGCCCACGACGCCGGTTTCCCGATCGAGGTCGAGTCGGACTACCTCCCCAGCGAGCTGCTCAACCGTGCCTGGCTGGGCGAGTTCCCGACCTGAGCGGCATGCGCCAGGGTGTCTGTGCCGGTCGAGCGCCCGCTCGCCGGCGCTTCCTGTGCGGCCCCCAACGGACGGACGACAACCGGAACTGCTGATGGCTTCTGTGCCGCGAATCGATATCGATGATCCAGCCGTCGACATGGATGGTTCTCAGCGCCTGCTCTACCGTGGCCGGCTTTTCACCGGCGAAGTGGCCGAGTACCAGAACGGACACCTGATCAGCCTGGACGAGTACACCGATGGGGTCCCGAACGGACTGTCCCGTGAGTGGCACCAGGACGGGACCCCGCGGTCCGAAGGCGTGGCCCGGCACGGGCACCCGGTGGGCGAATGCAAGGAGTGGTACCCCAACGGTGCCTTGCGGTCCCGGCAGCCTCACTCCGTGACGAGGACACGTGAGACGAAGACGGCGTACCGCTGACCACATGGCGCCGCGACGGCGGCGGAGCACCTCTATGACCGAAAGCGTGGGCGGTCGAGTCAGTCGGCGGGGGTGCCGTCTTCGGACTGCTGGGCGCGCGGCCGCTCAACGACAAACGAACCCTTGCCGCGCACGGTGATCACCAGGCCTCGCTCCCGGAGCTCCTGCGCGGCTCGGCGCGCAGTGAGTCGCGCAACGCCGTACTCGTCGGCAAGGTGATTCTCCGAGGGGATCGGCCTGTCCGGGGCCAGCTCCCCGGAAGCGATCCTCCTGGCGATGATGTCGGCCAACTGGACATACAGCGGTCTGGCGCTCATCGGGTCCAAGGGACCGGATCGGTCTCGCTCCTCGCTCATTTGTCCAACATAGACAGAGCCATACGCACACATTCGAGTGGATCCCTCTGTACTTGTATACAGAGGGCTGTAGCTCGGCATAGTCTCGTAAAGGAAGACCCCGGCGAGGTGGCCAGACCTCCCGGGGCGTGGCCAACGCTGAAATCGGAGCGTCGACATGCATGACCTTATCCGCGCTTTCGCCCTGTGGGCGAGGCTGGTGTTCCGGCCGCGTGCCGGGGGCCGGCATCGTGCTCGTCCAGCCGCCCGCGCGGCTGATCGCGCCGCCGTTCCCGTGCCGCCCCGGCCGGTACCGCTGCCCGCGGCGCGGTCGCCGTATGGGCTGGACGTGCCGTTGAACGGGCGTGAGAGCGCCATGGTCCGCCCGTATCTCGTGGCGGACGAGCAGCGTCAGCGGCGGCTGGCGTTGGTGCTCGCGGCGGACTTCGGGATCGACCTGGACCCGCATCTGGCCGGCGCTGGGCAGGTGGCCTGGTGAGCGCGGCGGGGGAGCGTCTGGAGCCGCAGGTGCCCGAGTGCGCCCGGTGCGGGAACCGGCGCGGTCCGTGGCGTCCGGACCCGTACGGTGCCAAGGCGGTCGTGTGCGCCGCGGGCTGCCCGGCCGGCACGGCGGAAGGTGTCCCGCCGGGCACGGCCACCACCGGCACCGAGGCCCGTGCTCGGCGGGTGGACGCACGGAAGCCGGTGCGGATGTGCGTACGCTGCGAGCGGGTTACCGCGACTCCGGTCGTCGTCTCCGAGGTGCACTCCGCTTCGGGTCCCGGCTTCAACGTTTACGCCTGCACCGACTGCGCGCCGTTGTTCCCGAAGCTGCCCGACGCGCTCGACCTGCTGGCGACCGGCCGGCACGACCGGGCCCAGACCGACTTGCCGCGCGTGCCCGGGAACGACAATGTCATCTGAACGCCATGGTCCGGGTGATGGCCCGGGAACAGCGATGCTGAGGCGTGCGCCGAGGGAGTGCGGTTCGTGGTTCTGGGACCTTGACGGCGTCACGGAACCCGGCCTGCGGCCGGCTCTGGCGACGGCGGGCCGCATGGCTGCCGTGCTGCGGGAGTACGAGTTGCTCGAGCCGGCCGACCTGGAGTGGAGCTGGTTCGAGGTGGGCAGGGGCGGCCTGGGCATTCACAGCCGCCTCGGTCTGATGGGGCGCTCTCTGGATGACACCGCGCAGCTCGCGCAACAGGTGCGGGCATGCCGCCCGGTCGGCCACCCGGCGGCAGAGGTGTCGGCGATTCTTGTGACGGGCCCGGGGCTGTGGCTCGACGCGGAGGGAAACCGCCGTCGCGAACCTCGCCTTGTCGAGCTGACCGTGTCTCCCGACCCCGGCGGTTCCTGGGCGGAGCTGTCGGTCCACCACGACATATGGGGCCCATGTGACTTCCGGGGCAGGCCGCACCTCACCGTGTACGCGCACAACGCCCCGCGACTGTCAGCGGCCCTGCGTAGTCTGGACGTCGAGTTGGAGGTCGTGGCCGCGCCTGTGGAGCCGACGTATTTCGGAGTTGCCGAAGGGCGTGGGATCAAGGCCCCCGAGATCATTGACGGAGTGGGTCCGGACCTGACCGACCTCCCGTGACGGGCCCGGTACGAGGTGCGATCAGATGGTCACGCGCATTGCGCGCCACGATTTCCGTACGGACGACGCGGCCGAGGCCATGGCCCCGGTCCTCAAGAGCGCCGAGGACGTGCTCGCAGAGCTCGAGACCTCGGAGTTCGACCGCTTCGACGCGCTGGACCAAACGCTGGCCGCCGCCAGGTGGCGGTGCCTGACGGACCCCGCAGCCGCGGAGTTCCCCACCTGGGAGGCCTGGGTCACGGCCATGCAGACCGGCTCGGCGCTGTTCGCCGCCGGTACGGCGGGCGAGGGGCCCGTGCCGTGCCGGATCGGGAGCATGGGGCAGGTGAGGAACCTCCCCGCGACCGGGCCGCAGGACTACCTGCATGCGGGGAACTGGCTCACCTCGTACTACCTCGCCGTGATCTGCCGCGAGAACGACCGTGCCCACCGGCTGGCCCAGGTGCCCGTCTCCTTCCTCCGGGCGTCCGGTGCGGAGTTCGACGAGTACGTCCACGCGTGGGTGGAGACCCTGCAGAACGCCTGGTTCGGACGGCCGGAGATGTGGGACACCCTGGTCGCGGCCGTGGACGGAACCGATCCCGAGAGCGCCCGGGTGGCGAGCCGCGAGTTGATGCTGAAGATCCTTTATCCGCCCATCGAACTGTTCCACCGCTACCAGCGCCGGCAGGTCGAGGAGTTCAACAAGGCGCTGGCTGACGCCCTGACGTGGCACAGGGAGTACTGGACCGCCGACGAAGCACGGACGCTCAGCGGCGACGGACTGGTGGCGCTCGGGCCGTTGGCCATCGCGTGCATGGCGTACGACGCCGGCATGCCGGTCGAGGTGGAGTCCGAGTATCTGCCCAAGCACCTGCTTCAGCGCAGTTGGGTAGGCGAGTACGACACGGGAGGCAGCCAGGAGCCGGAAGCGAGGGCAGCCGTCGCGTACGACCCCGACCTCCCGGCCCTGACGACGCGGCAGGCCGACTACCTCCGGGACCTGGTGCGCGGGTACCACTCCGGCCGTGGCGCGACCGTCACCGTCACCGGTGCCACCGTCCATGCCGCACAGGGCACCCGGGCCCTGCACAACCTCGCCGAGTTCTGCCGGCGCGCCGACCCGCGGGACTGGCCCCGGTTGGTGGACCGGCATTTCGCTGCCCTGGACAGCGCCGCGCAGGCGACGGCGGACGCCCCTGAGCAGATACTCCGGAGCGTCTACCTCCGCCTCGTACCGGAGGACGCCATCCCGCCGGAGGCCGCGTCCTCGTTCCGGTACGTCCGGCACATCGCGCCTGGACTGGTCGAGGTCCTGGCGCAGGACCTCCCCGACGCCGTACGCGTCCTCGACGACCAGGCCGTTGCCCGCGTGGGGCTGGAGGCGCTGCGGGCGGCCGGTCGCGCGAACCTGATCGAGGAGCCCGTCGAGCACGAGACCATGCGCACCGAAAGCGGCGCGCTGCTGCACGCCGTGACGGGCGAGTCGATGTTCGTGGCCGGCAAGGTGCTGGTCCTCGACGAGCTCGCGCGTGCCGTGACCGGGCGCGGACTCCCGGAGGACGGCGCACTCTTCGTGGTCCCCAGCCGGCACCACCTCGTCTTCCACCCGCTGGCGGACCAGCATGTGGTCGCCGCGGTGAACGACCTGGCCGCCTTCGGCCTCGGGGCGTACCAGGACAATCCGGGACCGCTCTCGCCGCGGCTGTACTGGTGGCACAAGGGCGTCGTGTCGTGCCTGACGCACATCGACGAGGCGACGCGTTCCTTCTCGGTCGCCCCACCCGACGAGCTGACGGCCATCATGCGCCGACTGCACGCCGCGGCGAACTCCTGAGAGTGGGCGGACTGGGACACCACCGGCGCACAGGTGGCCTCCCCGGCCGTCCCACTGCGCACGCTCTTCGTTCCGGCGGCGGGTCAGCCGTCGGCGGCGAGGGCGTCCAGGGCGGCCGGGATGCCGGCCGGTTCGGCGCGCGTGGTGTAGTCGGTGGTGACGAAGGCGCAGCGAATGGTCGGTGCGGCGCTCGGCTCGGTCGGTCGCACCTGCTAGGCCGTACGGGGTCGTCGGCCCGCCGTCGCCAGGGCGATCAGGAGCCCGAAGGCGGCGATCGCGGTGAGCGTACGCAGGGTGTTGAACAGGTCCCAGCGCCACAGGATCTCCGCGTGGTCGGCCGGTGCCGAGGTGACCGCCCACTCCTTGATCCGCCCGTTGATCGGCACATTGCCGAGCCGGGTGATCAGGAACGACGCCAGGGCCAGCAGGCCCGCCGTACCGGCGAGGAGTCGTGTGCGGCCGCGCGTCAGGGCGGCGAGCGTGAAGGCGCTCAGCGCCGATGTCCCCATCGCCGCCTGCATGGTGATGCCGTTCATCTTCATCAGCTCGGCGTGGAAGGACAGCCGCATGTCGAGGGGGACGGCGTCGAAGGTGGGGGCGAGATTGGCCGCGCCGTAGCCGAAGGCGCCGGCGAGCAGGCCGGTGGAGAGGAGGGCGAGCGCGTGGAGGGCGCGGAGGGGCGTGGTCATCGTCCCTCCGGGAGCGTCCGGGTGAGCTGGTGGCTGTGGCGCATCCGGCCCTCCGGGGTGAACTCCCCGAAGAAGTGCACCTCCGTGGTGATGTCCCGCCCCTTGCGCATCCGGCCGTGGATGGTGAGCCGCGCGGCGACCCGGTCGCCGGCCATCAGGGCCTCGTGTACGTCGAACCGGTACGCGACGAGGTTCTTGCGCAGCGGGCGGAGGTGCGCGACCAGCTTGTCCCGGTCGAGGTGGACACCGTCGCTGATCTGCACGATGTCCGGGGTGAAGTACCGGTCGACCACGTGACCCGGGTCCTCGTCGTCCCGTAGGGCCTGCTCGGTGAATGAGGTGAAGAAGTCGGCGATGAACTGCTCGGGTGGCTGCATGACGCTCCGTTCGGGGTCGTACGGTCGTTCCCTCGCTGGCATTTTTGACAGGCTTGTAAGATATGTAGGAGCCGACACTTTTGACAAGGGTGTAAGAATTGATGACGTCCAAGCCTGCCGGGCGGCGCCGGGCCGATGCCGAACGCAGCAGAGCGGCCATTCTCGACGCGGCGGTACGGCTCCTGGCCGGACAGCCGGACGCCGGCATGGGGGCCATCGCGGCCGAGGCGGGGGTGACCCGTCAGACCGTGTACGCCCACTTCGCCTCGCGCGACGACCTGCTGGCGGCGGTGGCGGACCGGGTGACGGAGGAGGCGACGGCGGCGATGGACGCCGCCGAACTGGACGAAGGCCCGGCATCGGCCGCGCTGCTGCGGCTGCTGGACATTGGCTGGCGGTCGTTCGCCCAGCACCCGGTCCTGCTCCAGGCCGGCCGGGCGTCACCCATGGGCGAGCGGGAGCGGGCCCGCCACGAGCCGGTCACCGACCGGCTGGTGCGGCTGATCCGGCGCGGGCAGGCGGCCGGGGAGTTCGACCCGGGAGCGTCACCGGCCTGGCTGGCGGCGGCGACGATCGCGCTCGGCCACGCGGCCGGTGACGAGGTGGGGGCGGGCCGTATGTCCCTCGACGAAGCCTCCGCCGCCGTACGTACGGCCGTGCTCCGCACCCTCGGGGCTCGGGCCGCCGCACCGGGCGACGGCCCCGACGAGCGGTAGGTGCGCGACAGGCCCCCGCCCTACGTCGCCGGAGCGGGGGCCCGGACCGTCAGCAGTACTTCGACGACCCGGTGGATCCCCACGAGCAGGAGTCGACGAGCGTGCCCGACGCCTTGCGGAGGTACGCGGTGTCCCCGTCGTTGTTCCACACGTACGCCGCCCGGCCCCAGTACCGGTGCCCGGCGGTGTTGCTGCCCCTACCGGTGTGGACCGTCACGTACCGCTTGGCGCCGATCGTGCCGCTGAAGGTGTACGTCCAGCCGGCCCGGTCCTTCAGCTTCCAGTTGGTGAGGGAGATGGCGGAGGAGCTGGAGTTGTACAGCTGCACCCACTCGGCGTTCAGCGACGTGTTGGAACGGTCGTCGGTGCCGGGTGAGTTGTAGTACACGCGATGGATGCTGACGCCCCCGGCGGCCTGGGCGGCCGGAGCGGCGGTCAGCAGGCCGCCGGCGACGGCGGTGGCCACCACGGCGGCCGAGGCGGCGAAACGAGCCTTCAAGAGTCCTCCCCAAGGTGAACCGTGGATTCCACGGCGGGGAAAAGCACACCATATGGCGATGTGGTTACTGGCTGGTTTCGCCCATTCACGATCGACCCGGTGCGGTCTCGTTCCGGAGCCGTACCGCGCGTAGCGTGATGCGCCCTACTGGAACGCGAGTGGCAGGGAGCCGCTGATGCGCGAGCAAGTCCGCTTCGAACAGGCCCGCTTGGTGATCGACCCGACTGGCCGCGACATACACGGAGAAGCCGCCCGCTTACGTGAGCGAGGTCCCCTCGCGCGCGTCGAACTCCCCGGTGGGGTCGAGGCGGTGGCCGTCAGCAGCCCCGAGCTGCTGAAGCGGCTGCTCACCGATCCCCGGGTGTCCAAGGATCCGCGCCGCCACTGGCCGGCCTGGATCAACGGGGAGATCTCCCCGCAGTGGCCCCTGTTCACCTGGGTCGCCGTGCAGAACATGTTCACCGCGTACGGAGGCGAGCACAAGCGCCTGCGCACGCTGGTCGCCAAGGCGTTCACCGCCCGCCGGACCGCCGCGCTGCGGCCGCGCGTCGAGGAGATCACCACGGACCTGCTGGACCGTATCGCCGAGGCGGGGCGGCACAACACCGTGGTGGACCTGCGCGAGTCGTACGCGTACCCCCTCCCCATCCAGGTCATCAGCGAGCTGTTCGGGCTGCCGGAGGAGCGGCGGGAGGAGCTGCGATCCATCGTCGACAGCATCTTCCACACCTCCGCCGACCCGGACGAGGTCACCGCCACCTACGCGCGGCTCTACGCCGTCATGGGCGACCTCGTCGCCGCCAAGCGGCAGGCCCCCGGCGACGACATGACCAGCGGCCTCATCGCCGCCCGTGACGACGAGGGCGACACCCGGCTGACCGAGGAGGAGCTGCTCGGCACCCTGGTGCTGATGATCGGCGCCGGTCATGAGACCACGGTCAACCTCATCGACAACGCCATCCACGCCCTGCTCACCCACCCCGAACAGCTCGCGCACGTGCGGTCGGGCCACGCCTCGTGGGACGACGTGATCGAGGAGACGCTGCGCTCGGACGCGCCGGTCGCCAGCCTGCCCCTGCGGTACGCGGTCCAGGACATCGCTCTGGACTGCCCGGGCGGGGGAGTCATCCGCAAGGGCGAGGCGATCCTCGCCGCGTACGCCGCGGCCGGCCGCGATCCGGAGCGGTACGGGAAGGACGCCGACCGCTTCGACGTCACCCGGGCCGACAAGGAGCACCTGGCCTTCGGCTACGGCGTCCACTACTGCCTGGGCGCCCCGCTGGGCCGCATGGAGGCACGTATCGCGCTACCGGCGCTCTTCGAGCGGTTCCCGGACATGGTCCTGGCGGTGCCGCCGGAGGAGCTGCGGCCCGTGGACTCGTTCATCTCCAATGGGCACACCTCCCTGCCCGTGCGGCTCCGCTGACGGTTCATGGGCCGGCGGCGTGTAGAGCGCGGCGGCCAGGGGGGCGGCGCGGATGATCGCCGCGACGTGGTCGCGCCGGGCGGGTCGCCGTGTCACGGCCGGGTGCGCAGGCCGCGGCGCCGGCGGGGGCAGCCGTGGGCGGCGGCGAGCAGGGCCTGGACGCGGTCCCCGAACTCGGCGGCGTCGCGCAGGGGTGCGGTGAACGGCAGCCGGACGTCGTGGTGGGCGCGGGCGTGTTCGAGCCGGAGCGTCACGCCGTACCGGTCCACGGCCAGGGGCGCCACGCGGCGTACGCCGTGCAGGTGGTGCGGCGGAACGAGGCGCGCCAGCCGCTCCACCGCGTCGGGGTGGTCGTCGGTCAGGTGCAGGAGCAGCCCGGCCTCGTGCTCCGCGAGCGGATCCGGCTCGGCGAGGACGAGTTCGTCCAGGCCTACGAAGACGACGTCGTCCGCCGTGCCGAAGGTGACGCGCACGGGGTCCAGGCGCAGATCGACGCCGCCCGCCGCGGTGGCCGCGCCGGCCTGGGTCAGCCACCCGGAGAGCGTCACGCGGGCGCGTACCCGGTCCCGTACGGCGGTCGGCGCCACATCGGTGAACTGGAGCATGGCGGCGAGGTCGCCGTGGGGCGCGCCGGCCACGGCCGCGGCGAGGTGCCCGTCGGCCGGCAGGCGCAGCGTCAGCCGGGCCCGGTCGTCGAGGCGGTGGGCGCCGGCCAGGTCGCAGCGGTACCCGTGGGTGATCACCGTCAGCGACCGCGCGGCGGCCAGCACCGAGCGGACCCGTTCGGCGGGGGTCGGTTCGGGCGGGCGGGCGCCGGTGTCACTGCTCATCACTCGCTCCTCGTCCTTCGTGGCGTTCCGTCTTAGGTAAGGCTTGCCTAACTTATCGGAGGGAGGGTGGCTCCCGCCACCGGGTGGGCGGACTGGGGGCGAAAAACGGACGAGAGTCGAACACCGGTCCGCCACTACGCTGTCCCAGCCCGGCCGACCTGGGCGCCGTAGCCCTTCCGTCCGAGGAGCCCCATGACCGTCACCGCGGCCCGCCGTGCCTGGCTGACCGACCTGCCCGTACTGCTGGTCGCCGTCGTCTGGGGCTCCAGCTACCTGGCCGCGAAGGGCGTCACCACGAGCCAGACCGTACTGGCCGTCCTGGTGCTGCGGTTCGCCGTAGTCCTGCCCGTACTGGTCGCCACCGGGTGGCGGAAACTGCGCGCGCTGAGCGGCGCGCAGATACGCGGGGCGGGCGTGCTCGGGCTGATCCTGGCCGCGATCTTCCTGCTGGAGACGTACGGGGTCGTGCACACCTCCGCGACCAACGCCGGGCTCATCATCAGCCTCACCATGATCTTCACGCCCCTCGCCGAGAGCCGGCTGCGCGGCACGCGCCTGCCGCGCTCGTTCGTCGCGGCCGCGGGGCTCTCGGTCGCCGGCGTGCTGCTGCTGACCCAGGGGGCGGGCTTCAGCGAGCCGTCGCTGGGCGACCTGCTGATGCTGGGCGCCGCCGTCGCCCGTACGGTGCACGTGCTGGCGATGTCGCGGATGCGCTCGGTCCAGGGCGCGGACGCCATGTCGCTGACGACCGTTCAACTTGGCGGCTCGGTCCTGGTGTTCGCCCTGCTGTGCGCGGCCCCGGGCATGGGAGCCACCCCGTGGGCCGCCGCGGCGGACTTCGGGCCCGCCGACTGGGCGTGGCTGCTGTACCTGTCGGTGTTCTGCACCCTGTTCGCCTTCTTCGTCCAGATGTGGGCGGTCCGGCGTACCTCCCCCTCCCGGGTCAGCCTGCTGCTCGGTACGGAACCGGTGTGGGCGGCCGTGGCCGGCATCGCCCTGGCCGGTGACCGGCCGGGATGGCTGGGCCTCGTGGGCGTGGTGCTGATCCTGGCCGGTACGGCATGGGGCCGTACGGCGGCCGACCCGGGACCCGGTGCGGCCCAGCAGCGGCGGCCGGCCGCCGTGGCGAGCGAGGAGGAGCCGGACGGCACCCACCCCGGCCTGGAACCAGCCGGCCGGTCGTGACCGGGAGAGAGCCGGACGGAGCAGGCCCGTGCCGGCCCTCCGACGGGTTGGCGGAGGCGCCCACCTGGTACTTCGTCGGCAGGCTCATCGCCCGCGTGGCCGTGGACCGCCGCCCCCGGGGAGCTGCTGCCACGATGACGGGACGGCGGGCGCGCCTGTGCCCGGTGGCGCCTCCAACTACCCATCGCCGCCGACTGATCCGACCGGCCACGTTAGTGTGAGTGCGTGAGCCTTCATGTCGTATGCGGATTCGGGCCCGCCGGGGCGGCCACTGCTCGGCTACTGGCTGAACAGGGCCATGAGGTACGGGTCGTCACCAGGTCGGGCGGTAGCCCGGAGCCGGGTATCGAGCATGTCGCGCTGGACGCCACGGACAGCGCGCGGCTGATCGAGACGGCGCGGGGCGCGGCCGCGATCCACAGCTGTGCCGCACCGCCCTACCACCGCTGGGCGAGCGAATGGCCACCGCTGGCCGCGTCCGTCTGCGCGGCGGCCGAGGCGACCGGCGCGGTCCTGGTCATGCTGGGCAACCTCTACGGCTACGGCCCGGTGGACGGCCCCCTGACCGAGGACCTTCCGCTCGCGGCCACCGGCCCCAAGGGCCGCGTACGCGCCGCCGTCTGGGAGCAGGCGCGGAAACTGCACGAGCAGGGGCGCATCAAGGCGGTCGAGCTGCGGGCCTCGGACTTCTTCGGCCCCGGCGTGACCGACGGCGGGCACCTGGCCGCGCGGGTCATGCCACGCCTGCTGCGCGGCAAACCGGTCTCCACCCTCGGCAACCCCGACGCCCCCCACAGCTGGAGCTACCTCCCCGACGTGGCCAGGGCCATGGCCGAGGCCGCAGCCGACGAACGTGCCTGGGGCCGGGCCTGGCACATCCCGACCGAGCCCCCACTGTCCACCCGTGACATGGTCGCCCGCCTCGCCACCCACGCGGGAACGGCACCGATCACGGTCCGCAGGCTGCCACCGGCCGTACTGGGCGTCGCGTCGCTGTTCTCCCCACTGATCCGCGAACTGACGGAGATCCGCTACCAGTTCGACCGCCCCTTCGTCGTCGACTCACGCGCCTACGAGGCCGAGTTCGCCGTACGAGCCACACCGGTCGACGAGCAGATCAAGGCCACGGTCGCCTGGTGGCGCGAGCGACGGCCCACCGCCGGCTGACGAGGCGTCGGACGCCGTTCAAGACCCTGCGGTCACACCGTCCCCACCGTCAGTACGCTGCTGCGCGGATGGACCGGGCCGAGCGGTGCATCCCAGTCAGGTGAGGTGAGACCCACGGCAGCGCCGGTCCTCAGGACCGCGATCAGGGCCTGAGGACCGGCGCTTCGTGGTGGCTAGCTGCCGACGCGCTCCTCGGACAGGATCTGCTGCCGCAGCTCCACCAGGGCTCGCAGAGCAGTGCTGTACATCTGGATGCTCTTCTCGCTGTGCGAGTTCACGGCGGTCTTGACCTCGTTGAAGGTCTTGGCGATGACCTCGTCCAGGTCGTTCTTGTCGATGCCGTTCATGCTGTTTCTCCTTTCGGTGGGCGTGGTCAGTCCCGGTTGACCGGCCACGACGTGATGGTGTGCCAGGGACCGCAGTCCTGGACGTTTTCGGTGCCCCTGCACACCGCGAGCCGGCCGGTGGTGGTGAGCCGGTAGGCATGGCGTGCCGTGATGGCGACAGTGCCGGGGCCGCACACCTCGGCCAGCTTGGTGAGCGGGCCAGGGGCGAAGTCGTTGACGAACCGGGTCCATACCGAGTAGCAGCCCTCCCCGGTGTGGGAGAGCGTTCCGCTGAGCACCAGGTTCCCGGACTGCTCGATCCACCGGTCACCGGCAGCGGTGGCGCCCCCGTGTCCGGCGGACCACGCGACGGTCCGCGCCGGCTTGCCGCCGTCCGCGGTGGTGGACGCGGCGGTGGCCGGGGCGGCGGTGGCGAGCAGGGCGCCGGCGGTGGCCGCGGCGGCGACCGGGATGCGAGCGCGCATCACATCAACTCCTTCTTCTGTGGGGACAGGTTGGGCGGGGTCCGTATGCCGTGGTGGCGGCGGAGCGCGGACAAGGCGGCGAGATGGCCGCACATGCCGTGCACGGAAGGCCCGGGAGGGGTGGACGCCGAGCACAGGTACACGCCGGGCAGTGGGGTGGTGTACGGGTCCCAGCGCGCCGTCGGGCGGGCCAGCGACTGGCGCAGGGTCATGGCTCCGGCGGCGATGTCGCCACCCACGTAGTTGGGGTTGTACGTCTCGTACTGGGCTGCCGAGACGCCACGGGAAGCGATGACCGTGTCGGTGAAGCCCGGTGCGTACTCCTCGATGCGCCGGCGGATCAGCTCGACCGGGTCGCGGGTGTCGCCGTGGGGAACGTGGGCGTAGGCCCATACCGGGCGCCTGCCCCCCACGTCCCGGGACGGGTCGGTGACGGCCGGGTCGACGACCAGGACGAACGGGTCGGGGACCGCGCTGCCCGCGGCGGTGGCGGTTTCCTGGCGGAAGATGTCGGCCCGGGTGCCGCCGAGGTGGACCGTGCCGGCCTGCCCCACGAGCGGGTTGACCCACGGGATGGGGCCGGAGACGAGGAAGTCGGCCTTCGCCGCGCCGGGGCCGTAGCGGAAGCGGCGCAGGGCGCGCCGGTAGCCGGAGGGCAGCCGGTCACCGGCGATGGCCAGGAGTTCCTTGGGGCTGACGTCCAGCAGGACGAGCGGGACGTCGCCCAGTTCGGACAGGTCCCTGACGCGGTGCCCGGTGTGGAAGACGCCACCGTGCGCGGTGATGTCGGCGGCCATGGCGTCGGCGATGCGGGCGCTGCCCCCCTGCGGCAGGGGCCAGCCGCTGCTGTGGGCGGTGTGCGCCAAGAGCATCGCGACCGCCGCCGACGCGACCGACGGCAGCTTGCCGACGGCGTGCGCGGCCACACCCGCCAGCAGCGCCCTCGCGGGCTCGGTGGTGAAGGGGGTGCGCTCGGTGGCGTGGGCGAGCACGCGGGGGGCGAGGAGCAGGGGCGTCAGAAGATCCGGCGGTGGGGTGCGCTGGCTGGACAGGAGCAGGTCGACCAAGGCCCGGGACCGGGTGGCCAGGGGCCCCATGAGCCTCGCCCAGCGCGGGCCGTCGGCGCCCAGGTGGTCGGCGGTGCGGGTGACGCTGCGCCACGCGGCGGCCGCCCGCCCGTCGGGCAGGGGATGGGCGTACGGCATGTCGGGCTGCAGCAGCCGCACTCCGCGCGCGGGCAGGTCGAACTGCCGGAAGAACGCGGAGGCAGCGGCCATCGGGTGGACGGCCGAGCAGATGTCGTGCACCACGTCCTGGTCGAAGAGCGGCTCGGTACGCAGGCCGCCGCCGATGGTGCCGGCCGCCTCGAACAGGGCCACGCTCAGGCCGGCCCGGGCGAGGGTCACGGCGGCGGCGAGCCCGTTGGGCCCGGTGCCTACGATCGCGGCGTCCGTCGTACGACTCATGAGGCGACCCCCGAGCGGGCGGTCCCGGTGGTGGCGGTCCCGGCGGTGGTGGTCCCTGCGGTTGCCGTCCCGGCGGTTGCCGTCCCGATGGTGGCCGTCCCGGCGGTTGCGGCCCCGGCGGTTGCGGCCCCGGCGGTGGCGGTCCCGGAAGGCGCGAGCTGCCGGCCCGCGAGCCGCCGGTAGGTGCTGTCGCCGTCCATCAGTTCGACGTGCGTGCCGATGGCGCGCAGGCGGCCGTCCTCCATGACGAGGATGCGGTCGGCGCCGATGGTGGTGGACAGGCGGTGCGCGATCGTGAGGACCTGACAGCGGGCACCGATGGTGGTGAGCGCGTCGCGCAGGGCCGTCTCGGAGTCGGAGTCGAGGTTCGAGGTGGCCTCGTCGAGGAGCAGCACATCGGGCCTGGCCAGCAGGGATCGGGCGATGGCGAGGCGCTGCCGCTGGCCGCCGGACAGGCCGGTGCCGCCTTCACCGAGCTCGGTGTCCAGGCCGTCCGGCAGGTTGTCGATCACCTTGGTCAGGTGGGCGGCCTCCACCGCCTCCGCGATGTCCTCGGGGGTGGCGTCCGGGCGGGCGTACGTGAGGTTCTCCCGCACCGTGCCGCGCATCAGGGGGGAGTCCTGCTCGACGAGGCCGATCCGGGCACGCAGTTCGCCGAGCGGCATGGTCGAGGTGTCGGCTCCGGCCAGGCGGATCGTGCCGCGGTCGGGGGTGAGGAAGCGCTCGATGAGCTGGAACAGCGTGGTCTTGCCGGCGCCGGACGGGCCGACGATCGCGGTCACTCCGGTGGTGGGCAGGGCGAACGACACGTCGTCCACGGCGGGGGCGACGGTGTCGCCGTAGCTGAAGCTGACGGCCTCGAACTCGACCGCCGGAGCCCCCTCGACGGTGCCGGAGCCGGTCGCGTCGCCGGTCTCCTCCTGCTCGATGGCGGCCAGGTCCCGCACCCTGTCGATGGCGGCCCGGCCCTGCTGGAACTCCCCGAGCGACATGAACAGCATCACCAGCGGGGCCACCAGATAGAACAGATACATGATGAACGCCGTCAGGTCCTGGACGGGCAGGGCTCCGGTGGCGGTGCGCGCCATGCCCCATGCGATCACCACGGCCAGGGACACCTGCGTACCGACGTTCATGGCGGGCATCAGCATCGCCGACAGCCGGGTGACGCGCAGCCCGCTGCCGCGTGCGGCGTCGGCGAGAGTGTGGAGGCGCTCCTCCTCGCGCTGCTCGGCCCTCGACGCCTTCACCGTGGTCAGGGCTCCCAGCACCCGCAGGAGTCCGGAGCCGTAGTCGCTGGTGTCCTCCCGGTTCTCCACCGCCGCCCTGCGGACCGCGCGGGCCAGCCCGAGGGAGACCACCGAGGCGGCACCGAGGCAGCCGGCCGTGGCCAGCAGCATCCGCCAGTCGATCCACGCCATGACGGCGATGCAGCCGACGGCCGTGAACCCGGAAGTGATCATCTGCGCCACGGACGAGGACAGGGCGATCCTGGCGATCGAGGTGTCCGCGACGGTCCGGGTGAACACATCGCCGTGCTCCAGCTTGGTGAACGCCCGTATCTGGGCGTGCAGGAGACGGCCGGTGAGCGTGGTGCGCATGTCGAGGACGATGTTCTCCCCGGCACGTCCGATCAGATAGAAGTGCGTCGCCGCCAGAGCCGCGTCGGCGGCGAACAGGGCGGCGATGAACACGATCGGCCACAGCACCGGCCGGTCCGTCGCGACGGCCTCGATCAGGTCGCCGATGAGAAGCGGCTGTACGAGGGTGGCGACGGTGCCCATCAGGCCGAGGAGGGTGCCGGCGCCCAGCAGCAGCCGGTGACGGCGGACGATCGAGGAAATGTTCACTGGCTGCCCTTACCGAAGACGACCGCGATGACCGCGGCGACGGCCGCGGCGAAGACGAAGCTCTTGACCCACGCGTCCCGAGTGACCACGCCGTTGTCGCGGAACATCACCAGCGTGCTCGGTACGGCGAAGGCGAAGGCGATGACGAACCACGTCAGACGGCTTGCTGTCAGCACTGCCGGACCCCTCCCTTCCTGTCTGCTCGGCGGCGTCTACGTGACGGCGTCTACGTGGCGGCGCGCGCGGTGTACCAGTCGTACGGCTGCGGGCTCTGAGCCGCGTACACGCGCTCGACGGTGAATCCGGCCCGGCTCAGGCAGGCTTCGACCTCCTCGCGCTCGATGAGGAGGACACGTTCGCCGAACTCCACCGGCGGCTCGCCGTCCGCGTCGATGCGGGTGCCCATGGTGAGGACGTCCGCGTCGTCGAGGGTGATGGTGAAGGTGGTGGTGCCGCCATGGTGCGGGGTGGGCAGCGTCACCGTGTGCTGTGCCACGAGCGGCCGGTAGGTGCCGGTGGCGTAGTACTCCAGCGACAGGGTCGCGCCCGGTGCCAGCACGGCGCGTATGTGGGAGAGGGCGGCCGTCAGCTCTTCACGGTCGGCCACGCACGCCAGCGAGCCCATGGTGGAGTACGCCGCGTCGAACGGGCCGGCGACCGGCAGCGGCTCCCGGAAGTCGGCCCGCACCAGCGACACGTTCCCGGGGACGGCCTTGGCGCGGAGCTCGTCCAGCATGGGCCGGGAGTTGTCCAGGCCGACCACCTGGGCGGCGATGGCGGCGACGGGCAGGGCGACACGGCCCGTCCCGACGCCGATCTCCAGGACGCGGGCACCGGTCACGTGCGGGCGGAGCCGGTCGACGGTGGCCTCGGCGGGCAGGGCGGGTGCGATCAGCGAGTCGTACACGGACGCGACCGCGTCCCCGTACTGCACATCCCATGTGTCCCGCGTGTGCCGCGTGTCCAGCGCGTTCTGAGTCACGGGTTCACCTCTTCGTAGTCGAAGACCATGTCGTACGTGGGGTCTTCGCTGTGGTCGTAGCCGGAGTAGCGCACCAGCAGCACCTGGAACAGCGGGAATCCCGGCTCCGGAGTGAGGCGCTGACGGACGAACTCGTTGACGAGCCGGTACGCGGACTCCTTGGCCTCCTGGTGCAGCGGGGTCATCGCACCCGGGTTGTTCAGCAGGGTGGACGCCACGTCGAAGATGGCCTTCTCGGCGCGGCGGCCGGGGAACCAGAAGGCGTGGATCAGCCTGCGGGGGGCGATGGAGTACACCTCCCGCCACTCGGTGTGCTCCGTCTTGTCCTCATTGGCGAGCCGGTAGAGGAAGTGCTGGTCCTCCACGGCCGGGTTGGGCGCGAAGAACCGCCAGTTGGGGATGAGGATCCCCGTGCCCGTCTTGTCGCCGCTGCGGACCTTGTCGTAGCTGCGGTCGGGGTGCTGGCCCAGGACCGACGCCACGAACCAGCCGGCGAGGACCGCCGGTACCGCCCGTTCCATCACCGTGGACGTCCTGCTCACGCCGCCTCCCCCTGCTCCTGCCGGTCTTCTCCGGCGTACCGCGCGGCGGCCGCCGCCACGGCGTCCTCGATGGCCCTGGTGGTGAGCGGGGCGTGCGCGACCCCGCCCGTGATGGACAGATGGGTGGAGCCGGGGATGGTCACGATCCGGCCGCCGCTGCCCGACGCGAGGTACTCGTCGTACAGGTCCTGGTGCTCGGGGGTGTCCCGCATGGTCGACTCGGCCGCGACCACCGAGACGGGGATCCGCAGCCGGTCGAGGGGCCGCCCGCCGTCGAGCATGAAGGCGTACGAGTAGTCCCACTCGCGCCGCCCGGCGCGCCAGGTGGAGGGGGCGGAGCCTTCCAGACGCAGCGTCCGCAGGTGGGGGCTGTTCTCCGCGAAGGAGAACAGGCCCTTCTTGTCGATGAGCAGACCGGCGCCGAACACCGACGACCACGGGCCCAGCTTCATCGTCAGGTTCACCCCGCGGGAGCCTTCGCGCTGCCGGCGGGAGTGCAGCAGCTCACGGGGATGGGTGGGGTCGACCAGTACCAGTGCGTGGACCCGGTCGGGGGAGGCGGCGGCCGTGCGGTGGGCGAGGTAGCCGCCCAGGGAGTGCCCGGCCAGCACGCAGGGGCCGTCGGTGGAGACGGCGTCGGCGATGACTTCGGTCAGGTCGTTCACGGACTCGCCGAGCGCGTAGTCCTCCGGGCAGCGCCGCAGCGACGACCGGTATCCGGCCCGGTCGTACAGCACCAGCGAGATCGCCGGGTCGAGGTGGTCGGCGACGAGCAGCCACGCCGCGGACGAGTTCATCAGGCCGGCGTCGCACACCAGCGTCGGACCGCCCGCCTCACCACGCCGTACGTGGTACGTGATGAGGTTGCCACTGTCGCAGCGCAGGCGGCGCCGCTCGAAACCCGCGTGGCCGGACTGGGAGGCGAGTGTGGCGTAGCCCTGGTGGGCGAGACCTGCGGCCAGGCACGCGGCCAGACCGGCCGTGGTCAGCCTCGGGAACGTCAGCCTGCTCATGCCGCCTCCCCCGTCCCCTTGGCGAGTGCCCGGACGGACGGATACGTGGACGCGAACGCCCAGGCGAAGCGCGACAGGCCCATGAAGCGGGCGTTGGCGATGTGGAAGGCGCCCATGACGAGCAGTCCGGCGTCGATGTACTTGCCCTTCTTGAGCAGCAGCAGCGGGAATCCGCACTCCAGGGCGAGAACGGTGTGGCAGACCGCCCGGGAGACGGCCGGGTACTTCTCCAGCTGGTGGTAGAACCACTCGTCGCCGTACGTCTGGGTGCGCATGATCTTCGCGAGGGCGTCGCCGGACCGCCAGGCGTCGCCGGGGAGTTTGGCCCAGCCGGACGCCCCGTAGGACAGGACGGTCTGGGCGCCGATGAACTGCACGGCGGCGGTACGGGTGGCGTCGGTGCCGCCGGCCCGGCCGAGTGCGGCGGCTGTCTGCACCAGGAACGACACCTGATCGGATCCGTCGGTGCCGAACAAGTGGCGGGGGTAGATGAGGAGCTGGCTGCCCGCCAGGTAGGCGTTGGCGACCATCCGCACCTTGTTGCTCTTCACCGGTGAGATGAGTACCGCCGCTGCCAGGGCACGGGAGCCGTGGAGGGCCTGCGTGACCGGTTCGCGGGCGATGAAGTCCTTGACGGCCTGCATCGCCTTCGTCTTGGCGGGGACCTGGGACCTGGTGTGGGTCCAGTCGTTCAGGCCGCCCGGTTCCCGGTCGGTCCTGCGCACGAGGTACTCGAGGCTGGACAGCAGGTGTGTGGCGGCGGACAGCCGCTCGGCGGTGGTGAGCGGCTTGGCGCACGCCGACTCAGCGGCTCTGCGGAGACGTGACAGCATGATCTGTTCCTGGTCGCATGTCAGTTGAGGGGCGTGGGGCGTGAGGTGGCGCGGGCCGGCGAGGACACGGGGGCGAGGACGCGCGGGGCGGCGAGGACGCGCGGGCGGTGAAAGGGAGAGGCGGGAAACCCCGAACTGCTGGAGGCTTCCCGCCAACGCCCCCTACTTCTGGGCGGCCTTCACCGCGGCGCCGACGCCGGCGGCGGCAGTCATGACGGCGGACACCTTGCCGCCGGCCACAACGCCCGCCACGAACGCGGCGGGGGTCGCCATCACAGGAGCGACCGAGCCGTCGGCCGCCTGGCCGGCGCCTGCGTTGACCTTCTCAACGAGCACGGACATGGTGCATCCTCCAATAATCTGATACATGGGAAGCGCTCCGGTTCTGGCAGACACGTGCACTGTCTGCCAGAACCGGAGTCCCCCGGAACCGGGGGCTCACCGGGCTCAGCCGGTGGCCACCTTGTACGCCGCGTAGGCAGCGCCGGTAACCGCACCGGCACCGACCACGGCACCAGCGGCCTTGGCGATCACGGGGGTCGCGAAGATGGCCGGAGTGGCCATGACGGGAGCCGTGCCGCGAGCGGGCGCGCCCGCCTCGAGCGCCCCCTTGAGGGACGCGTCGGCGTTCACCTTCTGCGTCAGCATGTGTTTTCCTCCTCTCCGTTGTGTGTCGGGGCAGGGAATATCCCGCCACCGCGCAGAATGCCCGCGGCGGGAAGTGGGATGGATGCGCTCGCCGAATTCACGGTAGGCCCGGACATGGAAAGTCGGGGCGATGGTCACCGTGAAAAGAAAACCCTGAACGTACGTCAGGCAGGGCTTCTGATGAATGGCTGATTACTTCGGCTTTACCGAGGCATACGCGGGCCACGGAGAATCGGGCGTGCGTACGCGGGTGTGGCAGCGGCGGCTGTGACGGACGCCGCGAGGTGCTACTTGACCGCCTTGGTCGCCATGTACGTGGCAACCGCGACGCCGACGCAGGCGCCCGCCTTGACGGCGGCCGGCGTGAAGATGGCAGGAGTGGCCATGACGGGCGCGATGCGCGCCCCGGGGCCGTGCTCAGCAACGAAACCCGCGAGCGAGACGTCCTGATTCACCTTGTCCAGAAGCATGAGATTCCCCCTTGACTGAGATCACGTGAACTGCGCGGACGGCCCGGGACGGCCACACCTGGAGGGCGGGGCGAGGAAGCATCGGGCGATCCGCGGCACCGGGCGGAAGATGGTCAGTCCCCGCCGTCGGTGAACGTGCCGTCAGTATATGAGCGACCAGCTCCACTTGATCAAGTAATTACCTGCGTGACCGGCGTCACAGCGTGATTATTTTCGCGGAATTTGAGGTTCCGGTTACGTCTGCCCGCTTTCACGGAATCTGCAATTCCATGCCTCGCGTCTCACTGTTCCCGCGTGAAAGGATCGATCCCTCACCCATTCATTTGAGGAAGGGTCCATGGGGCAAGAGGTACGCACTCATATTCATGCCGAGGACGTATGGCGCCGATACGGGCGGGGGAAGGGCGCGTTCGACGCCGTACGGGGAGTCAGCTTCACCGTCCGGCCCGGGCAGCTGTTCGCTCTCCTCGGAACCAACGGCGCCGGCAAGACCTCCACCGTCGAACTCCTCGAGGGCCTCGCCGTCCCGCATCGCGGTCGCATCCGTCTGTTCGGCGACCTCGATCCGGTCGCCGACCGGGCCCGGATCCGGCCCCGTACCGGGGCGATGCTGCAGGAGGGCGGCTTCATATCCCATCTGACCGTGGCGGAGAGCGTGGAGATGTGGACCCGGCTCACCTCCAGGTCCCGCCCCGTCGCCGAGGCCATCGAACTCGCCGGGCTGCCCCACCGCGCCGACGTGATGGTGCAGAACCTCTCGGGCGGTGAGAGGCGCCGGCTCGATCTGGCCGTCGCCACGCTGTCCCATCCCGACGTGCTGTTCCTGGACGAACCGACCGCCGGCATGGACGCCGAGGGCCGACACGCCACCTGGCAGCTCGTCCGGAGCCTGCAGGAGCAGGGCACGACGATCCTGCTGACCACGCACTACCTGGAAGAAGCCGAGTCCCTCGCGGACGAGTTGGCGATCATGCACCGCGGACGGATCGCCGCTTCCGGCACCGTCTCGGAGATCGTCGCCGGCCACCCGTCGACGCTGTCGTTCGGTCTGCCGGACACCTGGGCCGTTCACGACCTGCCCGTCAGCGGCAAGGCGGAGGAACGGGGTGGACGGGTGACCGTCACGACCGGGCAACTGCAGCAGGACGCCACCCGGCTCCTCGCCTGGGCCGAGGATCACGGCGTGGCGCTGGACCGGTTCACCGCGCGTCCGGCCTCCCTCGAAGAGGCCTTCATCAGCATCGCGAGCCAGGAAGGGGCGGCGGAGTGAACGGTCCGGCCATGCGGCACATGAAGGCCCTGTTCCGTATCGAGTGGAAGCTGTTCAACCGGATCAAGGCGAACTACATCTTCGTGTTGTTCGTGCCCTTGATGCTCCTGGTGTCGATGAGGTTCGTGCAGGACCAGATGGAGCTCGCCAAGCACGGCCTGAACCCGGGCCCGGTGATGGTGTCGACCGCTGCCGGGATCCTGATGATCTTCTCCCTGTACTCGTCCGTCACCGGACTGTACGTGGCGCGCAGGGAGGAGCTGGTACTCAAGCGACTGCGTACGGGAGAGGTCTCCGACCCGGTGATCCTCGCCGGCGGCGCGTCCATGTACATCACGATCGCCGTGGTGCAGATCGTGGCGGTCGCGACCGTACTGTCGGTGATGTTCGGTGTGGTGCCCCGGCAACCGCTGGCGGCGGCCGCCGGGTTGCTCACCGGAGTCGTACTGATGACGGCCATGGCGGCCGCGACGGCCGCGCTGTGCCGGACCGTCGAGTCCGTGCTGGTCGCCACGCTCCCGGCCATCTTCGTCCTGCCGATGATCTCCGGGATCTACGTCCCCCGCGAGGTGCTGCCCGAGGCGCTCGGCGACGCACTGCTGTTCGCGCCGCTGTCCCCGACGGTCGACCTGGTGCGCTCCGGGTGGACCGGTGAGCTGACAGCGGGGGAAGGGTTGATCCGAGGCGTGCTGGCGATCGCGTGGACAGCTCTGTTCGCCTGGATCGCGGCCCGCAGATTCCGCTGGGAGCCCCGCACCTGACTCCCGGCCGGAAGGCGGCGGCTTCACCACCGGCGCCGGGCGCGGGCCTCGGCATCAGGGGCGCACGTTGCCCGGGGCGGGCCTGGGGAGACGTCGGTCAGGCGATCAGCGCCCGGATCGGCATGGCGATGTAGAGGGCCAGCAGACCCACGCCCGCCAACCCGAGGGGGACGGCGCCGTCGGAGAACGTGCCCGAGAGGTAGGGCAGGGCGGCCAGCAGCACGCCGGTGACGGCGGTGGCGTGCACGGTCTGGGCGATCGGGGACCACGCCTGCTCCTGGAGGCTGTCGGCCTCCGCCGCGATCGCTGTCGGGAGCATGAGGATCAGCACCAGGATCAGGGGGAACACCGCGATGGCCGTCCCGGACAGCGTGGGTCCCCAGTCGCGGTCGAGGTAGCGGTCGAGTGGTTCGCCCTCCTCCACCACGCCGCCCAGCTCGGGTGCGGTGGGGGCCCAGAGCGTCTGGACCCGGTCGCCCGGCTTCGGCCTGTTCTCCGTGTAGGCGCCCTGGGAGCGGATTCGGCTGCCATCCGGGAGTGCCAGGACCAGCGTGGCGTGGTGGCCCGTCAGCTGGTCCTCGTCGTCGCGTATCTCCGTGACGTCGGTGGCCTCCGCCACTGTGGCTGTCGAGTAAGCGGCTCCCGCCTGGACCAGCGAGCGGACGTACTGCGACGCGTGCGATTGGCCGAGCACGTTCAGCGCCGCGATGGAGACCAGCATCAGCAGCCAGACGGCGGCCTGCCGCAGGTACACCCAGGGCACGCTCTCGTACTCGTACGCCGCCAGCCGCCGGAGAACGCCGGGCCGCTGCCGGGGTACCTTGCCGGCGCCCTTGTCCAGGGATACCGGCCGGGCCTCCGACTTCTTCGCGTCGGACCAGTGATGCGGCATCCAGTGGTAGTTGTCGTACGACCACCAGATCCAGAGCGTGACCACCCGCAGCCAGACCAGGCCGACCACCGTCCAGGCCATTGCGACGAGCCCGGGCGCGGGCAGCGGGACGCCGGCCGGCAGCCCCAGGACCCACAGGCTCAGTGATGCCGCCCCCGTGAAGGCGAGCACGCCCGATATGCGTACGAACCAGGCCGGCACGCCACCCCCCCCGTTGATCGATGACGGCCGAGTATCGCAGTCGCGCGTGGATGACGGCAGGGCCCACGACGACGATGGGGAGCTCGCCGCTTCGGCCGACTCCCGGCAGGAGCGGCGAGCTCCGGGGTGAGGGGTGGAGCCTCGGGGCGGGCCAGGGGACAGCGCGGGTTACGTGATGAGCACGGCCCACGCCGCCCCCGTCGCCGAGCGGCGCGGCCCGGGTCGGTTACAGGGAGGTACGGAAGGGGCCGGTGACCTCGTAGGTGATGCCGCCGCTGCTGGAGCCGGACGTGCCTCGCTGGGAGGAGAAGTACAGCCGGTTACCGGCGGGGTTGAACGCGGGGCCGGTGATCTCCGAGGAGGACTGGCCGGTCACCCGCAGGAACGGGGCGACGATGTCGTCGGGGGTGATGATGCAGATCTCCATGTTGCCGCCGTCCTCGGCGACGTACAGGTCGCCGACGCCCGCGGCGGTGATGTTGTCCACGCCGGTCAGCGGGGCGCCGGTGACGTTGTCGTCGTAGACCACGGCGATGGTGTTCTCGGCCGCGTTGTAGGCCCAGACGCGGTTGTCGCCCTTGGTGGTGAAGTAGCAGATGTCGGAGCGGTAGTAGCAGCCCTCGCCGCCGTTGAACACCTTCGCGCCGGAGACCTGCTTGCGCGTGGTGGTGGGGCTGCCGTCCGGGTCGGGCACGTTCGCCCAGGACAGTACGCCGGAGACCTCCTTGAGTACCTGGAGGGTGCCGGACGACAGGTCGCCCCAGGTGGTGGGTACGAACCGGTAGAAGCACCCGTCGGACTTGTCCTCGGTCAGGTAGATCACCTTGCGGACCGGGTCGGCGGCCGCGGCCTCGTGGTTGAACCGGCCCATGGCGGGGCGGCGGACGGCGGCGTTCACGCCCCACGGATCGGTCTCGTAGACGTAGCCGGTGTCGACCTCCTCGCAGGACAGCCAGGTGTTCCACGGGGTGGACCCGCCGGCGCAGTTGCGGTTGGTGCCGCCGAGGATCCGGTACGCGCCGGTGATCTGGGCGCTGCTGTTGAACTTCACCGCACTGGCGCCGCCGCCGGCGCTGCCGACCTCGGCGTTGGAGACGTAGATCCAGCCCGACCCGTCGGCGAAGCACTCGCCGCCGTCCGGGGCGTTGTGCCAGGTGTAGCCGGTACCGGACACGGTCTGGCCGGAGCGGGCGATCACCCGGCTGGTGAAGCCGGCGGGGAGCATGATGCCGTTGGCGTCGGCCGACTGCAGTCCTCCGTACGGGCTGGAGCCGGGGAGTGCGGGATATGCGGCGGCCTGCCGCCACAGCGAACCGGACAACGCTGCCGCGCCGGCGCCGACGACGGCGGCACGAAGAAGACTTCGACGTTCCACATCTACTCCTTCATCCAGGGAAGGGTGAGCATTTCGTGTTACGTGCCACCGACTGGTCACCGGGAAGCGAGAGTAGGGCCGCCGCACCGGGCCGATAAGGCTCGCCGAGGAGAACACTTTCCGGCCATCCGGTGAGCGGCGGTATCGCGCAGAATCGATCAGGCATGGAGCGGGTGAACGAGAGCCGAATTCCACCGAGCTGATGAGGAAGCCGGACAGGCGGCTCCGATACGGCGTCGTGGCGCGGCAGGCCGTGACGGCCCTGTGGAGAACGGCGCTCAGCGGCCCGCGCGGTCGGCATGCCCGGGATTCAGCCTCGCAGGCCGGAGTAGTCCCGGCCGATGGTCAGGGTGACGACATCAAAGGCGGCATTCGCGTCGACCCGCGGTACGACCGTGGTCCTCAACCGCGCCGCCACGGCGAGTGCCTGCTGTTCGAGGCCCGGGGGATGCGTCACGGTCGTGGTCGCGGTGGGCTCGGGGGCGTTGCCGGTCGCGGTGACGGTGTAGCCGGCCGTACGCAGGTGCTCCGCGGCTTCGGCCGCCGCGCCCGTGGTCCCGGTGCCGTTGAGCGCCTGGACCCTGACGCCGCGGGCCGGTGCCGGGGCGGGGGTGGTCATCCGGGACTTGTCGACCTCCTGGTCCTTCGCCAGGGCGGTGAACAGGTTCTGGGCGTGCGGATACTGCCAGGAGATGTTGGCCTTGTCGGTCGGGACGTCCAGCTCTCGCGGGTAATGGGGGACGGTCAGGAAGGTGAGGCGGTCCTTCGGTATGCCCTGGAGGGTGGAGGCGAGGTCGGTCAGGGGCTTTATCCCGGCGAGGGACGGGTCGGTGCTCACCGACTTGGTCGCCGAGTCCAGTACGTCGTAGAGGGCGCCCGGGCTGGTCAGCTTGTCCTGTGCCTTGGCGGCGAGAGCCTGCATGAACTCCTGCTGGCGACCGATGCGGCCGATGTCGGAGCCGTCGCCCACGCCGTAGCGGGTGCGGACGTAGCCGAGGGCCTGTTCGTCCTTGATGGTCTGGCAGCCGGCCTCCAGGTCGAGGCGTGCCTTCTTGTCACGGATCGCCTGCTCGGGGCAGACCTCGATGCCGTCCAGGGCGTTGACCATCCCTTTGAAGCCCTGGAAGTCGACCGACAGGAAGTGGTCGAGGCGCAATCCGGTGTTCTGTTCGATCGTCTTGATGGTGCAGGCGGCGGCTCCCCCGACGTCGCCCTGGGCGCCTCCGATGGCGAACGCTTCATTGATCTTGGCGTGGTGAGGCTCGGAGGTGGAGCCGTCCCCGCGGTCGCAGGCGGGTATCCGGATCCAGGAATCCCGGGGCAGGGAGACGACCGCGGCCCATTCCCGGTTGGCGGCTATGTGGAGGACCATCAGTGTGTCCGACTGCATGGTGTCCAGGTCCTTGCCGTACTCGGCGTTCGCGCCGGCGCGGCTGTCGGACCCGACGACGAGGATGTTCTTCGCGCCCGGGCTGAGATTGACCGGCCGGTCCTGCCCGATCTTGCCGTCGATGTCGCCGGCGCGGATGTTGCCGTCCAATTGCCGATAGAGCCACGCCCCCGTCCCGCCCGCCCCGAGAAGCAGGACGACCAGGACGCCGCCCGTCCAGGCCATGTACCGGCCGCGCCGGGTCAGCCGGGATGTCCTCGCGCGCCCCGCTCGCCTGCGGCCGCCCTGCTGCCTTCTCATGTTGCTGCCCCTCCCGCACCCCGGCCCTGCCGGCCCTGCTGTCCGTCTCGTGTCCCGTCCGGTCCCCGATCCGGGTCGACGGATGCACGAATCTACAACGACGTAGAAGATGAGTGGTGAGGGGCGGCGCACCTGGATGCTCGGCGCCTGTGGCGCGCCATGGCTCGCGTGCCATGCCACGGCCTCGCCAACACCAGCCGAACAACGGCCGACGACCGCGCCGCGACTCAGTACGATGAACCGCTCCAGCGACGGATGCCGGCCGGAGGTACGGGAGGGAGACGGCGTGACGGACCAGAACCAGGGCGGTGCCCCTCGCCAACCCCGCCGGCGCGGCCAGGGTGAGCTGGAGGCGCAGGTACTGGCCGCGCTGCGCGAAGCGCCCGGACCCGTGAACGCCGGGTGGGTGCAGGAGCGGCTCGGGGGCGGACTCGCGTACACCACCGTGATGACCATCCTGACCCGCCTGCACGCGAAGGGCGCGGTCACGCGGGAGCGGGCCGGCCGGTCCTTCGAGTGGACCCCGACCGCCGACGAGGCGGGGCTGGCCGCCCTGCGGATGCGGAAGGTGCTGGACGCCGAGGCGGACCGGGAGGCCGTCCTGGCCAGCTTCGTCACTGCGCTGTCACCGGGGGACGAGCAGCTGCTGCGCGACCTGCTGGCCCAGGCAGCCGACGAAGGGGAAGACTGACCGCCATGGGGGTCTTCGTCTTCCTGCCGCTGGTGCTGCCCTTAAGCGCATGGCCGATCGCCCGGCTCGCCGAGCAGCATCTGCATCCGCGCGCGGCCACCTGGCTCCTGACCGGGGTCGCCGGCGTTCTCGCCGTGTGCAGCACGCTGTGCCTGGCGCTGCTCGTGGTGGTCGGCACCGCGCAACTGCCCGGCAATCCGCTGCCGGACGGCTGGTCGGATCCGGAGGTGCGGGAGGCGGTGCCGTACGACGAGATCGCGGGCAAGGTGTCCATCCCGGCCCTGCTCGTAGTGATCGCGTCGTGCGCGAGGACGGCGTGGCGGCATTACCGCGTACGTCGCCGCGCCACGTACGCCCTGGCGTCGCTGCCTGCCCGGTCGGTGGCCGTGCTGCCCGACGAGACGCCGTACGCGTACGCCCTTCCCGGCAGGCGGCGCGGCCGGGTCGTGGTCACGACCGGGATGCTGGCCGGATTGAGCGCCTCCGAGCGCCGGGCGCTGTTCGCCCATGAACGGGCTCACTTGGTGGGCCGGCACCATCGCTTCCTGCTGGCGGTGCAGCTCGCGGCCCGCGCCAACCCGTTCCTGCGCCCCTTGCGTACCGCCGTGACCTACACCGCGGAGCGGTGGGCGGACGAGGAGGCGGCCGCGGCGGTCGGCAACCGGCGCGTGGTGGCGCGGGCGATCGGCAAGGCGGCTCTGGTCTCGCGCGGGGCGCCCATCGCGACGCTCGCGGGGTTCGCGACCACCGGCCCGGTGCCGCGCCGGGTGGCCGCCCTGCTGGAGCCCGCGCCCGCCGAACGAGTCTGGCCGCCCGTCTCCACGACGGTGGGCCTCGCGGCCTGGGGCGCGGCAGCCGGGACCACGGTCTCGGCGCTGTCGTCGGCGAACTCGGCCGTCACCCTCTTCTTCATCCTGAAGGCGGCGACCCCGCTCTGAACGCGTGGCCCCGGGCCGGGATTCGCTGCGGGCCTTCCCGCCCTTCAACGGGCAGAAGGGCGGGAAGGCGGTCGGAGGGGGCTTCGCCGCGTCCGAGGGACGCCACGCCTGCCAGTCACGGGAGACTGCGGACGGACCGGGCGATGCCCTCGTGCCGCGCCGGCATCGTGGCCGCGATCGTGATCGCCGCCTTCTGGGCCTACTCGGCCGACTGGTCCCGCAGAGACACCGGCGGCATCAGAGGTCGAACTCGTGCGGCGGAAGTTCGAGCACGTAGCAGGCTTCGCGTACGACGGCCTGCTCGGTCTTGTCGAAGTCGCCGTCGGCACCGCCGATGACGATGCCGATCTGGACGACGGCGCGGGCCTCGGCGGGCTTCTTCTTCGCCTTGGCGATCTCCTGGAGCACGCTGACCTTGCCGAAGTCGAAGTCGGCGGTGAGCCTGTTGAGGTTGTCGTCGAAGCGGCGCTGGAGGTCGTCGGCGGGGAAGTTCTGCAGCACCTCGTTGGTGGCGATGAGTTGGGCGACGCGGCGCCGCTCGGAGGGGTCGATGGTGCCGTCGGCGGCGGCGACCAGGGCGCACATCGCCATGGAGGCGTCACGGAAGGCACCGCTCTTGAGGTCGTTCTTCTTCGCCATGAGCTGGGTCTGCATCGTCGATGCGGACTCCTTGAGGCGGTCCCACAGGGCCATGAGAACTCCGTAATCGTCGGGGTGGTCCGGGCCGGACGGGGGCTCCAGCCGACCCGGACCACCGCGTCTTCTACATTGATGTAGAAGCTATCAGGGGCGCAAGAGCGCCTCAGCCTTCTTCGCCCTCGTCCTCCTCGCCTTCGAAGAAGTCCCCGACCTCGTCGACGACTTCGGCCGCGACCATGCCACCGACCACGCCGACGGCGAGTCCGGCCGCGCCGGCCGCGACCACGGTCCCCATACCGGGGCCGGACCGGTGGCCATGTCCGTCGCCGTGGTGGTGGTCGCTGTGTCCGTACGACGCGTGGGTGCCGTGCGAGGAGCGGTGCTCGATCAGCCGGCGTACCCAGCCGTCGACCTCGGTGTTCCAGTCGGGGTGGGCGACGCTGTCGTGGGTGACGGTGAAGCGGGTGAGCGCGTCGTGGCCGCCGGAGAACAGTCCGCCGCGCTTGTCGGCCTCCAGGACCACCTCCATGCCGCCGGGCGTGGCGAGGAAGGTCACCTCGATCTCGTTGACCGCGTGCGCGTACTGCGGAGACGGGGTGATCTCGATCTCCTGGTAGAACGGCAACTGCTGGCCGGTGCCGCCGATGTGGCCGTACTCCAGGTCCGCGGACTTGAAGCCGAAGCCGAGCTGCCCGAACGCCTCAAGGATCGCCTCTTGGACCGGCAGCGGGCCCACCGTCAGCGGGTCCAGGTCGCCTTTGTCCTTGGCGCCCGCCACCCCGAGCTCCGTACGTACGCCCAGCACGATGCCCAGCGCCTGGCCGTACAGCTCGGTGATCGGGGTCTCCCACGGCAGCGTCACCGAGAACGGAATGCTGCGCTGCTCGCCTTCGGCCAGCCGGAAGCCGCCGGCCACCACGTACCGCTCGAAGGCGACGGTGCCCTCGTGCTCACCGTCGTCCGTCTCGGCCTCGGCGCGGGCGACCAGCTCCAGGCTGATGTGCTCGATGTCGAAGTCCGCGTTGCCGCCCTTGAGGTGGACCTCGCCGGTGAGGCTTCCCCCGGGAAGCACCGTTCCCGGGGCGAGGACCGTGTCCACGGCGGGACCGCCGACACCGATCGAGCCGAGCAGCCGTTTGAACACCATCGTGGCGTTCACTCCTTCGTGATGCGTGTGGTTCTCTCGTCATGGCCCGTCGCCCTGGCTGGGCGGCGGTCCGGTGGTTACTTCGCCGCTTCGAGGGCGGCCAGGGCCTGCGCCCAGCGGACGTATTTCAGTTCGGCGAGGTCGGCTATGGACTCGACCCCGAACGCCTCCTTGAGGAGTTCACCGTCCCGCTCCGACACACCCTTCAGGGCGGCAACCGGTGCGGCGAGGACGTCGGCCAGGGGTTTGTCCGTCCATGCCTTGTCCAGCACCTTGTCCAGGTCGATCGACGTCATGACAGCTCTCCCACGGATACGGATGGATGGTGCGCAGCCGGAAGCCACGCCACCGCGCGATGTATCTACACGCATGTAGAAGCATAGGGGCGGAGCACCCTTGTGATGCGGGAAACCTCGGGACGTCCGGCAGCGAGTCTTGAAACGGCCCCTGGCGGGCTCCGCCGGCAGCCTGGCCTGCCCCGGCGCGGCAGCGCCCCGGCGGCGCGCCTGCCGTCTTCGTTTGCCTTTCCTTTACAGTGGGTGTAGAAGCATGCTGCTTCTGGCCTCACCGTCTTCCGCATATGAGAAGGAGCTACGGACCCGCGATGGGTGAACCTCCCAGTCCCAGCCGTGTCACCTCAGCCCGCACGACGCAGGAACGGGGGTGACACGGTGATCGAAGTCCTGCTGCTCCTCCTGGCACTCGCGCTGACGCTGGCGTGCGCGGTGTTCGTCGCGGCCGAGTTCTCCCTCACCACCGTCGAGCGCGGCGAGCTGGAGCGCGCCGCCGAGAACGGTGAGCGCGGCGCCGAAGGCGCACTGAAGGCCGTACGGAAGCTCACCTTCCAGCTCTCCGGTGCCCAGCTGGGCATCACCGTCACCTCGCTGGTGATCGGCATGCTCGCCGAGCCGTCGCTCGCGGCCCTGCTACGTGGCCCACTCAGGGCCATCGGTCTGGGCGGCGCGGCCTCGTCCGTCGCCACCGTGCTGGGTGTCGCCGTGTCCACGGTGGTGCTGATGGTGATCGGTGAGCTGGTCCCGAAGAACTGGGCGATCTCGCATCCGCTCGCGGTCGCCAAGGTGGTGGCGGGGCCGCAGCGCGGCTTCACGGCCGCCTTCGGGCCGTTCATCCGGCACCTGAACCACACGGCGAACCGGTTCGTACGCCGCTTCGGGTTGGAGCCGGCCGAGGAGCTGGCCTCGGCCCGTACCCCACAGGAGCTCGTGGCACTCGCCGAGCACTCCGCACGGCGGGGCGTGATCGAGCAGGACTCCGCCGAGCTATTCGTACGCACCCTGCACCTGAGTGAGCTGACCGCCGAGAACGTGATGACCCCGCGTGTGGACGTCGTCGCGCTCGAGGCCCACGCCACAGCCGCCGACGCCGCCAACCTCTCCCTGGCCACCGGCCTGTCCCGCTTCCCGGTCTACCGCGACAGCCTGGACGAGGTCATCGGCACGATCCACATCCGCGACGTCCTCGCCCTGCCCCCGCAGGAGCGGGCGACCACCCCGGTCACCGCCCTCGCCACCCCGCCGCTGCTCGTGCCGGACACCCTCCCGGCCGACCGGTTGCTGGAGCGGATGCGCGCCGAGCGCACCATGGCCGTCGTCATCGACGAGTACGGCGGTACGGCGGGCGTCGCGACCGTGGAGGACATCGTCGAGGAGGTCGTCGGCGAGGTGCGCGACGAGCACGACCCGCTGGAGATCCCCGACCTGCTGCCCGCGCCCGCGACCGAGGACGGCCGCGCCACCTGGGAGGCCGACGGCAGCGTCCGGATCGACCAGCTCGCCGCCATAGGGCTCATCGCGCCCGATGGGCCGTACGAGACCGTGGCCGGCCTGGTCGCCACCCGCCTCGCGCGCATCCCGGCCCAGGGGGACACGGTCCACGTCGACGGGTGGCGGCTGGACGTCCTGGACGTCGAGCACCACCGCGCCGACCGCGTCCACATCACCGAGCCCGCCCGCGAGACACAGCAGGTGCAGTCGGCCCGGGAGCAGCAGCTGGAGGAGGCCCGATGACCACCGTGCAGCTCTTCATCGGCGCACTCACCCTGCTGACCAACGCGTTCTTCGTGGCGGCCGAGTTCGCCCTGATCTCCGTACGCCGCAGCCAGATCGAACCGGCCGCACGCCAGGGCAACACGCGGGCCCGGATCACCCTGTGGGGCCTGGAGCACCTGTCCCAGATGATGGCCACCGCCCAGCTCGGCATCACCGCGTCCTCGCTGGTGCTCGGCGCGGTCGCCGAGCCCGCCATCGCCCACCTGCTGGAGCCGGGCTTCGCAGCCGTCCACCTCCCGTACGCCCTGGTCCACCCGGTCGCTTTCGTCATCGCGCTGTCCCTCGCCACGTACGCGCACATGCTGATCGGCGAGATGGTCCCCAAGAACATCGCGCTGGCCGCCCCGGCCAGGACCGCGCTGCTGCTCGGCCCGCCGCTGGTCGCCCTGACCCGCGCCCTGCGCCCCCTGGTGTTCTCCATCAACGCCTTCGCCAACGCCCTGCTGCGACTGATGAAGGTGGACGCGAAGGACGAGGTCGAGTCGGTCTTCACCGATGACGAGCTCGCCCGTATGGTCGAGGACTCCAGCGAGGCCGGACTGCTCTCGCCCGCCGACAGTGAGCGGCTGCGGGACGCCCTGGAGCTGGGTTCCCGGCCGGTCGGCGAGATCGCCGTACCCGCCCAGAAGATGCACACCGTCCCCCACACGATCACCCCGGCGGGGCTGGAGCGGACCGCGGCGGCCGCCAAGTTCTCCCGGTTCCCGGTCACCGGCCCGACCGGAGCCGTCCTGGGCTACCTGCACATCAAGGACACCCTGGGCGTGGCCGACCGGGACAAGCCCTTCCCGCGCACCGCGCTGCACCCGGTCACCCGGGTCCGTATAGACACGCCGCTGGACGACACCCTCACCGCGCTGCGCGCAGCCGGCAGCCACCTGGCCGCCGTCACCGGCGAGGCGGGCGCGGTCATCGGCTTCGTGACCATGGAGGACGTGCTCGAAGAGCTCGTCGGCCCGGCGGCCCCCGTGTAACCGGCCGACGCCGGCGTTGCCTTGATCCACCCATCCAGAAGGCCATCCAGAAGGCCATCCCCATGGCCATCCAGAAGGAGCACCCCTTGTCCGCCAGACCGACGGACCCCCCGGCGGCACCGCGATGACCGCCGCCGTACTCGGCCTGCTGGCCGTCCTCGTCCTGACCGCCGGCACCGGCTACTTCGTCGCCCAGGAGTTCGCGTACGTCGCCGCCGACCGCCTGGCGCTCGCCCGCGAGGCGGAGGCGGGGGACAAGCGGGCCGCCCGCGCCCTGAAGGTGCTGGAGCGGCTCTCCTTCATGCTGTCGGGCGCCCAGCTGGGCATCACCGTCACCGGCCTGGTGGTCGGCTTCCTCGCCGAGCCGTCCGTCTCCGTGCTGCTCAAGCCGGTGCTGGGCGGCCTCGGCCTGCCCGGCGGCGCCGTCTCGGTGATCTCCGTCGTACTCGCCTTCGTCCTGGCAACGGTCGTGCAGATGGTGCTGGGCGAGCTGGCCCCGAAGAACCTCGCGCTGGCCGTTCCCGAGCGGCTGGCGAAGTCCCTCGCCGCCTCGACCCTGGTCTACCTGAAGGTCGTGGGGCCGGTCGTGCACGTCTTCGACGGTGCCGCCAACAAGCTGCTGCGCAAGGTCGGTATCGAACCGGTCGAGGAGCTCCACCACGGCGCCACCCTCGAAGAGCTGAGCCATCTGATCGGGGAGTCCCACGAGCAGGGCCACCTGCCCGCCGACACCGCCGAACTCCTCGACCACGCGATGGAGTTCTCCGAGCGCACCCTGGACGAGGTGATGGTGCCGCGCGTGGACGCCGTGTTCGTACGCAAGGACGCCACCGTCGCCGAGGCCGTCGAGCTGATCGCCGAGCACGGCCACTCCAACTACCCGGTCCTGGGCGACCACCCCGACGACGTCGCCGGTGTCCTCGGCGTACGGGATCTGATGCGGCTGCCGGCCTCCGGCTTCGAACACACCACGGCGGGGGAGGCGGCCCGCCGGCCGCTGCTGCTGCCCGACACGCTTCCGCTGCCCGACGCGGTGGCGCAGATGCGGGAGCGGGACGACGAGTTCGCGGTCGTCCTGGACGAGCACGGCGGCGTCGCCGGGATCGTCACGTACGAGGACATCGCCGAGGAGCTGGTCGGCGACATCGCGGACGAGAGCGACACCGTCGTCGAGCTCGCCGTCGCCGACGGGGACGGCTGGCTGGTGGACGCCGGGCGCCGCCTGGACGAGGTCGAGCAGGCGACCGGCATCGCGCTGCCCGAGGAAGAGGATTACGACACCGTGGCCGGCCTGATCATCGACCGGCTCGGCCGCTTCCCGGCGATCGGCGACCGTCTGACCGTGGACGGGGTCCGGATCCAGGTCCTGAGCCTGGACCGGCACGTCCCCGAACGCGTACGCATGCAGCGCATGGAGCAGCCGGCCGAGGAGGCACAGGCATGAGTTTCCCGATGGCCCTCTTCGTCACCGTCCTGCTTCTGATCGGCAGTGGGTTCTTCGTCGCCGCCGAGTTCGCCCTCGTCGCCGCCAAGCGGCACCGCATGGAGAAGGCGGCCGCCGACGGGCAGCGCGGCGCCAAGGCCGCACTCGCCGGTATGCGCGAGCTGTCCCTGATGCTCGCGGGCGCCCAGCTCGGCATCACCATCTGCACCCTGGGCCTCGGCTCCATCTCCAAGCCCGCGATCTCCCACCAGGTCGACCCGCTGCTGGTGAAGCTCGGCCTGCCCAGCGGGCTCAGCTACGGCATCGCGTTCGCCTTCGCCATGATCGTCGTCGTCTTCCTGCACATGGTGCTCGGCGAGATGGCGCCCAAGTCGTGGGCCATCGCCCACCCCGAGCGCTCGGCGATGCTGCTGACGCCGCCCTTCCGCGCCCTGGTCAATGCCGTACGGCCACTGATCTGGCTGCTCAACAAGGTCAGCAACGCTCTCGTACGGCTGTGCCGCGTCCACCCGCGCGACGAGCTGACGGCCGTCCACAACCGCGAGCAGCTCACCCACCTGGTCGCCGAGTCCGAGCGCCTGGGCCTGATCAACAAGACCGACTCCGAACTGATCACCCGCTCCCTGACCGAACCGCAGACGCCGGTCTCCGGCCTCCAGACCCCGGCGGGCGACATCATCACCGTCCCCGCCGACGCCGGCCTGGACGCGATCCTGGCCGAGGCCACCACCGCCGACCGCTCCCGCCTCCTCGTCCGCGACGGCGACACGATCCTCGGCTCCGTCCACGCCCGCGACGCCCTGGTCGCCCGCACCCGCGGCCGCACCGTCACCGCACGCCAACTGGCCCGGCCCGTACCAGAGCTGAACGCCGACGACAGCGCCTCCCACGCACTCGAAACCCTGCGCCGGCACCGTGCGTCCCTCGCGGTCATCCGCGACGAGGGCGGTCGGCTCACCGGACTGATCAGCCTGGACGACCTGATCGCCCGGCTGCTCCATCCGCGGACCGCACGGTGAAGGACGCGGGGCATCGGCGTGGATGCCGCCGCTGAGGTGACCGCGGCAACAGGCGGCTCCCCACGGCCGGGCAGGTCCCTACCGGGCCACCAGCGTCACCTCGGTGGCCTTGACGCTGGTGAAGACCGGTGTGCCGTCGGCCAGGCCCAGGTCGGTGGCGGCGGCCGGGGTGATCTCGGCGACGAGGTCCGGGGCCTCGTCGGAGGTGACGAGGACGCGCATCCGGCTGCCGACGGCGGTGATCTCGCGCACGGTGCCGGGCCAGGAGTTGCGGGGGCTGCCGGTGGGTTTGTCGCGGTGCAGGGACACCGCTTCGGGGGCGATGATCGCGAGGGCGTCGGTACCGGCGGTGACGGGTTCGGCGGCGATGACGGCCGTGCCGTCCGGCAGGGTGAGGCCGTCGGTGGTGGCGGTGCCCGGCCAGGCGTTGCGGCCGAGCATGCGGGCGACCCAGGGAGAGCGGGGGTGGCGGGTCACCTCGGCCGGGGAGGTGTCCTGGAGCGCCCGGCCGTCCTCCAGGACGAGGACGCGGTCGGCGAGGGAGACGGCCTCGACGGGGTCGTGGGTGACGATGAGGCAGACGCCGCCGAAGCCGTCGAGGTGGCGGCGCAGGGTGTGGCGGACGTGGGCGCGGGTGGTCTGGTCGAGCGCGGCGAGCGGTTCGTCCAGGAGCAGCAGCCGGGGGCGGGTGGCGAGTGCGCGGGCGAGGGCGACGCGCTGGGCCTGGCCGCCGGAGAGCTGCGTGGGGCGGCGGTGGGCGAGGTGGCCGACGCCGAGGCGGTCGAGCCACTGCTGGGCGGAGACCCGGGCCTCGGCGCGCGGTACGCCTTGGGTGCGCAGCCCGTACGCGGTGTTGGCGAGGGCGGTCAGGTGCGGGAACAGGGCGCCGTCCTGCGGGACCCAGGCGACACCGCGCCGGTGGGGAGGGAGGCCGGTGACGTCGGTGTCGCCGAGCCGGAGGCGGGCGTGGGCGCGGTCGGTGAGGGCGAGCAGGGCGCGCAGGAGGGTGGACTTGCCGGCGCCGTTGGGGCCGACGACGGCGATGGTGGTTCCCGGTTCCGCGTCGAGGGTGAGCCGGTTGTAGCCGGTGACGTCGGCGTGCAGGGCCCAGAAGGCGTCCGGTTCCGGCACCGGTTCGGAGGATGACGGCGCCGGGAGCGGTACGGACACCGTGTCGTTCCGGTCGGGTCGCCGCGGTGCCGCGCCCCCCGGTGTGGGCGACGTCGTCCAGCGGCCGCGCAGGGCGACGAGGACGGCCATGGCGATGACGAGCAGCAACAGCGAGACGGACGTCGCCGCCTCGGGCTCGTCCTGGAGCAGCAGGTAGACCTGGAGCGGGAGTGTCTGGGTGCTGCCGGGCAGGTTGCCCGCGAAGGTGATCGTCGCGCCGAACTCACCCAGCGCCCGCGCCCAGGTCAGCGCGGCGCCCGCGGCCAGTCCGGGGGCGACCATCGGCAGCGTGACCGTGCGGAACACCCGGAACGGCGGCGCCCCGAGGGACGCGGCGGTCTCCTCGTACCGCTTGTTCAGCCCGGCGAGCGCGCCCTCCAGGCTGATGACGAGGAACGGCATGGCGACGAACGTCGCGGCGACGACCGCGCCGGAGGTGTGGAACGGCAGGGTGATGCCGAACCAGTCCTCCAGCCACGGCCCGAGCACCCCGCGCCGCCCGAACGCGAGCAGCAGGGCCACCCCGCCCACGGTCGGCGGCAGCACCATCGGCAGCAGCACCAGCGAGCGGACCAGCGCCTTACCGGGGAAGGACACCCGGGCCAGCAGCCAGGCGAGGGGCACGCCCAGGAGCAGGGACAGGCCCAGCGCCCAGAACGACACGACGAGCGACAGCCGCAGGGCCTCCACGGACTGCTCGCTGCTCAGGTGCTCGCCCAGCTCGCCCCAGGACGTACGGGCCAGAATCCCGACCAGGGGCAGAAGCAGGAACGCGACGGCCACCACCGCGGGCAGTGCCAGGGCGACGGGCGTGCGCGGGGCGAAGCGTTTCATCGGTGGTTCCTGCTGGTACGGGCACGAGGGCTGCCCGGTCCCCCGAGCGGGCAGCCCTCGTACGGATGGGGGATGGGGATCACGGCTTCTGGAAGCCGGCGTCCTGGAGGATCTTCTGGCCCTCGGGGGAGGACAGCCAGGCCACGAAGGCGGCAGCGGCCTCCGCGTTCTTGGAGTCCTTCAGCGTGGCGGCGGGGTACTCGGTGATGGCGTTCTGGGCGTCGGGGATCGTGACGGCGTCGACCTTGTCCGGCGCGCTGTCCGCGTCCGTCTTGTAGACGAGGCCCGCGTCGGCCTCACCGAGCTCGACCTTGCTGAGGACGGCGCGGACGTTGGGCTCCTGGGAGACCGGCTTCACCGTGATCTTCTGGGCGTCCAGGATCTTCTGGCTGTACTTGCCGGCCGGCACCTCGGGCGCCGCGAGGACGACCTTGAGCTGCGGGTCGGCGAGGTCCTTCAGCTCGCCGATCTTCTTGGGGTTGCCCTCGACGGTGGCGATGACCAGGCGGTTCTTCGCGATGACGGCCGGTGTGCCGGTCTCGCCCCGCACGCTGTCCATGCTCTTGGTGTCGGCGGTGACCAGCGCATCGGCGGGGGCGCCCTGCTTGACCTGGGCCACGAGTTCCTGGGAGCCCGCGAAGGAGAAGGTGATCTCCGTGCCGGGGTGGGCCTTCTCGTACGCGGCGCCCGCGGTCTTGAACACGTTCGTCAGCGACGCGGCGGCCAGCACGGTCAGGTTCGCCTTCGGCGCGGAGCCGGCGCTCCCCTTGGGCGACGCCGCGGAGTCCTTCTCGCCGTCGTCGTTGCCGCAGGCCGCCAGCGGCACGAGCAGGGCGGCGGCCAGGACGGCGGCCGCCGCGCGGCGACGGGTGAGGGTCTGGGGCATGAGGGTCGACTCCTGGTGTGACGTGCGTACGGGCGGGCGCCGCCCGGGGCGGTGGATGGGGTGAGCAAGCCGCGCCGGGACGGCGACGCCGCTGAACGGAACGAGCGAGAGCCGGGCGATCAGGTCCGGTCGATGTGCACGCTCGTGGACTTCACGCGGGCGGTGGCCTGCATGCCGACTTCCAGCCCCAGTTCCTCGACGGCCTCGCGGGTGAGCAGGGAGACGAGCCGGTGCGGCCCGGCCTGGATCTCGACCTGGGCCGCGACATCGCCGAGCTTGACGGCGGTGACGATGCCGGGGAAGGCGTTGCGGGCCGTGGTGTACGAGCTGTCGTCGTCTCCCTGGCCGCCCTGGGCGACCTCGATCGAGAACGCGGCCAGGTCCCGGCCGTCGATGAGGCGGCGGCCTGCTTCGTCACGGTGGGTCGCGACCCGGCCGGCGTCCGCCCAGCGGCGCGCGGTGTCGGGGCTGACGCCCAGGAGCCGCGCGGCCTGGCCAATTGTGTAGGACTGCATGTGCGACACGCTAGGGGGGTTCGGCTCGCATCTGCAATTCTTTGCGCCTTCCTCCGTGGCAGATGAGATGCCGATGGGAGGAAGCGCCAAGGGCCGCCTGCAGCGGCCCCCTGGGCTTTGCCGCGCCATGCGTCGGCACCTCCTGGTGGCTGCGAGGCAGGCCCGGCGGGCTGCCGCGAGCGTGGCTACAGTGATCAGGACGCGACAGGCAAACCCTCACAATTCGCCTCCTGTGGAGCATTCATCATGAGCTTGAGCATTCGGAACCAGATCCCGGGCACCGTCGTATCCGTCACGCCCGGCGAGGTCATGGCCACCGTCAAGGTGCGGCTCGACGGCGGGCAGGACCTCACCGCCGCCATCACCGTCGACGCGGTCAAGGACCTGGGTATCAACCAGGGTTCGGCGGTGCGCGTGCTCGTCAAGTCCACCGAGGTGTCGCTCGCCACCGGCCCGGTGCAGGGCCTGAGCATCCGCAACCAGCTCCCCGGGACCGTCACGGACATCGCCACCGGCGGTGCCATGGCGGGCGTCAAGATCGATGTCCGGGGCGCCGAGCTGACAGCCGCCATCACGAAGGAAGCAGCCGACGACCTGGGGCTCGCCGCCGGCGCCTCCGTCGTCGCTCTGATCAAGTCGACCGAGATCTCGCTGGCCACGGCCTGAGCCCGGCCGGTGCCCCGGCGCGCTGCCGCCGGGGCACCGGGGCACCGGGGCACGCCAGCCCGCCGAGGGCATGCCAGCCGGTGGTACGGGGCAGGGCCCGACCCGCACGCGCGTGATGGCGCTGACGTAGCGCGCGCCGCAGCGGTCGGACGGGACGACCAGCTGGCTGCCCTCGGCCTGGTGAGCTCACACCAGGGCCGACGCTGTATGACGAGGCCCCAGGCAGTGGATCCGCGCGGCGCGGGCGTCCGACGGGCACCTCCCGGGACTGCTCCTGGTGCTGGAACCCTCGGGCCTGTGCCGGCAAGACGGCTGTCCGTCAGTGATCTGGACGTGGCTCGGCGGTGCCACCCGAGGTCGTTTCGGCCTTGGCGTAGAGGACCTCGCGGGACTGCTCGGCGGCGCGGGTGATGCTCTCGCTGATGAAGTCGCTGAAGCGGGCGATGTTCTCGAGGCGGACGGCGGCGGGGGTGTCGGGGCCCAGGATGCCCACCCCCTGCCGCGCGATCTCGGCGAGCTGGGCGCTGGACCGGGCGGCGGCGATCGTCGACTGGTACCAGACGTCGTTGTCGACGACGTAGCGGTCGCGGCGGCGTTCGTCGCGTTCACGGCGGACGAGGCCCTGGCTTTCGAGGAACGCGATCGCTTTGGAGACGGACGCCGGGCTGACCTGGAGGCGCTGGACGAGTTCGGACGCGGTGAGGCTGCCCGCGTCGGTGGTGAAGAGGCAGGTCAGCACCCGAGCCGTCATCTTGGGCAGGCCCTGTTGCATGAAGAGGGTGGTGAACGTCTCCTCGTACTCGCGCACGGCCTCGGCGTCGCGTCCTGGGGCCGCCGCTGGGGCCTGCTGCCCTCTGGGTGCGGTCTGCCTGCGCCGGTGGGCGCGGCGTTCGGTGGCGCGGTGGGCCAGGTCGGCGCGGTAGTCGACGGGGCCACCGTTGCGCATGACCTCGCGTGTGACGGTCGAGGTCGGGCGGTCGAGACGTCTGGCGATCTCCGCGTAGGCGAGCCCGTCGGCCAGCCCCAGCGCGATCTGCTGACGTTCCTGCTGGGTGAGTCTGCCTCCCGGCATCGCGGTCTCCCTTCACGGTTCCTCAGATGCCCGCACTGTAGCTTTCACCGCTCATCCAATGCAACGCGCATGCTGCTGATGTTGCGTTAAATCTAGACCAGTTGCAACGATTCCACCCCTTCTACCTGCATTAACGCTGTTCATATGCAACGAACTCGTTGCCCAATGTCCGAACGCAACGTAGCTTTTGCGATGTCGGAAACACCAGCGAGTACAGGAGAGCACGATGCAGAAGTTCGACACCCCCGCCCCGGTCGCCGTCGTCGTCGACATCCCCGCCGGACGCCTTCAGGTCATCGCCGCCGACCGGACCGACACCACCGTCGAGGTCCGGCCCGCCAACTCCGCCAAGAGCCGCGACGTCAAGGCCGCCGAGCAGGCCACCGTCGACTACCGCGACGGTGTTCTGCGAATCGACGCCCCGGCGGCGAAGAACCAGTACTTCGGCCCGTCCGGATCGGTCGAGGTCACCGTCCGGCTGCCGGCCGGCTCGCGCATCGAAGGGAAGTCGTCCTGCGCCGAATTCCGGGGCGTCGGACGGCTCGGCGACATCACCTTCGACGGCGCGAACGGCGCGATCAAGATCGACGAGGCCGCGAGCGTCCGCCTCGCCGCCCTTGCCGGTGACGTCGTGGTCGGCCGCCTGGGCGGCCCGGCGGAGATCAGCACTCAACAGGGTGACATCAAGATCGCCGAGGCGGTACGCGGCACGGTCGCGCTGGCCACCCAGATGGGCGACGTGTCCATCGGCGCCGCCCGCGGAGTGTCCGCCTCCCTGGACGCCGGCACCGGCTACGGCCGGATCCACAACGCGCTGAAGAACACCGACGACGGCGCCGCCGACCTGAACATCCACGCGACCACCTCCCACGGCGACATCACCGCCCGCAGCCTCTGACCTCCGAAGGAGCACCCCTCATGACGAACCTGGCCATCGCGGTGAACGGGTTGCGCAAGTCCTACGGCGACAAGCTCGTGCTCGACGGTGTCGACCTGGCCGTCCCGGAAGGAACGATCTTCTCCCTGCTCGGACCGAACGGCGCCGGCAAGACCACCGCCGTCAAGATCCTCTCCACCCTTGTCTCCGCCGACCCGGGCACCGGCGCCGTCCACATCGGCGGCCACAACCTGGCCACCGACCCTCAGGCGGTGCGCGCCGCGATCGGTGTCACCGGTCAGTTCTCCGCCGTCGACGGCCTGATCACCGGCGAGGAGAACATGCTCCTCATGGCGGACCTGCACCATCTCTCCCGGCGCGAGGGGCGGCGGGTCGCCGCCCAGCTGCTGGAGCGCTTCGACCTGGTCGAGGCGGCGAAGAAGCCCGCTTCCACCTACTCCGGCGGGATGAAGCGCCGCCTGGACATCGCCATGACGCTGGTCGGCAGCCCGCGGATCATCTTCCTCGACGAGCCGACCACCGGCCTCGACCCGCGTTCCCGGCACAACATGTGGGGCATCATCCGCGAGTTGGTCTCCGACGGCGTCACCGTCTTCCTCACGACCCAGTACCTGGAGGAGGCCGACGAGCTCGCCGACCGTATCGCCGTGCTCAACGACGGCAGGAGCGCCGCCGAGGGCACCGCCGCCGAGCTGAAGCGGCTCATCCCCGGCGGGCACGTGCGACTGCGCTTCGCCGACCCGGCCGCGTACCAGAGCGCAGCCTCCGCCCTGCGCGAGGCCTCCCGGGACGACGAGGCGCTGGCGCTGCAGCTCCCGAGCGACGGCAGCCAGCGCGAGCTGCGCGCCATCCTCGACTGGCTCGACTCGGCCGGCGTCGAGGCCGACGAGCTGACCGTGCACACCCCCGATCTCGACGACGTCTTCTTCGCCCTGACCGGCGGCGGCGCCGGCGTCCCCAACCAGCCCATGGAGGCGGTCCGATGAGCTCCCTGTCCCTGGCCGTGCGCGACTCGTCCACGATGCTGCGGCGCAACCTGCTGCACGCCCGTCGCTACCCGTCGCTCACGCTGAACCTGCTGCTCACCCCGGTCATGCTGTTGCTGCTGTTCGTCTACATCTTCGGCGACACGATGAGCGCCGGAATCGGCGGCGGGGACCGCTCCGATTACATCGCCTACCTCGTGCCGGGCCTGCTGCTGATGACCATCGGCAGCACCGTGATCGGGACCGCGGTGTCCGTCTCCAACGACATGAACGAGGGCATCATCGCCCGCTTCCGCACGATGGCGATCCACCGCCCATCGGTGCTCGTCGGGCACGTCGTCGGCAGCGTGCTCCAGTCGATCATGAGCGTCGTCCTCGTCGGTGCCGTCGGCGTGGCCATCGGCTTCCGGTCCACCGACGCCACCGCCCTGGAGTGGCTGGCGGCGTTCGGGCTGCTCACGCTGTTCGCCCTGGCGCTCACCTGGATCGCAGTCGGCATGGGCCTGGTCAGCCCCAACGCCGAAGCCGCCGGCAACAACGCGATGCCGCTCATCTTCCTGCCGCTCATCTCCAGCACCTTCGTGCCGGTCGACGCGATGCCGGGCTGGTTCCAGCCGATCGCCGAGTACCAGCCGTTCACACCCGCCATCGAGACCCTTCGCGGCCTGCTGCTCGGCACCGAGATCGGCCACAACGGATGGCTCGCGATCGCCTGGTGCCTGGCGCTGACCGTTCTCGGCTACCTGTGGTCGAAGGCAGTGTTCAACCGCGACCCGAAATGACCCGCGGCCATCCCGCCCGAGGGCGGCGTACACCGACACCGCGTCGGCGCACGCCGCCCGTCGGCGTTCACGACCGGGCCGGCTCTCTGGGAGCGATAGGCCTGGGCAATGGTGGAGCGCGGACGTGCGCCGTACGCAGTCCCGGGCCCCACTCGGGGCGAATCGACGGGGGTGGTGCGTCATCGCCGTTCGGTCGAACAGTGCGAGGACACCTTCCGTGCCCGGCTCGAAGAGGGGCCATCGGCGCCGCCTTGAAATAGGCTCCGTGCCCATGAGCGCCATACAGCTGTGGAGACGAGTGCGTCAGGCGGACAGGCCGGTCGCTGTCATCGTAGGTATGGCGAACCTGCTGCTGTGCGGGCTGCTCCTCCTGATGCTGATCGGAGGAGTGCTGATCTTCGAGGCCACCACCCGGGAACAGGAGACCGCCGCTCAGCAACTCGCGGCCCGCATCTTCGGTTACTGGCTCGCGGGCGGGCTGCTGTTGTTCTCCGTACTGCGTATGATGCGGGCCTTGTTCAGCCACCTGGCCACGATGCTCCTGCCTCCCCTCGTGCTGATCTCGAGCTTGGCGTTGTCGATGTGACGCGCAGCACGGTGAAGCGCAGGCGCCGAGTCTCAAGTGCTGCGGGAGCCTGGGGCCACTGACCCGGTCCGGACGACAACAAAGCCCCGGGCCACTGGCCTGGGGCTTTCGCGTGGAGCGGGTGACGGGAATCGAACCCGCGCTCTGAGCTTGGGAACGCGGCCTGCGGTCGTGCCGTGGCTTCGTCACACGGCAGTCGTAGCTTCGCGGATGTGCTCGGTCTCGCGGTTCAGACGCTGAACTGTGCGCCGGGAAGTTGGCTGGCTTTCTTGACCATGGGGGAATCCAGCAGATGTACGCGACGGTGGCCGCAAGCACCGTCGAGGCCGTGCTGAGCCAGACTCCAGGACCACCCGCCACGGACATGGAATGCACGGGTGGTGAGGTGCCTTGCGCTCGTCTCGTGGGGGCATGACTCACTGCTGGCTCATCTGCGCCGCCAAGGGGAGGGCGTGATGTTCGGTGCGCCGAGCCTGCCGACGACGGAGCCGATCAGTTGTCCTGTGGGTCTTCCAGTTCCTGGAGCCGTTCTGCGATGTCATCGGCCCACTCCTGTGCCCATTGGCGCAGGGCAGCAATGGAGTGTGCGTCGAGTCCGTAAGCGGCGAACTCGGTGTCATCGATCCAGTCGGCGCCGCCGAGGCGGGCCTGGAGGTCGGTGAGATCGAAGGCCTCACGGGCGTGGCGGCGGCCGAGTTCTTCGAGTTCGAGATGGCTCCAGTGCTCCGTGGCGGCGCGTACGTCGATCAGGTCGCGGGCGAGTCCGCAGTGGGCCAGGGCGCGGACCTTGGTCCCGACGACATCCTCGAGGGACAGGACCAGGCCGTGCTCTGTCTGCACGGGCGGGCGCCAGAGTGCTTCCTTCAGAATGTCGACTTCGCACTCTTCGCCGCTGCCAGGGTCGGTGACGATCAGCCGGGCTGAGAGCGGTTCGGTCTCCAACGCATGCACCAGCCAACCACGCTCCTCCAGCCCGGCGCGTACGGTGTTGGCGATGTTCTCCATATGGGCAGGGCTCTCGGTGGCGACGTCTAGGTCCTGGCTGAGCCGGTCGACCAGGCCGTGGGCCTGTACGGCGTATCCACCGGTGAGCGCCAGCGGATAGGCGTCGCCCACGCTCAGTACGTCGGTGAGCAGGCGGCGGTGGAGTTCTGTCAGGTTCACGCAGCGGCCCGCGTGTCCGAGGTCAGCTCGGGGAACGCGTCTTCCCAGACAGCACGGAGGTCGCGGCTGATCAGCGTCCGAAGCTCAGGCCACATGCCGAGGAGCGTGTCACGGTTGAGGTGGCGCATCAGATCCTCGCGCATACCCTCGGCAAGGACGATCCGGTAATAGCTCATCCGCAGTCGCGGCTGGTCGAGATCGAACTCGGTCAGTCCGGACCACGCCAGGTGCAAGGGCAGGCGCACAGTTCCGTGGGCCGGGCCGGCGAGCATCGACAGCTCGGTGGGGAGCCGCCGGGCGAACTTGGCGCGGCGGAGCTCGGTGACGCTGGGCATGGATGCCATGCCACGATTATTCCGCAGGGCTCACGCCGGAACGCGGGACAGGCCCCAGTCGTGCGGATCTGGTGCGCGACGCCTGGCGTGGCCGGACAACAAGAAAGGCCCGGGTCTGCGACCTGGGCCTTCTGCGTGGAGCGGGTGACGGGAATCGAACCCGCGCTCTGAGCTTGGGAAGCTCATGTTCTACCATTAAACTACACCCGCGTAAGTCGGACCGGAGGACCGGTGCCGTACCGTCGCTCACTGTACCTCATTGGCAGGCCCCCGGTGTATTGCGCCGCGGGGTCTTTGTGCTGTGTGGGGGATGGATCCGGGTGCGGGGGGCGGGAGTTGAGGCGTACGGTGTGGGGGCGGAGTGCCGCCTGGAGTGGTGTCCCGTTGATCCCCTAATGTGGCTTTCTCGTCCACGCATTGGTTGGGGAAGAGACTCGATGGACTCCATGGAGCGCACCGTCGTCCGCTGTGCCGAAGGGCACGTTTTCAGTACCGCTTCGTTCCCGATGCAGCAGCTCGGTGCCGGCCGGATCGGGCCCGGGCGGTTGCTGCGGTGTCCGCGGTGTGCGCGGTTGCGGCAGGCCGTGCCCGTGGAGCTGCAGCGGCGGTAGCGCGGCGGTGGGAAGCGCGCGGAGGCTGTCCGATTGGGGCGGGCCCGCGCGCTCTGCGTATCCTCGGGGCGTGCTTCTCTCAGACAAGGACATCCGGGCCGAGATCGACGCCGGGCGGGTACGCATCGACCCGTACGACGACTCCATGGTGCAGCCCTCGAGCATCGACGTGCGGCTGGACCGCTACTTCCGGGTGTTCGAGAACCACCGCTATCCCCATATTGATCCGGCCGTGGAGCAGGCGGATCTGACGCGGCTGGTCGAACCCGAGGGGGACGAGGCGTTCATCCTGCACCCGGGGGAGTTCGTGCTCGCGTCCACGTACGAGGTGATCAGCCTGCCGGACGACCTCGCGAGCAGGCTGGAGGGCAAGAGCTCCCTCGGGCGGCTCGGGCTGGTGACGCACTCCACCGCCGGGTTCATCGACCCCGGCTTCTCCGGGCACGTGACGCTCGAGCTGTCGAACCTCGCCACGCTGCCGATCAAGCTCTGGCCGGGCATGAAGATCGGGCAGCTGTGCATGTTCCGGCTCAGCTCGCCGGCCGAGTTCCCGTACGGCTCCGAGAAGTACGGGTCGCGGTATCAGGGGCAGCGGGGGCCGACGGCCTCGCGGTCCTTCCAGAACTTCCATCGGACGCAGGTGTGAGCATGAGTGACGTACGGGAGAACCTGACCTACGAGAAGTTCGGGACCGCGATCCGCCAGCTCGCGCAGACCATCGCCGACGACGGGTACGAGCCGGACATCGTGCTGAGCATCGCCCGCGGCGGGGTGTTCGTGGCCGGTGGGCTCGCGTACGCGCTGGACTGCAAGAACATCCACCTGGTCAATGTGGAGTTCTACACCGGGGTGGGGACCACCCTGGAGATGCCGGTCATGCTCGCGCCGGTGCCGAACGCGATCGATTTCAGCGACAAGAAGGTGCTGATCGCCGACGATGTCGCCGACACCGGGAAGACCCTGAAGCTGGTGCACGACTTCTGCCTCGGCACGGTCGCCGAGGTGCGCAGCGCGGTCATCTACGAGAAGTCGCACTCCCTCGTGAAGTGCGAGTACGTCTGGAAGCGCACCGACGACTGGATCAACTTCCCGTGGAGCGTGGAGAAGCCCGTGGTGCAGAGGTCGGGGCAGGTGCTGGACGCCTGAGCCCGGACATGACGAAGGCCCCCGCCTTGGGCGGGGGCCTTCGTCGTACGTACGCGCGCGTCAGATCGTGCCCAGCTTGATCAGCGACAGCAGCGCCACCAGCTGGATCGCCGACGCGCCCAGCGCCTTCGGCCACGGCAGGTCGTGCGACTTGCTGACCATCGACGTGAACAACGCTCCCGCCGCCACCCAGGACAGCCACCCCACGACCTGTACGAGGGTGTTCTCGCCGCCCAGGAACAGCGCGAAGACCAGGCGCGGCGCGTCCGTCATCGACATGATCAGCATCGAGAGGCCGACCGTCGGCTGCCACGCGCCGTCACCGCCGAGCTGGCGCGCCAGGGTGTGCGTGACCGCGCCCATGATGAGGCCGCCGATGACGAACATCACGCCGGTGAGCAGGACGGACGGGATCGCCGTCGACAGCGTCGCGTTGATCGCCTCCTCGCGGGCCTGGTCGAACCCGAAGAGGGCCAGGAGGCCGTAGAGGAACGTCACCACCAGCGCGGGGCCCCACACCGCGTGGTCGCGCATCTGCCAGAACGTCGGGCCCGGGCGCTGCACGATGCCGCTGAGCAGCTGCTTCCAGTGCAGGCGCGGGCCGGCCGGCGTGGGGCCGGCGCCCGCCTGGTAGGTGGCGCCGTCCTGGTACGCGGCGCCCTCGCCGTACGCGTCGTCGTGGATGCTGAAGGCGCGCGTGTGGCCCGGGTTGTTGGCCGCGTACGGGTCGTGCGGGGCGGCCGGGGGCTGCTGCGCGTAGGGGTCGCCGAAGTACTCCGGCTCACCGTACGGTTGCCGGCCCTGCGGCCACTGCTGCTGCGGCCCCGCGTACGGGGGCGGCGGCGTGCTGCCGTACGGCGCCTGCTGCGGTGCCTGCGGGTGTTGTTGCCGTGTGCGGTTGTCCCGGCCGCGTCCGATCCTGAATCCAGCCACCCCTTGAAACTACCGGCTCCCGCTGTGGGCGGTGTCCGGGGCCGGGACGAAGGGCGCCTTTGCTGCTGAGCTGTGACATCCCCTAGGGGAGACTGAAGCGGCCGGACCCGCCCCCTGGGCAGGTCCGGCCGCTTTCGTACGAGGGGCTACTTCACCGGCTCCGGCTCGGCGTCCGCGCCCTCGTCCTCGCCGTCGCCCTCCGCCGGGGCCTCGGCCACGGGCTTCTTGACGGACTCCAGCAGCAGCTGGGCCACGTCCACGACCTGGAGGGACTCCTTCGCCTTGCCGTCGTTCTTCTTGCCGTTCACGGAGTCCGTGAGCATGACGAGGCAGAAGGGGCAGGCGGTGGAGACGATGTCCGGGTTGAGGGACAGCGCCTCGTCGACGCGCTCGGTGTTGATGCGCTTGCCGATCCGCTCCTCCATCCACATCCGGGCGCCACCGGCGCCGCAGCAGAAGCCCCGCTCCTTGTGGCGGTGCATCTCCTGCTGGCGCAGGCCCGGGACGGCCGACATGATCTCGCGCGGCGGCGTGTAGACCTTGTTGTGGCGGCCCAGGTAGCACGGGTCGTGGTACGTGATGAGGCCGTCGACCGACGTGATCGGGGTCAGCCTGCCCTCGTCGATGAGGTGCTGGAGCAGCTGCGTGTGGTGGATGACCTCGAACTCGCCGCCCAGCTGCGGGTACTCGTTCGCGATCGTGTTGAAGCAGTGCGGGCAGGTCGCGACGATCTTCTTGGCCGACTTGGGCTTCTTCGTCGACTCGTCCTCGTCGTCCTCGCCGAACGCCATGTTCAGCATCGCCACGTTCTCCTGGCCGAGCTGCTGGAACAGCGGCTCGTTGCCCAGGCGGCGGGCGGAGTCACCGGTGCACTTCTCGTCGCCGCCCATGATCGCGAACTTGACGCCCGCCATGTGCAGGAGTTCCGCGAAGGCCTTGGTGGTCTTCTTGGCCCGGTCCTCCAGGGCGCCCGCGCAGCCGACCCAGTACAGGTAGTCGACCTCGGAGAGGTCCTCGACGTCCTTGCCGACGATCGGGACCTCGAAGTCGACCTCCTTGGTCCACTCCACGCGCTGCTTCTTGGCCAGGCCCCAGGGGTTGCCCTTCTTCTCCAGGTTCTTCAGCATCGTGCCGGCCTCGCTCGGGAAGGCGGACTCGATCATGACCTGGTAGCGGCGCATGTCGACGATGTGGTCGACGTGCTCGATGTCGACCGGGCACTGCTCGACGCACGCACCGCAGGTGGTGCAGGACCACAGGACGTCCGGGTCGATGACGCCGTTCTCTTCGAGGGTGCCGATGAGGGGGCGCTCGGCCTCGGCGAGGGCGGAGGCGGGGACGTCCTTCAGGGCCTCCTCGGAGGCCTTCTCCTCGCCCTCCATGGTCTTGCCGCCGCCGGCGAGCAGGTACGGCGCCTTGGCGTGCGCGTGGTCGCGCAGCGACATGATCAGCAGCTTCGGGGAGAGCGGCTTGCCCGTGTTCCAGGCGGGGCACTGCGACTGGCAGCGGCCGCACTCGGTGCAGGTGGAGAAGTCGAGGATGCCCTTCCAGGAGAAGTGCTCGACCTGGGAGACGCCGTAGACGTCGTCCTCGCCCGGGTCCTCGAAGTCGATCTCCTTGCCGCCGGACGTCATCGGCTGGAGCGCGCCGAGGGCGGTCGAGCCGTCGGCGTTCCGCTTGAACCAGATGTTCGGGAAGCCGAGGAAGCGGTGCCAGGCGATGCCCATGTTGGTGTTGAGCGAGACCGTGATCATCCAGATCAGCGAGACGCCGATCTTGATCATCGCGGTGAAGTAGATGAGCGTCTGGAGCGTGCCGACGTCCAGCCCCTCGAAGGCCAGGACCAGGGGGTACGAGGCGAAGTACGCGGCCTCGTAGTGCTCGACGCCGTGGATCGCGCCCTCGAGGCCGCGCAGGACCAGGATGGCGAGGCCGATGGTGAGGATGACGTACTCGACGAAGTACGCCTGCCACGCCTTGGAGCCCGCGAAGCGTGACTTGCGGCCGGCCCGGGAGGGCAGGTTGAGCAGCCGGATCGCGATCAGGACGGCGATGCCGACCACCGTCATCAGGCCGATGAACTCGATGTACATCTCGAACGGCAGGAAGCCGCCGACGACCGGGAGCACCCAGTCGGCCCGGAACAGCTGCCCGTAGGCCTGCGCCAGCGTGGGCGGCAGGGTCAGGAAGCCGATCGCGACGAACCAGTGGGCGAAGCCGACGATCCCCCACCGGTTCATCCGGGTGTGGCCGAGGAACTCCTTGACCAGGGTGATCGTCCGCGCCTTCGGGTCGTCCGTGCGGCTGCCGGCCGGCACGGGCTGACCGAGCTTCACGAACCGGTAGATCTGCGCGACGGCTCGGGCGATGAGAGCAACGCCGACCACGGTCAGGGTCAGCGACACAATGATCGCGGCGAGTTGCATGGGGGCTCCTCGGGCCTGCGAGGTGGGAGATTCGGCACAACCAGTGTCACCGCTCGGCGCACTGCCTGAGTACTACTAAGTGGTAACTTATTCAGTTCGTGCTGAGCGTACCCACTTAATCGGCCGCACTGTAGCCGCGCAGGCGGTGATCTGCGTCGCTCAGGCGAGCCTGACCCGCCACCCTCCGCAACGTACGCAGCAGGAGGGCGAGGTCCAGGCCGAGCCAGTGGTGCTCCACGTAGTGCTGGTCGAGCAGCAGCGGCTCGTCCCACGGCAGGGTGGAGGAGCGCCGGATCTGGGCCAGGCCGGTCAGCCCCGGCCTGACGCTGCGGCGCCAGGGGGCATCGGCGGCAGGGGTGCCGGGCGGCAGGGGCGCCGGGCCGACGAGCGACATCTCGCCGCGTACGACATGGGGCAGGCGGGAGAGCGCGTCGAGCCGGAAGCGGCGGACGGGCAGGTGGCGCAGGGTGAACGGCCGGCCGTCGAGACCGGTTCTCGTCTCCGTCACGAAGACGCCGCCGGGCGGGCATCTCAGGGCGGTGGCGACGGTGGCCGCGAGGAGCAGCGGCGCCGCCAGGGCGAGCAGGGCCGAGCCGAGGACCAGATCGAGGATGCGCTTGGGGTGGGGGGAGGGGCGCATGGGTACACACCTGACGACTTTGCGGCTAATGGCAGCTAATGCGGCTTTTGGTTCGTTGTCCAAACGATCGCACGGTGGTGTGTGAGGGGGTGGCGGTTCTCGGGTACGCGGCGGGTCGCGCCTTCGTTCCGCGCCGTCGCCCCGCGTATAAGTTGAGCGTAAGTGACTCAACTCTGTTGACTCTGGTCTGGCTGTCGTGCATCCTTGAGCCTGTTCCACTCAAGTCAGCTGGAGGAATCGAAAATGGCACGTGCGGTCGGCATCGACCTGGGCACGACTAACTCCGTCGTCAGCGTTCTGGAAGGCGGCGAGCCCACCGTCATCACCAACGCCGAGGGCGCCAGGACCACGCCGTCCGTCGTCGCCTTCGCCAAGAACGGCGAGGTGCTGGTCGGCGAGGTGGCCAAGCGTCAGGCGGTCACGAACGTCGACCGGACCATCCGGTCCGTCAAGCGTCACATGGGCACCGACTGGAAGATCGAGCTCGACGGGAAGAACTTCAACCCGCAGCAGATCAGCGCCTTCATCCTGCAGAAGCTGAAGCGCGACGCCGAGGCGTACCTGGGCGAGAAGGTCACCGACGCGGTGATCACCGTCCCGGCGTACTTCAACGACTCCGAGCGCCAGGCCACCAAGGAGGCCGGCGAGATCGCGGGCCTCAACGTCCTGCGCATCGTCAACGAGCCGACGGCCGCCGCCCTGGCGTACGGTCTCGACAAGGACGACCAGACCATCCTGGTCTTCGACCTCGGTGGCGGCACCTTCGACGTCTCGCTGCTGGAGATCGGCGACGGCGTCGTCGAGGTGAAGGCCACCAACGGTGACAACCACCTCGGTGGTGACGACTGGGACCAGCGCGTCGTCGAGTACCTGGTCAAGCAGTTCCAGTCCGGGCACGGCGTGGACCTGTCCAAGGACAAGATGGCCCTCCAGCGCCTCCGTGAGGCTGCCGAGAAGGCCAAGATCGAGCTGTCCTCGTCCACCGAGACCTCGATCAACCTGCCCTACATCACGGCGTCCGCCGAGGGCCCGCTGCACCTGGACGAGAAGCTCACGCGCGCCCAGTTCCAGCAGCTGACCGCCGACCTGCTGGAGCGCTGCAAGACCCCGTTCCACAACGTCATCAAGGACGCGGGCATCGCCCTCTCCGAGATCGACCACGTCGTTCTCGTCGGTGGCTCCACCCGTATGCCCGCCGTCGCCGAGCTCGTCAAGGAGCTGACCGGCGGTCGCGAGGCCAACAAGGGTGTGAACCCGGACGAGGTCGTCGCCATCGGCGCCGCCCTCCAGGCCGGTGTCCTCAAGGGCGAGGTCAAGGACGTCCTGCTCCTCGACGTGACCCCGCTGTCCCTCGGCATCGAGACCAAGGGCGGCATCATGACCAAGCTGATCGAGCGCAACACGACGATCCCGACGAAGCGCTCGGAGATCTTCACGACGGCGGAGGACAACCAGCCGTCGGTCCAGATCCAGGTCTACCAGGGCGAGCGCGAGATCGCGGCGTACAACAAGAAGCTCGGCATGTTCGAGCTGACGGGCCTGCCGCCGGCCCCGCGCGGCGTCCCGCAGATCGAGGTCGCCTTCGACATCGACGCCAACGGCATCATGCACGTGACCGCCAAGGACCTCGGCACGGGCAAGGAGCAGAAGATGACCGTCACCGGCGGCTCCTCGCTGCCGAAGGACGAGGTCGACCGGATGCGTGAGGAGGCCGAGCGGTACGCGGAGGAGGACCACAAGCGCCGCGAGGCCGCCGAGACCCGCAACCAGGGCGAGCAGCTCGTCTACCAGACGGAGAAGTTCCTCAAGGACAACGAGGACAAGGTTCCGGGCGACGTCAAGACCGAGGTCGAGACGGCGGTGAACGAGCTCAAGGAGAAGCTGAAGGGCGAGGGCACCGCCGAGATCCGCACCGCCACGGAGAAGGTCGCGGCCGTCTCCCAGAAGCTCGGCCAGGCCATGTACGCGGACGCCCAGGCCGCGGGCGGAGCCGCCGGTGCCGGTGAGGCCCCGGGTGCCGCCCAGGGTGCCGCCGCTGACGACGATGTCGTCGACGCCGAGATCGTCGACGACGAGAAGCCGAAGGGGGCCGCATGACGGAGGAGACCCCGGGCTTCGAGGAGAAGCCCGACGTCCCCTCCGGCGCCACGCCTGATGACGCCGCCGAAGCCGCCGCCGCCACTCCCTCCGCGAACCCCGCGGAGGAGGGCCCGGCGGCCCCGGCAGGGGACGCGACCGCACAGATCGCCGGCCTGACGGCCCAGCTGGACCAGGCCCGCACCGCGCTCGGCGAGCGCACCGCGGACCTCCAGCGGCTCCAGGCCGAGTACCAGAACTACCGCCGCCGGGTCGAGCGCGACCGGGCCACGGTCAAGGAGATCGCCGTCGCGAACCTCCTGACCGAGCTCCTGCCGGTGCTCGACGACATCGGCCGCGCCCGTGAGCACGGCGAGCTGGTGGGCGGCTTCAAGTCGGTGGCCGAATCGCTGGAGACGGTCGCCGCCAAGCTGGGCCTGCAGCAGTTCGGCAAGGAGGGCGAGCCCTTCGACCCGACGATCCACGAGGCGCTGATGCACTCGTACGCACCGGACGTCACCGAGACGACCTGCGTCGCGATCCTGCAGCCGGGGTATCGCATCGGCGAGCGGACCATCAGGCCCGCGCGCGTCGCGGTGGCCGAGCCCCAGCCGGGGGCGGCACCGGCGGCCCCAGCGGCCCAGGCCCAGGCCACCGAGGCGCCCAAGGAAGAGCAGCAGAAGTCGGCCGACGAGGAGAGCGGTGGCCCCGAGGAGGGCTGACGCATTGACCGGTCATCGGGAGGAGGGACGTCGATGAGCACGAAGGACTTCGTGGAGAAGGACTACTACAAGGTTCTCGGCGTCCCCAAGGACGCCACCGAGGCCGAGATCAAGAAGGCGTACCGGAAGCTCGCCCGCGAGTTCCACCCGGACGCCAACAAGGGCGACGCGGGCGCGGAGGCGCGCTTCAAGGAGATCTCCGAGGCGAACGACATCCTCGGCGACCCCAAGAAGCGCAAGGAGTACGACGACGCCCGCGCCCTGTTCGGCAACGGTGGCTTCCGCGCCGGTCCCGGCGGCGGAGCCGGCGGCACGTTCAACTTCGACCTGGGCGACCTCTTCGGCGGCGCCCAGGGCGGAGCCGGTGGTGCCGGTGGTGCCGGTGGCTTCGGCGGGGGCCTCGGGGACGTGTTCGGCGGCCTGTTCAACCGGGGCGGCGCGGGCACCCGCACCCAGCCGCGCCGGGGCCAGGACATCGAGTCCGAGGTGACGCTCAGCTTCACCGAGGCGGTGGACGGGGCCACGGTCCCGCTGCGGATGTCCAGCCAGCAGCCCTGCAAGGCCTGTTCGGGCACCGGCGACAAGAACGGCACGCCCCGGGTGTGCCCGACCTGTGTCGGCACCGGCCAGGTCTCGCGCGGCGGCAGCGGCTCCTTCTCGCTGACCGACCCGTGCGTGGACTGCAAGGGCCGCGGGCTCATCGCCCAGGACCCGTGCGACGTCTGCCACGGTAGCGGCCGCGCCAAGTCGTCCCGCACCATGCAGGTCCGCATCCCCGCGGGCGTCTCCGACGGGCAGCGCATCCGGCTGCGCGGCAAGGGCGCGCCCGGCGAGCGGGGCGGCCCGGCCGGCGACCTGTACGTGGTCGTGCACGTCGACGCCCACCCGGTCTTCGGCCGCAAGGGCGACAACCTGACCGTCACGGTGCCCGTCACGTTCGACGAGGCGGCCCTCGGCGGCGAGATCAGGGTGCCGACCCTCGGCGGGCCTCCGGTCACGCTGAAGATCCCGGCCGGCACGCCCAACGGCCGCACCATGCGCGCCCGTGGCAAGGGCGCGGTCCGCAAGGACGGCACGCGCGGGGACCTGCTCGTCACGGTCGAGGTGGCCGTGCCCAAGGACCTGAGCGACAAGGCGCGCGAGGCGCTCGAAACGTACCGGGAGGCCACGGCGGGTGAGGACCCGCGGGCCGAGCTGTTCCAGGCCGCGAAGGGGGCTTGAGATGGACGGACGCCGTCGTAATCCGTACGAGCTGACCGACGAGACACCGGTGTACGTCATCTCGGTGGCGGCCCAGCTCAGCGGGCTGCACCCGCAGACCCTGCGCCAGTACGACCGGCTGGGCCTGGTCTCGCCGGACCGTACGGCCGGGCGGGGCCGGCGCTACTCGGCCCGCGACATCGAACTGCTGCGGCAGGTGCAGCAGTTGTCGCAGGACGAGGGCATCAACCTGGCGGGCATCAAGCGGATCATCGAGCTGGAGAACCAGGTCGCCGCCCTCCAGGCCCGGGTCGCCGAGCTGACGGCGGCGGTCGAGGGCGCGTCGGCGGCGATGCGGCAGCGCGAGGCCCAGGTGCACGCCTCGTACCGGCGCGACCTGGTGCCGTACCAGGACGTGCAGCAGGCGAGCGCGCTGGTGGTGTGGCGTCCGCCCAAGCGCGGCGAGTGACACACGTGGTGAGGCCCCTTCCGTTCCGGCGGAAGGGGCCTTCCGTCCGTACGGGCGCGGTCGAGGTCACGCCCTGGGCGCCGTACGACCGGACCTAGGGGATCAGCTCGGTCACGGCGTCCAGGGTGGTTTCCCACAGCGGCCGGGCGCCCGTCCCGAAGGCCGCCGCCAGGGCGGTGCCCACCGCGACGTCCTGGGCCAGTACCTTGGCGTCCCCGTCCCAGTCGGCGGTGACGCGGCCGTTGCCGGAGGACTCCAGCTCGCCGAGCCGTCGGCCGTCGCGCAGCAGCCGGCTCTCCTCGCCCCCGCACGGCACGAGCCGGTAACGGGCGTCACCCACGCGGGCGTCGACGCGGTAGGAGCGGCGTGACAGCCGCCCCTTGGCGGGCGAGATCCTGGCCGGCCGCCCGTCGACGGTGAGCGTCAGCAGGGCCGGGTCGCGGGTGCCGATCGGGATGTGCGGGTCGGGCTCCGTGCCGGGCGCGCGGACGAGCCGTACGTGCGGGAGGCCCGGGCCCCTGACGTCGAGCGTGCCGGCACCGGACCGCAGACTGACGGAAGGCGTGGTGGGGACGTGGTCGCGCATGGTCAGTGGTCCTGCTCCAGGATGCCGGACTGGGCGATCAGGTACCCCAGTTGCGCGCGGCTGCCGCTGCCGAGGACGGACGCCAGCTTGGCGATGTGGGCGCGGCAGGTCCGTACGTTCATGCCGAGGCGGCGGGCGATCGCCTCGTCGACATGGCCCTCGACGAGGAGCTTGGCGATGGAGCGCTGGACGCCGCTGATGCCGTCCGACTTCAGGTCGTACGGGATCTCCTCGTTGATCGGCACGGCCAGCTGCCAGAACTGGTCGAAGACCCCCGCGAGGTAGGCGACCAGACCGGGGTGGCGCAGTTCCAGGGCCACTTGACGGTCACTGCGCGCCGGTACGAAGGCGACTTCGCGGTCGACGATGATCAGCCGGTCGATGATCTGCTCCAGGGTGCGCACCTGCACCTCGGGTCCCACGTGTTCCAGGTACGTCAGCGTCAACTCGGTGTGCCGGGCCGTGTGCTGGTAGAGCGTGCGCATCCGGATGCCCCGGCCGAGCAGCGGCCGTACGCGGCGCAGCGCCTCGCTCAGCCCGTGGGCGGGGCGTCCGCCGCCCGGCTGGACGGTCAGCAGCTCCTTCTCGCAGCCGGCGACGACGCGGTCCAGCGTCGCGTTGATCCGGCTCAGGCCCTCCAGCACGGTGATGGCGTGCGTGGTGGGCGCGTTCTGGGCGCTGATCGCCATGAATGGCTCGAACGCGTCGGACAGTTCGACGGTGAGACGTCTACGCTCCAGGATCTCGCGCTCGATGGGCTGGAGCAGCTGCGCCAGGGCCGAGGAGGGCGGGACGGGACGGAGCCACTGGGCGTCGTCCGGGTCGGGGTGCAGGAGCGCCAGGTCGAGGAGGCACGGCACCTCATCCGCCTCTGACCGGGGTATTCGTCCGCTGCGCAAGGCGTTGGCGTAGAGCTCCGAACCCGCCTCGCACAACTCCGCGTGGGAATGGGGGTGGCCAGGCTCGTCCGGTTTTGCGCTCATCTGTACACCCCCAGGCTCCTGCATCTCAGGAACATGATGCCTGTCGTAGGTGGTGGAAGCGTGGAGAGTGAGCAATCGTCGTAGCCGCGGGGGTTGGAAAGAGACGTTGCCTTCAAGTGAGGTTGCTCGGTGATGACGAAGAGACTCATACGCGCAGTGGTTGCCAGTGCGTTCATCGCTGTCGGCGCGGTAGGGGTTCTGGGGGCGGCCGAGGGTCAGGACTCGCAGGCGGCTCCCGGCACCGGAACCACCACGCAGGACCCCGGCTGGACCGCCGCGCCCGCCACGTCGGGCCTGGTCGTGAACGACCCCTCGTGGACCGCCGTACCCGTCAGGTCGGGTACGGCCGTCGCACAGGACCCAAGTTGGACCGCCGCGCCCGCCGGGTCGGGCCTGGCGGAGAATGACCCCAGCTGGACCCGCGTCGGCGCATGAACGTTCCCGACGACTCGCGCTTCCGGCGCGAGATGGCATCTGCTTACCGGTCCGGGTGGCATTTCATCGACCTCGTCACAGCTGTGCCGCACAGTGGCGATTCGTTGATGGTCACCCTCTTCGGGGAGCCGATCGTCATCACGCGCGGAGACGACGAGGACATCCGAGCCTACCGATGCCTTCGGCGGCCCCGCGGAGCTCCGCAGCCCGTCCGATGTGCCATCCGGTACGGCATGATTTTCGTCAACCTCGACCAGCGTGACCACCAGCTGGTCGAGCCGGAGACCACCACCGCCACCCCCCGCAGCGCCTGAGCGATTCCCCCGTCGTTGTAAATCGCCCAGGTGCTTCCCCCACACAGCGGCGCCATCGTGGACCTGAACACGATGGCGCCGCTGTGCTGTGCGTACACGTGCTGTGCGTGCACGTGCTGTGCGTGCACGTGCTGTGCGTGCACGTGCTGTGCGTACACGCGCTGTGCGTACACGCGCTGTGCGTACACGTGCTGTGCGTACACGCGCTGTGCGCGCGCAGCGATGCTCTGTCCGCCCGGCTCGGGCGCTACGCCCGCCCCATCGCCCGCGTCAGGGCGATCTCGATGACGACCCGGTCCGGGTTCGGCGTCGGCGTGCGGCCGTAGCGGGCCGCGTAGCGCTCGACCGCGTCCGCGACGGCCTCCGGCTCCGTACGGACCGTCGCGACGCCCTCCAGCGTCGCCCAGCGCCCCTTGTCGACCTGGCACACCGCCACCCGCGCGCCCTCGGGGCCCGCCGCCAGGACGTTGGCGACCTTGTGGCTGTGCTTGTTGGTGATCACCCGGGCGATGCCCTTCTCGCCGCCCTCGGGGTCGTACGTCACGCCCACCGCCACCACGTGCGGGGTGCCGTCCGGACGGGGCGTGGTCAGGGTGCACATGTGGTACTCGCGCCAGAAGCCGAGATACGAGTCGCCGGGGTTACGGGGGTCGATGGCCATGCCCGCGAACCTACCGGCGACGGGTGTCGCCAACCACCTTGAGTGGAATAGACTCAACTTTGCAGACGTTGGACGAGTCATAGTAGTGGGACCCCGCAGCAACGAGGAGGAGAGACCGCCCGTGGACGCCGAGCTGACCAACAAGAGCCGGGATGCGCTGAATGCCGCGACCAGCCGCGCCTTGTCCGAAGGACACCCGGACCTGACCCCCGCGCACCTGCTGCTCGCGCTGCTCGCGGGCCAGGACAACGAGAACATCACCGACCTGCTCGCCGCCGTCGAGGCCGACCAGGCCGCCGTACGGTCCGGGGCCGAGCAGGTGCTCGCCGCGCAGCCCAGCGTCACCGGCTCCACCGTCGCCCCGCCGCAGCCCAACCGCGAGATGCTCGCCGTGATCGCCGACGCCTCGCAGCGCGCCAAGGGGCTGGGCGACGAGTACCTGTCGACCGAGCACCTGCTCATCGGCATCGCCGCCAAGGGCGGCCGGGCCGGCGAGGTGCTGGAGCGGCAGGGCGCGAGTGCGAAGAAGCTGCTGGAAGCGTTCGAGAAGGCGAGGGGAGGGCGCCGCGTGACCACACCGGACCCGGAGGGCCAGTACAAGGCGCTGGAGAAGTTCGGCACGGACTTCACGGCCGCCGCCCGCGAGGGCAAGCTGGACCCGGTCATCGGCCGGGACCAGGAGATCCGCCGCGTCGTACAGGTGCTGTCCCGCCGGACCAAGAACAACCCGGTGCTCATCGGCGAGCCCGGCGTCGGCAAGACCGCCGTCGTCGAGGGCCTCGCCCAGCGCATCGTCAAGGGCGACGTCCCGGAGAGCCTGAAGAACAAGCGTCTGGTCGCGCTCGACCTCGGCGCGATGGTCGCGGGCGCCAAGTACCGGGGCGAGTTCGAGGAGCGGCTGAAGACCGTCCTGTCCGAGATCAAGGCCAGCGACGGCCAGATCGTCACGTTCATCGACGAGCTGCACACGGTCGTCGGCGCGGGCGCCGGCGGCGACTCCGCCATGGACGCCGGCAACATGCTCAAGCCGATGCTCGCCCGCGGCGAGCTGCGCATGGTCGGCGCGACGACCCTCGACGAGTACCGCGAGCGCATCGAGAAGGACCCCGCCCTGGAGCGCCGCTTCCAGCAGGTCCTGGTGGCCGAGCCGAGCGTGGAGGACACCATCGCGATCCTCCGCGGCCTCAAGGGCCGGTACGAGGCCCACCACAAGGTCCAGATCGCCGACTCCGCGCTCGTGGCCGCCGCCACGCTCTCGGACCGGTACATCACCTCCCGCTTCCTGCCCGACAAGGCCATCGACCTCGTCGACGAGGCCGCGTCCCGGCTGCGTATGGAGATCGACTCCTCGCCGGTCGAGATCGACGAACTCCAGCGCGCCGTCGACCGCCTCCGCATGGAGGAGCTGGCGCTGAAGAACGAGTCCGACCCCGCCTCCGTACAGCGCCTGGAGAAGCTGCGCCGCGACCTCGCCGACAAGGAGGAGGAGCTGCGCGGCCTGACCGCACGCTGGGAGAAGGAGAAGCAGGGCCTCAACCGCGTCGGTGAGCTCAAGGAGCAGCTCGACGACCTGCGTGGCCAGGCCGAGCGCGCCCAGCGCGACGGCGACTTCGACACCGCCTCCAAGCTGCTGTACGGCGAGATCCCGGCCGTGGAGCGGGAGCTGGAGGCGGCCAGCGAGGCCGAGCAGGAGGCCGCCAAGAGTGGTGACATGAAAAGCAGCATGGTCAAGGACGAGGTCGGCGCGGACGACATCGCCGACGTCGTCGGCTCCTGGACCGGCATCCCGGCCGGGCGGCTGCTGGAGGGCGAGACGCAGAAGCTGCTGCGGATGGAGGACGAGATCGGCCGCCGCCTGATCGGCCAGACCGAGGCCGTACGGGCGGTGTCGGACGCCGTGCGCCGCACCCGCGCCGGGATCTCCGACCCGGACCGGCCCACCGGCTCGTTCCTCTTCCTCGGCCCGACCGGTGTCGGCAAGACCGAGCTGGCCAAGGCCCTGGCGGACTTCCTCTTCGACGACGAGCGGGCCATGGTCCGCATCGACATGAGCGAGTACGGCGAGAAGCACAGCGTCGCCCGGCTCGTCGGCGCGCCTCCCGGCTACGTCGGGTACGAGGAGGGCGGCCAGCTGACGGAGGCGGTGCGCCGCCGCCCGTACAGCGTGGTGCTGCTGGACGAGGTGGAGAAGGCCCACCCGGAGGTCTTCGACATCCTGCTCCAGGTGCTGGACGACGGCCGCCTGACCGACGGTCAGGGCCGTACGGTCGACTTCCGCAACACCATCCTCATCCTGACCTCCAACCTGGGCAGCCAGTTCTTGAGTCAGCACAGCCTGATGGACCCGGTGACCCCGGAGGAGCAGAAGAAGGAGCGGGTGCTGGAGTCGGTGCGGGCCTCCTTCAAGCCGGAGTTCCTCAACCGCCTCGACGACATCGTCGTCTTCTCGGCCCTCGACCGGGACCAGCTCGCCCACATCGCCCGGCTCCAGATCGACCGCCTCGCCGCCCGCCTCGCCGAGCGCCGGCTCACCCTGGACGTCACCCCGGAGGCCCTGGAATGGCTCGCCGTCGAGGGCTTCGACCCGGCGTACGGCGCCCGCCCGCTGCGCCGCCTGGTCCAGACGGCCATCGGCGACCGCCTCGCCAAGGAGATCCTCGCGGGCGAGGTCACGGACGGCGACACCGTGCGCGTGGAGCGGGTCGGGGACGGGCTGGTCGTGGGGGCGGTGACCGACAAGGCTGTGTAATACGTTTTGCGATACGCTGTCTCCATGGGAACTCTCAACGTCCGCACGGACGAGGCCATGGAGACAGCCATAAGGACACTGGCCGAGGAGTACGGCTCGCGCACCGAGGCCGTGCGGTACGCGCTGCTGCGTACGTACAAGGAGAAACTGATCGAGCAGGCGAAGGCAGACGCGGCCCGCGCGGAGGCCGACCCTGTCGACCAGGCGGAGATGCTCGCGATCCAGCGCTTCATGGGCGTCGCTGAATGATCTTCCGGGGGGCGATCCACGAGATCAAGGCGACGCCCGGCGCACGCGGGCATGAGCAGCAGGGCAACCGCTATGCCGTAGTGATCCAGTCCGATCAGTTCGCGACCTCGCTGGTGACGATCGCCATGACCTCGGCCAGCGCTGTGCCGACCGTCTACCGGCCGGAGATCGAGTTCGACGGGCAGGTGACGCGGATCCTGACCGATCAGATCTACTCCGTCGATCCGGCCGTCCGCTTCGGCGCTTTCAAGGGCGCCCTGGAAGCCCACGAGCTCATGGATCTCGACCGGGCCCTGATGCTCAAGCTCGGGCTTTTCTGAGCGCCGCTTGCCACCTCCCGCCCGGCATGGGAGAGGATGGCAGGAATCGTACGAAGGGAAATTCACGGTGAGCATCGACCCGGCCTCCATTCCGAACTTCGGTGGGCAGCCCGAGCCCCAGCAGGCCGCAGGACCGGCGGGCCCCGTCGTCCCGGACCAGGACCTCGTCAAGCAGCTCCTGGAGCAGATGGAGCTCAAGTACGTCGTCGACGACGAGGGTGACCTCGCGGCGCCGTGGGAGGAGTTCCGCACGTACTTCATGTTCCGTGGCGAGGACGAGCAGCAGGTCTTCTCGGTGCGGACCTTCTACGACCGCCCGCACCCGGTCGAGAACCGCGCGCAGATCCTGGAGACGATCGACGACTGGAACCGCCGCACCCTGTGGCCCAAGGTCTACACGCACCTCCACGAGGACGAGCAGGGCGGCGCGACCGTGCGGCTCATCGGTGAGGCGCAGATGCTCATCGGCACCGGCGTCAGCCTGGAGCACTTCGTGCAGTCGACGGTCAGCTGGGTGCGCGCGTCGATCGAGTTCGACAAGTGGCTCGTGGAGCAGTTCGGCCTGGAGCCGTCCGAGGGCGACGAAGAGGCCTGAGCCTCACAGCGCCATCGGGGCGAGCGCCAGCAGATACGTCCCGTAGCCGAACGACAGCCCGGCCAGGGCGGCGACCACCACGGCCGCCGCCCTCGGCCGGGCTCTGCGCAGCGCGCACGCGAGGGGCAGCAGCAGCGGGAACGCCGGCAGCAGGAAGCGCGGCTTCGACTCGAAGAACCCCGACCCGCCCACCGCGATCACCACCAGCACCGCCGTGTACACCAGCAGCGGCAGCGGCGGCCGCTCCAGCACGAGCAGCGCGAACAGCACGACCCCGACGGCCGTGAGCGCCAGCGCCACGGTGAAGCCGAGGTCCATCGGCCTGGTCACCACCGTGCGTACGAAGCCGAAGGTGCCCACCCCGAAGTCGAACCGCGACGTCCAGCCCGCCTGCACCGCGAAGTACCCGCCCAGCGGATCGCCCTTGCGCACCCCCACCCACAGCAGGTAGCCCACCCAGCCGGCCGGCGCCACCGCCGCACCCACCCACGCCCGCCGGTCGCCCCGGTCGCGCGCCAGGGCGCAGGCGGCCGTCACCACCACCGCCGCCGCCACCGCGATCCCGTTCGGCCGGGCCGCCCCCGCCAGCGCCGCCAGCGCGCCCGCCCACAGCCAGCGGCGGGTGAGGACGGCGTACAGCGACCAGGCCGCGAACGCCGTCAGCACCGGTTCCGTGTACGCCATGGACAGCACGATCGAGTGCGGCAGCAGGCCCCACAGCAGCACCAGCGTGGTCGCCACGCCCCGCCCGTACAGCCGCTCGCCGAGCAGGAAGATCCCCCACGCGGCCGCCCCTGCCGCCGCCCAGGACACCAGCAGCCCCGCCGTCCCGCCCTCCAGCGGCAGCACGGTCGTCACCGCCCGCACGAGCGCCGGGTAGAGCGGGAAGAACGCCAGGTCGGACTGGACGGTGCCGTCCGGCCAGTACAGGGTTGTGCCGTAGCCGTACGCGGCGATCCCCAGGTACCAGTCGGAGTCCCAGGACATGGCCAGCAGGGCGCGCGGCGAGCGGCCGGTGTGCCACGCCCACAGCGCCATCACCAGCATCCCGGTGAGCCGGGCGGCGGCGAACAGGCCCAGCGCCGGTGCCGCGCGGTGCAACGCCGCCAGTGGGCGCGGCACCGGGCGGGCGCGGGAGGCTGTCACGTGGTCGAAGGTCTCGGCGGACAGGGGGCACCTCCGTGCGCGCGTGAGCGGTCACCCCGACCTTGGGCGCCGCCCGCGCCCGGCGCGAGTGCTGGCAGCCCGCCCGGGTGGTCCCCGCCGCCAGGCCGCCGCACGCGCGCGTGTCGCCGTGACAGCGCGCCCTCCAGGGGCTAAAGGGGCTGAAGAGTGCCGAGCCGCTTCACCGCGTCCTGGAGCACCTCGGTCCGCTTGCAGAACGCGAACCGCACGAACGGCGCCCCCTGCTCGCGGTGGTCGTAGAAGACCGCGTGGGGGATGGCGACGACACCGCAGCGCCCGGGCAGGGCGCGGCAGAACGCGATGCCGTCGTGCTCGCCCAGCGGGCGGATGTCGGTGGTGATGAAGTAGGTGCCCTGCGGCCGGAACACCTCGAAGCCCGCCTGCGCCAGCCCGTCCGCGAGGACGTCCCGCTTGGTCCGCAGGTCCTCGCGCAGCTCGCCGAAGTACGTGTCCGGCAGGCGCAGCGCCTCGGCGATCGCGTACTGGAAGGGCCCGGCGGAGACGTACGTCAGGTACTGCTTCGCCGAGCGCACAGCCGTGATCAGCTCGGGCGTGGCGGTGACCCAGCCGACCTTCCACCCCGTGAACGAGAAGGTCTTCCCCGCACTCGAAATGGTGACCGTGCGCTCGCGCATGCCGGGGAAGGTGGCGATGGGGAGGTGTCCGGCGTCGTCGAAGACGAGGTGCTCGTACACCTCGTCGGTGACGACGAGCAGGTCGCGCTCGACGGCGAGCGCGGCGATGGCGGCCAGCTCCTCGCGGGTGAGGACGGTGCCGGTGGGGTTGTGCGGGGTGTTGAGCAGGATGAGGCGGGTGCGGTCGGTGACGGCGGCCCGCAGCTCGTCCAGGTCGAGGACGAACCGGCCGCCGCGCGGGCGCAGGGTGACCGGGACGCGGGTGCCGCCCGCCATGGCGACGCAGGCGGCGTACGAGTCGTAGTACGGCTCCAGCGCGATCACCTCGTCGCCCGGCTCGACCAGCCCGAGCAGGGCGGCGGCGATCGCCTCGGTGGCGCCGGCCGTGACGAGGACCTCCGTGTCGGGGTCGTACGCCAGTCCGTACCGCTCGCGCTGGTGGTCGGCGACGGCGGTACGCAGCTCGGGGACGCCGGGGCCGGGTGGGTACTGGTTGCCCCGGCCGTCCCTGATGGCCCGGACGGCCGCCTCGGCGATCCGGTCGGGACCGTCGGTGTCGGGGAACCCCTGGCCCAGGTTGACCGAGCCGGTGGAGACGGCGAGGGCCGACATCTCCGCGAAGATCGTCGTTCCGAACTCGGCGAGGCGGCGGTTGAGCGGCGGTCGTTTCATGGCGGCCATCCTGGGGCGAAGCTCTGGAGTTGCTCAAGTGGGCTTTGAGGCGTGATCACCGGGGGGATCCCCCTGCCACACATACGGAACATCCGGAGTAAAGGCAGGTGGGGGCCATGGTGGACGCAGGGATCTTCGAGGTGTGGTTCATCTTCGTGGGGGTTCTCGTCGTCATAGGGATCGTACGGGCCGTGCTGGGAGGCGGGGCCCCGAAGCGGCGTGACAGCTGGTGGTCCGGGGACTCCTCGTCCTCCTCCTCCTCGTCGTGCTCCAGCTGGTCGTCGTGCGGCGGCGGCTCCAGCTCCTCATGCGGAGGCGGCGGCGGATCGTCCTGCAGCTGAACCTCTGGACTTCCTCAATTCGGATTGGGAGGGGTGGGCGCGGGGGCATCCCCCTCTCACGTACGACACGGGGGATGGTGATCCGAATGGAGATAGGCCTGGTTGTCGCTGGACTGGTCGTTCTGGTGGGGTTCCTCATCGCGGTCGGTGCGGCGGGCGGTGGCAAGAGCCGGCGCCGTTCGCGCTCGGGCTCCGGCGGTTCCACCGGCGGCGGTTGGTGGTCCGGGGACGGGGGCGGATCGTCCTGCGGGGGAGGGTCGTCGTCCTGCGGGGGCGGGGGCGGGGGCGGGGGCGGCGGCGGTGGATGTGGTGGCGGAGGCAGCTGACACGGGGCAGCCGGTCCGCGACCACGGGAAGGCGCCCGGCAGTGAACTACAGCCGGGCGCCTTCGTGTTGGCACTTTGTGGAACCACTCGGTCGGTTCTTGTTGAACAGTTGAACCGGCAGGCCCCCCAGGGGATGGAAACCACGTCAAGTTGGGTAAAAACGCTGTGAGTCACTCGCAGTTCATGATTCCCTCGCTGTCGAAAACATCCAGCCCGCGGACCTCGTGTGTGGATTTCGAGACGGAGATCCCCCAGTCCCCCTGAACGTCTTCCGGGACGCCCCCGGTCCACCCGTCAAACCCTGTTTGCGGAGCCGACCCATGCTCACGACGCTCAAGACCTCCTACACCGACACGCGCGCCGCCGACCTGGCCTGGGCGCTGGGACGCGAGGCGCTCCCGGCCCTCGCCGTGCTCGACCTCGAACTGTCCGGTGCCACGCTCCAGCTCAGACTCCTCGGCGCCTCGCACCAGGTGCTGCTGGAGGAGGAGCGGGGCCGTTGTTCGGAGACCGTCGCCTGCATGCCGGGGAGCAGCACCCCGCTGCCGCTGGCTGTGGCGAAGCGGATCGGGGCATGGGAGTACGAGTTCGCCGCGCGCGTCGAGACCCTGTCCAAGGGGTCGTTCGCGGGGCGCGCGCAGGAGCTGCTGGCGCTCGTGGCGGACCACCCGAACGGCCTCGCCGGTACGTTCCCCGGTTCGCCGCACGCCTTCACGGCCATGCTCGCGCAACGGGACGAGGGCCAGGTGCGGTGGCGCACGTGGCACGCCTATCCGCAAGAGGGACAGCTGGTGGTCACCAGGACCAGCGTGGGCGTCCGTATGCACGCACCGCTCTAGTTACACCCGTGTGGGTGACAAATAGCCATCGGATCGTAACGTAGCGTTAAGTGTGTGATCGAAGCGCCGCACGTCTCCGTCGCCGTGCCGCCCGCACCGGGCGGCGGTCCGGCCCCGCCTTCCGTGCGGCAGCGGGCGGGGCGCTTCCTGGTGCTGGCCACGGTCTTCATCTGCGCGGCGTGCGGATTGGTGTACGAGCTGGAACTGGTCGCACTCGCTTCGTACTTGATCGGGGACTCCGTCAAGCAGGCGTCGGTCGTCCTGTCCGTGATGGTCTTCGCGATGGGCGTGGGCTCGCTCCTCGCGAAACGGTTGCGCTGCCGGGCGGCCGTCGGCTTCGGGCTGCTGGAGGCCGCGCTGGCGTTGGTCGGCGGCTGCTCGGCCCTCGTCCTGTACGCCACGTTCGCGTGGATCGGCGAGTCGCGGTACGCGCTGGTGGCGTTCTCGCTGGCCATCGGGGTGCTCATCGGGGCGGAGATACCGCTGCTGATGACGCTGATCCAGCGCATCTCGCGGCGGGCCGAGCAGGACGCGGGCGGGACGGTCGCGGACCTGTTCGCCGCCGACTACGTGGGGGCGCTCGTCGGCGGGCTGGCGTTCCCGTTCCTGCTGCTGCCGTGGCTGGGGCAGTTGACCAGTGCGCTGCTCACCGGGGCGGTCAACGCGGTGGCGGGCGGGGCGCTGGTGCTGTGGCTGTTCGGGCGGGACCTGACCGCGCGGGCGCGGTGGCTGGTGGTGGTGGGCAACGTGGCGGTGCTCGGCGTGCTGGCGACGGCGACGGTGCTGGTGGACGACTTCGAGCGGGCGGCGCGGCGGGCGGTGTACGGCGAGCGGGTGCGGGTCGCCGTCCAGACGGACGTCCAGGAGGTGGTGCTGACGGGCGGGCCGGGGGAGCCGCCCGAGCTGTTCCTGGACGGGCGGTTACGGGTGAGCGGCCGGGACGAGCACCGGTACCACCGGGCGCTGGTGCACCCCGTGATGCGTGGGCCGCACGCGCGCGTGCTGATCCTGGGCGGGGGCGACGGGCTGGCGGCGCGGGAGGTGCTGCGGCACGGCGGCGTGGAGTCGGTGACGGTCGTCGAGCTGGACCCGGGCGTCGTGCGGCTCGCCCGGACGGACCGGGCGCTCGCCCGGCTGAACGGGCAGGCGTACGGCGACCCGAGGGTGCGGGTGGTGTACGGGGACGCGTTCGCCCGGCTGCGGGAGTCGGCAGCGACGGGCACGGCGTACGACGTGGTGATCGCGGACCTGCCGGACCCGGGCATCACGGCCAGCACCAAGCTGTACTCGGCGGAGTTCTACGGCCTGGCCGCGCGGGTCCTCGCCGACGGCGGACGGCTCGCGGTCCACGCGGGGCCGATGGCGTCGAGGCCGCACACGTACTGGACGGTGGACGCCACGCTGCGGTCGGCGGGCTTCACGACCCGGCCCTACCGCGCGACCGGGCGGCTCTCCGGCTTCGCCGCGGGCCCCGACCGGTCCACGGACGGCACGGCGGCGCCGTACGACTGGGGCTTCTTCCTCGCCGCGCGGCACCGGGCGCCGCCGGACCCGGGCGAGGTGGTGGGGGTGCGCCGTCCGGCGGGGGCGCGGCCCACGGGCCTGCCGCCGTCGACGCTGGTGCACCCCAGGTACGGCGAGTGACCCCATTGGCCTTGCGCACATGGCAGACGTGAGGGCCGGGCGTGGGTAGGCTCGGGCTCCATGGAGCATGAGGTGTTCGTTCCGGTTGACGTCGAGACCCTCCGCGCCGTGCTGGCGGACCCCGCGCGGGTCGCCCCGTGCGTACCGGGACTCCAGCAGGACGCGGACGCGTCGGCCGGCCCCCTCTCGGGCCGCCTGAAGGTGCGCGCCGGCGGGCATTCGATCACCTACCGGGGCGCCCTGCACATCGTCGCCCAGGAGGACGGTGCGTATGCCGTGGAGGGCGAGGGCGCGGAGGTGCGCGGCACCGGCTCGGCGAAGCTGGCGCTGACGGTACGGCTGTCCCCGGTGGACGGTGGCACGACGCTGCGCTTCACGGGAACGACGAGCGCGGAGGGCCGGCTGGCGGAGCTGTCGGACGACGCGGCGGTCTCGGCGGCCCACCGCCTGCTGGACCGTTTCGCCGAGTCGCTCGCGGCGACGACCGCGACCTCGGCCGCGCCGACCGCCTCCGCCACGGCCGAGGCACCCGACGACGTCACCGACGACCAGGACGTCGACGACGACGGGGTGGACCAGGGCGCCGAGAGCGCGGGGTCCGTGTTCGACGCCCCCGTACCGCCGCCGTCGCTGGACCCGCTCGCCGAGGCCGAGTTCGAGGTGCCCGACATGCCCGACGGGACGCTGCCCGACCCGGGCGTCGAGGCGGCGCACGCCCGGCGCACCATGATCGGGCGCAGCGCCGAGGAGGTCGACCACGCCCCGCCGCGCGGCCGGTACGCGCCCACGCCCGGGCCGGAGACCGCGTCGACGACCGCCACGCTGCGGTGGCTGGCCCCCGCCGCCGCGCTCGCCCTCGCCTCGGCGGTGGTGGTCGGGCGCGCGCTGCGGCGCCGCAAGTAGGGCGCAGGTGGTGCAAGTAGTGTCGGTGATGTGACCAGTAGCGAACAGAGCGTCCGGCTCGCGGCCGGAGACGTCGAGTTGACGGTGCGTCCGGACAACGGATGCCGCATCGAGAGCCTGCGGATCGGCGGGTCGGAACTGCTGCGGCAGGGCGAGAGGTACGGCTGCTTCCCGATGGTGCCCTGGTGCGGACGGATCGCGAACGGCCGGTTCCTCAGCGGGGCGACATGGCACCAGCTGCCGCTCAACTCCCCGCCGCACGCCATCCACGGCACCGGCCGCGACACCGCGTGGCGTATCGCCCTCGCCGACAAGGCGGAGGCGGTGTTCACCTACGATCTCGCCGAGCCCTGGCCGTATCCCGGCCGGGTCACCCAGACCGTCCGGCTGACCGAGGACGCGCTCACGCTCCAGCTCGGTGTCGAGACGTACGGCGATTCCTTCCAGGCCCAGGCCGGCTGGCACCCGTGGTTCAACCGCACCCTCGGTGACCGTGCCGTACGCATCGACTTCACGCCCGAGTGGCAGGAGGAACGGGGCGAGGACCATCTGCCCACCGGCCGCCGAATCGCGCCCACGCCCGGCCCCTGGGACGACTGCTTCGGAATGCCGGACGGGGTGGACGTCACCCTCACCTGGCCCGGGCAGCTGGAGCTGAAAGTGACCAGCCGCGCCCCCTGGGTCGTCGTGTACGACGAGCAGGAGGCCGCCGTCTGCGTGGAGCCCCAGTCGGGCCCGCCGAACGGCCTCACCACCGCTCCTGAGCTGGTCACGCCCATCGAGCCGCTGGAGATCGCCACCACCTGGACATGGCGGCGACTGCGGCTCGGCGGCGCTTAAGCTCGAAGGCATGACTGACGTACGAGCCGATCTGCTTCAGCAGATCAAGGACAAGGCCGTGGTGCACGGCAAGGTGACCCTCTCCTCGGGTCTGGAGGCCGACTACTACGTCGACCTGCGCCGGATCACCCTGGACGGCGTGGCCTCGCCGCTCGTCGGTCAGGTCATGCTCGATCTGACCGCCGACATGGACTTCGACGCCGTCGGCGGCCTCACCCTGGGCGCCGACCCGGTCGCGACGGCAATGCTGCACGCCGCCGCCGGGCGTGGCCGGACGCTGGACGCCTTCGTCGTACGCAAGGCCGCCAAGGCGCACGGCATGCAGCGCCGCGTCGAGGGCCCGGACATCAAGGGCCGCCGTGTCCTGGTGGTCGAGGACACCTCCACCACCGGTGGCTCGCCGCTGACCGCCGTCGAGGCGGTCCGCGAGGCCGGCGCAGAGGTTGTGGCCGTGGCGACGATCGTGGACCGGGCGACCGGCGCGGCCGAGAAGATCAGCCAGACGGCCGGGGTGCCGTACCTGTACGCGTACGCGCTGGACGAGCTGGGCCTGGCCTGAGCGGCATAGGGCTTGACCTGGCTTGACCTGCGGGTTTTCCGAGGGGCGGACTGTTTCACGTGAAACGGTCCGCCCCTCGCGGCATGCGGGGTGGAGCCCACGGCGGAGTCTGGAAAGATAGGTGCGACGATGACGTCGCCCCCAGGTCAGGGATCAGCAACGCAACGCAACCGCAGATCACAAGGAGCGGACAGATGCCCATCGCAACCCCCGAGATCTACAACGAGATGCTCGACCGGGCGAAGGCAGGCAAGTTCGCCTACCCGGCCATCAATGTCACCTCGTCGCAGACTCTGCACGCCGCCCTGCGTGGTTTCGCGGAGGCAGAGAGCGACGGCATCATCCAGATCTCGACCGGTGGTGCGGAGTTCCTGGGCGGCCAGTACAGCAAGGACATGGTGACCGGCGCGGTCGCCCTGGCCGAGTTCGCGCACATCGTCGCCGCGAAGTACGACGTCACCATCGCCCTGCACACCGACCACTGCCCGAAGGACAAGCTGGACGGCTACGTACGTCCGCTGCTCGACATCTCCGCCGAGCGTGTCGCCAAGGGTGAGAACCCGCTCTTCCAGTCGCACATGTGGGACGGTTCGGCCGAGACCCTCGCCGACAACCTGGCCATCGGCCAGGAGCTGCTCGCGAAGGCCGCCGCCGCCAAGATCATCCTCGAGGTCGAGATCACCCCGACCGGTGGCGAGGAGGACGGCGTCAGCCACGAGATCAACGACGAGCTGTACACCACCGTCGACGACGCCATCCGCACCGCCGAGGCGCTCGGCCTGGGCGAGAAGGGCCGCTACCTGCTGGCCGCCTCGTTCGGCAACGTCCACGGCGTCTACAAGCCCGGCAACGTCGTGCTCCGCCCCGAGCTGCTCAAGGACCTCCAGCAGGGCGTCGCCGAGCGCTTCGGCAAGGCCGACCCGTTCGACTTCGTCTTCCACGGCGGCTCCGGCTCCACGGCCGAGGAGATCGCCACCGCGCTGGAGAACGGCGTCGTGAAGATGAACCTCGACACGGACACCCAGTACGCCTTCACCCGCCCCGTCGCGGACCACATGTTCAAGAACTACGACGGTGTGCTGAAGGTCGACGGCGAGGTCGGCTCCAAGAAGACCTACGACCCGCGCACCTGGGGCAAGCTGGCCGAGGCGAGCATGGCCAAGCGCGTCACCGAGGCGTGCGCGGCGCTGCGTTCGACCGGTACGAAGCTGAAGTAACCCCCTGATCGCACCCTGATCGCAGCCCGATCGTCCGACACAGGCCCGGCATCGCCTCCGCGGTGCCGGGCCTGTGACACTGGGGGCATGGGTATCCACGAAAACCTGCTGGGGGGACCTCCCCCCACTCACCTGCCCGACGACCCGGAGCCGCGCGAGCTGCTCGCGAGCGGCGCCGCGCCGGCGGACGTCGCCGCGAAGTACCCCGCCTCCTCCCTGGCCTGGGCCCAGCTCGCCGACGACGCGTTCGAGGCCGGCCGGGCCGTCGAGTCGTACGCGTACGCCAGGACCGGCTACCACCGGGGCCTGGACGCCCTGCGCCGCAGCGGCTGGAAGGGCCACGGCCCGGTGCCGTGGGAGCACGAGCCGAACCGCGGCTTCCTCCGGGCGCTGAACGCCCTGGCGCGCGCCGCGCAGGCGATCGGTGAGCAGGAGGAGTACGAGCGGTGCTCGACGTTCCTCCGTGAATCGTCGCCCCTGGCCGCGGACACCCTCGGCTGACCTGGGGTTCTCACCCTGCTGAGGCCCGCCTGCCCGGACTGGTTCCTTCCGGCCGGAGTGAGGCGGGCCGCAGTTTTTGATCTTGGTGACCGGTACGCTCGCGCCCACCGTCGGAACGGAGATCTGTTGTGGGCAAGCGTGCCGCCGCATCGCGAGGGCGTCGTCGCCGTCGGAGCACGCGACGCGGAAGAGCCGGCCGCAGCCCGGTGGGCCGGATAGTCCTGCTGTCCCTCACCCTGGTCGGCGTCTGCCTGGGCGGTGGTGCCGCCCTCGCCCACTGGCGGGGCGACGCCACCCCGCCGGCGGCCGGCCCCGGCAACGCCGCCGGCCCGCCCGCGCCCCCGGCGGAGCAGCCGGTCACCGGCCGGGACGCCTCCCCGCGCGCCGACCGCAGCGCCCCGCCCCGGCGGGACGCACCCGACACCCCCGCGACGGTCCCGTCGTCCGGTCCCGGGACCTTCACCACCGCCCGGTCCACCGGCGCCAAGGTCGACACGGGCACGTTGCGCCGCTACCGCGTCCAGGTCGAGGACGGCATCGCCCTGTCGGCCGTGCAGGCGGCGGAGGAGATCGAGCGGATCCTCGCCCACCCGCAGGGTTGGGCCGCCCACGGCCGGGGCTCGTTCCAGCTGGTCGCCGAGGACGCCGACTTCGTCATCCGGATCGCCACGCCGAAGACCGCCGACGCGCTCTGCGGCGCCCAGGGGCTCGACACGGGCGGCGAGTTGAACTGCGAGACGGCCGACGGTGTCGTGGTGAACCTCAAGCGCTGGATGCTGGGCTCGCCGACGTTCACGGGTACCCCGGCGGAGTACCGGCACCTGATCATCAACCATGAGGTCGGGCACGAGATCGGCATCCGCCGGCACATGGGCTGCGGCGGCCCGGGCAAGCCCGCGCCCGTGATGATGCAGCAGATCAAAGGCTTGAACGGCTGCGTGTCCAACGCCTGGCCGTACGGCCCCGCCGGCCGGTACATCGAAGGGCCGCTCGTGTCATGATGCGACTGGGACCCGGAACAGAACCGCGGTCCCGAGGGGACCGGGGCTCCACCTGCCGGGTCGCATCGCGAGTGAGCCAAAGGGGCGCGCGGGCGTCGAAAGGGAGAACGCGCGGAGGGTCGCGAGGTACGAGCGGCCCGAGCACGGTCGACCGTCGACGCACGCAACAGGCGCCCCGGAGGCGAACCGAGCGCCCGGAAAAAGGCGAGGCAGACCGCTACCCGGTAGCACGCATTGATGGAGACAGCGATGTCTACTCCCCCCGATGCCTCCGCGCCCGGTTCGGACACCCCGAACCTGGAGTACATAGGCACGACGCCGTACGAGGACTATGTCCAGGCGGATGTCCTCACCCACCTCCAGCACCCGCTCTCGGACGATCCGGGAGAGATGGTCTTCCTGGTCACGACCCAGGTCATGGAGCTGTGGTTCACCGTGATCGTCCACGAGTGGGAGACCGCGAGCCGCGCCCTGCGCGAGGACCGGATCCCGGTGGCGATGGACGCGCTGGAGCGCTCCGTACGCGAGCTGGAGGCGCTGAACGCCTCCTGGAAGCCGCTCGCCCGGCTCACGCCCGCCCAGTTCAACTCCTACCGGGGCGCCCTGGGCGAGGGCTCGGGCTTCCAGTCGGCGATGTACCGGCGGCTGGAGTTTTTGCTGGGCGAGAAGTCCGCGTCGATGCTGGTGCCGCACCGGGGCGCGCCGCGCGTCCACGCGGAGCTGGAAAAGGCGCTGCACGAGCCGAGCCTGTACGACGAGGTGCTGCGGCTCCTCGCGCGGCGCGGGCTGCCGGTGCCGGACAGTGTCCTGAAGCGCGACCTGTCGCAGAAGTACGAGCCGTCGCAGGCGGTCGAGGACATCTGGGCCCGGATCTACGCCGACCCGGACCAGCACAGTGAGCTGATCCGGCTCGGCGAGGCGTTGACGGACGTCGGCGAGCTGGTGTGGCGATGGCGCAACGACCACCTGGTGGCGACGCGGCGCGCGATGGGCTCCAAGACGGGCACGGCCGGTTCGGCCGGGGTGGCCTGGCTGGAGAAGCGGGCCCGCAAGAACGTGTTCCCCGAGGTGTGGACGGCGCGCAGCCATGTCTGACCTGACAGCGAAGGCGGCGGCGCTCGACGCCCACGACCGACTCGCCAAGCACCGCGAGCTGTTCGCGCTCGACGACGGTGTCGTGTACCTCGACGGCAACTCGCTCGGCGCGCTTCCCCGCCACGTACCGGACCGCATGGCCGACGTCATCGGTCGCCAGTGGGGCGAGCTGCGCATCCGCTCCTGGGAGGAGAGCGGCTGGTGGACCGCGCCGGAGCGGATCGGTGACCGGATCGCGCCGCTCGTCGGCGCGGCGCCCGGCCAGGTGGTGGTCGGCGACTCGACGAGCGTCAACGTCTTCAAGGCGCTGGTGGGCGCCGTACGGCTGACCGACGAGACGCGGGACGAGATCGTCGTGGACGCCACGACGTTTCCCACGGACGGGTACATCGCCGAGTCGGCCGCCCGCCTGACCGGCAGGCGCCTGGTGGCCGTGGCGCCCCGGGATGTGGCGGACGCGGTCGGCCCGCGTACGGCCGTCGCGCTCGTCAACCACGTCGACTTCCGCACGGGCCGGCTGCACGACCTGCCGGGCATCACGGCGGCCGTCCACGCGGCGGGCGCACTCGCCGTGTGGGACCTGTGCCACAGCGCGGGCGCCCTGCCGGTCGGGCTGGACGCGCACGGCGTGGACCTGGCCGTCGGCTGCACGTACAAGTACCTCAACGGCGGTCCCGGTGCGCCCGCCTATCTGTACGTCGCGCAGCGGCACCAGCCGCGCTTCGACTCCCCACTGCCCGGCTGGAACTCGCACGCCGACCCCTTCGCGATGACGCCCGGCTACGCGGCGGCGGAGGGCGTGGTGCGCGGCCGCGTCGGCACGCCCGACATCCTGTCCATGCTGGCGCTGGAGGCGGCGCTGGACGTGTGGGACGGGGTACCCATCGAGGCGGTACGGGAGAAGGCGCTGGCCCTGATGGACTTCTTCCTGGAGTGCGTACGGGCTTACGTCCCGGACGGCCGGGTCACGTCCGTCACGCCCGAGGCGCACGACGAGCGCGGCAGCCAGGTCGCACTGAGCTGCCCGGACGCACCCGCCGTGATGAAGGAGCTGATCGCCCGGGGTGTGGTCGGCGACCTGCGCCGCCCCGACGTGCTGCGGTTCGGCTTCACGCCGCTGTACGTCTCCTTCGCGGACGCGGAGCGCGCGGCACGCGTTCTCGGGGACGTGTTCGCGGACGTCCTTTCGGGGCGTACGGGCTGATGTTCGGCCTGATCTGCGGGGGCGCCAGTCCTGGTACCGTCCCCGCAGGTCAGGCCAATTCGGCCCCGTCACCGAAAGGTTGAGCACCATGCCCGACCCCGCCGCGCGCGACGCCGCCGAGGAAGCATCGGCCCTGTCGCATCCGGCCGTCGACCCGGACTCCACCGCTTCGTACGGTGCGCACCCGGACCAGGTCGTGGACTTCTACGCCCCTCGCGAGGCGCGCGGGGGCGACCGCGCACCGCTCGTCGTCGTGCTGCACGGCGGGGCGTGGCGGGCGCCCTACGACCGGCGGCACATCACCCCCTTCGTGGACTATCTGGCCCGGCGCGGCTTCGCCGTGGCCAACGTCGAGTACCGGCGGGGCAGGGACATCCCCGCGCAGGGCGGCGGCGGTCCGGTCGCCGGGCGGTGGCCGGAGACGTTCGACGACGTGGCCGCCGCGCTGGACGCGCTGCCCGGTCTCGTACGCGCCCACCTGCCGCAGGCCGACCCGCGCCGTACGGTCGTCACCGGCCACTCGGCGGGCGGACACCTGGCGCTGTGGGCCGCCGCCCGGCATGTCCTGCCCGTCGACGCGCGGTGGTGGCTGGACGCCCCGCCCCCACTGCGCGGGGTCGTCGCCCTGGCGCCCATCGCGCACTTCGAGCGGGCGGTGGAGCTGGACGTGTGCGGGGGCGCGGTGACGCAACTGCTCGGCGAGGGCGCCGGCTCCGAGCTGCGCGCCGGGTACGCCGACCCCGCCGCGCTGCTCCCGACCGGGATCGCCACGGCGGTGGTCCAGGGCCGCGAGGACACCGTCGTACCGCAGGCCGTCGCCGAGGCGTATGTGGACGCGGCGGCGAAGGCTGGCGAGATGGTCGGGCTGACGCTGCTGGACGGTGTCGGGCACTTCCCGCTGATCGACCCGGCGGCGGACGCGTGCGCGGTGGTCGCGGAGGAGATCGCCCAACTGGCCTGGTGAGTCGAGCCGTTGAGGACAGGAGCTGACCGCGAGGGTGCGTAGCGTCAGCGGCATGACGAACCACACGAACCACACGAACCACACGAACCTCGTGACCGGAGCAACCGGAACCGTCGGCCGCCAGGTGGTCGCCGAACTGCTGCGCCTCGGGCAGCCCGTCCGCGCCCTGACCCGTGACCCGGCCACGGCGGACTTCCCGGACGGCGTCGAGGTCGTACGCGGCGACCTCACGGACCCCGACACCCTCACCGCCGCCCTGGACGGGGCCACCGGCCTGCACCTGATCACCTTTGGCGGCGCGTACTTCGCCCCGCTGGAGACCGGCCCGCACATCATGGGGCTGGCCCGCGAGGCCGGCGTACGGCGCGTCACCGTCCTCAACGGCGGCGGCCCCACCCCGCTGGAGGACGCGGTGCGTGGGAGCGGCCTGCCATGGACGGTGCTCATGCCGGTGGAGTTCATGGGCAACGCCCTGGAGTGGGCGGAGGGCATCCGTACGAAGGACGAGGTGTGCGAGCCCTTCACCGGCCGGCTCAGCGCCATGGTGCACGAGGGGGACATCGGCGCCGTCGCGGCGGTGGCGCTCACCGAGGACGGGCACGCCGGGCAGGAGTACCTGATCACGGGTCCCGAGGTGCTCACGCTCCAGGACAAGGTCGACGCGATCGCGGCGGCCCGGGGCCGGGAGATACGGCTGGTGGAGCTGTCCGAGGCGGAGGCGGTCGAGCGGTGGCGGGCGGAGGGCCGGCCGCAGGACGTGATCGACTTCCTGGTGGAGGTGTACCGGGACACTCCGCTGGAGGGGCGTACGGTCCTCGACACCGTGGAGAAGGTCACAGCGCGCCCGGCCCGGACGTTCGCCCAGTGGGCCCGGGATCACGCGGACGCGTTCCGCGCCTGATCAGCGCCCTACTACCCCGCCGTAGTACCTGAGGGGGACGCGGAAGGATCCGCATTCAAGGTGACGACCGCGTCCCCGCCCTTGCTTACCGTTGCTGACGTGACCGACACCAAGACCCGCAGCCCGGAGTACCGGCTGGCGCAGGGCCTGCTCCAAGGGCTGCGCCGCGAGCTGTTCCATGACGTCCTCGCCTACCGGCTGCTGCCGCCCATGCGCACCGACGGCCCGGTGACCAGGCGTCTCCCGGGCCGGATACGCCAGTACGCGGCCTGGACGCCACACGCCCTGGTGGCCGGAGCGGCCCTGATGGTGCTGGCCCTCGCGCACGACGTGAGCCACCTCGTGTACGGCGTCGTCCCGGCCGCCGCGGTCCTGCTCACGCTCGTCCGGCCGGTCGCCGCCTTCTGGCTGTCGATGCTGGCGACACCGTTCGTGGTGTTGATCGGCGGCACCTGGGAGGACTGGCCCTGGTCGCCCGACTACATGGTGGCGCACCTGGTGGTGCTGACCGTGGTGGCGGCCAGGACCCGGCCGCGGACGGCCGTCTGGATGTGGGTCCTCACCGCGCTGTACGGGCTGTTCGCCGACACCTTCATCAGCCGGGGGTACGGCTCGAGCACCGGGCCCATGCTGGTCGTCTCGGCCATGGCCCTGCTCGTCGTCACCGTCCTCCACACCCGCCGCGAGGCGAAGGAGGAGGTCACCGCCCAGCAGACGGTCACCGCGCAGGAGCGGTCCAGGCGCACGCTGCTGGAGGAGCGCACCACCATCGCCCGCGAGCTGCACGACGTGGTGGCCCACCACATGTCGGTCGTCGCCATCCAGGCGGAGGCCGCCCCCTACCGGGTGGAGAACCCGCCGCCCGAGCTGGAGCAGGCCTTCGCCACGATCCGCGAGAACGCGGTCGCCGCGCTGACCGAGCTGCGCCGCATCCTCGGTGTCGTACGGGCCGAGGACTACGAGGCGCCCGACGCGCCCCAGCCGACGCTCGCCGACCTGGACGCGCTGATCGCCAACGTCCGGGAGGCGGGCCTGAGCGTGGACGCCACGGTCACCGGCGCGGCGCGTGAGCTGCCGCAGGGCGTGGAGCTGTCGGCGTACCGGATCGTGCAGGAGGCGCTCAGCAACGTGCTGCGGCACGCCCCGGGCGCGGCGGCGAAGGTGGAGGTGTCGTACGTGCTCGGCGGCCTGGGCCTCAGGGTGGTGAACGGCCCGGCGCGCGGCCTGGTGAAGCCGTCCCCCGGTGCCGGGCACGGCATCACGGGCATGCGGGAGCGGGTGGCGATGCTGAACGGCGAGATGACGGCGGAGGCCACCGGGGACGGCGGCTACGAGGTCGCGGCCTTCATCCCCGCGCAGCGGCAGGAGTCGGCATGACCATCCGCGTACTGATCGTCGACGACCAGATGATGGTCCGGGAGGGCTTCTCGGTCCTCCTGAACGCGATGCCCGACATCGAGGTCGTCGGCGAGGCCGTCAACGGCCGGGAGGCCGTCCGGCAGGTCGAGGTGCTGCGCCCGGACGTGGTCCTGATGGACATCCGCATGCCGGAGATGAACGGCATCGACGCCACCCGCGAGATCGTCGCCGCGGACGGCGACGCGAAGGTGCTGGTCCTGACGACGTTCGACCTGGACGAGTACGTGTACCAGGCGCTGCGCGCCGGGGCGTCGGGCTTCCTGCTGAAGGACGCCTCCGCGCGGCAGCTCGCGGACGGGGTACGGGTGGTGGCCGGCGGCGAGGCGCTGCTGGCGCCGACGGTCACCAAGCGCCTGATCACGGAGTTCGCCAAGACCGCCGAAGCGTCCCGCCCGCCGGCCCTGGCCCAGGTGGGCGACCTGACGGAGCGGGAGACGGAGGTGCTGGTGCTGATCGCCCAGGGCCTGTCGAACGGCGAGATCGCGTCCCACCTGGTGGTCGCCGAGTCCACGATCAAGACGCATGTGAGCCGCATCCTGGTGAAGCTCGGCCTCCGCGACCGTACGCAGGCGGCGGTGTTCGCGTACGAGGCGAGGCTGGTGACTCCCGGCTGAGCCCCGCATAAGGTCGGGCGCATGGACTTCGACCCGTGGTCGCCCGCGTTCGTCGCCGATCCGTACCCCGCGTACGCCGAGCTGCGTGCGCGGGGCCGGGTGCACTGGTTCGAGCCGGCCCGGCAGTTCCTCGTCCCGCGCCACGCCGACGTGTCCGCGCTGCTGCGTGACCGGCGGCTGGGGCGGACGTACCGGCACCGGTTCACGCACGAGGAGTTCGGCCGTACGCCGCCCCCCGCCGCGCACGAGCCGTTCCGCGTACTGAACGACCACGGGATGCTGGACCTGGAGCCGCCGGACCACACCCGCATCCGGCGCCTGGTGTCGAAGGCGTTCACGCCGCGTACGGTCGAGAGGCTGAAGCCGTACGTCCACCGGCTGGCGGGCGAGCTGGTCGACTCGCTGGTCGCGGAGGGCGGGGGCGACCTGCTGACGGCCGTCGCCGAGCCGCTGCCGGTCGCCGTCATCGCGGAGATGCTCGGCATCCCGGAGTCCGACCGGGCGCCGCTGCGGCCGTGGTCGGCGGACATCTGCGGGATGTACGAGCTGAACCCGGACGAGGAGACGGCCGCCCGTGCGGTCAGGGCGTCGCTGGAGTTCTCCGCGTACCTCCGGGAGCTGATCGCCGAGCGGCGCGGATCCCCGGGCGAGGACCTGATCAGCGCGCTGATCGGCGCATACGAGGAGGGCGACCGGCTCAGCGAGCAGGAGATGATCTCCACCTGTGTCCTGCTGCTGAACGCGGGCCACGAGGCGACGGTGAACTCCACGGTCGGCGGCTGGTGGACCCTCTTCCGCCACCCGGAGCAGCTCGCCGCCCTGCGAGCCGGGCGGGTCGAGGTGTCCACAGCTGTGGAGGAGCTGCTCCGCTACGACACCCCGCTGCAGATGTTCGAGCGCTGGGTGCTGGACGACATCGAGATCGACGGCACCACCGTTCCACGCGGCTCGGAGATCGCCCTGCTCTTCGGCTCGGCCAACCGCGACGCGGACGCCTTCGACCGCCCCGACACGCTGGACCTGTCCCGCCGGGACAACCCGCACATCTCCTTCAGCGCGGGCATCCACTACTGCATCGGCGCCCCGCTGGCCCGTATCGAGCTGGCCGCGTCGATGGAGGCGCTGCTGGAGCGGGCGCCCGCGCTCCGGCTCGTGAAGGAGCCGGAGCGCAAGCCGAACTTCGTGATCCGGGGGCTGGAAAGTCTGCTGGTGGAGGCCTGAGAAATGAGATCATCGACGGATGCCTGTTGCCTTGCGCCGGATAGCCGCGGTGATCGTCCTGCTCGCCGGAATCGCCCTCGGCTTCTGGGTCGTGTTCGGGTCCCCGCACGAGTGGGTGGGCGGGATGCGGCTGCTGAAGTTCGCCCTGGGACTGACCTCCATGGGCCTGATCAGCGCGAGTGCGTGGCTGATGTTCCCGTCCGACCCGGACGATGACGACGACGAGCCGCCGGCCCCCCTCACCACGGGCCCACTGGACGCCGTGTTAGGCCCTCAGCCCGCCAGCAGCGTCAGCCCGCCGGCAGCCTCATCCCGCCGGCAGCGTCAGCGACCAGGCCGCCGGGCGCACCGTCCACGTACGCGTCCACACCGGCCCCGTCACCAGCGCGTCCGCCCGGTAGCGGAACGAGGCGCCCGAGATGGTGACGGCGGTCGCCTCCGCCCGTACCGGTTCCGCCGCCCGGGGGCGTACGACGACCTCGGCGACCCCGCCCCGGGAGAGCACCGTCACGCCCTCCACCGGGTCGTTCAGGTCGCACAGGACCCGCCCGTCGGCCTCCACGCGCAGCCGGTGCGGCCGTGCCGTACGTATCGCCGGAACCGAGGGCGCCGGGCGGACCAGCGTCCGCACGAGTGACCGGCAGGTGTCCCACACCGAGCCGGGCTCGACCACCGACAGCCCCGAAGGCCCCTCGGGGACCCGCAGCCCCCGTACCACCACGCCGTCGCTGTCGTCGACCAGCAGGTCCAGCCGCCGCGCCGCCCCGTCCAGCACCGCCCGCGCGGCGGCCACCGCGCCCAGCGGCACGCCCAGCGCCCCGGCCAGCTCCACCGCGCCGCGCGGCCCCACCGGAACCAGCGACAGCGCCCCGTCCGCCAGCTCCCGCTCCCGGTGCAACAGCCCCACCGCCCGCAGCAGCGCCCGGTCGTCCCCGATCACCACCGGCCGGCGCGAACCCCGCCGGGAAAGCGCCCGGGCGAACTCCGCCGGAGTGTCCGGCAGGCAAATCTTCGCGCTCGCCCCGGCGCACAGGACGTCCTTCGCGATCCGTACGGATTCACCGTCGTTCCGGCGCGCGACCGCGTCGATGACGACCAGCAGCTGGTCGGGAGCCGACACCTCGGTCCTTCCTCGGGTAGCATCTTTGTGCAAGAGCCCCTTGCGCTATTGCGCCAGGGGCTTCGTCTATTCCGGGGCACCCGGTCCGACGGCTCAGGTTGTGTCGTACACCGTCGTACGACGTATGTACTCCCCGCGCCTTGGACATGCCCCGCCCGGAAGGGGTGTACGCCTGTGCCCGCACTTGTGCTGCTCGGTGCTCAGTGGGGTGACGAGGGCAAGGGAAAGGCCACCGACCTCCTCGGTGGATCCGTTGATTATGTGGTGCGCTACCAGGGCGGCAACAACGCCGGCCACACGGTTGTCGTAGGCGACCAGAAGTACGCGCTGCACCTTCTCCCTTCCGGAATCCTCTCGCCGGGGTGCACCCCGGTGATCGGAAACGGTGTCGTCGTCGACCCGGCGGTCCTGCTCTCCGAGCTGAGCGGGCTGAACGAGCGCGGCGTCGACACGTCGAAGCTGCTGATCAGCGGTAACGCTCACCTGATCACTCCGTACAACGTCACCCTCGACAAGGTGACGGAACGCTTCCTCGGCAAGCGCAAGATCGGTACGACCGGGCGCGGCATCGGCCCGACGTACGCCGACAAGATCAACCGCGTCGGCATCCGCGTCCAGGACCTCTACGACGAGTCGATCCTGACGCAGAAGGTCGAGGCGGCGCTGGAGCAGAAGAACCAGCTCCTCGCCAAGGTCTTCAACCGCCGCGCCATCGAGCCGGGCCGGATCGTCGAGGAGATGCTCCAGTACGCGGAGCAGATCAAGCCGTTCGTCGCCGACACGACGCTGATCCTCAACAACGCCATCGACGAGGGCAAGGTCGTCCTCTTCGAGGGCGGCCAGGGCACCCTCCTGGACGTCGACCACGGCACGTACCCCTTCGTGACCTCCTCCAACCCGACCTCCGGCGGTGCCTGCACCGGCGCGGGCGTGGGCCCCACGAAGATCAGCCGGGTCATCGGCATCCTCAAGGCGTACACCACGCGTGTCGGCGCCGGCCCGTTCCCGACCGAGCTGTTCGACGAGGACGGCGAGGCGCTGCGCCGCATCGGCGGCGAGCGGGGCGTCACCACCGGCCGCGACCGCCGCTGCGGCTGGTTCGACGCGGTCATCGCCCGGTACGCCACCCGCGTCAACGGCCTGACCGACTTCTTCCTCACCAAGCTGGACGTGCTCACCGGCTGGGAGCAGATCCCGGTCTGTGTCGCGTACGAGATCGACGGCAAGCGCGTCGAGGAGCTGCCGTACTCGCAGACCGACTTCCACCACGCGAAGCCGGTGTACGAGTACCTGCCGGGCTGGTCCGAGGACATCTCCAAGGCCAAGACCTTCTCCGACCTGCCGAAGAACGCGCAGGCGTACGTGAAGGCGCTTGAGGAGATGTCGGGCGCGCCGATCTCGGCGATCGGTGTCGGCCCCGGCCGCACCGAGACGATCGAGATCAACTCGTTCCTGTAGGCGCGTGGACGACGGGGAGCCCGGTCAGTACTTCTTCACGTACTCGCCGGGCTCCCCGTCCGCGCTCATGCCGTACACCAGCAGCACGTCCTTGCCCTCGGCGCGCTGGATGCGCAGGTTCTGCGACGAGCCCAGCAGGTAGTCCCGGCACTCCGGGTCGGCGCCGGAGTCCAGGGTCGGCGGGCCGATGACCACCAGGCCGCCCGCGCCGCCGACGACCGAGGTGCTCGCGCAGTTCAGCGAGCCGCCGGTCAGTTCGCCGGTCTCCTCGTCCGTCTTCGGGTGGCTGTCCTGGAAGTGGACGAGCTGCGCGCCGATCGGGCCCTGGCTGATGGTGATCTCGGAGGTGTAGAGGTCGCGTTCCGCCTCCGGGATCTCCGCGTGCGGGACCTGCTCCCAGGTGCCGACCATCTTCGGCGGCACGACCTCCGGCGCCGCCTTCACCTTCCGGAACGTGGCCGTCACCGCGCCTGACCTCCACTGGAGTACGTCGGGGGAGGTGAGGGTGAGCGTCTGGTGCGCGGCCGGGGTGCACTCCTTGGCGGGCACGCTCGTCGTCACGTCGCTCTCGCCGAACACCACCTTGTTCTCGTCCGCCGAGACGAGCTTCGAGCGGCCCATGCACAGCCGCTCGCCGGTCACCTGGACGTACGTCCCCGTCTTCTCGCCCGGCACGCCGGGGACGATCTCGATGCGGGCGGTTTCGTACGGGGCTTCCTGGGTGCCCTTGACGACACCTTCCCAGGCGCCGTGGAAGGCGACGGGGATGAGGCTTTCCACCCTGAACCCGCCCATGGGGGCGTTGTGCGTGCGGGGCCAGAAGGTGAAGGCGAGGCCGCCCGCGACGGCGAGGGCGGTGACGGTGGCGGCGCCGATGAGGAGCGGGCGCCGGCTCCTGCGGGGCTTGTGCGGTACGGGGGTGGGCTCGCCGTCCTCGTCCAGGAGCCGGGCGGCCAGCCGCCCGAGCTGGGCGAGCAGCCCGGCGGGGAGCCACGGCTCGGTGGCCTCGACGTGCGCGGCCAGGTGGGCGGCGGTGGGGCGGGCGGCCGGGTCCTTGGCGAGGCAGGAGCGGACGAGGCCGTCCAGCTCGGCGGGCAGCCCGGTGAGGTCGGGCTCGTCGTGGGCGATGCGGAACATCATGGCGTGGACGCCGCTGTCGGCGGTGCCGAACGGCGGGCGGCCGGTCGCCGCGTACGCCAGGACCGAGCCGAGGCAGAAGATGTCCGACGCGGGGCTGAGCCGCTCGCCCCGCACCTGCTCGGGCGACATGAAGCCCGGCGACCCGACGACCGCGCCGGTGCTGGTCAGCCCGCCGTCGGTGACCGTGTCGACGGCGCGGGCGATGCCGAAGTCGATGATGCGGGGCCCGTCGACGGTGAGCAGGACGTTCCCGGGTTTCAGGTCCCGGTGGACCAGCCCGGCGGCGTGGATGTGCTCCAGGGCGCGGGCCAGCCCGACGGCCAGCGACCGCACGGACGCCGGGGGCAGCGGCCCGTACTCGTCCCCGACCACGGTGCGCAGGGACGGTCCGGCGACGTACCCGATGGCCACCCAGGGCGCCTCGGCGGCGGTGTCCGCGCCCAGCACGGGCGTGGTGCCGGCGCCGCCGACCTTCTCCAGCGCGGCCACCTCACGGGCGAAGCGGCGCCGGAACTCGTCCTGGGCGGCGAGTTCGGCGTGCACGACCTTGACCGCGACGGTCCGGCCACCGGCCGACCGGGCCAGGTAGACGCGGCCCATGCCGCCGGACCCGAGCCTGCCGAGGAGGCGGAACGGGCCGATCTGGACGGGGTCTTCACCACTCAGAGGCTCCACGTGAACAGAGCATGCCAGAGTCCCGAGGCGGGTCATCCCTCACCGCAGACCCGCAGCCCCTCCGGCGTCGCGCAGGGCAGGTGTCCGTGCGTACGGATGACGTCCTGGCCGCTGCCCCGGCTGAGGTAGGTGAGGAAGGAGGAGGTGAGCGAGTCGGCGGGCGGCTGACCGTAGGTGTACGCGTACTCGATCTCCCGGTACGGGTAGCCGCTCCTGCGGATCTGGTCGACATCCGGACTGCGCCCGTCGATGGCGAGCCGGTGCAGCCCGCCGAGGTCCCTCCCCGAGCGCACCTCGCTGTATCCGATCGCCCCGGTCAGCCGGGCCACGGTCGCCAGGACCTGTTCCGTGCTGTCCAGCTCGCACCGCAGGACGGGAGACTCGCGGTCGTCCTTCGTCGCGCAGTCGCGGGACGACGGGCCGGGCTCGTTGCGGCCGAGGACGCGGCGCTGGAAGACCTCCCGCGTACCGGAGTTGGCGTCCCGGCTGACGAGGAGGACGGGCAGGTCGGGGCCGTCGAGCTGGGTCCAGTTGGTGACGCCGCCGCTGTAGAGACGCCTGATGTCCTTGAGGGCGAGGTTGTCGACGGTCACGCTGTCGTTGACGACGAGGGTGAAGAGGGAGACGGCGACGCGGCTCTCACGCAGCTGCGGGTAGCCGCCGGGCTTGGGGCCGTCGGACAGGGCGATGACGGCCGGGGATCCGTCCTTGCTCTTCGCGCCCCGGTCCGCGAGCTCACGTATCCCCGCCGTGCTGCCGTGCGCGTCGACGTGCACGGTCGCGCCGGGGCAGTCCTTCTCGTACTTCGCCGCCAGCTCCCGTACGACGGGCGCGAAGGCCGTGGAGCCGGTGACGGTCAGGGTGCCCGTGGCGCAGCCCATGGGCGGCGGGGGCTCCTCGCGCACGATGATCGCGGCGAGCGTGATGACGCAGGCGGTGAGGACCACGGTGACCGTGCGGGCGGCCCGGCTGAAGAGCGGGGGCTTCTCGTCGGGGGTCGCGGCGCGGTTGGGCCGTACCTTGCCGTCCCGGATGCCGCCGGTGACGGTGACCGGGCTGCCGACGCCGGCGCCGGTCAGCAGCACGAGGAGCTTGAAGTGCTCGCCACGGTTGAGGGGGACGCGGGGCAGGTGGATGGTGCCGTCACGGTGCTGGAGACCGGCGGCGGCCGTGAAGTGCTCCATGAGGTGGTCGGCGCCGGGGGACTGGGTGACCGCGATGGCCCGTACGGTCCGGTCGGTGAACTCCACGGTGAGGCCGTGGGAGCCGCGCGCGGTGTAGTCGTCCCCGGCGATGGACTGGGCGCCGTCGTTCTCGACGCGGAGCAGCACGAGCGTGGCGTCGGACATGTCGGGCGTCTCGTTGAACAGCCCGAGCCGTACGTTGGCCCGGCCGCCGTTGCGGGGGTCGCTGCCGATGGGGGTGTCGAGCTGGACGCGGTAACCGATGCGCTTACGGCGGGGCGGGACGCGGCGCTCGTACCAGAGCATGGCGGCCGAGACGAGGACGCCGAGCAGGGCCGTGGCGACGGCGATGACATTCTCGGGATTCAGCCACTCCACACGCTTCACGGTAGGTACGCATCGACTCGAACTGGCGCCGTACGAGCAGGAGTTCGCCAAATGTTCAACCGTCACAGGCCCTGGTCCAGACCTTGACAGGTACAGACCATTCGCGCTTCCGTATGGGCCAATCCCCCCACGGAAGGGCCCGCCCATGCTGCGACGCCTGTTGACCCTGTTCGCCGCTCTCGCCACGGCCGTCGGCCTGGCCGTCTTCCTCCCCGCCTCCACCGCGTCGGCCGCCGAGTGCGCGGCGCCGTGGAGTTCCGCCACCGTCTACACGGGCGGCAAGACCGCCTCGTACAACAGCCGCAACTGGCTGGCGAAGTGGTGGACCCAGAACGAACGCCCCGGCTCCGCCGACGTCTGGTCCGACCAGGGCGCGTGCGGTGGCGGTGGCGGTACGCCGAACCCGTCCCCCTCCGGCTTCGTGGTGAGCGAGGCCCAGTTCCACCAGATGTTCCCGAACCGGAACTCCTTCTACACCTACAGCGGCCTGACCGCCGCGCTCAGCGCGTACCCCGCCTTCGCCAACACCGGCGGCGACACGGTCAGGAAGCAGGAGGCCGCCGCCTTCCTCGCCAACGTCAGCCACGAGACGGGCGGCCTGGTCCACATCGTGGAGCAGAACACCGCCAACTACCCCCACTACTGCGACCGCAGCCAGCCCTACGGCTGCCCGGCCGGCCAGGCCGCGTACTACGGCCGCGGCCCGATCCAGCTCAGCTGGAACTTCAACTACAAGGCGGCGGGCGACGCCCTGGGCATCGACCTCCTGAACAACCCCTACCGCGTCGAGCGCGAGCCTGCGGTCGCCTGGAAGACCGGGCTCTGGTACTGGAACACCCAGAACGGCCCCGGCACGATGACCCCCCACAACGCCATGGTCAACGGCGCCGGCTTCGGCCAGACGATCCGCTCCATCAACGGCGCCCTGGAGTGCGACGGCAAGAACCCCGCCCAGGTCCAGAGCCGTATCACCAACTACCAGCGCTTCACCCAGATCCTGGGCGTCCCGACGGGCTCGAACCTGAGCTGCTGAAACGGCTCACTCCCGCGGGTGAATTCGGCATATGACAGAGGGGTGGCCACCGGCGGGTGGCCACCCCTTTCCTCGGTATATCCGCAGGTCGCACCGGAGACCGGCGTTCAGGCTCCCGGCTTTCGAATGACCGTATGGCTAACCGTTGTTGATTGCGGTGTTCGCTTCGCGTGGCGCTGGATTCACGGCACCCGAACGAAATGCCCCCGCGTGGTGCGCGCCGGCTGCTGAAAGCTCCCGGCCGCCGATCGGCGGACGGGTCAACCCAGGACCTGATCGCCGAGCTGGCCGGGGCGACGCCCACCAAGGAAGAGTTCCGGAAGCGGTACGAGGAGACCAAGGCGTACTGCGAGACGCACTTCGGCGTCACGCTGACGCACGAGACCACGACCGCGCCGAGCAGGTCTGGCAGGAACTGGAGGCCGGGCGGCCTGTGGACAGCCTGTGAGCCGGTCCACCGCAGTCGTGTACGACGAGTCCGCGCTGCTGGCGCTGGGCTCGGGCAACTCCCTGGCGTCCCAGTTCATCGCCAACACCCAGCGCGGTCCCACTCGGCACGTCTACGTCCCCGCCATGTGCCTCACCGCCGCCGACGGCGTCCGCAAGGGCCTGGCCGAGCACGTGGGCGCGCTGCCCGCCGCCGAGATCGTGGAGCTGGACTTCGCGGGCGTGTGCGCCGTGGGCGCGCTCATCCGGGACGGGGTGGAGTGGCGGCTGGGCCACGCGATCCACCTGTCACGCCCGACGCCGGACTGGCCGGACGGCCGGCCGATGCTGACGGCGGAGCCCCAGCTGTACGCGGACATGCCGCTCGTACGGACGATCAGGCTGCCCGGGCAGCGCTGACGCACGCGAGGTGCGGGGCCGGAGCGAGACCGGCCCCGCACCCGTCAGTGCATGGGCATCGGCGCGTCGGACGGCTCCAGGCCCGGCAGCAGCCAGCCCTGGGACGGCGCGAGACCGGCCAGCACCAGGAAGGCGAGCCCGACCGCCGTCGAGAACACCGGCCCCAGCCGCCACAGCTTCTCGGTGAAGATCACCGCCGCCAGCCCGGCCATCGCCGCGACGTTCATGACCCCGAGTGGGACGAGGACGACCATCAGCCCCCAGCAGCAGCCGACGCAGTACAGCCCGTGGTGTGCCCCCACCCGGAAATCCCGGGCCCACGGCCGGAACTGCGCGTAACGCATCAGCTGGCTCATCGGACTGCGGCAGTGCCGGAGGCAGACGTTCTTCAGCGGCCCGAGCTGCTGGAGCCCGGCCAGCAGGAACGCCGTGAAGCCGATCCACCGCCCCGCGTCGGGGTGCGCGTGGACGAGGTCTCCGGTCGCGGCCAGGGCCGCGTACGCGAGGAGCCCGAAGGCCGTCCAGACCAGCAGGTAGCCCCCGACGAACCCGGCCGTCCGGGCCGCCCGCGCCACGCCCGCCGAGTCCCGGCCGATGCTCCGCGCCCAGGTGATCGCCACCGGAGCGACCGACGGCAGCATCATCGCGGCCATCATCGCCAGCCACAGCAGCAGGAACAGCGGGACGCCCATCCCCATGGTCCCCGGCTCGATGCCCATGTGCCGGGCCTGCCCGACGGTCAGCACCCACGCGAGGACGGCGATCAGCACGAGCAGGGACCAGGCGGTCACGAGCACCCGGGGCGGAAGCAGGTTGCCCGGCCGCAACGGGGGCTCGGTGGTCATCCGGCGGTGATACGCGGTCGTGCTGGTCGTCCGGGAGTGGTTCACGGCGCTCCTCCCCTTCCAGGACAGCACGCCGGCCCTGGTCCGGCGATCGGTGACGGGTGCAGCATGGAAGGTGAGGTGGAGGAGGTCCGAATATGACCGATACGGATCAGACACCGAAGACCATTCCCCGATGGCACATCAAGGGAGACTGGTTCGACACCTGCAAGTGCAACGTCCCGTGCCCGTGCACCTTCGCGCAGACGCCCACGTTCGGCGACTGCGACGGAGTCCTGGCCTGGCACATACGTGAGGGCAGCTACGGAGACGTCGTCCTCGACGACCTCAACGTGCTGATGCTCGGCTCCTTCGTCGGCAACGTCTGGGCGGCCGAGCACTCCGACGCGTACGCCGCGATCTTCATCGACGAGCGAGCCGACGCCGGGCAGCGCGACGCCATACAGATGATCTTCGGCGGCCAGGCCGGCAGCTGGCCCGCCGAGTTCGTCAGGATCGCCAACATGGAAATGCGGGGCATGGAATTCGCCCCCATCGAGTTCGCGATCGACGACGACCTGGGCTCCTGGAGCGCCGTCATCCCCGGGCGCATCGAGGCCCGCGCCGAGGCGCTCACCGGCCCGACGACCCCGGAGGGCGCACGCGTGCAGAGCACAAACCTCCCGGGTTCCGAGACGGGACCGGGCCAGGTCGCGACCTGGGGCCGCTCGACGGCGGACCGGGCGGACGCGTACGGATTCCAGTGGAGCCGCGAGGGCCAGTCCAGCAAGCACATCACCTTCGACTGGGCGGGACCCGACCAGTAGCACTCCGACCAGCAACAGGATGCGGGACCCGGATTCCGGGCCCCGCTTTTCGCCTACGCGCGCCGTTCGAGCAGGTCCTTGAGGTGCTGCTCGTTCCTCGGCAGCTCCTTCTTGACCTGCGGGCGGACGACGAGCGGCACGATCACCTTCCCGATCCCGTGCGTCTCGAAGTCCAGGTCCAGCGTCACGCGCGACCGCTCGCCGTCGCCGATCGGCTCGACCGTCCCGTGCACATGACCCCGGACGGGGCCGTCGATACCGTCCATCCGGAAGCTTCGCGGAGGGTCGTACTCGCGCATCTCCATGGTCATCGGCATCTGCCGGCGACCGATCTGCCGAGTCACCCTGACCCGCGAGCCCACGCCCACGGGGGCGTCCCCTACCGGGGTGGCCGATACGGCACTCTCCTGCCATTCGGGCAGGTGGGAGGGGTCGGTCATGTAGGAGAAGACGTCCTCGGGACGACGCGAGATCTCGACGCTCTGCCTGATCGCGGACATGTCGCCCCCTTTCGGGTGATTCCTACGATCAACCCTACTCGGCCGTGCCCCGGAGGTGGGCGCGCTGTTCATGGTGGGCGTGTGGGCCGCCCTCTCTCCGAGTGTGGCGGGCTCCGGCGCCCCGTCAAGGGCGCTCCCTTCGGTCGCGTCGCTTCGCGATGTCGCTGCGCTCCACCCTTGACCGGCCGCCTCCGCCCGCCTTTTCCCACTCGGAGGGCGGCCCGGGGGGATGGGCCCGGGAGGGGCCGCCCTTTGCCGGTGCCGTTCGTGGCCGGGAGGCGGGCGCCGGAGGGGACGCGGCAGTGGAATGGGGCGGTGGCGGCTTGGCTTGGCGGCTGGCGGCCGTCTCTGGGTTGCGGTGCAGGACCTCGCTTCGGTGGGTGGTGGGTGCGCCCCAGTGGAGTGGGGCGTCCGGGGTCGGCTCGGCGGCTGCGGGTGCGGGTGGGTGGTTGGGGTTCGGGCGGGTGGCTGCGGTGGAGTGGTGGCTGGGCCTGGGTGTTGCCCGTCCGGCCAGGTGAAGGCGTGGGTGCGGCAGGGCGGCCGGCCACTGGCTGCCCGGCTTGTCGGCTCGCGGGCCCGGTCCGGTCCTGTGCCGCCCGTGCCTGCTTCCGGGCACCTCACCGGCTCCACCTGCCACACGGAACGGTCCCATCCGTCTCCTTGGTCACACCAGCACCGGGATAGGGGAGTTGTGTGCGGTGTGGGACACCTTCTCGCCGTGGTGTGCGGGCTCTGGGTGTCCGATCCCGCCCACAACTCCGGCCATGCGACACGGCTGTGACTGGAGAGTCCGAAGGGGCCCGCCCCTTCCCGGACTTCGCGCGCCCCGCGCAGGGGAGCAGCGGACCCGGCGCCAGTGTCGGCGGCCGGACCGACCCAGCCGTACCCGACTGCCCGGGAGACCGTAAGCCCAGGCCCGAGCCGGAGGCCGGGCCGTGCCGGGAGCTTCACCGTCCAGGCGCCCGACGCCCCCGCGTACCTCGGCCGGGCGGGGCGACACCACGGCCCAACACCCACCCACCCTAGCCACCTGCCTGAACCCCGACCACTCATCCGCCCGCAGTCGCCGAGCCGAGCCCGGATGCCCCATGCCACTCGGGCGCACCCACCACCCACCGGAGCGAGGTCTTGTGCCTCAGCCGGAGGACGGGCCGCAGCCGCTTTGCCCACCAGCCACCGCCCCATTCCACTGCCGCGCCCCTCCGGCAGCCGCCTCCCGGCCACCACGGAAGGGGGACGGTGCGCCCTCCGGGTGCCTGCTCCCCGGGGCCGCCCTCCGAGAGAAAACGCGCGGGTGGAGGCGGCCTGTCAAGGGTGGGCGAAGCCCATCGGCGAAGCCGACGCGAAGCGCCCTTGACAGGGTGCCGGAGCCCGCGACTCTCGGAAGGGAGGGCGGCCCGGAACGGTGACCTGGCTGGTCGGCCCGGCCGAGGAACCTCGGCCGGGCCGAGGGGCCGCCGGGGTTCTTGGAGCCACGGATGTGGACGGTGTCGGGACAGGCGGATGCCGTTCAACGCGTGCCACGGCACCGTGAGTTACGTGCCGGTGCCCGCGCTCGGCGACGTACCGCCGAGCGGCTCGTGCACCCCGTGCTGCTCCACAGCACGCTGGTCGCCGCCGACGGCCTGCCTACTCCCGGGTGCCTATGACGACCGTGGCGTACAGGTCCTCGCAGGTCACCACGCGCGGGGTGAGGCCGTCGGCGGCGACGACGGCCGTGGCGGTGGGCGCCTGGCGCTCGCTGGTCTCGAAGAGCAGGCTGCCGCCCGGCCTGAGCCACGCCGCCGCCTCGGCGGTCACCCGGCGCAGCACGTCCAGCCCGTCCGCGCCGCCGTCCAGCGCGACGCGGGCCTCGTGGACGCGGGCCTCGGCGGGCAGCAGCTCCACCTCCTCGGTCGGTACGTAGGGAACGTTGGCGAGCAGGACGTCGACGCGGCCCCGCAGCTCGCCCGGCAGCGGCTGGTACAGGTCGCCCTCGAACACCCGCCCCCCTGCTGCCGTGACGTTCCGCCGGGCGCACCGTACGGCCGCCGGGTCGATGTCGGCCGCGTACAACTCGGCGCCGTCCAGGGCGGAGACCAGGGCGGCGCCCAGCGCGCCCGTGCCGCAGCACAGGTCGACGACCACCGCCCCGGGAGGGGCGAGGGACTCGGCCTGGGCGACGAGGAACTCGGTGCGGCGGCGCGGCACGAAGACGCCCTCGTCGACGGTGATGCGCAGGCCGCGGAACTCGGCCCAGCCCAGGACGTGTTCGAGCGGGTGTCCGGCGGCGCGACGGGCGACCATCGCGTCGAGTTCGTCGTCCGTGCGGGCGGTGGACAGAAGCAACTCCGCCTCGTCCTCGGCGAATACGCAGCCGGCGGCGCGCAGCCTGGTGACGGTGGTGGAGAAGGAGAGAGGAACCGGTGTTGCGGACATGGGAAGCGGAAGCCTTTCGGGACGCCTGTGAGCGCTCCCGCGTGACTCGATGACCTGTGTCCGTGTCCTACGAGCCGTGGGAGGGGAGAGCCCGGCCTGACCTGGCGTTGATGGGTCTCACCTCCTCGGTGGGTCTCCTGCTGAAGACGGCAACACTACCCGACGGGTTTATGCGGACAGGCATTGACCTATTGGCCTCCTACGGTCGTTGGCGGAGGCGACGTCGTACGTGAGGAGACCAACCATGTCCGTACAGGCTGTTCCCGAGGGGTACACCACCGTCACGCCCTGGATCATCACGCATGACACCGCTGGTCTGATCGACTATCTGGAGGGGGCGTTCGGTGCCGAGGATCTGGGCCGGTTCGTCATGGAGGACGGCACCATCGGGCACGCCGAGTTGCGGATCGGCGACGCCCGGCTGATGGCGTTCGACAGCCCGCCCGGCTGGCCCGCGACGCCCGCGTTCCTGCGCCTGTACGTCGAGGACGCGGACGCCACGCACCGGCGGGCGGTCGAGGCGGGCGGCACGTCCGTCACCGAGGTGACGCACCTGTTCTTCGGCGACAGGGTCGGCAGGGTCCGCGACCCGTTCGGGAACCTGTGGTGGATCCAGACGCACGTGGAGGACGTCGACGAGGCCGAGATGGCACGGCGGATGACCGACCCCGTGTACGTGAAGGCCATGGAGTACGTCATGGGCGCGCTGTACCAGCCTGGCCGGCCGCAGTGATCGGCGACGCCGTGACGGTGTCCATCACCTCCGACAGCCGCTCCAGCACCCGTGCCGTCTCGGCGAACCCCTCCTCGCCCAACTCGGCGGCCAGGCGGGTCGCCAGTTCGGCGTGAGCGGGCTCTATGCGGGCGACCGTCACCCGGCCCAGGTGTGTCGGCGCGAGGAGCTTGGCGCGGCGGTGGGCCGGGTTGGGCAGGTACTCGGCCAGACCCTCGTGGACCAGCAGGTCCGCGATCCGCTGCACGCTCTGCCGGGTGATGCCCATCGCGCGGGCGATCCCGGAGACCGGCAGCGGCTCCGACAGCACGGCCCCGAGGACCTGCCACCACGCGGCGGTGAGCCCGGCCGGCCTGGCCAGTTTCTCCGATACGGCGAGGAACTGGCCGTTCAGCCGGAAGACACCGAGCGCCGTGCGGCTGAGCAGCTCCTGGAGGTCCTTTTCGAGACGGGTCACGAGCTCAGTTCCTCGAAGGCGGCCGGGTCGGAGTCGTGGAACAGCCGGTACCAGGCGTCCAGCTTCGTACCCTCGAACGCGCCCATCTTCCCGAGCACTTCGCGGGCGAAGGCGACCGGCTCCGTCGGCCCGGCGGTGATCAGGTCGCCGTCCGTGACGGCGTCGGCCTCCACGTACCGCTCGCCGCCCTTGTAGCCGGTGGCCGCGAGGTAGAAGGAGACGGCGCTGGTGTGGTCGCGGTCGTCCAGCAGCCCCTCGCGCGCCAGGCCGGCGGTCGCGCCGCATATCGCGGCCACCGGCACGCCCGCGTCGAGGAAGGCCCGCGCCTTCGCGGCGAACGGCGCCAGGTCGTCGCCCGCGTCCCACAGGTCGCCGCCCGGGAGGATCAGCAGCGCGCTGTCCTCGGGCCGCAGGCCGGTCAGGGCCAGGTCGGGGGTGATGCGCAGCCCGCCGATGCTGGTCACCGGGTCGGTCGTGGGGCCCACCGTGCGGATGTCGTACCCGCTGCGCGCGAGCCAGGCCGTGGCGTGTCCGGTCTCCCAGTCGGCCAGCGTGTCGTAGACGGCGAGATGAACGGTCTTTCCGGGGGCGGGGGTGGTGCCGGACATGGTGGCCTCCTGAGCCCGTGCGTTCAGTTGTTCGGTCGTTAGTCGTTCAGTCGTCAGTCGTTCGTTGCCGATGACAGAATGCTGTCACTTCGACAGAATGCTGTCAAGACCCTCTCTCGCGCGCCCCACGCCCGACACCCTGCCGACCCCCGCGCCTTCCGGCATACAAGATGGCCATACCGGCGCCCACCAGCGCGTCCTTACCCTGGGCGGCATGACCCCTCATCCCGCTCTCGCCGATCCCGAGGCCGGTGCCGCCGTCAAGGCCGCCGACCGCGCGCACGTGTTCCACTCCTGGTCCGCCCAGGGCCTGATCGACCCGCTCGCCGTCGCCGGCGCCGAGGGGGCGTACTTCTGGGACTACGACGGGAACCGCTACCTCGACTTCACCAGCGGCCTCGTCTACACCAACATCGGCTACCAGCACCCCAGGGTCGTCGCCGCGATCCAGGAGCAGGCGGCGAAGATGACGACCTTCGCGCCCGCCTTCGCCATCGACGTACGCTCCGAGGCCGCACGCCTCATCGCCGAGCGCACCCCGGGCGACCTCGACAAGATCTTCTTCACCAACGGCGGCGCCGAGGCCGTCGAGAACGCCGCCCGGATGGCCCGGCTGCACACCGGCCGCCCCAAGATCATGAGCGCCTACCGCTCGTACCACGGCGCCACCTCCACCGCGATCAACCTCACCGGCGACCCGCGCCGCTGGGCCTCCGACACCGCCTCCGCCGGCGTCGTGCGCTTCTGGGCGCCGTTCCTCTACCGCTCGCCGTTCTACGCCGAGACCGAGGCCCAGGAGTGCGAGCGGGCCCTCCAGCACCTGGAGGACACCATCGCCTTCGAGGGGCCGGCCAGCATCGCCGCGATCATCCTGGAGACCGTCCCCGGCACCGCCGGCATCATGACCCCGCCGCCCGGCTACCTCGCCGGCGTACGCGAGATCTGCGACCGGTACGGGATCGTCCTCATCCTCGACGAGGTCATGGCCGGCTTCGGCCGCACCGGCGCGTGGTTCGCGGCCGACCACTTCGACGTCGTGCCCGACCTGCTGACCTTCGCCAAGGGCGTGAACTCCGGGTACGTGCCCCTCGGCGGCGTCGCCATCTCCGCCGAGATCGCCGCGACCTTCGACAAGCGGCCCTACCCCGGCGGCCTCACCTACTCGGGCCACCCGCTCGCCTGCGCCGCCGCCGTCGCCACCATCCAGGTCATGGAGGACGAGAAGGTCGTCGAGCAGGCCGCCCACCTCGGCGAGAACGTCCTCGGCCCCGGCCTCCGCGAGCTCGCCGAGCGTCACCCGTCCGTCGGCGAGGTGCGCGGCCTGGGCGCCTTCTGGGCACTGGACCTCGTCCGGAACAAGGAGACGCGCGAGCCGCTCGTCCCGTACAACGCGACGGGCGAGGCGAACGCCCCCATGGCGGCCTTCGGCGCGGCCTGCAAGAAGAACGGCCTGTGGCCCTTCATCAACATGAACCGCACCCACGCCGTCCCCGCCTGCAACATCACCGAGGCGGAGGCCAAGGAGGGCCTCGCCGCCCTCGACGCCGCCCTCTCGGTCGCCGACGAGCACGTCGACGAGCACACCGCGTAACCATCTCCGTACGCCCCCTCCGGCTGGCTTAAGGTGTCCGGAACCGGACGGAGGGGGCCAGAAGCCATGCCCGCGAGCGGAGCTGTCACCCGCAACACCCTGCGGCAGCAGATCGCGGACGCGCTGCGTGACGAGGTGCTCGCGGGCCGTCTCCAGCCGGGGCAGGAGTTCACGGTCAAGCACATCGCCGAGCAGTACGGGGTGTCGGCGACGCCCGTACGGGAAGCGCTGGTCGACCTCACGGCACAGGGCCTGCTCGACTCCGACCAGCACAAGGGCTTCCGCGTCCACCAGTTCTCCGTCGAGGACTACCGGGGCATGGTCGAGGCCCGCGCGCTCATCGTGGACGGCATCTTCCGCCGCCTGTGCGACCGGACGGGCGCCCTCCACGCGCACGGGGCGCCGCTGGTGTCGGTACGGCGGCGGGCGGAGGAGGCGGCGCGGGCGGCGCGCGCCGGGGACCTGGACGTCCTGATCGGGTACGACCTGCGGTTCTGGCGGGAGCTGAGCGGCTTCGTCGCCAACCGCTACATCGCCGACTTCCTGCACCGGCTGCGCGTCCAGGCCTGGGTGTTCGCGGTGCCGCACCTGCGCGCCGCCCGCGAGCCCGGCGCCTGGCTGTGGAACGGCCACGAGGAGCTCGTCGACGCGGTCACGCGCGCCGACCCCGAGGCGGTGATGGCGGTCGTCGACGCGTACAACGAGCACTCGATGCGGTGGGCCGACCATCTGGACGGGCTGCGCTGACGGCTCGTACGGCTCTTACCGCCCATGCCGTATGGGTATGGGATGTGCACCCGAGCCGCGCATTAACCTGTCCCGACCGTCTGTCCCGACCGCCTGCCGTGAACGCGAACTGAAGGAGAGCGAGTCTCCCTTGGCCTGTGACCTGTGGTTGGTCCCCCTCGTCGACGTGCTGTGCCACAGCCCCGACAACCCCTTCGCCGAAGAGATCGCCGCGTACGACAAGGCCCTCACCGATTCCGGCCTGCCGACCGTGCCCGTCTTCGCCTACATGCCGGGCCTCTCGGGCGACGTCGCCCCGGTCGCCGGCTTCGACTACGACGCCCTGCACTTCCTGCGCCGCGCCTACCTGCTCCAGATCTGCGGCCTCGCCGTCACGCCGGTCGACGAGCTGGGCGGCGACTACGAGCAGCTGTTGGAGATGTTCGAGTCGACGGCCCAGCAGTCCCACCTGGTGTGGCACTACGACCACGCGGGTGCGTACGTGCCCGTCGACTTCCCCGCGCCGCTGTCCAACGAGGAGCTGCTGGCGGGCGGCGGCCCGCTGGGCTCCGCCCAGGGCCTGCTGCGGGAGCTGGAGTACGTCGCCCCCTCGATCGGCATCGACCCCGCGAACCCGCCGGCCGCGCCGCACCCGCCGGAGCGGCCCACGGCCCTGGAGGAGCCCGCGGGGCCGATCCCGTACGACGAGAGCCCCTTCGCCCGCGAGCGCCATGTGTGGCTGGGGCTGCACGCCGCGGCGACGCGCAGCCTGGGTCAGGGCTCGATGATCATCTTCAGCTGATGGCCCGGAGCGGGGCGGTCAGCGGGGCTCCGGTGGGCGCTGGCGCGGCATGTTGGGGCGGGTGCCGGGAGGGAGCGGAATGCGGCCCGTAGGGTGGCCGCCCTCCGCCCGGGGCGGCGCGCACGACAGCGTCGACTGCATCACGAGCGGCGCCGGGCCGGACCGGAACTCCACCATCCAGTCCGCCGTCTCCGCCCGCACCAGCTCCGTCACGTCCTCCGAGAACCGCCGCAGCACCCCCAGGCACCGCTCCGCCGCCTCGCTCGCCGTGCCCTCCGTCGGGCCCAGCACCTCCCGGATGCTCTCCGCCGCCCAGTCGAACTGGAACGCCTGGAGTCGCCGCTGCACCGCCTGCGCCGTCGCCACGTCCCGCATCCACCCGGATGTGAACCCGAAGTACCGGTCGCAGGCCAGGCACGCGGCGCCCAGCAGCAGCGACACGTACCCCCACCCCGACGCCCCGTCCAGGGCGCCCGTCAGGTCCAGCAGCGGCAACCCGGCGCCGGCGATCGCGCCCAGCGCCGTACCGATCCGCAGGGCCCGGGCGCCGCGCCGCTTCCAGAGGCGGTCCTCCAGGTACCACTCGGCCGTCCGCAGCGCCTGGCTCTCGACCCACCGGTAGAGCTCGTCCAGCCGTTCCGCCGGTTCGCCCCAGTCGCCGAGCGGAAACGGCCGCCCGGTCAGATCACCGCCGTGGCCGCCGTACCGGTCGTGGCTGTCGCCCTCCCCCCGGGCGGGGCCCCCGGGCTGCATCTCCGGCTGGCTCACCGGGGCACTCCTCTGCGCTCTGCGTGACAATCCGTATCGTGCGGGCGGTGCGGTGCGCGTGTGCGTACTGGTGCGCATGCCCTTTCCTACCGCCGAATGGTGGGCCGGAAGTGCGGAATCCCGCTATTTCCGCCCGCAAGAGCGCCTTGATCAGCTAGGGGGCACGCCCGTTTCTCACTCGAAAGAGTGAGGCCGTGTGGATGGGGCACACCGTCCGGCGACCACGTAGGCTCGGCGTACCGAATACTCATCGTCGAAATGCCAGGAGTGACCGTGATTCCCGGTGGTGGCCAGCCCAACATGCAGCAGATCCTCCAGCAGGCCCAGAAGATGCAGCAGGACCTCGCCCGCGCCCAGGAGGAGCTGGCGCAGACCGAGGTCGACGGGCAGGCGGGCGGCGGCCTGGTGAAGGCCACCGTGACCGGCGCCGGAGAGCTGCGCTCCCTGGTCATCGACCCCAAGGCGGTCGACCCGGAGGACACCGAGACCCTCGCCGACCTCGTCGTCGCCGCAGTCCAGGCCGCGAACGAGAACGCGCAGGCGCTCCAGCAGGCCAAGCTCGGCCCGCTGGCCCAGGGCCTGGGCGGCGGCGGCATCCCGGGCCTGGGCTTCTAGGGCCCGGCGGCACCCCGGGCCTGGGCTTCCAGGGCCCGGCGGCCCTGGGCCTGGGCTTCCAGGGCCCGGCGGCCCTGGGCCTGGGCTTCCGGGGCCCCGCCCAACGGCTCCGGCGCCCGCCCTTCTAACCCGTACGCACAGCAACTACCGTAAGCATCACAGCACTCCACGAGAGGCGTTCCGTTGTACGAAGGCGTGGTTCAGGACCTCATCGACGAGCTGGGCAGGCTGCCAGGCGTCGGTCCCAAGAGCGCCCAGCGGATCGCCTTCCACATCCTGCAGGCCGAGCCCACCGACGTACGCCGCCTCGCCCATGCCCTCCTGGAGGTCAAGGACAAGGTGCGGTTCTGCGCCGTGTGCGGCAACGTCGCGCAGGAGGAGCGGTGCGGCATCTGCCGGGATCCGCGCCGTGACGAGGCGGTCATCTGTGTGGTCGAGGAGCCGAAGGACGTCGTCGCGATCGAGCGGACGCGCGAGTTCCGTGGGCGGTACCACGTGCTCGGTGGCGCGATCAGCCCGATCGAGGGCGTCGGCCCGGACGACCTGCGGATCCGCGAGCTGCTGGCCCGTCTGGCGGACGGAACGGTCACCGAGCTGATCCTGGCGACCGACCCCAACCTGGAGGGGGAGGCCACCGCGACGTACCTGGCGCGCATGGTCAAGCCCATGGGCCTGAAGGTCACGCGCCTCGCCAGCGGACTTCCCGTTGGCGGAGACCTGGAATACGCCGACGAGGTCACGCTCGGGCGTGCGTTCGAAGGGAGACGACTCCTCGATGTCTGACGCCACACTGCACGCGCACTCCCTGGACCCCGACAGCTTCGCGGTCCAGATCGCCGACTCGATCGAGTCCTTCATCGTCGCCACCACGGAAGTGGCCAAGGGCGACGAGCCCGACAGCGCGGTCCCGTTCCTGCTCCTGGAGGTCTCCCAGCTGCTGCTCACCGGCGGCCGGCTGGGGGCGCACGAGGACATCATCCCGGAGGAGCGGTACGAACCGGACACGGGACCGGACCAGGACGTCGACGACCTGCGGATGCGGTTCGCGGCCATGCTCGACCCGGTGGACGTCTTCTCGGAGGTCTTCGACCCGTACGAGCCGCGCAAGGCGCCCGTACCGTGCCGGATCTCCGACAACCTGGCCGACATCGTCATGGACCTGCGCCACGGGCTGGCCCACTACCGGGCGGGCCGCACCACGGAGGCCCTGTGGTGGTGGCAGTTCTCGTACTTCTCCAACTGGGGTCCGACCGCCTCGGCGACCCTCCGGGCCCTCCAGTCCCTGGTCTCGCACGTCCGCCTGGACCAGCCGCTGGAGGAGCTGGACGGGCTGGACACGGACGAGGACCTGACGGAGGAGGCGCTCGCGGAGGAAGCGGGCCGGGTGATGGCCCAGGAGATCCTCGGCCCGCTGGGGATGCGTACGGTCAAGTAGATCCGGCGCCTCGGGCTTCACGGCACGGCTTGGCGTACGCACCCGCCACGTACCCCGGCGCGTGACCCGCCACCTGCCCCGGTACGTGACCCGCCACACATTCCGCGTACGCCCCACGGGGAGGGGCAGGCACAAGCCGAGCGGCCGTGAAGCGCCCCACGATGATCGCGTCGTGATCGCGTTGTGAGCGGGACATCTCACGATGTGATATGGCGGGGGCGTTTCCCGGCCGCTCGTTAGACTGAGCTGACCGCAAACGGACTGAGCGAGGAGCGCACGTGGGCCTTGTCGTGCAGAAGTACGGAGGCTCCTCCGTTGCCGATGCCGAGGGCATCAAGCGCGTCGCCAAGCGAATCGTCGATGCCAAGAAGAACGGCCACCAGGTGGTCGTCGTGGTTTCGGCGATGGGCGACACGACGGACGAGTTGATCGATCTCGCCGAGCAGGTATCCCCGATCCCTGCCGGGCGTGAGTTCGACATGCTGCTGACCGCCGGAGAGCGGATCTCCATGGCCCTGCTGGCCATGGCGATCAAAAACCTGGGCCACGAGGCCCAGTCGTTCACGGGCAGCCAGGCAGGCGTCATCACCGACTCGGTCCACAACAAAGCGCGCATCATCGATGTCACGCCGGGCCGGATCCGTACGGCGCTCGACGAGGGCAACATCGCCATCGTCGCGGGCTTCCAGGGCGTCTCCCAGGACAAGAAGGACATCACCACCCTCGGGCGCGGCGGGTCGGACACGACCGCCGTCGCGCTCGCCGCGGCGCTCGACGCCGAGGTGTGCGAGATCTACACCGACGTCGACGGTGTCTTCACCGCCGACCCCCGGGTCGTGAAGAAGGCCCGGAAGATCGACTGGATCTCCTTCGAGGACATGCTGGAGCTCGCCAGCTCCGGCTCCAAGGTGCTGCTGCACCGGTGCGTCGAGTACGCACGCCGTTACAACATCCCGATCCACGTCCGGTCGTCCTTCTCGGGGCTCCAGGGCACATGGGTCAGCAACGAACCGCGAGGGGACCGCAAGGTGGAGCAGGCCATCATCTCCGGTGTCGCCCACGACACGTCCGAGGCGAAGATCACTGTCGTCGGAGTGCCGGACAAGCCGGGCGAGGCCGCCGCGATCTTCCGTACCATCGCGGACAACGAGGTCAACATCGACATGGTGGTGCAGAACGTCTCCGCCGCGTCGACCGGGCTGACCGACATCTCCTTCACGCTGCCCAAGGCGGAGGGCCGCAAGGCCATCGACGCCCTGGAGAAGCAGAAGGCCCTCATCGGCTTCGAGTCGCTGCGCTACGACGACCAGATCGCCAAGATCTCCCTGGTCGGCGCGGGCATGAAGACCAACCCGGGTGTCACGGCCGGCTTCTTCGAGGCGCTGTCCGACGCGGGCGTGAACATCGAGCTGATCTCGACATCCGAGATCCGCATCTCGGTCGTCACCCGTGCCGACGACGTCAAGGAGGCCGTCCGCGCCGTCCACACCGCCTTCGGCCTGGACTCCGACTCCGACGAGGCAGTGGTGTACGGAGGCACCGGGCGGTGACCGCGCGATGAGCCGTAAACCGACGCTCGCGGTCGTGGGAGCGACCGGGGCCGTCGGTGCGGTGATGCTCCGGATCCTGTCGCAGCACGCTGACGTCTGGGGCGACATACGCCTGATCGCCTCCCCGCGCTCGGCCGGCCGCAAGCTGGCCGTGCGCGGGGAGCAGGTCGAGGTGCTCGCGCTGTCCGAGGAGGCCTTGGAGGGCGCCGACGTGGCGGTGCTCCTGGTGCCGGAGGCGGTCGCCGCCCAGTGGGCGCCGGTCGCCGCCGCCAAGGGCACCGTGGTGGTGGACGCCTCGCCGGCGTTCCGGATGGGCCCGGACGTTCCGCTGGTCGTCCCCGAGATCAACCCGCACTGCGTACGCGTACGCCCGCGCGGGATCGTCGCGTGCCCCGGCGACACCACGCTGGCGCTGATCGTCGCGGTGGGCGCCCTGCACGCCGAGTTCGGCCTGAGCGAGCTGGTCGTCTCCGCGTACCAGGCCGCCAGCGGCGCCGGGCAGGCCGGCGTCACCGCGCTGCGCGAGCAGCTGTCGCTGGTCGCCGGTACGGAGTTGGGGGCCTGCCCCGGTGATGTGCGCCGGGCCGTCGGCGACGACACCGGGCCGTTCGCCGCCCCGCTCGCGCTGAACGTGGTGCCCTGGTCGGGGGCGCTCCGGGAGGAGGGCTGGTCCTCGGAGGAGCTGCGCATCAGGGCCGAGGCCCGCAAGATCCTGGACCTGCCGGAGCTGCGCGTGGCGGCGACCTGCGTACGCGTACCGGTCCTGAACGCCCACTCCGTCTCCGTACACGCTCGCTTCGAGCACGAGGTGACGGTCGCGCGGGCGCACGAGATCCTGGCGACCTCGCCCGGTGTGGTGCTGTACGACGATCCGGCGGCCGGGGACTTCCCGACGCCGGCCGACGTCGTGGGCACCGACCCGACGTGGGTGGGGCGGGTGCGGCGGTCGCTGGACGACGACCGGGCGCTGGAGCTGTTCGTCTGCGGCGACAATCTACGCAAAGGCGCCGCCTTGAACGCCGCTCAGATCGCGGAGGCCGTCGCCGCCGAGTTCTCGGCCTGATCCAGCCTGATCCGGACTTGTCCCGTCCTGATCTCGGCGTAATCCGCGATGATCGGATCGTCGGATCTTTGTAGAATCTGTGAACGCCCTGTGAGCAAGTCTTCGGTCTGTGCCACTTGAACTGGGGCGATGGCATGTTCGACGATGCTGTACCCCCTTGCCGCAACCGGTGGTCGGGCGGGAAGCGTCTATGCGGTCGCCCCTTCGCGGCGCCCGCCATTTCGGGGCATTGGGGCGGGTACGCATGAGGGCAAACGACGCACCGTCAAAAGCGGCTGCGTGCGCGTACAACCCTGACGGGGGGAAGCGTGTCCAACAGGCGTGGCAGAGGTACTCGACATCACAGCGGTGGTTCCGCTCCGCGCTCGCGGAGCAGGGGCCGGCGGCGGGGTCGGCGTGGGCATGGGCGCTGTGCGCCCGCTCCGGCGGCCTCGTCGGCCCGGCGGCATGCCGGTGATCGCGCCCATGCCCGCCGCTAGGCGTACGACCCGTATCCCGTCCCAGCGCGGCGCCGAGACCGTCGAGAGCGCCGAGGCGACGCCGACCGCGGGTACGACCGTCGACCACCTCACCGAGACCTACCGCGCCCACTACCGGTCGTTGCTGGGTCTCGCCGCGCTGCTGCTGGACGACACCGCCTCGTGCGAGGACGTCGTCCAGGAGGCGTTCATTCGCGTCCACTCCGCGCGGAGCCGCGTCCGTGACCCCGAGAAGACCTTGGCGTATCTGCGCCAGACCGTGGTCAACCTGTCCCGGTCCGCGCTGCGCCGCCGCATCCTGGGTCTGAAGCTGCTCTCCAAGCCGATGCCCGACATGGCGAGCGCGGAGGAGGGCGCGTACGACCAGCTGGAGCGGGACGCGTTGATCAAGGCCATGCGCGGGCTGCAGCGCCGCCAGCGGGAGGTGCTGGTGCTGCGGTACTTCGCGGACATGACCGAGGCGCAGGTCGCCGAGACGCTGGGCATATCGCTCGGCTCGGTCAAGGCGTACGGGTCACGTGGCATCGCGGCGCTGCGCGTCGCCATGGAGGCCACGGCATGAGTGCATTTGAGCGGTATGGGCCGGACGGGCCGTTGAACGAGAACGACCGGACTGGGAACGGAACTGTGAACAACGGCCACAACGGGCACAACGGGCCGGAAAAGAAGCTCTCGGATCTCCCGGATGCCCAGGATCTTCCGGGTCTCCCGGATGTCCCCGACGTCCCGGGCCTTCCTGGCCTCCCGGACGCCGGTGAGCTGGGTGCCGACGAGCTGGCGCTGCGCCGGATGCTCCATGGCGCGGTGCAGGACCTGCGGCCCGCCGACGGCTCCCTCGACCACCTGCGCCGGGCGGTGCCCGCGCGGCGGGCGCGCAAACGGCAGGCTCTGGTGGGGGCGGCCGCCGCCGCGCTGCTGTTCGGCACGGCGGTCCCCGCGTTCGTCCACGTCGCGAGCTCCGGCGGCACCTCCGACGACCGCCCCGTGAACGCCGGGCACGGCGAGCAGGTGCAGGGCGGCACGGGTGAGGAGACCGGCGGCGAGGCCGGCGGACCGGGGGCGCCCAGCACCGCGGCCGGTCAGGGGACCGGCGGTGGCGGCAAGGACGGCGAGGACCCCGTGGAGAAGCCGGGCGAGCCCGCGGCCGGCACCTCGGACGGCACCGTGGGCGGCACGGCGGCACCGACCAGTTCGGTCCCGGAGAGCGTGCCGCTGTGCGAGGCGGCCCAGCTGGGTGTGGCCTCCGCGGAGGCCGGCCAGCCGGACGCGGAGGGCAAGGTGTACGGCACCTTCCGCATCGCGAACGTCTCGGGCACCGACTGCTCGATCGCCGGCGCCGGAAGCGTCGCCTTCCAGGCGATGGGCGCGGCCGACCAGGCGAAGATCACGGTCGTCGCCCACGCCGCGGGCGACCCCGCGACGGGCCTGCCCGACCCGTCCCAGGAGGCACCGGCGCCGATGCTCCTCAAGCCGTCGGGCGCGTACGAGGTGAAGTTCGCCTGGGTGCCGAGCGAGACGTGCCCGGTGGACGGCGGCGACGGCAGCGGCGGCGCGGGCGGCGGCGAAGCCTCGCCCGACCCGACCACGCCCACGGACGGTACGTCGTCGGAGGGCGCCGGCTCGGACGGTACGGGCTCGGCGGCCACGGAACCGCAGCTCGGCAAGGAGGACGACGGCACCGGCACCCGTGCGGAAGGCAGCGTCACGGTCACCCACACCGCGGAACCGGGTGCCCCGTCGGCCGAAGCCGCCATCCCCAACGCCTGCGCGGGCACCATCTACCGGACGGGCCTGCTGCCGACCCAGTAACGCGGCGGTGCGGCGCCCCGGCGCGCGCGGTGGGCGTGGTGGGCGCGGTGGGCGCGTCCCGTGCGGCGCCGGACAGGCGGGGGTGCGGTGGGTGGCCCGTTGCGCGGGCGCGGGGCGGGCGACGAGGGCGGGGGCCCCGGCGGGTGGCCCGTTGTGCGGGCGGGAAGGTCTCCGTCACTCCTGAGTGCCCGGCACTGACCACCGGAGCTCCACGCCCGGCTGCAGGCGCCCGACTTCGGCCGCCCAGGCCAAGCCCTCAGGGCCGCGCGGCAGGCTCCGGTCCCGGCCGGGGCTCGGGCGCCGCCCCTGCCTCCGCCCCGGGCTCCACGGGCGTGCCAAGGCCCAGGGCCTCGTCGCGCGCCTGCTCGGCCTCCCGGCGGAACAGGCGGAACCACATGAAGAGCACGAAGCCCGAGAAGGCGAACCACTCACCCGTGTACCCGAGGTTCTGGAACGCCTTCAGGTCCAGCCCGCTGCCCTCCGCGGCGGCAGCCGGGACCGGGGTCAGGCCCGCCGGGGAGTGCGTGAGGGTGATCCAGGCGTCGTAGACGTCGTCCTGGACGACATTCACCAGGGACGCCGCGCTGATCATGCCGACCTGACCACGCGGAAGGGCGCCCGTCGCGTGCACACCCGCGCTGCCGGTGTGCTCCGATGCCTGGAGGGCGCCGGTCACCGTCACCTCGCCGGCCGGCGCGGCCGGGGCCTTGCCGCCGTCGGGCAGCCAGCCGCGTACCACCGGCAGCGACTTCCCGCCCTCGGTGCGCAGCAGGGTCAGGACGTACGAGCCGTCCTTGCCGTCCAGTTCGCGCCCCGGGACCAGGAACTGCTCCCCGTACCGCCCGGTCGCCGTGGCGTGGCGGCCCGAGGTCTCCTTGTCGACCGGCAGCAGCTCGTCGAGCGGCGCGGCCTTCACCGAGCCCGGGTCCGGCCGCCGCTCCGCCTCCTGGTGGGAGTCGACGCGGTCCTCGAACCTGCCGAGCTGCCAGGTCCCCATGAAGATGCAGAAGGGGATCGCCAGCACGACGAAGATGTTGATCCCCCACCAGCGGGGCGTCGTCAGGAACCGGTACACACCCCCACGGTACGGAACACGGTCACCTCCCCTACGCCCGGGTCCCGAGATATCTGGCCGCGAAGGCCAGTTCCAGCCGCACCTGCTTGATCCGTTCCTCCACCACGAGCGAGCCGTGCCCGGCGTCGTACCGGTACACCTCGTGCACCGCGTCCCGGGCGGCGAGCCGGTCCACGTAGTTGTCGATCTGCCGGATCGGGCAGCGCGGGTCGTTGACGCCCGCCGAGATGTACACCGGCACCCGCACCCGGTCCACGTACGTGATCGGCGACGACGCCTCGAACCGCTCCGGGACCTCTTCCGGCGACCCGCCGAAGAGGGTGCGGTCGAGGGCCTTCAGAGCCTCCATCTCGTCGTGGTACGCCGTGACGTAGTCGGCGACCGGTACGGCGGCCAGGCCCAGCGCCCAGGCGTCCGGCTGCGTGCCGAGCCCGAGCAGAGTCAGGTAACCGCCCCACGATCCGCCGGTGAGGACCAGCCGGTCCGGGTCGGCGAGGCCGGAGGTCACCGCCCACTCCCGTACCGCCGCGATGTCCTCCAGCTCGATCAGCCCGACCCGGTGCTTGAGCGCGTCCGTCCACTCCCGCCCGTAGCCGGTCGAGCCCCGGTAGTTGACCCGCACCACCGCGTAGCCGTGGTCGACCCAGGCGGCGGGGGCCGCGGCGAACGCGTCGCTGTCGTGCCAGGTGGGGCCGCCGTGGATCTCGAACACCGTCGGCAGCGGACCCTCCGCCCCGGCCGGCCGCTGCACGAGCGCGTGGATGCGCCCGCCCGGCCCCGGCACCCACACGTCCTCGACCGGCACCGAGGAGGGCGCCTTCATGCCGGGCGCTTCCAGCACGACGCCGCCCGCTGTGGACCGCACCACCGGCGGATGCGCGGCGGACGACCACAGGTACTCCACAGCCCCGTCCGGCCGTGCCGTCGCAGCGGACACCGACCCGGCCGGGGTGTCCACCCGCACCAGGCGGCCCGTCGCGATCTCGTACCGCCACAGCTCGCTGCGCGCCTCGAAGCTGTGCACGACCAGCAGCCCGGACCCGTCCGGGTACCACTCCGCCGACACGTCACCGGGCAGGTCCAGGCGCAGCTCCGTCTCCGCACCCGACGCCACGTCCCACAGCATCGGCTCCCAGCGCCCGCGCCGCTGGTGCCCCACCAGCAGCCGGGTGTCCCCGTCCACCGGCGCGAAGCCCAGCACGGTGAGCCCCAGCTCCTCCGTCCCGCCCTTGGTGTCGTCCAGCTCGGCCACCACGGCCCCGTCCGGCCGGACCACCCGCACCGCCGCGTGCATCGCGTCACCGTGCTCGGTGTGCTCGAGCGCGATCAGCGTCCCGTCGTGCGACAGGTCACCGACCCCGGCCGACTCCCGGTGCCGGTAGATCTCCACCGGCGGCCGCCCGCGCCGTACGACGTGGATCGTCGAACCGTCCTCGTCCGTCGACCGCCCGACCACCGCCGTGCCGTCCCGCCCGATCGCCAGCCCCGCCGGATACGACGGCTCCAGCCCCCGTGTGGCCGGCTCGTCCTCCCCGCCCCCGAACGGCTGGCGCATCCACACGCCGAACTCGTCGCCGTCCGTGTCCGAGAACCACCAGATCCACTCCCCGTCCGGCGACAATACGCCGTCCGTCGTCCCGTTGGTCCGGTCCGTCACCTGCCGCTGCTCACCGGTGCCCCGGTCCCACGCGTACAGCTCGTACGTCCCGGTCGCGTTCGACACGAACAACGCCCTGCCCGGCGCGTCCCACGCCCACTCCGGCAACGACACCCGCGGCGCCCGGAACCGCTTCTCCCAGTCGGGCATGGCCTGTGCCTGCGTATCTGTCGGTTCAGTCATGCGTCCATGTAACCCGATGGTCGCAGCGGCTCGTGCGGGTCACTTCTCCTTGTAGATGTCCGTACCCTCGGGCGCGCGGTAGCAGCGCGAATCGACATCGACGCCGATCATGTCCTTGAGCGAGCCGGCCCTGTTGCTGAGCCACTCGACCGTGAGCGTGTGGTGACTCTTGCGGTCCACGGCCACGATCTGCGGGTCCTTGTCCCGGCTTTTCATCGGGCCGTCCTTCGTGATCTCCCAACCGTGCTTCGGCAACTGGACACGGAGGTTCTGCATGGCCTGCTCGAAGGTTCCCTTGCGCAGGTCGTAGATGCTCCACGGATGCGAGACGACGTAGTACTTCGTCAGCTTCGGGTCGACCGCGTCGCAGGCGCGCACTCCGGCCGCCGGCTCGGAAACGGTTCCTTCGACCCCCATCCAATCGAGGACACGACTGGAGATGTCGTTCACCTGCCGCTTCGCCGGTGCGATCTCCCGGACCTCAGGCTGGTAGCCGAGAATCTGCTCGGCGCTCGGCTCCGTCATGGATGAACATCCCATCATCACTACAAGGCCCAGCGCCGAAGCGGAACCGAGCACGGTTCGTCGAATCATGTACTTGAACGCAGAGCGGTTCTTATTCAACGGTCACCTTTCCGTAGTCGCCGACGATGACACGGGCCTGGTTCTTCAGGCTGACGGACGCGTTACCGTTCTCGCTCACATCCCAGTAGCCACTGTGGTCCTGCGAATCGGTTTCCATGATGTTGGCCCCGAATTCGGGATCCGTCGGGACGACCCCATGGTCGCCAAGGCCGACCAGCGAACCGAGCAGGGGCACTTGGTCCTTGGAGCTGGGTGCGGCCATGGCCCACATGTGGCCTGGCTCGACTCCCAGGTCGGCCGCATGGTCCGCCTGCATGCCCGGACTGCCCACCGCGATGATGTCGTCCGCCTTCAGGGGGCCGTCGAAGAAGCCCGGCGAGTAGGACTTCACGGCGTCACCGATGAGCGTGGTGCCGTAACTGTGGCCCATGAGCGTGGTGTGTCCCTTGTCGCCGCTGGCGACAAGGTGGGCCTCCCGGTTGCCGTCGAGAAACGCGCGCAGGTTGGGACCGCCTTCCGCGGCCTGGTCGTCGTACATCGCTTCAGGGAGCAGCCCCCCTCCGTCGGTGTACGGTTTCGCCGACAGCGGGGCGTCGTAGTCGAACCAGGTGATGGTGGACACAGTCGCCCCGCCCGCCATCTTGTTGCTCTGCACCCACAGCGCCTCGCTGCGGTTAAGGTCACCTTCAATGCCACGAAGGTTCGTACCCGTACCGGGTACGTAGATGGCCGTGTGGTCCGCAGTGTCCGGGTTGCCGTTGGCCAGAATGACCTTCCCCTTGCCCATGCCCTCAGGGTCGAAGCCCAGGAGATACGCCTCCGGGAGGCCTTCCCTGCCGGTTTCGTTGAAGCGGCTCTGGATGGCGCTCATCCCGTCCAGGCGGCCCTGCAGCCGTTCCCTCTCCTCGTTCCACTTCTTCCACTCGTCGGTCTCCCGTTCCCCGATCGGGTCACCGCGAAGGGTGTACTTCATCTCGTAGCGCTTCGGCTCGCCCGACAGGTGCTTCTGGAGCGCGATTGCCGTACTGCTCTGCTCGTCGCGGAGCACCACGCGGTTGGCCTCGTCGCGGACCGTGGCCGGGAGACCGTCCATCGCACCGATCGTGGCCGAGTTCAGCGAGAGGTAGCTCTCCTGCTCCTCCTGGGACAGGCCCTGCCACCATGCCGCGTTCTGCGCGGGACTGCCGTCCTTGGGCGGTGCCTCGATGCTCTTCAGGTAGTCCTTGGCGCCCGCGCGGACCCCACCCGTGTCAGCGTGTACGTCCGCCCAGTCTTCCTTCGAGACGGTCAGGTCGTCGTCGGCCTTCAGCGCGCGCAGCTTCGGTGCCCACCGCGCGTCCGCCTCCGTGGCGTCGGAGATCGCCTGGGCTATGCGGTTGGCGAACTCGACCGCCCGGCCGAAGTTCGGGTTGGGATGGATGTTGGCCGCCTGCCGCTCCAGGGCGCTCGCCAGGTCGTTCGCGTCCCCGGCCGGGTCGATCGGGGCGGAGGATCCGGCTCCCTTGGCGCTTCCGGTGACCGTGCCGCCCTCCGGGACCTTGCCGTCGACCTTCTCCCCACCGGCGGGATAGCGGACCGACCCGTCCGGCAGGACGGCGAAGTTGGCGGCCTCCGCGTCCGCGACGGCGGCGTCAAGTGCCTTCTTGGGGCCGGTCAGGTCCGCCGCGAGCGCGTTGAGCGCCGTGCTGATGAGACCGCACTCGACCTGCGTGTAGTGGAAGTTGGTTGCCAGGTCCCGCAGCTCTCCGGCGGCGGCGTCCAGGGCCTTGCCCTCAAGCTGCTTGCGCATGCCGGCGGTGATCTCGTTCTCGATCCGGTCCTTGGCCTTGCTGGCCATGTCGCAGGCCGCGCGGTACCCGTCCGCGGCCTCCTCGAACTCGGAGATCTTCAGGGCCTTGAGCGTCGCGTAGTCCATGGCTGCCGATCACCGGCCTCGGCTCTGGCCGCCGACGGCGGGAGTGTCCTCGTACGACTTGCCCAGCTTCGCGAACTCGGACTCAATCGCCTGGTCGGTCTTGAGCTGGTCGCTGCCGACCTTCTCCAGCAGGCTCTGAATGGCCCCGCACCTGCCGCTGACGTTTTCCATATAACGCTTCCACGAGGTGTGCAGCTCCCGCTGGGCAGCCGCGCTCTGCAAAGCGCCGCTGCCGGTGGATCCTGCACCGAGGCCTTGCTGGGCGTCCTCCAGCTTTGTCAGGCCCTCCCTGATGGTGCCTCTCAGCGACCCGACGCCGCTTCCCGCCTTCGTCCAGGCGGCCTTACTGGTCTTGAGCCCGCCGCTTCCCTCGCCCCCGCCCCAGCCGTCGCCGTCCGCGCCGGCGAGGTTCATCCGCGCTGCGGCGTCCTGTTTGACATGAGTCCATTCGTCCGCGAACGTCACCCCGTACCTCCCGATTCGCGTTCTCCTGTGCCGTGAGCCCCCTGTGACTCACATGACATGGCCAGTAGTCCAGAGTTGCCTTTCTATCAGTTGCGATCGCAAGTGGTCTTCGCAGGCCGGGCGACAAGATCGGGTCATCCGGCGGTAGTTCGGCGCACACGTCCGTGACATGGCGCGTACCGTCCGCTGCCTGCTTCCTCAGTCAACCCGATCGCCACGACAATTCGCTCGCCGTGCCCCCAGCCTGTGGATAACCTCCGGCGCATGTACTCCCCGACCCCCGGTGACTGGCGCGAGGCGAACCGTTCCCTCTGGGACGAGCGCGTGCCCATTCACGTCGCCAGTGACTACTACGACCTCGATGCCTTCCGGGCCGGCAAGGACACGCTGCGCGACTTCGAGGTCGCGGAGGTCGGCGACGTCGGTGGGCGGTCGCTGTTGCACCTGCAGTGCCACATCGGGCTGGACACCCTGTCCTGGGCGCGCCGCGGGGCCTCTCGGGTCGTCGGGCTGGACTTCTCCGAGCCGGCCGTCGAGGCAGCCCGGTCCCTCGCCGACGACATCGGGTTCACGCCCGAGCGGGCCGCGTTCGTGACCGCGGACGTGTACGACGCGGCCGAGGCGGTGCCGGACACCGCGTACGACATCGTCTACACGGGCACCGGGGCGCTCAACTGGCTGCCGGACGTCGACCGCTGGGCCGAGACCGCCGCGTCGCTCGTCGCGCCCGGCGGGTTCCTCTACCTCGCGGAGTTCCATCCGCTCACCGACATCCTGGACGACGAGACCGGCTCACGGCTCGTCCACGACTACTTCGCCCGCGACGCGTGGCTGGACGAGACGCCGGGCACGTACGCCGACTTCGACGCCCCGACCATCCACCACCGCAGCGTCGAGTGGCAGCACCCCATCGGCGAGGTCGTCTCCGCCCTCGCCGCGGCGGGGCTGCGCATCGAGTTCCTGCACGAGCACGACGTCTCGCTTTTCGCGCGCTTCACGGCGCTCGCGCGGCACGAGGACGGCTACTACCGCTTCCCGCCGGACCGGGCCCGTGTCCCGCTGATGTACTCCCTCAAGGCCGCCAAGCCCGCTCGTCCCTGACCGGCGCCGCCCAGCCGGCCGGATACGGCCCCTCAATGCTTCATGGGCGCCACGGGGGTCGTGTCCTCGGCGCACAGCGCCCAGATGACGAAGACGGCGATCGCGATCGAGACGATGGCCCAGACCGGCTGGTACGGCAGCCAGATGAAGTTCGCGATCACCGCCAGCGCGGCCAGCGCCACCCCGATCGCCTTCGCCCACTCCGCCCCGCTGAGGATCCCCGCACCGATGGCGGCGACCAGCAGCCCGAGCACCAGGTGGATCCAGCCCCACGCACTCACGCTGAACTCGAAGACGTACTCCCCGACGCGCCCATAGACGTCGTCCTCGGCGATGCCCGCGATCCCCTGGAGCATGCCCAGCACGCCTCCCACCATCAGCAGTACGCCGGCGAACATGGCTCCGCCGGAAGCCCACCCACCTCCACCGCCGCCCCCGGCTTCCTGGTGAGCGGTGTGATGGGCATACGCGTGATGAACCGGGCCACTCGGCCCCTCGGACGGGTTGCTCATTCCCCGAGCGTCCCGCGCCCCCACCCACCGGGCGACCGCACCGGGCCCATCCGGGTGACGCCGCCCTTCGGCAGTGCCCTGTGCCGTCTCGCCGCGCCGGAACGGGCGCCTCACCAGTGTGGTGAGTCCTTGCCACGCCTGGCGGCCGGCTTCGGTGCCGACGCTTTCCGCCAGTGCCGCGAGGGCCACTGGTTCTTCATCAGGCTGTCCACCACGGGTGTGGCGGACGCGGACCCGTGGCGATGCGGTGGTTCTGAGATGGGGGCCGCCTCGGCCGTACGGGACTGGCTTGGCCGCCTGTCCTGGACGGCCGAGCGCCTTTCGCGTTCCGCCGGGGCCGGCCGGAAAAACCCTGGGGATGGGCAAACCCCCGTTTCGATACGATGGTGGTGGCCTGTAGACCCGTTCCGTCACCATGCGTGACGGAACGTGCCGATGCGTGTGATCGCATCGGCTGCAGCCTCCCGACTTGGGTCCGCCGTGGCACTGTCACCGGCGCCGTACGTACGAAATGGAGCATCCGAGGATGGCTCGACACCTGATTACCAGCGCGCTTCCCTACATCAACGGGATCAAGCACCTGGGCAACATGGTCGGGTCGATGCTTCCGGCCGATGTGTACGCCCGGTACCTCCGCCAGCGCGGTCACGACGTCCTCTACATCTGCGCCACCGACGAGCACGGCACGCCGGCCGAGCTGGCCGCCAAGGAGGCTGGGCTCTCCGTCGCCGAGTTCTGCGCGCAGGCCCACGATGCCCAGAAGGCCGTGTACGACGGCTTCCAGCTGGCCTTCGACTACTTCGGCCGGAGCTCCTCCCCGCAGAACGTCGAGATCACCCAGCACTTCGCGCGCAAGCTCAAGGAGAACGGCTTCATCGAGGAGCGCGCGATCCGCCAGGTGTACTCGCCGGTCGACGGCCGCTTCCTGCCGGACCGGTACGTCGAGGGCACCTGCCCGCACTGCGGCTACGACAAGGCCCGCGGCGACCAGTGCGAGAACTGCACGCGCGTCCTGGACCCGACCGACCTGATCGAACCGCGCTCCGCGATCAGCGGTTCCACGGACCTCGAGGTCCGCGAGACCAAGCACCTCTTCCTCCTGCAGTCCAAGCTTCAGCACGAGGTCGAGGCGTGGATCGACTCGGTGAGCGAGAAGTGGCCGCACCTGTCCTCGTCGATCGCCCGCAAGTGGCTGACCGAGGGCCTGCACGACCGCGCGATCACCCGAGACCTGGACTGGGGCGTGCCCGTCCCCGCCGACACCTGGCCGGAGCTGGCCGCCGAGGGCAAGGTCTTCTACGTCTGGTTCGACGCCCCGATCGCGTACATCGGCGCGACGAAGGAGTGGTCGGACGCCGCCCCGGACGGTGAGAGGCGCGACTGGAAGTCGTGGTGGTACGAGGCGGACGACGTCACCTACACCGAGTTCATGGCGAAGGACAACGTCCCCTTCCACACGGTGATGTTCCCGGCCACCGAGCTGGGTGTCCGCGAGCCGTGGAAGAAGGTCGACTTCGTCAAGGGCTTCAACTGGCTGACGTACTACGGCGGCAAGTTCTCCACCTCCCAGAAGCGTGGCGTCTTCACGGACGCGGCCCTGGAGGTCCTCCCCGCCGATTACTGGCGCTACTTCCTGATCGCCAATGCCCCGGAGTCGGACGACTCGTCCTTCACCTGGGAGCACTTCACCGCCACGGTCAACAAGGACCTGGCCGACACCCTCGGCAACTTCGTCAACCGCGTGCTGTCCTTCTCCCGCAAGCGGTTCGGCGACGACGTCCCGGCGGGCCGCGCCGCCGGCGAAGCCGAGGCGAAGCTGGGGGACGAAATCGCGCGTCTGCTGGCCGAGTACGAGGAGCACATGGAGGCGCTCCAGTTCCGCAAGGCCGCCGCAGCGCTGCGCGCGCTGTGGTCCGCGGGCAACTCCTACCTGGAGGAGAAGGCGCCCTGGCTGGAGATCAAGACGGACCCGGACGGTGCCGCGCTGACCCTGCGTACCGCGATGAACCTGATCCACCTGTACGCGGTCGTCTCCGAGCCCTTCATCCCGGCCACGGCGGCCGCCATGCGGGGAGCCTTCGCGCTGGAGAACGACACCGCGACCTGGGTGACCGCCGAGCAGGCCAAGGCCCTGGACGCCGTACCGGCCGGAACCGCGTTCACCGTACCGCCGGTGCTCTTCGCGAAGATCACGGAAGAGGACCTGGAGTCCTACCGAGCGCGCTTCGGCGGTGCTCCGGACGCCTGACCGTGTCTCTGGTGCGGGGCGCCCACGCCGACCGGTTCGCGTCGGCGAGGCGCCTCGACCGAGGGCGGGCGGTCGGCGGCTGCCGGTTCGTGGGGTGCTCCCCGCTCACTCCCCGGCACCCCGCGAGTGCCCGAGCACTCAGGAGCTGTTGGGGGTGTCGCCCTCGCGACGAGCGGAGGGGAGCAGGAGGTCGCGCTCGGGGTGCTTCTCGCCGGAGACACTGCCGTCCACGCCGAGGTCCCTGCGTGCCTGCTCGTGGAACTCGTTGATCGCCCGGAACACAGCGCGGTTCCGCTCGCGCCACTCCTCCAGGGTCCCGTCAGCCTTGCCGTTGGCCTGCCAGTCGACCCGGAGGGCGACGGCGTTCAGCTCGTGCGCGGCCTCCACCACATTGTCACCGGCGAGGAGCATGATCCGCTCGAAGGCCCGGCCCCGGGTCCGGCCGGCTTCCGACATCTCGGCCAGCAGCTCTTGGTCGGACTTGTCCCGCTCCCGGAGGCCCTCGCGGCACTCATAGAGGTGGACCGCCAGGAAGATGCAGGCGCGGACGCTGTCGATGTAGTGCTCGTACGCTTCAAGTTTCCTGTTGTCCCAGCGAGTCACCAGCTCGTGCTTCTTGCGCTGGCGCTCCATGGCGTACGTCGTGAGGTGGGTGGTCAGCGCGCCCAGCAACACCGCGGCGATCGTGACCCATTGCTCGGCGCTCCCCATGCGTCCCCGTCCCCCGGACATGATGCTGATTCAGGTACCCACAGCATCTTAGGAGTTGCTGCCGCACCCCACCGGCCGGGGCCCGGTACTAGCCGAAGAGTCCCAAGCCGCTGTCCAGTGACCAGGTCTGCCACCCCATGCCGAAGAAGGCGACGGCCGAGATCAGCGCCATCATCAGGTTCTGTCCCTGCTCGCCCCAGTCGTGAATCATCAGGATCAGGTAGATCAGGTTGAGGATCAGCCCGGCGATCAGCGCGATCGGGGTCAGGAACCCGAAGACGAGCCCGAGACCGAGGGCCAGCTCGGCATAGGCGACGAGGTAGGCCATCAGGCGCGGGCGGGGCTTCACGACGTGGTCGAAGCCCTGGCGGACGAAACCCCAGCGGTGCTCGGCCGCCACCCCCGCCGCCCAGCGGATCCCGCCGCCGGCGAACCAGTCCTTCTTGTCCTTGTGGCGCCAGCTTTCCAGCCACCACAGGCCGAGGCCTATCCGAAGAACCGCCGTCCACTCGGCTCCGTCGAGCCAGATCGTCTGCATCGAGGGCCCCTTTCCAGTTTGTCTGACGGATCGTCAGTTCAGCGGAACGGCGCTCGACTGACAAGGGGTACCGCCGCCGCGTCGGCCTTGCCGCTTGCGGGGCCTGCCCATAACCTGCATCTGATGGATCGTCAGATCCTTGTCGGGAGACCGGCGAGGGGCAGGGGGTAAGCGGCGTGGCTACCGACGACAGCGGCACCATGGATCTCCCGAGGGTGATCAGCGTGGACGATCACGTGATCGAGCCCGCCCACCTCTTCGAGACCTGGTTGCCGGGCAAGTACCGCGACCGGGGGCCGAAGCCCTTCACCGCCGGCATCGGGGAGCTGGAGTACATCGGCGGGAAGTACCGGTTCACGACCGACCCGGACGGCCAGCTCACGGACTGGTGGCGGTACGAGGGCGAGATCTTCCCGTACAAGCGGATCATCGCCGCCGTTGGCTTCTCCCGCGACGAGATGACCCTCGACGGCATCACCCGGGAACAGATGCGCCGTGGCTGCTGGGACCCGAAGGCCCGGCTCGCCGACATGGACATGAACCACGTGGAGGCCTCGCTCTGCTTCCCCACCTTCCCGCGCTTCTGCGGACAGACCTTCGCCGAGGCGAAGGACAAGGAGGTGGGCCTGGCCTGCGTCCGCGCGTACAACGACTGGATGGTGGAGGAGTGGTGCGGCGACAGCGGCGGCCGGCTGATCCCGCTCTGCCTGATCCCGCTGTGGGACATCGACCTGGCAGTGGCGGAGATCCGGCGCAACGCCGCCCGGGGCGTGCGCGCGGTGACCTTCTCCGAGATCCCGACGTACCTGGGGCTGCCGTCCATCCACTGCGGCTACTGGGACCCCTTCTTCGCGGCCTGCGAGGAGACCGGGACGGTGGTCAACATGCACATCGGGTCGTCGTCGCAGATGCCCGCGGCGTCCCCGGACGCCCCGCCGGCCGTCCAGGCCGCGCTGAGCTTCAACAACGCGATGGCATCGATGATGGACTTTCTCTTCAGCGGAGTCCTGGTGAAGTTCCCCCGGCTGAAGCTCGCCTATAGCGAGGGCCAGATGGGCTGGATCCCGTACGCGCTGGAGCGCGCCGACGACGTGTGGGAGGAGCACCGGGCGTGGGGCGGGGTCCGCGACCTGATCCCCGAGCCCCCGTCCACGTACTACTACCGGCAGATCTTCTGCTGCTTCTTCCGCGACAAGCACGGCATCGAGGCGATCGAGACAGTCGGCGTCAACAACGCCACCTTCGAGACCGACTACCCCCACGTCGACTCGACGTGGCCGCACACGAAGCAGGTGGCGGCGGATCACGTCGCGGGGCTCCCCGACGATGTCGTGTACAAGCTCCTGCGGGGCAACGCGATCCGGATGCTCGATCTGCCCTTCGACCGGGATCTGTCCGCCGTTGCGGGCACCCGCTGAGCGGTAGGACGCAGTCCGGCGGCCGGCTCGCACGCCGACCGCCGGACGGGTGGCGGTACGGAATGGCCGTACGGCGCTAGATCCAGCCCGCTGCCCTGGCCGCGGCAATGGCCGCCGCCTCCGCGTCCTCGGCCTTGCTGTTCAGTTCCTCGTCCCGCCCCAGGGCCCGGCCGCCCGCCGCCTCCGCGGCGGCCAGGGACGCCCGGAGCGCGCTCCGGTAGGCGGCCTCGGCAAGCTCGCCACCGCCGTCGTGCGACAGCGCCACCTGGGCGGCAACGGTGGCGGTGGCGGCGGCGTTCCGGGCACACCGCGCGTCGGCCGCAGGGTCGGGAACGCTCTCTGCCAGGGCGTCGACGGACTGGCCGGCCAGGCGTACCGCGTGGGCGGCCTTCGACTCGGGGCTGTTGGGCACGAGCTTCGCCTGGCTGTCGACGACTCGGGCGTGGCGGCACGCCGCCACCGCCCGGTCCACGGCACTCCGTGCGCGGGCACCGTGGCGGGCGCGAAGGGCTGCCTCGGACTGGGCGGTGCCGTGGGGTGCGGTCATGACCGTCTCCTCGTCTGCCGGTGCGCTCGTCGGCGGCAGGGTGACACGCACCCTTCGAGGAGGCCAGAGCAATGCCGGAATTAATTGACCGAGGCAACAAGACGCGGGAGCGGCACCGAGCGCTACGGTTCCAGGTGAAGCCCACAGAGAGGCAAGCGGATGATCACCCCCGTCTCAGAGGCCCTGGTGACCCTCGGACGCCGGTACGTACGTGATGCCCCCGTCTCCGCGGGCAAGACCCTGCTCGCCCGCCGGGTCCTCAACCGCCACCTGCGGGAACACCCCCGCCGGCGCGTCACCGAGACGAGGTTCGGCGCCCTGGTCGCCGTCGACACCCAGGACCTCATCCAGCGGTACCTCTACCTGTTCGGGGTCTGGGAGCCGTACATGACCGGCTGGCTCCGGAGGCGACTACGACCCGGGGACACGTACATCGACGTCGGCGCCAACATCGGCTACTTCAGCCTCCTCGCCGCGCAGCTCGTCGGGGACGAGGGCCAGGTCGTCGCCATTGAGGCATCGCCGGAGTTCCACCAGCGCCTCCTGCGGAACGTCGCACTCAACGACTACCGGAACATCCGCGCGGTCAACGGCGCCGTCTCGGACACCGAGGAGACCCTGACGTTCGTGTTGGCCAGCTCCGCCAACATGGGCGCGAACAGCATCGTTCCGTACGAGGGGCCGGCCGAGTCGGCCTTCGAGACCGAGGCGCGACCGCTGCCGGATCTCCTCACGGCGGAGGAGATCGCCGGGGCCCGCGTGATCAAGATCGATGTGGAAGGCGCCGAGGGAAGCGTCGTGCGCGGGATGGCCCCGCTGCTCTCCCGGCTCCGGCCCGACGCGGAGATCACTGTGGAGGTCACCCCGGAGCGGATGGCGCAGCTCGGAGACTCCGCCGACGAGCTCCTGGAGGCGATGGGGGCGTACGGCTTCCATCCGTACCTGCTCGTCAACGACTACACGCCGGAGAGCTACGTGGCGGCGCTTCGCGGGGCCGCCCGCGTTCCGGAACGACTCCACGGGCCCATCACGGGCGAGAGCGATCTGGTCTTCTCCAGGGTCGACGCCGACACGCTCTACTGAGGGGGAGTGGCCGAGGGCGATCGTCGTGCCCGCCGCGCTGTGCGCGATGGTCTACGAGGTTCCGGTCAGCCGTTGGCCCTCGGCCGGGTAGCGCCACTGCAGGTCCGCGAGGGAGCGCGCCCGCGCCTCCACGACAGCCATCCGGGCATCCCGCTCCGCAGCCTCCGTGTGGGAGGGCTGACTCGTCGCCTGTCCGGGCCACTTGCGGTAGAGGAGGCCCACCTCCGGCGAGAACCAGCCGCGGCTGGTCGCGTTGAGGGCCATCAGCAGTCCGGTGTCCTCCGAGGCGGGGAGGGCCATCCAGCCGCCGAGAGCGAGGAGCAGGTCCCGGCGGACGAGGAGCGTGGCCGGGTGGACCTGGGCGCGGAAGTCGTTCGCCTTCCAGTACGCCAGGACCTCGCCGCGCTCGATCGCGCCGGGCTGCGGGTCGCCGGGGAAGCCGGCGGTCGAGCCGTCCGGCAGCAGGTCGAGCACGCGGGAGGTCGCCCAGCCGATCGACGCGTCCGCTTCGAGCGCGGCCAGATCGCGGGCCAGCACCCCGGGGGCCAACTGGTCGTCGGCGTCCAGAACCTTGACGTAGTCGCCGTCCGCGTGGGCCAGCGCCATCATGCGCGCGACGCCGGGGCCGCCCGGCCGGCCCTGACGGAAGGTCACGCGCTCGTCGTCGGGGACGTGCGGGGCGACCTGGTCGGTCTTGCCGTCCTCCTGGATCACCCAGTGCCACTCCCAGCCGTCCGGGAGGTCCTGCTCGCAGACCGACTTGTACGCGTCCGGCAGGAACGGGGCCGACGGGGCGTGGACAGCGGTGACGATGACGATGCGCCGGGTCACGGCACTCACCACCTTTCCAGAGGGGTGGTGAACAGCATTTCCGTGCGGTCGCCGGGCAGCGTCACGTCGGAGATCTCCACGGCCCGGTCGTCGGTGTCGTAGGACGTCTTGCGGAGGACGATGACCGACGTCCCCGGCGGGAGCTCCAGTTCCTCGGACTCTTCGGGCGTCGGCGGGCGGGCGGTGATCCGCTCCTCGATGCGGTCGAGCTCGATACCGAGCGTCAGCAGCTGATTCTGCGTGCCGCCGGGCCAGGGCTCCTTGGTCTCGTCCAGGAGGTCCGGGTTCACGGCGACCATGTCGCGTACGAGGTACGAGCTCACGAGCGCGAAGGGCGCGGTCTCCGCCGCGTACCGCGTCCGGTAGATCCGCTCGACCAGGGCCGTACCCGCAGGAACACCGAAGGCCTCGGCCAGGGACGTGTCCGCCTTGGCCTCGCCGTAGGAGGCGTGGAAGACGAGGTCGTTCACCTGGAGGCCGGTGTCGTGCTCAGTGGCGCCGGTCTGCAGCCGCTCCTGCTCGGGCTCGCGGGCGCGGCGCTTCTCCCACTGGTGGCGCGTGTTGGTGCGGAGTACGCGGGTCCGGGGCCGGCGGACGAAGTTGCCGCGCCCGTGTTGCTTTTCGATCAGCCCTTCGTCCTGCAAAAGGCGGAGCGCCTCCCGCACCGTCGGGACGCTCTTCCTGTGCCGCTCGGCAAGCGCGGACTCGGCCGGAAGCCGGTCGCCCGGGCGTAGGCGGCCGGCGCGGATGGCATCTCGCAGCTCATCGGCGATCTTCTCGTACGCCTTCGCCATGGGTGCTCACCGTTCCGATCGAGGGGCATTGCCAGCATATGACTCCTCAAGAGGTCTTGACGACCGGAGGTGGGCTTCTCCTCAGGACATGAAAGTGCCCGACCGCTGGCGACGGGGGATGCACCAGCGGTCGGGCTGTGGGCAAGACTAACAAGGCTGCCTGTGCGGCGGGAGTCGAATGCTCAGCTGTAACGGTCTGTGACCGGGATCACGCAGGCTCCTTTACTCATCGCACGGAGGCGCGTACGAGAGGCGGGGCAGATACTCGTGCCACTTTTCCGGCGTCAGAACGCCCCGAGTGGTCGAGCAAATGCGGCTGATGGCCTCGTCGACGTCGAGATTCCACAGCCGGACGGTGTCGGTCCCGCTCGACACTCCGAGCATGTGGCTTCGGGGGCTGAACGACAGGAAATTGCCTGTCTTGGCGTTGGGGCTCATCGATTGGCCGATCGGAGCGGTCTTGGACGGGACCGTGACGTTCCAGAGCCGGACCGTGTTGTCGTTGCCACCGCTCGCCAGGGTGCTGCCGTCCGGGCTGAACGTGAGCGACACGACCGCTTCGGTGTGGCCGGTGAGGGGAGAGCGCAGCCGGGTCGCCTTGCGGGAGTCGGTGACGTTCCAGAGCCGGACCGTGTTGTCGTCGCTGCCGCTGGCCAGGGTATGGCCGTCCGGACTGTAGGCGAGCGCGTTGATGGGGCCGAGGTGTCCCCTGAGCGGCGCGCCGAGCTGGGCGGCATGACGCGGGTCGGCCACGTTCCACAGCCGGATGGTGTCGTCCGCGCTGCCGCTGGCGAGAGTGCGGCTGTCCGGGCTGAAGACGAGGGCGTTGACGTAGCCCTTGTGGCCGGTGAGCGGCGCGCCGAGGGGACGGAGGCGGGACGGATCGCTGACGTTCCACAACTGTATGGTGCGGTCGTCATGGGCGGTTGCCAGCGTGCGGCCGTCCGGGCTGAACGCCAGCGCGCCGGGGCCGGCGAACCGCGTCCGCAGCGCGACGGGCGGCCCATGAGGAACAGGCCGAGTCGGGTCGGTGACATCCCACAGTTGCACTGCGCGGCTTCCCGTCAACACCGCCAGTGAGCGGCCGTCGGGGGAGACCGCCAGCGAACGCACGTCACCCTCCCCGGGCATGAACGGTTTGCCCAGCGCGACGGGCCGCTTGGGGGTCTCCACGTTCCACAGCCGAACCCTTCCGTCACGCGCGGCCGTGGCGAGCACCCGCCCGTCCGGGCGGAACGCTCCGATCCGGCCGATCATGTCCGACGTCGGTATCGACCACAGGCGGACCTTGTTGTCGCCGTTCCCGGTGGCGAGGGTTCGGCCGTCCGGGCTGAAGCCCACGGCGTACATCTCGCCGCTGCCCCCTGCCAGGGGCTCGCCGACCTGGGACGGGTATGCCGGATCGCTGACGTTCCACAAGGTCGCCGTGCTGTCCGCGCTGCCGGCGGCGAGCATGGTTCCGTCGGGGCTGAAGGCCACGGACCATACGCGACCGGTGTGGCCGGTGAGCGGCGCGCCGAGCGGTACCGCGTGACGTGGGTCGGCCACGTTCCACAGCCGGATGGTGTCGTCCGCGCTGCCGCTGGCGAGCGTGCGGCCATCGGGGCTGAAGGCCACGGAGTGCACCGTGCCCGCGTGGCCGGTCAGCACCGTGTCGATTCGCGTCGGACGACGCGGATCGGCCATGCCCCACAACCTGATCGTGTCGTCGTCGCCACCGGCTGCCAGCGTCCGCCCGTCGGGGCTGAACGCTATGGAGCGCACGGCGTCGGTGTGGCCGGTCAAGGCGCCGAGCGCCTTGGGGCGGCGCGGGTCGGCCACGTTCCACAGCCCGACGGTGCGGTCTTCACTGGCGGAGGCCAGGGTGCGCCCGTCCGGGCTGAACGCGAGCAGATAGATCGTGCCGTCGTGACCGGTCAAGGGCGCGCCGAGCGGCTTCGGACGGCCGGGATCGCGTACGTCCCACAGCCGGACCGTGCCGTCGTCCGAAGCGCTGGCGAGGGTACGGCCGTCCGGGCTGAACACCGCGCTGCTCACCCAACTCGTATGGCCCGTCAGGGGCTTGCCCAATGCTTCCGGGCGAGACGGATCCGCCACGTCCCACAGTCGAACGGTCCGGTCGTAGCCGGCGGTGGCCAGGACCCGCCCGTCCGGGCTGAACGAGGTGAGGTAGACGGCGCCGGTGTGGCCGAGAAGCGGCGTGGCCAGCGGCGAGTTCACGATCGAGATCAACCGATTGCTCGTGCCTTCGTCGTCCGGCCGCAAGCGGTGCGCCACCAGGTCGAGTTGAGCGGACAACGACGGGTCCGTGTACTGGACGCGATCGGCTTCGGCGACCACCTGCTCGAAGACGGCATCGTCCCGCTGCTGCCACGCGACCACCGCCGAACCGACAGCCAGCATCGCCAGGACGACCAGAGCCGACACCGCACCACGGCTGAGCCAGACCGTGCGCCTGCGCAGCCTGACCGAAGCAGCCAGGAATTCCACCGCGCTCCGGGTCAGCGAGGCGTCACCGGCAGACTTCGCCCACGTGTGGGCCTGCTCCAGACGAGAACCCCGGTAGAGCAGCGACGTGTCGCGGTTCGCGCCCTCCCACGCCCTGCCGTCCTCCTCCAGCCGCTGGCGCAGCAGGTTTCCGTTCCTGTCCTCGTCGATCCAGTCACGCAGGCGTGGCCAGGCGTGGAGCAGCGCTTCATGGGTGATCTCCACGGTCTCGGCGTCGAGTGTCACCAATCGGGCGTGAACCAGTGCTTCGAGCGATTCTTCCGTCTTGTTGGGGTCCGTCGACTCCTCCGCCAGTTGGCGCCGCGTACCCCGCCTACGGGTGGCCTGGGTGTCCTCGCCCAGCCTGACCAGCCTGAGCAGGAGCAGCCTCGCGGCCGTGCGTGCTGCCGGATCGAGGCTCGACCAGGCCCGCTCGGCGGTCGCCGCCACCGCTCCCTGGATTCCGCCCGCCGCGCGGTAACCGGCCAGTGTCAGCCTTCCCGCCTTCCGCCGCTGCCAGGTGGCGAGCAGGGCGTGGGAGAGGAGCGGCAGCGCCCCCGCGCCGTGCCCTCCGCGGGGGCCGTCGGCGCTCACTTCCCGGACGATCAGCTCCGCCAGGCCCGGTTCGAGTTCCATACCCACGGCTTTGGCCGGGCCGGTCACCGCTTCGCGCAGCTCCGTGGTGGTCAGTGGCCCGAGCACCATGTGCCGGTGCTGCAGCGCGTCGGCCAGTTCGGGATACGAGAGGCATTGCTCGTAGAAGTCGGCGCGTATGCCGAGGACTACGAGCACGGGGGCCGGGTCGCCCGAGTCGGCGGGCGTGCACGCGGCGTGGAGGAGCTGGATGAACGTGCGCCGGTCCGCCTCGTCGGAGCAGAGGGTGAACGCCTCCTCGAACTGGTCCACGATGACGACGGGACGTGCGGTGGCGGACGTCCGGCGTCGCGCCCATGCGGTGAAGGCCTCCCTCGCCGCGTGCTCGAATCGCGGAGTGCCGGGCTCCTCCGCGGCAACGACGGGTGCGAGCTCAGGGATCCGGTCGGTCAGCTCCGCGGCAGGACGGCCTCCCGGGACGAGCTGGAGCACCTCCCTCGCGCCGTTCCGCAAGGTGGGCACCAAACCGGCATTCAGCAGGGAGGACTTCCCCGCCCCTGAGGCGCCCACGAGCATGACCAGGCCACCGGTCTTCTCCGTCGCGCGGAGCTGAGCGACGAGGGCGTCCGTGCTCCGCTCCCGGCCGAAGAACCATCGGGCGTCCTGCTGACGGTACGGAGCCAGCCCCCGGTACGGGCACACACCACCGGGGACGGCCGGGGCTTCGGCCGGGGGCCGTTCCTCCGGTTCCGCGGGTGCCGGGGGGCGGTCGCCGACCGGGTCGGCGACCGCGCTCTCCCACAGGCGCTGCCACTGGGCCAGGTCGTACAGGCCGGGGGAAACGGGCTGGGGCCGCGAGCGCCGCGCCTCGGGTATCAGGATGTGCAGCACTACTGCGAGGGCGGCGAACTGGGCAGGCACGTTCTTGGCCCGTCGCCAGTCGCTGATCCGCTGCGCGGACACCCGCACTGGCCGCCCACGTTCGTCGACCCGCTGAAGCCGGACGACGGTCTCGGCCACGCGCTTGAGGGGCGGGTTACCGGCCTCCTTGTACAGCAGCGCAAGACGTTCCGCGAAGGCTGTGCGTGCCCCTGAGTCGGAACTCAAGGTCTCCACTCCTTACTTCCCCCGCACCTGGACATCCGGACCGGAAAACACACCCTATATGGCTGACCTGCGGTTAAGTCGCCGGCTCGATGCCGGAGCCTCCTCGGTGGGAGCCACGGCTGGCAGGATCTCGACGCAGTAGCGCATCTACCCGGGCGTCGCCCAGACAGCCCATGGCAGACCACGGGTCAGGCCCTTACGCGATCCGCGCCGGCACGGCACGGATCGACGCCGCCCGTATGATTCGGCACCGGTCCCCACGAGGGGAGGGACCGGTGCCGAACGACGCGGCGAGCGGAGGGCGCGTGGGTCGGTACGAGGCGTCCGGCGTAGGCGCGATCACCGCGAAGGCCCGCGAACGGTTCAGCCCGGCCACCAAGGGCACCGACCACGCTGGCCGACGCGGACGCGGGGCTCCCGAAAACCACTCAGGGGCCCGACCCGCTCTCGCGGATCAGGCCCCTGATCTGGTGTTTCAGCTGTCGGGGTGGCGAACGCTTCGGCGGTGCTCCGGACGCCTGGCCGTGTCTCTGGAAGCTGGACCTTCCGTTCGTGCCGGTTGATGTCCGACCGTGCCGCGTGATGCTGTTCTGCTCCTGATCAGTGCCACTCGGCGGGACGGTCAGTCCGACTGTGGTGGGTGGTGTGTTCTATCCGCTTACGCACGCTGGCACGCTGTCCCGGCATCCGGCGAAGGGTTACTGCGCTGAGGGATGGTCTGCCATCACTGTGACTGCCTTTCGTCGGAATGGCGGTGCTGGTGACGTAATGCCTACCCCTGCCGGCAAGCCTCCGCCGGAAATTCACTGGCTGGCCTTCAGGCGGTTGTCGAGGTGCTGGATATGGTGCCAGGCGGAGGGGTCGGTGCCGTCGCCGAGGGTGTAGTGCATGGCGGGGCGTCCGGCGGGGCCAAGGCGTGTCGAGCGTGGGTGCTGTACGGATTCGGCGTGGGCGCGGCCGAGGCGGTGTACAGCGTCGGGGCCGAGGGTGAAGGAGAGCGGGACGGGGGGCGGCTCGTGGTGGGGCGGTGTGGTCAGATCGGCGCGGGCGGGGCGCAGGTGGGTGAGCATCGACGTCAGATTGTGCCGGGTGGCGAGGGTCTCGGCCAGCTCGGGAAGAACATCGAGGGGCGCGATGCGGTCCGTGGTGTAGCCGAGAGCGAGGCTGATGTGCTCCTCGATCCCCGCCGGAGTGTGGATCACGCGGCAGGTGGCGATCGCCGGTCTGTCGGGGGCGCCGACGGCGACCAGCCAGGTCGAGACGCACTTCTGGGCACGGGTACGGGCCAGTTCGGTGAGCTGTCTTGGAGCCCAGGGCAGGTTGACGGGTTCGGCGGAGGACCAGCCGGCAGGTGGGGTGCCCGTGAGGGTCTGCCATGCGGCTTCCAGGGCGCCACCGAGGAGGAGGTCGTCGGTCGCGGGGTGGATGGTCCGGATGGAGAGGTGCAGTTGCTGTTCGTCTCGCGCGAGCGCGCCGGTCTGAAAGGCGTCCGCGAGGGGGGTACGGCCGTCGGCCGGTGTCACCTCGACGAAGCGGTCCTCGTGCCAGTGGAGTACGGCGCCGGTGAGGCCGTCGTAGTAGCCACACTCGGGGTGCTGGACGACCCAGCGGCCCGGGACCTTGGCCAGGAGTTTGCGAGTGGGCAGGGTCAGCCGAGTGCCGGGCGGGGTGACGATCTGCAGCTCGCGTCCTGACGGGATGGTGCTCTGCATCACGTCGGTGAGCCAGGTGGTCGCGGCGACAACCGGACGGTCCATGAGGATCACGGCGGCCCGGGGTGTGAGGACATCAACCGCGAGCGGACTGTCGACGGGGCCGTCACCGTCCGCGGAGGGGACGGCGACGATGCTGGTGTGCGCGGCGTCATGCGGCCAGGTGGACCCGCCCAGCAGCGATGTCAGCCGCCCGGCCACCGACCCGGCCAGATGCCCGGCCTCCGCAATCGACGTCGTCGCCCGCACCTCGGTCCACCACACCGGCGCCTCGGCCTCCACACCCGTACCGAGCAACCGGCTCACCTCACCCGGCACTTGCACGAACAGTGGCACGTCGACCGTCACGACAGGCCGTCCGTCCTCCGCGTGCAGATGGACGACAGCGCCCTCGGCGCTGCTGCTCACCCGCAGATCGGGCCCTCCGGCGTACAGCCCGGCGAGCATGCTGCGGGCATCCGGCATCTGTGGGGTGAGGGCGATGACGTCCTGTGTCACAAAATTCCTTCAGGCGGCTCCCGGCCGTCGGCGCCGGAGGAAGTCAGTGGGGCCGACCCGACGGGAAAGACCAACAGTGAACCGATGCATCAATTGCAAGTTTTCCCTGCCCATGCCCACGGCATAGAAGGAAAGGGAACCGGGCAGGAAATCAGTCCTCTTGGATCTCCGGAGTCAAGTGCAACGCCAGCTCCGCACTGGCGAGCATCCGAATGACCTCAATGGGAAGGTTCCGAAATTCAAGCTGCACGACGTCAACAGGGTCGATCCTGTGGATCTCTCCATCGCGGCCCTCTGCCTCGATGATGTAGCGGTAACCGCGAGGTGCAGTCGGGTCATCCACCACATTCCATCGGGCGCCATGCTTCTGGATCAGAAAATCCGCGACATATGCCATCAAGTCGGTTTGCAGTGTCACCCAGTCCGATTGCTCAAGCTGGCTGAGCGGAAGGCGCGACACATAATTTTGGAGTGCTGGGATCAGGCTTATTGGGTCATTGACGTAGACACTCGGAGGGACTCCCAGCATATCGGCGACGTCGATGATCGCTCGACGCCCCTCGTCCATCCACCGCTCGAGGTCCGGTTCGGGGGCACCCGCCCTTGCCATTTTTTTACCTTTCACCATGAGCAGCTATTTGGGAGCTGGCCCGTATTCAACAAATATAACACGGGCTTGCGTTAGATAATTCCGTAGAGCCTGGGAAGGTGGCGCGTCGGTAAATACCCAGCGAGGGTCGTAGCCCGGATCCAAACGCCGCAACGCCAGGTCCTTATTAATCTGCTCTATCAGGCCCTTGGCCAACGGCACCTCGTTTTTGACACTCTGCTTGGTTCCATCTGCCAGTGTGATCGTGCGCCACTCCAGGTAGTGCTTAACCTCGACGGCCAAGGTCCGTCCGTCCGGCAGATCCACAGGCGCGTCGACCTTCCGCCCGCCCGGCAGCTCCACAGGATAGTACGGGTGATCATTCAATGGAACCGGGAATAGACGCTCGGGACCAGCGTCGAACCATTCCCTTGCCGTCCCCTCCGCCGCGTTGAACCTTTCACGGAATCCGCGAACGGCGCGCAGCTCCCGTAGAGACAGCTCCGCCTGGCCCGGTGGTAGTGAGGGGCGCGTGAAGTCGGGCTCGACGTCCCCTGGGTCGCGCTGCCCCGACTCTTGAGAAGTGCCGTTGTCTCGGTCGCCAGTTGGTTCTTCGTGCCCCTCGTACGGCTGACCGTCCCCATCGGGGGCGTTATGACCGTGTTCCGGCTCATGAGGAGCGGAAGACTCAGGCCCTCCCTGCCGGTTGTCACCGCCGGTCCCCTGCTCGCCAGAGCCATCTCCATGCGTGCTCCCGGAGACGGGCGCATGATCCAGTGGAGAAGCCCCCTGAGAACCGCCACGGCCAGCGACGCCCGCACCATTCGCAGCTGAGCCTGTGCCCGGTGACGAGGCCCCGGAACTTGACCCATGAGCTGATGCCGCTCCGCCCCTCGGGATATCGCGGCCATTCGCATTGGCCGAACCTCCCCCACTGCCGGCCACTGGCTCGTGGCCGGCGTGTGCTGGCAGGTTCTCGCCCGCGTGTGCAGTGGCATCCGGCGTGCGGGCGCCCACGCCGACCAGCTCGCGCTGGTGAGGCGCCTCGACCGAGGGTGCGCGGTCTGCGGCTGCGGGTTCGTGGGGTGCCGGGGTGGTGTCGGGTATGCCCTTCTTCCCGGGGGTGAACTGGCCGTCCTGCACGCGAAGCTGGGAGCCGTCGGGGAACTCGAGGACGCTGTGGGCGGCGTCCGAGGCCGCGGCGGCCGCGGGGGCGCCTCGTACGCCGGCGACGAGGTCCGCCACCCGGGGCAGTTTGCGGGTGGCTGCACCGACGATTCTGGCTGCTGCGCCGATCGGGTCCAGGACCTCGCCGACTTTGGCGAAGGTGCCGGCCACCCGTGAGCCGGCACCGGCCTTGCCAGCCGCCGAGCCGGCTTTCGAGACCGCGCCCAAGGGGCCGGCGCCCAGGGTGAGGCCGTTGAAGACGACCGTGCCGAGTGCCTTGCCGGGGTTGGTGGACCAGTCGTCCCAGGCGACGAACGATGTGGCGAACTCCTTGGCGTACGGCTTGCTGTCGCCCATGAACTTCTTCATGAACGGCGAGAGGTTCGCGTCGCCGTGCGGGTCGACCAGGTACGCCTCAGCGCCGACAATCACCCGAAGCAGTCCCTCACGGGCGGCGTCTCCCTCCTCACCTGGACTGAACAGATCGACGAGTCCCTCGACCGAACCGGAAGCGTTGTCCCACAGGCTGACCCCGAACTCCTGCAGGTGGTGGTCGATCCCGAACGGCAGGACCTCGCGATGTTCCGGGCTGCCCCAAGGAAGGGAGTCGGCCTGGGACAGCTGCTCGGCGCTGAAGCCGTAGGGGTTCTCCTGCTTCGGACTGCCGTCGTTGATGTGCCACTGGGTGCCGCCCACCAGGGCGGTGATCTTGTCGGCACAGGTCACCTCGGCCTGCTGGAACGCGGCGACTGCGGCGTTCACCCCGTCCCACAGCGCCTGGTGCTCGGCGACCTTGTCCGCGTCCTTGCGCCAGTTCCCAAGCGGTCCGTCCTGGTCCTTGACCGACTCCACGAACCTGCCGGCCTGCCAGCGCAGCATCTCCAGCTGCTTGACGATCTCGACGACCTCGACCGCGTACGTCTCCAGAGCCCCGGCCACCGTCTCCAGCCGGCCGGCGAAAGAGCCCGAGGTGTCCTGCACGGCCTGTGTCGTGCCGAAGAGCTGCCCGGCCTCGGGAGCCTTGTACGAGGCGCTCAGGTGCTGGAAGCGGGTGTGGAGGTCGCTGCCGTTGTCGCGGATAGCCTTCGCCGCCTGCCGCAGAGCGATGATGTCCCGCTGCAGCTCACCCAGGTCTCCGGTGAAGGTGGGTATCTTCTCCGGGCCGATCACTTCTCGCCCGCCCCCTTGCGAGTGGCTTCCAGGAACGCCGTCACATCAGGCGCCAGCGTCGCCTGCCGCTGGGCGTTCCACGCCTGCTCCAGGCTTCCCGCGAGGTACGCATTGGTCGCCTCGATCGCGCCGTTCGCCGACCTGCTGGCACGCAGCGGCAGAGCCACCACGTCCCGCTCCGTCCCCTCGACGAACTCCCCCAGAGCTACCGCCACCAGACCGGCCGCCTGGGTGCCGCTCTCTCCGCCGACGGCCAGCGTGCCAGCCGACGCCATCGCCCCCTGAACGCATGCTCCGTACAGCTTGATCCCGGCGTTCATGCCGTCAGCGGCCTCCCTCACCTGAGAGATCACCGACTGCACGCCCATCGGATCTATGTCCCACCCCGTCACACCAACCCCCGTGGCTCACCTGGCAGATACGTTCCTGCGGTCCGTCTGAGTATCACTCGCGACATAGACAGTAAGATCTTCGTCCGTGGCCCGCAGGTCCACCAACGCACTTCCGGCCAACGCGACGGCCCGGCAAGCCCCCGTGACCTCTGAACTCACCTGGAGCAGGCTTCGGCGCTCAGGCACAGGGCTGTCCGCTGACGGTCGCGTCGCGGCCCGACGAGCTGCCGTTGATCTCAGACAGCCCGGGACCTACTGTCACTGCTTGTGCTCTCAAGGGCCGGAGCCTGATCACCATGCCGAAGCAGGGTGGGAGCGGTGGACGCCACGGTCGTACCGTCTGTACCTGCGGCGGCACAACCCTCACCGGGCGATTCCTCCGGCGCCTGAGAGGGACTTCAGAGGAGCTGACGTGACGTTCGCACGGAACCGGCGCCGCTCAGCATGACGGGCGCGATGCGCACGAAATGGCATTTCATGACTTTACGCCTGCCTTGTCTTGGAGCTGGCCAAGACTGGGTGACCCGGGTCAAACGACGGAAGGAAGCCTCATGCACAAGCGAGCACTGCAACTCGTACCCGAGGGCACCCACACTGCGGACAAGACGCGCCGCAGGATCCGAGCGCATGACGCCTGGGCGTTGGAGCTGCCCGTCCTGCTGGACACGATGAACGCCCGGGCAGTGGAGATGGACCTGGGGCAGCACGGCATTCAGGCCGCACTGACCGTCCTTTCGGGGCGGCTCTGCGTGCTGGTGCGTCCCGGTCTGAGCGAGCGGCAACTGTCGGTCGGCATTCGGTCGCTTCTCGCTCGTTACATTCACCGTCCCGCCCCTCTCCTGCTTCTTTGGCCGGAGCCCGACGGGCAAGGCGTAGTGGTGAAGGAACCGGATGACGTGTCGGACATGGCACTGGAAGACCCGCCGGACGTGACGGCCGAGGTTCTGCATCTCTACGGGGACGGAAACTGGGCGCCGAAGGACGGCTGGCGAAGCGACGACGAAGTCCTCAAGGAACTGCTGAAGCTCGCTGACATCTACCTGAAGGGCGTCGTCGAGGACATCCCTGAGGAGATGTACCCGTTGCCTGACGGGCTGGGGGCTGTCGCAGCCGCCGGCTACGACAGTGAGGGGCTGGCTCACCCGCTGGTGTTCATTCGCGGAGATCTGCCCGTCGGCCTCCGTGTCGATCTCCTCGGCTTCTGTCTCGCGCTGGCCGTCGGCGCAGAGTACGCGGACCGGGAACCGGACGAGAACGGCCTTTTTTACGTCGGCACGGAGGCGGGACCGGTGTGCGGCCCGGGTGCCGCGCTCCTCGGCGCTCTGATGGTTCAGCGCTTGGGACGGCGTCCGGGGGACTGCGCCTTCAGGCTCCTCGACCCACCGGAGGAGATCGCCCCATGGCTGGAGCCCGCTGCTTGACCGCGGGGAGGCCCTGATGGGCATCGGTCTCAGTAAGCGTCTCGTCGAGGCGCTGCTCGGCAGTCTCATCGGCGGCCCTCTGGGAGCCGGATCCTGAGATCGGCTCGCAAACGGCTCCCAAGAGCACTCCGCAAACCACTCAGGGGCCCGACCCGCTCTCGCGGATCAAGCCCCTGATCTGGTGTTTCAGCTGTCGGGGTGGCGGGATTTGAACCCACGACCTCTTCGTCCCGAATGAGGTCCGGCAGGGGGCGCGGCCTGGCCATTTCGGCAACAGTGCAGGTCAGAGGCTTGGTATGCGTGGGCCTGCGTTGGTCTGAGGGGGCGGCTGGGAGAAGATCGTCTCCCAGGATTCTCCCAGAGTGGCTGCTCGTGCGCTGGTCGATTTCTGCGAACGAGGCGTTGCAGACGCACCGTCGCCGGGTCAAGCGCGCACGTTCGCCGAGGTGGCTCGGCACATGCCCAGGCGGGTGGGTGTCCCAGGCCGGGCGGGGTGTGCCGCCGCCCCCCTTCGTTCGGGCGAAGCTTTCGCCATTCACCGCGGGTCCGGTCTCAGAGCTCCTAGCGTCGGCCACGTTGCGTTGCCCGGCGAAAGGAGCTGAGTATGAGTGCCCTTGTTGAGGATGCGCCCCCACCGGCCGTGTCACGCAGGCTTCCCGGCCGGGCGAGGCGACGAGCGGATGTTCTCCGCGAGTACGAGGAGTTCAACGCTGAGCGCCGCAAGCGGATCCCTGCGCCGCTCTGGCCCTTCTTCGCTCCCGACCCCGCCCGGTACTACCGGTGGCGCGTGCAGCTGGATTGCACATGCATCACCGAGCTCATGACACCCGACGACCAGACCCCGCCAAGTGAAAGGCGATGGCGCGCGCCCGGCGACGGCGAAGCCTTGCCGACAGGACAGCTGTACTGTCACCACGACGACAGTGGACACGACCCGTACCGGACGATCGTCGAATGGCGAGACCGCCGAGAGATCGACTTCCCACCGGATCCTGTCGAGCCCCCCGAATGGATCGACGACGCCGACACCTGGTCCAAGATTCGCCACGACGAACCGCACACTTCGGCGTTCTGGCATGTCCTGCTCGATTGCGGACATGTTGAAGGTGCCGTAGCAACAGACCTCGACTGGCTGCCCGATGACGGGCCCCGCCTGGTGGACACCACTAGGTTGAAGCGAATGACTGAGGATTGGGAGCGGCTGTGTGCGTCAGATCCGACGTGTCAACCTGAGCACCAACGGGAGCACATGCGCCGCATGCTGGCAGCCGGCTGGCCAATGCCGCGCCCAGAGCAGCCGTGCTACACCTGCCCGAACGCTCGCCAGACCATCGCCTACCAGCGTGTTGGCTGGCTCGTCCCTCGCGATTCGAAGCCTGGGCCGGAACGCCGGGCGCGACCGTCCCGTGTGGCCCTGGAACGCCAGCTGAGCGAGGCAGAGGCTCAGGCTGAGCGGCTACGAGTCCAGCTGGCGCAGCATGATGAACGAGAGGGCGTCTGACTGTCGGCGCTGGCGGCAGCGACGGGCGCGATCAACTTGGCTCAGGGCTTCCCTCCGGCCTGTCTGTACGTGAGGCTGCTGTACGAGCACTGCGCGACGGCCACGGCAACCATTACCCGTCGGGCCCAGGCACGGAATCGCGTGCCGCCATCAGCGACCACCAGTGCCAGTCCTACGACCGGAGCTTCGCCTCCGACGGAGGCAATCGCCGCGACGATGCTCGCGTCGCTGGAGCTCGACGGCGAGGCGATCGCCTCCGATTCCCGCATCGCATGGCCGGCGCGCAGCGCGTACCACCCACTTGCGCGCCTCTCGCTCCAACCGAACCTAGCCGAGTTGCGTGCCGTCGGGTTGGGGGGCAATCCGCTTTCGCCTACTCGTTTCGGGTGGGTGGATCGGGCTCTCGATCACGGAGCCTGGCCGGGTCTCTCTCGTAGATCCCAAAGAGAGTGCACCCTCTATCGGACCGTCAGAACCCCGCTCGGCCCTGAGGAAATCCCAAACTCCGTGCACTCAGTTCCTCATGTGTCGCGTCTTCTACTGTCCTACCTGACACCGGGGATCGGGTAGCTCGCTCGCACTCTTCGAGATCCCCCTGGCATCGGGAAGGAAGCACGTGCAGCAGAAGTCGATGTATGTGATCATCGCGGTCCTCGCGGCGTTGGTGGCAGCTCTCGCCGGCAGTCTCGTGGCTGTGGTGGAGGGCGGAAGGCCCACGATGGCGCTCAAGACCGGAGTGACGACCTTCGCCGGCGCCCTGACGCTCGTTCTCGGGGTCATGGTCTGCCTGGGCGTGGTGGGCTCGTGAGTGCCATGGGAGCCTCCCGTGGGGGTGCGGGTGCGGAGGACTCTGCCGCGCTCAAGGTCTTTGCAGAGGTGCGCCACCACCGGGCACGCCTGTCCCGTTTGATGAACGCCCATGACTCGGCCCGCCTCGTCCTCGGGCTGCTCTACCTGAGCCGGACCGCGCACGCTGCCCCGAGGTCCGGTGTTGCCACGTGGTCGTGGCTGCAGGGCAAGGCCGCGGAGCGTAGCCCGCGGATCGGGGCTGCCGTGAGCGGGTGCCTCGCCCATTGGCTCGCGGCGCCTGGCATTGGTCTCGACGACACAGGTACGAGGGACTCGATGCCCGTTCCGCCTCCCGGCGCCGACGACCCGCTCCGTGGTCTCATCCTGGCGATCAGCTCCGCCCAGCAGGTCGGAGCGCTGCTCGACCTGTGCTTGAGCGACCTCTCGGCGGAGCAGGCCCGCGGAAGCCACTACTTCACGCCGAGCGACATGGCCCGCCTCATGGTGGGCGCTGCCGCCCCGCAGGACGGGCACAGCGTGCTGGACCCCGTATGCGGTTCAGGCGGGCTGCTGGCCGAGAGTCACCGCTACGTCCGCGAATGCGTCGGGTTGACTCCGGCCATGACCTTGCGAGGAAGGGATCAGCACGCCCCTACCTCACAGGTCGCTCGCATGAACCTGTCCGTGCGGGGCATCAAGGCGCACATCTTCCCACCCGGGGACAGCCTCGCGGAGCCGGAGCCCGATCCCTACGACATCATCCTGGCCAACCTTCCCTTCAACCAGCACGACTGGGTGCTGGAGAACCAGATGGGCGTGGGCAGCCGCCACGGTCGCTCCATCCCCTCCGATCCCCGATGGCCGGAGCAACCTCCGCCCAAGGGATCCGGCAACGTCGCCTGGATCCTGCACATCGCGCACGCTCTGGCTCCGAGAGGCCGCGCGTCCTTCCTGATGGCCGACAGCGTGGCCAAGAGCTCCCAGCCCTCCACACAAAGGCTGCGCGAACGGCTGCTACGAGCCGACCTCGTCGAGTGCGTGATCGCACTGCCGCCCCGCGTGTTCGGCCATACCGATGCCACCGCCTGCCTGTGGGTGCTGAACAAGGACAAGCAGGCACAACCCGGCTGGGGCACCATCGACCGCCGCGGACAAGTGCTGTTCATCAACGCGCGGCGGTCCTTCGAGCGCGTTGCGAAGTCGAGTGCGCGGCGGCTGGGCGACGTCCACACGGCGCGAATGCCTGGGCACCCTGGCGGCTTGGCGCGGTGCCGTGGTGGACGGGGACGCGGCCATGCCCTACCTCGACGAGCCCGGCTGGTCTCGCGGCTGCTCGATCAAGGAGATCACCCGGCGCCGGCACGAGCTCATGCCCACCTCGTACGCCGTAGAGTCCCCCGGTCTCGAACGCGACACGCTGAGCCGGATCAACCAGTTGAAGCACGAGTTGGTCGAGAAGCTCAGCCGTGGGCACGAACTCGAGTCGCGGCTGCTGGACGTACTGGAGGAGATCTGATGACTTCGGCGGCCCACCGCGACAGCACCAGCACCGAAGCATGGCAGGCGACCGCCATCGCCGATTTCCACCCGAAGGACATGTACACCACGTCCGGCCTCCTCGACGACGACGCGCCCGAACAGGCGGGCATCGTGAGCTCGACGCATGTCAGAGACGGGAGGATTCAGTCGCCCCGCACCGGCGGGCGCAACCCTGGGGACAGCCCCCCCAGCCGGGCGACCCTCAAGGAGGGCGACCTGGCTGTCGTACTTGTGAGGCGGACGGGCGACACCGCGGTCGTCACCGCCGAGTACGCGGGATGGACCGCGACCAGGTCGATCGGCATCATCCGCGCGGCCCCGCACGTCGTGAGATGGCTTCGCATCTGGCTGCAGACGCCCACAGCGAAGGCCCGGATCGACGAGGACGTGACGGCACACGTCGAGCCCACCGTGAGCCTGGACACTCTCCGCCGCATGCAGTTCCCGCTCCCCCCGCCGGACGTGGTCGCCACGTACCACCGGGCCTTCAGCCTCCTGGAGGAGTTGATCACCCTTCACGGGGAGGCCGCACGCGACGCGGTGGAACTGGCCGACGCGATCAACGACGACTGGTGCTCCACAACTGCGGCATGGGAGAAACGGCCGCTTCGCGAAGTCGCCAAAGCGAAGACGGGTACGGGTTCCGCGCGTGCGCTCGCCCCTCACTCAAATAGCCTCGGCGTCGACGCGATCACCCCGACTGATCTCTTCGGCCTCACGGTGCCTCACGTGGAGCGGTTCCGCCTGAGCAGCCCGGCGGACGCCACGGAAGTGTGGCCACCTGGCACCTTCATGTTGAGCACCCGCCCCGATGGAGCACACATCGCCGTGACACAGCACCCGGCGACACCCACCAGATGCGTACTGGCGGTGCGGCCCGTGGACGACACGGACGGCTGGTGGCTGCTCCACGAGCTGAGAAACCGGAGCAGTGACATCACGCAGGCGGCTCAGGGACGCAACGCCCGGGAGATTTCCGCACGTGCCTTCTCTCGCCTGAGCGTCACGTGGCCCGATTCCTCCACCCGCGCCCGCTTCCACGCCTTGGCCGACCCGCTGCACACCGTCGCCAGGCAGCTGGTCTCCAAGGTCGCGACCCTGCATGACCTGAAGGACGCGCTCCTGCGCGACATCGCGGCGAAGGCCGACGTTGTCCTGGAACAGGAGGCGGAGCCCGGCGAGGAGCACGTACACCCCACTCGCCCCCCTGCGATCCCACAACCGCGTGAGGTGACGACCAGGCCACGCGTCAGGATGGTTGCCGGAGAATCTGTGGGGACCTGAGTGAGGACGATGGCGATGTGAACGCCAGGCCGCTGTTGAACCGAAGGCTGGACGGACTCGAGACAACCATCGTCGCCCCGACACAGAGGTCTTGGTCACCGCGGGCGCCACGAGGGGATCGCAGTCACCATGCTGGCGAGCCGTTCCACCAGCAGCAGCGCGGCCTGCGCCACCGTCCCGGTGCCGGACAGGTACAGATCCGTCAGCTCGTCCGCGGGGTCCACCAGCGCCACTCCCTCGGCGCGGATCTCCATCCGCGTGCTGACCCGTTCCAGCCCGTCCTGGGGCTCAATGCCGCCGGGCGCGGTCACGAGCTCGGCCAGTTCCCTGAGTCCCCGCTCGACCAGTGCGAGCAGTTCGTTGCTCACCTCGCGGGCGGCATCGGCCTCAGCCAGGGCGCCATCGGCGTCCCGCTGGATGCGCTTGCCCAGCTTCGACAGCTGGTAGCGAGCGCGGGACCGCTGGTACTCGCTGATGCTGGACGCTTTCACGGTGTGGCTGCTGCGCAGCAGATTGCCCCACCGCGCCAGCTGTTGCAGCCGGACAGTAAGGGAGTCGGCGTCGAGCCCGACGGCAGGGCCGTCGGCCTGGCGCAGCTTCGCAAGGACGTCCGGGACGGCCAGGTCCGCCAGCAGTGTCCCGCAGAAGACCTGCATGATCGCGATGTGCTCCAGCCGCTCGGGCGCGCTGAGATAGCTGTACGCGTCCAGTCGCCGGCGTGCTTCGCTGTGAGCGTCCTGGGCTGCAGGATCCCGCGCTAGGCGTTCTGCCCTGCGGCGTCCTGCGCTGCGCCGGATGAGGGAGGCTCCATGTCTGCGAGGTTACGCCGCGCGTTCGCCCCGCCACCGGTGAGTGGCTGAAAATGCCGCCTGGCTTGTGCCTGGCCAGGGCTCTGCTCCCGCCGTAAACCGGCTTCGGCTGCTTCTGCGCGCGATAGGCTCGACCAGGCACTTTTGCATCGTGGTCCGTGAGGAAAGCCTGGGGAGGCCGGACGGTGACAGCTCATTCAGGCACATCGGCACCGAGGCCCGGCGCACTCAAGCCGGGCCCGCCGCGCCCCGCACGGCAGTGGTTCCAGGAGCGTCCCTCGCCGTACCCGTGGGAGCAGGACGCGCTGGACCATGTGCGGGCTCTCATGCCGCAGGCCGAGCCCTTCCGCGCCTGGGCCACGTTCTCCTTCACCGCGATGTCCGGCCGCGTCAACGAGTGCGATCTGCTGATCGCCGTTCCCGCCGGTCTCTTCCTCATTGAGATCAAGGGGCATCCGGGGCAGCTCCGCAACACCGGGTCGACCTGGAACTTCCAGGGACCTGACCGCATGCGGACCATCAACAACCCCCTGCACCTGACCGACCTGAAGTCCAAGGAGCTGAAGAGCCAGCTCCAGTGGGCGGCCCGCAAACTGGGCCTGTCGGAGCGGGTGGTCCCGCGGGTCGAGCCCGCCGTGTTCCTGTCGTCGCCCGACCTGGAAAGCCACCTGGACGAGGTCCAGCAGATCAAGGTCTATGGCCGTGACGACGGCGGCAGCGGCCTGAAGCGGATCTGGCAGGACTTCCTCGGTCTGCCCCCGGACCGTCCCGACCGGCGCATCACGCCGGAGTTCGCCCGGCACACCCTGCCACAGCTGCTCAAAGCGATTGGGATCCGCCAGTCCGCGGCCAACCTCCGCTTCGGCGACGCCTGGAAGATGGAGCCGCACCCGCTGGACGCCGGACCGTCCTGGGAGGACCGCCTGGCTACCCGGGACGACGGTCTCGTCCAGGAGGAGGGCCGGGTCCGCATCTATCTGGTGAGCCAGATGGCGACGGAGGCGGCCCGCAGAGCCACCGAACGCGCCGCGCGCCGCGAGTACCAGGTGCTGCAGGGCATCACCCACCGCGGCATCGTCGACGCGCTCGACTACCGCGAGCACCAGGGCGGACCGGCGATCCTCTTCCGCCACCGCCACGGCGATCTCCGCCTCGACCAGTACCTGGACACCTATGGCGGCAGGCTCACGCCCGAGATCCGCCTGGACCTGGTCCGGCAGCTCGCCGAGGCGGTCCGCTACGCGCACAACCGTTCGCTCTACCACCGGGCGCTCGCGGCCCGCTCCGTGTACGTGTCGTTCCGGGCCGACGGGGCCAACCCCGAGCTGCGGATCACCGACTGGCAGACGGCAGCGCGGGACTTCGACAGCAACGCCACGTTCTTCCGCTCCATCGGCGGCTCCGCCCTCGACGCCGCCCTGATCGAGGACGCGGCCCGCGTCTACCTCGCCCCCGAGTCGGACCAGCCGTACGCGGACCCCGCCGACCTGGACATCTTCGGTCTCGGCGCACTCGCCTACTTGATCCTCACTGGTCGGCCGCCGGCCACCCAGCGCAGCGGCCTGGCCGAACGCCTTCGCAGCGACGGCGGGCTGCGCCTGTTCGCGGTGACCGATGGCCTGCCCGACGCCCTCGACGACCTGGTGTTCCGGGCGACCCGGGCCGATGTCAACGAGCGGCTCGGCTCGGCCGAGGCGTTCCTGGACCTGCTGGACGAGGCGGAACGCGCCAGTATCCTCCCGGACTCACCGGCGGCGGCCTGTGTCGACCCGCTTGAGGCGGTGCCCGGGCAGTCGCTCGACGCCGAGTGGACGGTACGCCGTGTCCTGGGTACCGGCGCCACCGCCCGCGCCCTGCTCGTGGAGCGGGCCACCGAGGACGAGGACGGCCGCACCCAGATCGACGAGCACGTCTTCAAGGTCGCCCTCGACGAGGAGAAGGCGGGGCGGCTGCGTGCCGAGGAACGGGCGCTGCGGAATGTCGGCGGAGGCTCTGTCGTCCAGCTGCGCGGCGAGGGACTGCGGGAGCTCGGCAGGCGGACCGTCCTGGAGCTGGAGTACGCCGGCGAGCAGTCGCTGGGTGAGCGACTGCGGGGCAAAGGGCGGCTCAGTTACCACGAGCTGGAGCGCTTCGCGGACGATCTGTTTCACGCCTTGGACCAGCTCGCCGCTCAGGGTGTGCGCCACCGCGACATCAAACCGGACAACTTCGGCATCCAGCGCCGCAAGGACCGCACCTGGCAGCTCAAGCTGTTCGACTTCTCTCTTACGGACGCCTCCGACCGGGATGTGAAGGCCGGCACGCGCGGCTACCTCGACCCGTTCCTCGGCTCGATGCGCCGCGCCCACTACGACGACCACGCGGAGCGGTACGCCGCCGCTGTCACCCTCCACGAGATGGCGAGCGGCGAGCGCCCGCTGTGGGGCGAGGGGCAACTAGACCCGCTGACCAACGAGTCGGCCGAACTCCACGTCGCCACCGAACTGTTTGAGCCCGCGCTGCGCGAAGGACTTACCGCCTTCTTCCAGCGTGCGCTGCATCGCGACACCGAGCAGCGCTTCGACACGCTGCGGCAGATGTGGGACGCCTGGCGTGAGGTGTTCCGGGCGGCCGACGCGACCGCGCCCGCCACGACCCCCTCCACCGTAGGCACCTCGTCCGACGACCCGGAGGAGGCCCGTGACCGCGCCGCCACGGCGGCCGACCTTACGACGCCGCTGGAGGCCGCGGGCCTGTCCCCGCGCGCCGTGTCGGTGGCGGGCGGACTGGGCGCGACGACGGTCGGGGAGCTGCTGGACATCCAGCCGTACGCCATCTCCAAGGCCCGCGGCGCGGGCGCCCTCGTCCGCAAGGAACTCAACCGGCGCCGCAAGCAGTGGGCATCCGCGCTTCGCCCGGCGGCGCCGTACGCATCCCGCCGGCAGGCGCCGGACGAAGCCGCCCTGGAGCAGTCCGCCCACGGCTCCGGCGAGGCCCGCATCCTGTCGATAGACGACATGGCTGCGCTCCTCGCTCCCGAGCCGGGCCGGAAGGGTTCCCACCGTGCCGAGGTCGTACGCCTCACTCTCGGGTTGCCCACGGACGACGGCGGGCTGTCCCCTCTCGGTACCTGGCCCGTTCAGGCCCGGATCGCCGACCACCTGGGCATCAAGCAGACCTCCGTCTCCCGCCACCACCGGGGTGAGATCAGGAGGTGGGCGGAGGCGGACTGGCTGGCCCCGGTCCGCACTGAGCTGACCGAGATCGTCCAGGCCGTGGGCAGGGTGATGACCGCCGACGAGGCCGCGGCCGAACTCCGGGCCCGGCACGGCGCAGGGTCGGACACGCCTGAACGGACGCTCGCCAGGGCCCTGGCCGTCGTACGTGCCGCGGCCGACGCGGAAACCGCCGAACGCCTGGACGAGGAACCCGCGGAGCAGCACGAGCCGAGGTTCGCCGTGCACCGGCGCGGCGACACGGTCCTGCTCGCCGCCGAGTCCCTGCCGGGCGCGGACGATCCCAGCCCGCGGGAGCTGGCGGAGTACGCGGCGCTCCTCGGCCAGGCGGCCGAACGCCTGGCGCGGCAGGACCCGCTACCCGGCCGCGGCGAGGTCCTCCGCGTCCTGCGGTCCGTGCCCGCACCCGACGGGCTGGCCCCGCTGGCCGACACCCGCCTGGTGTCCCTGGCCGCCGCGACGGCCCCCGGCGTCGCGGCCACGCCCCGGCTGGAGCTGTACCCGCGTGACCTCAGCCTGGAACGGGCGCTGCGCATCTCCCAGGCGGGAGCGGGTGTCCGGCGCGACCGGGGGATCACCGTCGGTGAGCTGGTGGCCCGGCTGCGTGCCCGCTTCCCCGCCCTGGACCTGGTATCGGGCTCCCGGGAACCCACCCATGTGGAACTGCTGGACGCCCTGGAAGGGGCGCGCTTCGACCTCGTGTACGACGACGAGGCGGAGAAGTTCTTCCCCAGGGCGCCGGAGTCGAGGGGCCCGTGGAGCTCCACCGGCGCCCTCACCAGCTACCAGCCGCCCACCCCCGTCACCCGGGCCGACCGGGAGGACCCGCACGGCCCGCTGCGGGAGCGGCTCACCGCCGTGGCGGAGCGGGGCGGGTTCCTCGCCCTCACGGTGAAGGCGACCGCGTTCGCGGGAGCGGCGGAGACCGTGGCATCCGTCTTCCTGGTCAAGGCCGTCGACCTGTCGGACGTGTTCCTCACTGCCTTCCGCGCCCTGGCTGCCGAGAAGGGACAGGACTGGCAGAAGGTCCTGCGCGCCGACAGCCTCTCCACCCCCGGCAACATCAAGCCGGGGCTGGCATCCTTCGTTCGGGTGGTGTGGCAGCGCGTGGAGGAGGCGGTGCTGGCCCGCGCCGACGCGCCGCGCACCGTGCTGTTCCTCCACGACGCCGGCCTGGTCGCCCGGTACTGGGACGAGGGCGGTCACGCCTTCCTGGTCCGGCTCCAGAACGCGGCCCGCCGCCCCGCCGACGCGCCGCACGGCCTGTGGCTGCTGTGCACGGTCGAGACACGCGCCCAGGAGCCGAAACTGGACGGCCGGACGGTGGAGGTGATCGGCGGCGACGGGGAACGGGCCCACCTGGACCGGGAGTTCCTGGAGTCACTGCGGGTGCCGTCCGGCACCGGCTGACGGCTCACGCCTTGCGGGGCACCCCGCCCTTGCGGCCGATGTTGAACGCCAGCCGGTACACGTCGGGGAGGTCGAGGGCGCCGCTGGTGCGTTCGGTGAGGACGCCGAGATCCACCAGTTCCTCTATCAGTGCGAGTGGATCACCGGCGTCACGGGGACCGCTGCTCTCGCCGTCGTCCTCCCGCATCCGGCGCAGGGTTTCGGCGAGTCCGCCCCGCTCCCAGCATTGACGGACGTGTGATGGCTCCATCGGCACCTGCCCGCCCTCGAGTTGCTCGATGGCGGCGGCGGCCCAGGCGATGTCCTCCGTCAGCTCCTCCACCCGGACCCGCGACGCCTCGTGCAGGCTCTCCCGGATCGCCTCGTAGTGCAGCGGGTACGGGTGTCCGGCGTACCGTTCCGTTGTCAGGGCCGCGGCCGAGCGCAGGGCGAGCAGCCAGGTCCTCGGGCTTACCCGTCCTTTGCCGTCCTGGAGGTGGTTCGGAACCCAGGTGAAGGTGTGGCCCTTGCGCCGGTCGGTGCCCATGTACGGCCCGGCCAGCGAGACGAAGACCTTCTCCTGGCACTTCTCGTCGGCGATCACATCGACCGGCGCGATGAACCGCCCCTCGTCCTCTGCCCGCCACTCGCCGTACTGGGCCCGGAACTTCGCCGCTTCGGCACTCGGATCGTTGCCCAGCCGGTGGAAGAGCAGCCCGTAGAGGTTCTCCCGGCTCCATTCCAGGTCGGCCGCGTTCGCCCCGAGCTTGGAGGCGTCCGGGAACCTCTTGGGTGCGCTGTCGTACATGTCCGGGCGTACGAAGATCTTGGCGCGCAGAGCCCCCGTGGTCAGCCGCAGCTCCAGTGCCACCTGGAACAGCGCCGACACCAGCCGGTCGGCCGTCGCCCGGTCCGCGTGGAGATGGTCCAGGGCGTCGAAGAGCAGCACGCGCGTCTCCCCGCTGTCCCGGGCCTCCCGGTCGGCCTTGCGCAGTGCGTCCTCGTAGGCGTCCTCGTTCTCCTCCGCCCACCGGATGCGGCCGGCCCAGTCGGGGATGCTCGCGATTTCCGGTACACCGAGCGCCATCATCACGACCGTGTACCAGAAGAACTCGAAGACCTCAGGGCCGGCCACCTCGCGCAGCAGTCTGGCGATCTTGCGCTTGCTCGGGTACGGAGTGTCGCTCCCACCCCCCGTGGTGAACCCGGTGGTAACCCTGACCCGCCGCAGCCGCGGCATCATGTACGACCTCGCGGCCACCTCCCGCAGCTCGGGGTCGGTCAGCGCCTTCGCCCAGTAGGTCTTGCCGGTGCCTCGCGCTCCTCTGACCACGGTCACGTCCGGGTCGAGCGCGAGGCGGTGGCTGGACGGCGTGAACAGCCGTCGCAGGTCGGGGCTGTCCGTGTCCGCGTCGAGCGCGACACCGAGGGCCCTGGTGATCAGGGTGCGGTACTCGTCGGTGGTCGGTGCGGCGGTCATGAGGACTCCGGGGCGGGGTGCGGTGGCGGCAGCAGACGCTCCACCGTAGTCGTGAAGGTCCGGTATGCGGCGTCGACGAACGGCAGCTCGGGCCAGTCCCGGCTGCGCAGGGGGTCCAGCCCCACCAGGTCGTTTCCGAAGAGGATGGGGATGGCGGCGTGCGGCGCGTCGTCGTCCTCCAGGGGAGGGTGGTAGAGCTCGTCGCCTTCGTCGTCCGCGCCCTCCTCGTCTGTGTCGAGCTGGTCGTAGAGCGTCGAGGCGAACAGTCCCTGGGCGCGGTCGATCAGGACGGGCAGCCGCTTCGCGTCCCCGGCGGAGTGGAACATGGCCGCCACGATCCGCAGCCGCTCCCGCAGCTCCCGGGCCAGGGCTGGGCGCTGCTGCCACTGCGTGAACAGCATCCGGTAACCCTCCCAGGTCGAGGGGTTGTCCACCGCGAACAGCAGCGCGAGCCCGCTGAGATGGGTCAGGGTGACCGCCGCGATGTCGTGCATGCCGGCCCTGCTATCCAGCAGGACGACGTCCGGTGGCCGCGACAACTCGGTCACCTGGTCCTCGCAGGCGGCGATCGCCTCTTCCAGTCGCAGTGCGAACGGCCGATCGCCATCACCGGGATTGAGCCCGGCGAGGTCGCTGTAGATGCGGTTCAGCTTGGCGAGGTAGTCGTACGGTTCCCCCTCCAGCGGCGAGCCGCCCGCGGGCGCCAGCCACACCTCCCCGTTGCCCTTGAAGGGCAGCGCGGAGCTGCGCGCCACCAGCTCCAGCCCGTCGGCGTTGCCGACACCGGCCTCTACCAGGTGGTCGACGATGCCATGGCGGGGGATGCCGGCGGGGTCCTCCAGCAGGTTGGAGACGCCCGGGGACTCCAGATCCAGGTCCACCACGAGCACGCACCGGCCCGTTCCGGCCAGGTATCGGGCGAGGACGGCGGTGGCGGTGGTGCGCCCCACTCCGCCCTTGAAGCCGTACAGCGCCACCCGCCGGTCCCGCCGCCGTGAGGCTCCGGCGGACGGCGCGGGGGTGCTCCGTGCCCACTCGGTGCCGATGACGGTCCGCTCCAGGACGTGCACACTGCCGGGCCCGGTTCCGGTGGCCTGCCGGGGGGTGACCTCCACGCGGTCGTCGGCGTCGAAGTACAGCTCGGGCGCGAAGAGCTTGTCGCCGAAGAGGAGGGGTTCCAGCCCGGTGAAAGGGCGCGTGGCGGCGGTGAACGCGTCCCGGAGGTTCACCACGGCGGGGTCATTGGGTGTGAGAGGGCTTTGCCGGTCGTCGATGAGGAGGCAGGCCCGGCCGAGCACGTCCCGGGTGACGACGACGTCCATGCCGAACTGCGCCGCTGCCTGCTGGGCGTGGTCGAGGGCGACCTGCCAGGCGGTGTCGAATCGCACGGGGGAACGGCTCATGCGTGGGTCCTCGTCCCCAGAATGCTCGCCTGCTCGTGGGCGGCGATGAGGTCGTACGCGGCCTTCAGATGTCGGTCGAGAGCGGCGTCGGTAATCGTGGTGCCGTCGCAGTACCGGTCACCGACGTCCCAGCCGGCGAACGGGTTCTTCCAGATGAGCTGAGTGAACAGTGCGCCCGATCCGCCACCCCGGCGGCGGTGGGCGACGGCGGTGAGGTGTTCCCACAGCTCGGGGAGATGCCCGTGTTCCTGCGGTTTCCTCGTCCGGCTGCCCGGGGCGCCCTTCACGGTGGCCACTTCGGCGTTCTCCAGCCGGTTCCGCGTGTTGAGCCGGGAACCCAGGAAGTCGGCCAGGATGGCCTTGATGCCGCATTCCGCCGCCAGCCCAGCCAGATGATCCGCAGATATCCGCAGGTCCTTGGCAGCGGCCAGCGTGGCCGCGCGATAGTGATTCCTGCTCGCCGTCGCGAATGCGGGCGGCGGCTGTGTTGCGGAGGGTGTCGAGGCCGTCACGACGATCACTTTAGCGAGTCGTTCAAGAGGGCTGCGGGGGCTTCCCCCAGATCGTGGCGACCCTGGGCCGTCGTACGGGGGCGTGGGTGCGGCAGGATGGGAGGTCCGGTCCGCGGATGACGCGGTGGGGCGCTGACGCGGTGCAGGGAGAAGGAAGCGAAGAGTGACGGTGACGACTACGGGCACGGACAAGGCGGCCCTGCTCAAGGACCTGAAGAAGCTGGTCGTCGCACTGGAGGACGACCTGCGGGCCCGCAGCGAGTCCGAGGAGGAGTTCCGCACCCGCCTGGACCGCGAGTGGCGCGAGGCCAAGGAAGCCAGGCGCACCGCCCTGTCCTACCCCGCCTGGCGTGATGAGCGTGTCACGCAGGCCGCGGTGGCGTGGGTGCTGGGCTGCGTCTTCGTCCGCTTCTGCGAGGACAATGGCCTGATCGACGAGCCGTACCTCGCCGGCCCCGGCGAACGCCTCGCCGAGGCGGAGGCCCGGCACGAGGCGCATTTCCGCACCTACCCGCACCACAACAACCGCGACTGGATCATCGAGGCGTTCCGCCACCTGGCGAGCACCAACGAGACGACCGCCGGCCTCTTCGACGAGCGGCACAACCCGCTGTGGGGACTGACCCCCGGGTACGAGACGGCGACGGAACTGCTGATGTTCTGGCGCCGTTGGGGTGCGGACGGCGAGATCCGCTACGACTTCACCGACCCCGAGTGGGACACCCGCTTCCTCGGCGACCTGTACCAGGATCTGAGCGAGCACGCCCGCAAGACCTACGCGCTGCTGCAAACCCCGGAATTCGTCGAGGAGTTCATCCTCGACCTGACCCTGGAACCGGCGGTCGCCGACGACGGGCAGGGCTTCGGCCTCAACCCCGTGTGGACCGGCCCCGACGGCCGGGAACGCCGCGGCCTGCGCACCATCGACCCAGCGTGCGGCTCCGGCCACTTCCTGCTGGGTATCTTCCACCGCCTGCTGGACAAGTGGCGCCAGGCTGAACCCGGCACGGACGACTGGACGCTGGTGCGCCGGGTGCTGGAGTCCGTCCACGGCTGCGACAAGAACCCCTTCGCCGCGACCATCGCCCGCTTCCGGCTCCTGGTCGCCGCGATGCGCGCGGCGGGTACGCGGCGTCTGGCGGACGCGCCGCCGTTCCCCATCAACGTGGCCGTGGGTGACTCGCTGCTGCACGGGCGGGACGCGGCGGGCATCCAGACCGATCTGGACACGCTGTTCGCGGAAGCGGTCGTGGGGCGTAAGGAGGGGGAGACGTACGCGTACGCCACGGAGGACGTGTGGGAGTACGCGAAGCGGGTGGACCTCCTGGGGCGGGGGTCGTACCACGTGGTGGTGGGGAACCCGCCGTACATCACGGTGAAGGATAAGCAGGAGAACGAGAACTACCGAGCGGCGTACGACGCCTGCGCGGGGACCTATGCGCTGTCGGTGCCGTTCGCGCAGCGGATGTTCGAGCTTGGGGTGAAGGGGCCCGGCGGGCGGCTGGGCGGGGGTGGGTTCGTGGGGCAGATCACCGCGAACTCCTTCATGAAGCGGGAGTTCGGCAAGAAGCTGATCGAGGTCGTCTTCCGGAACCGGGTCGAGCTGTCGCATGTCATCGACACCTCGGGCGCCTTCATTCCAGGGCACGGTACTCCCACGGTGATTTTGGTGGGGCGCAACCGCATTCCCAGCCCGGAACGAATGCTGCGTGCGGTGCTGGGCGTGCGGGGCGAGCCTGCGCAGCCGGAGGACGCGTCGCAGGGGGCCGTTTGGCGGGCGATCGTGGAGCAGGTGAACAGGCCGGGCAGTGAGTCGGAGTGGGTTTCGGTGGAGGATGCGGCGGCTGTCGAATACTCCGCGCATCCTTGGTCCTTGACTGGCGGTGGAGCAGGAGACCTGTTCGCTATTTTCGAGCGGGCGCGCGCCAAATTGTCGGATGTTTTGCTTGAAGGCGGTCGGACTACGCATACGGGCCTGGATGATGCGTTTTATCTGCCGCGCTCGGCTGTGCACACCCGCAGCCTAGCGCACGGATGTGTCGCCGTGGTTCGAGGTGAGGGGCTGCGCGATTATGTTCTTTCGGCCCCGATGCAGACCTTCTTCCCCTACTCGGAGGAGGGGGAGCCGCGCGGGCTTTCCCAGCGTGAGGAGCAGTTCCTCTGGCCTAGCCGAAGCGTACTGCGGCAGCGCATTGATTTCGGTGAAACGCCAGAGGAGAGAGGGCTGCGTTGGTTCGACCACAGCATGTTCTTTCCGCGTCGTTTCCGGAGTCCGCTCTCTGTGGCCTTTCCATTTGTGGCGACGCACAACCACTTCGTGCTGGACCGAGGCGGCAAGGTATTCAACCGTACTGCTCCAGTGATCAAGCTGCGCGAGGGGGCAGGTGTTGAAGAGCACCTGGAGTTGTTTGGACTGCTCAACTCATCAACCGCGTGTTTTTGGCTAAAACAGGTAAGCCAGTCCAAGGGGAACGGCGGTATCGGTGGCGGCATCTCGGATGAGCTGTGGGAGCACCGTTTCGAGTTCACCAGCACCAAGCTGCACGAGTTCCCCCTCCCTGCCAAGCTCCCGCGCCACCTTGGCTGCCTTCTCGACACCCAGGCGCAGAAGTTCGCCGCGTTTGAGCCTTCGGCCGTGGCCGCGACTGTCGTACCCACGCGGCAAGCGCTGGATGACGCGGAAGCCGCGCACGCCAAGGTCCGCCGTCGCTTGATCGCCCTGCAAGAGGAGCTGGACTGGCAGGTATACGGCCTCTACGGGCTGCTCACCGATCGCGAAGTCGCCAGGACCGTGGCCCTGTCACCCGACCCCGACACCATCCCCGAGGTGCAGCTCGGCGAGCGCGCCTTCGAGATCGTCCTCGCCCGGAAAGTCGAGGCCGGGGAGGTGGAGACCGCCTGGTTCACGCGCCACGGCTCAACCCCCGTCACCGAGATCCCCGCCCACTGGCCGGACTGGTACCGCGAGATCGTCCAGGCACGCATCGACCTGATCACCAGCCGCAAGGACATCGCCCTCGTCGAGCGCCCCGAGTGCAAGCGCCGCTGGGCCTCCGAAGCGTGGAAGAAGAAGGAACGCGCCGCGCTGCGGAACTGGTTGCTGGACCGTTGCGAAGCCGAGGACCTGTGGTTCGAGGTTCGTGACGGACTGCGACGCCCCCGGACGCTGACCGTCAACAACCTCGCTGACCGGCTCGGTTCCGACCCCGACTTCACGGCCGTCGCCGCCCTCTACGCCGCCGACCACCTGAAGAAGCCGGACCTCCCCCTCGCGCAGATCCTCAGCGAGATCATCGCTGACGAGCACGTGCCCTACCTCGCCGCCATGCGCTACAAGGACTCCGGGCTGCGGACCCGCCGGGAGTGGGAGAAGGTCTGGGAGAAGCAGCGCGAGGAGGACCGTACGGGCTCGCGGCTCGACATCGACGCACCCACGAAGTACAAGTCCTCGGACTTCCTCAGGCCGTCCTACTGGTCCCACCGTGGCAAGCTCGACGTCCCCAAGGAACGGTTCATCTCCTACCCGGAGGCGGGTCCGGACAGTGACTCCACGCTGATGCTCGGCTGGGCCGGCTGGGACCACAAGGACCAGGCGCTGGCACTCACGCAGCTCATCGAGACGCGCGTCAGGAACGATGCCTGGGGCGCCGAAAGACTTGTACCGCTGCTCGCAGGGCTCCGTGAGGTCATGCCGTGGGTGCACCAGTGGCATAGCGCCTACGACGACGAGTGGGAGGGCTCACCGGCCGAGGACCTGGAGGCGGAGTTCCAGCGATACCTGCGCACGCACGGGGTGAGCGAGGCACAGATGGAGGACTGGCGTCCGGTGCGGAAGACACGCGGGCGGAAGGCCGTACAACGCCAGGAGACAACCGAACAGCCCGAGCTGGACGACGCGTAGAGCAGGGCAAGGGGAGAGCCGCTGTGCTTGACCCGCAGTACGGGGCCGGGCAAGAGGTCGGGGCGGACCTGGATCGCACCGCAGGAACCGGCGCCGGGTATCCCGCGTGAGCACACCCGGCCATCCGCCCCCGGATGATCACCCAGCGTGAGACCTGGTCCTGGGGGCGTCACGATCTCTCCTCGCGTTGGCGGACCCACCTGGCAAGATGGAGGTCGCGCCAACGCCAGAGGGGGGCGCTGTCCGGGCCGGCCGCCAGCACAGTGAGGGAAGATCGCCTGATGTCGACCACAGAGTTGTTCCTCCGGGATGTCATCGACATCAAGGAGGACGTCCACGCGGGCGATTTCAAGGTCGACCTCTCCCAGGGCTTCCACGAGGCCGATGAGCGGGTGGCGGAGTACGTCGTCACCGAGCAGTTGCAGAAGGCGTTCCGCAAGGCGCTCGGCATCGTCGCGAAGGCCGTCCGCACAGGCGACTCGCACGCCGCGTACCTGCACGGCTCGTTCGGCGCCGGTAAGAGCCACTTCCTCACCGTGCTGCACGCCGTGCTCAACGGCCACGACGGCGCCCTGGACAAGCGGGGGCTGAAGGAGGTCGTCGGCGAGCACCGGGACTGGCTGGGCGGCAGCCGGTTCCTGATGATCCCGTACCACCTCGTCGGATCGACTGACCTCGACTCGGCGCTGCTCGGCGGGTACGTCCACACCGTGCGGGAGCTGCACCCGGACGTGCCGACCCCCGCCGTCTACCGGTCGGACGCGCTGCTTGCCGACGCGGACAGGCAGCGGAAGTTCCTCGGCGATGACGACAAGTTCCGGCAGTGGCTCGGCGCCGGTGCGGCGGTGGCCACCCCCGGCGGCGGGGCCGAGGACGACGAGGACGACCTGCCGGGCATCGACGGGGGAGCGGACCTGCCCGGCACGGGCGGCTGGAGCAGCGCGGAGCTGGACCGGGCCTTCGCCGCGCCGCCCGGCAGCGAGGAGCGGGAGCGGCTGGTGTCGGCACTGCTGACCGGGCCCATGGCCGCGTACACGCAGGCCGCCCGCGGCGACGCGCACTCCTTCATCCCGCTGGAGAACGGCCTGAAGGTCATCTCCCGCCACGCCCGGTCGCTTGGCTACGACGGCGTCGTCCTCTTCCTCGACGAGCTGATCCTCTGGCTCCAGGCGCACATGGGTGACCAGGACTTCGTCCGTGACCAGGTGCAGCGGTTGGTCAAGCTGATCGAATCCGCCGACAGCGGTCGGCCCGTGCCGATCGTCTCCTTCATCTCCCGCCAGCGCGACCTGTCCCAGCTGATCGGCTCCGACGTGGCGGGCGCGGACGTGCAGAACCTGGAGCAGCAGGTCGACTACCTCGCCGGCCGGCTGGACGTCGTGGAGCTGGAGGACAGCAACCTCGTCGAGATCATCAAGCACCGGGTGCTCGCTCCGAGGCCGGGCATGGAACAGGCGCGCGACGATGCGTTCAAGCTCGTGGAGTCGTCGCGGGACGAGGTGCGGCAGGTGCTGCTCGACGCACAGGGGCGCACCGAGGCGAGCTGGGACGACTTCCGCACCCTGTATCCGCTGTCCCCGGCGCTGCTCAATGTGCTGGTCGACCTGTCCGGTGCGCTCCAGCGCGAGCGGACCGGTCTCAAGCTGGTGCAGGAGCTGCTGCGGCGGCACCGCGACGACCTGCGGCTCGGCCAGCTCGTTCCGATAGGCGACCTGTGGGACGTGATCGCCGAGCGGACCGGTGAGGCGTTCACCGCGAAGCTCCGCAAGGAGTCGGAGATCGCGCACCGCTTCCACGCCCGCGTTCGCGAGCACCTGCTGACGAAGTACGGCTCGGCGGACGACAAGCGTTTTCAAACCGACGAGCGGCTGGTCAAGACGCTGCTGCTGGCCTCCCTCGCGCCCAACGTGCCCGCCCTGACCCGGCTCACGGGCGGTCGGCTCGCCGCGCTGAACCACGGCACCATCAGGACCCGGGTGGGCGATGCGGGGGCCGTCGCCGTCAAGCGCCTGCAGGAGCTCCAGGCCGAGGGCTTCGACGGCGAGCTGCGCAGCGAGGGCGACCCCGCTGATCCGGTCTTCCACCTGCACCTGTCCGATCTGGACGTCGAGCCGCTGCTGGAAGAGGTGCAGGGCGTCGCCGACCAGGACGGCTACCGCCGCCAGTGGATCAAGGACCAGCTGTGGGCGGCGCTGGGCATCCCCGACGCCCAGGCGTTCGTGTGCGAGCGGACGGTCGTCTGGCGCGGCACCAAGCGCACGGTCGAGTTTGTCTTCGGCAACGTACGCGACCCGCACCTGCCGGACGCCGAGTTCTCGCCGCAGACCGAGGGCAACCTCCGCTTCGTCTTCGACTACCCCTTCGACGACCACGACCACTCGCCGATGGACGACGTTCAGCGGGTGGAGCGGATGAAGCGCGCCGGCAGGACGGTGCCGACGATCGTCTGGCTGCCCCACTTCCTGTCCGAGCAGAAGGCACGCAACCTCGGACGCCTGTTGAAGATCAACTACCTGCTGGAGCGCGACCGGCTCGACGACCACACGGCGACCCGCCCCGCCGAGGAGCGCATCCAGATCCGCAACCAGCTCAAGGCGTCCCGCGACAGCCTGACCAGCCAGCTCACCGACGCGCTGCTCCAGCTGTACGGCATCAACCGCGCTGACCCCGGCACCGCGGGCGCCGAGGTGCCCGAGGGCCACCACCTGATCTCGCTCCAGCCGGGCTTCACTCGCACCCGGCCCGAACCAGCGGTCGGCTTCGAGGAGAACCTCCTCTTGCTTGCCGACGGGCTCCTCAGCGCCCGCCATCCCAAGCACCCCGACTTCGACCCGCGGCTCACACGCAAGGCCGTCACCACCCGCGAGCTGAAGACCACGCTCGAATGGATCACGAGGGCGATGGAGGACGGCTCTCGGCGCGTTGTGGTCGACAGCCAGCACCTCCCCGTCGTCCGACGGATCGTGCACGCCCTCCAGCTCGGTGAGGTCCACGATGGGCCGCTGAACGTGACCACCGACTGGCGCCTGCGCATCAACAAGAAGGCTGCGGAGACCCCCGACGCCGGCCCGGAACTGTCTGTCGACGACATCCGCCGGTGGATCGAGGACCTCGGTTACACCGGCCTCGACCGCCACGTCAGCAACCTGATCATCGCCACGTACGCCCTGCTCGACGACCGCACCTGGGTCTACCAGACCTCGCCGCTGCCCAAGGCGCCGGAGCTGGAGCGGATCGGCCCCGGGTACGGCCTGAGGGCTGTGGAACTGCCCACCGAGGACGAGTTCCACACCGCGCTCGGCCGCGCCGGGACGATCTTCGGCAGGACCGTCTCACGTGTCCTGTTCGCCCGTAACGTCGCCCGGCTCGCCGAAGGCGTGCGCGCGGTCGCGGAGGAACACCGCGTGGCCCTTGGTGAGGTGCGTACCCTGCTGACGGAGCATGCCGCCCACCTCGGGCTGACCGGGCCCGGTGGAGCCGACGCGCCTCGCCTGAAGTCCACCAAAGCCGCCGCCGACCTCGTTGCCCGGCTGCTGCGCACCGCCGAACCGGCCGCGTGCGTGCGGGAGCTGGCCGCCGCCGCTTACGACGTGACCGACGAGGAGATCGCGGGCGCCCTGCGGCACGCGCCGGAAGTGGCCGCCGCGCTGCGCGGCACCGACTGGTCGCTGCTGGACACCGTGCGCCGTGACCTCGTCGTACGCGAGGACAGCGTCGGCGAGCGGGCGGCCCGGTTCCTGGACGAGGTGCACCGTACCGCCCGCGACCACGAGCAGGCCATCTCGCTGGTGCCCGTGCTGGACCGGCTCCCGGACACCGTGATGGCGCTGCTGCGCGAGGCCACCCGCCTCGCCCAGGCAGCGCAGCCCGCCCAGCCGGCCACTCCGCCCGCGCCGGTCACGCCGGAGCCAACCGCCGAGGACGTCAGCCTCACCGATCACGGCAAGCCCCCAGTCCCCTCGACGCCCGCGCAGGACCAGCCCTCCACACCGGACGACGCCTCCCGCGGCCAGGGCGGCGCAGAGGCCGTCGTCCCGGCTCGGGCCGGTCGCCGACCTGCCGTCCACCTCATCGAGCCCACCCGGCTGGAGGTGTCGCTGGCCACCACAGTCGCCGAGCTCGACGCCGAGATCCGCGCCTACCTCGCTGCCCACCCCGGCACCCGCATTCAGGTCACTTGGCAGCCGGTCACCGAGACCGGGTCCGGTCCCGACGGTTCCGCCGGATCTGCGGCGGAACCGGGCGACGGGAACGCCGGCTGATGGCCCCAGCCCTGCCCCGGGTGGGCCGTCGTACCGTCGAGGCCCTGCTCGCCGCGAACGCCGAGGATCTGCGCGCGCGCAGCCTCGTGCTCGTCCACGGCCAGTACGCGTCAGGCGCCCCGCCCCGGTTCACCGTCACCCTGGACGGCGAGGCGCGGCGCGTCCACGTACGGGACGAAGCCTCCGTCCTCGGCGTCGTCGCCGCCCTGCACGAGCACCGGAGCGCAGGCGCTTCCTCCGACGTGCTCGTGGTGACGACGGGCGTCGACGACGAGCAACTCGGCTGGGATGTGCGTGGCAGGGCCGTACGGCGCAAGACCCTCACTGTCGAGAACGCCGAGGTCGTCCTCCAGCGTTTCGGCGCCACTGCCCTGGACCCGCGCATGTACCGCGAGCGGTGGCTTCTGGAAGCTCTGGTCGAAGCGGAGCCCGCCGAAGGCGGCTGGCCGCGCGTCGGCGGAGTGCTGACCCGGGACGCTGCACTGCGTGCCCTCGCCGCCGAACGGCTCGGCCTGCGCGCGGTGCACGGCTCCGGCCAGGACGGGCAGGTCACCCTGGACGCCGACACGCTGCTCGCCTGGTCGCACTCCCCCGCCGGTCCCCGGCGATTCGCCGAACTGGGCTCCACCGAGCGCGCCGAACTGAAGAAGTGGCTCGCGGAGGTCGCCGGACCGGCCGTCCCCGTCTTGCTGTCCCTCGCCGAGGCTGGACTCGGCCACGACGCCCTGGCGCTCGGGCTTCTCGGCGCGGCACTGCGGAATCCGGGCGCCCAGCCCGACACTGTGCTCGCCCTCGGCGGACTATTCGGGCAGGTCATGCCCCGGCGGTCGGAACTCGCCGTGTTCACCGACGCCGTGGAGGGAACCCTCACCCGCTGGATCGCCGATGCCCGGACCAGCCAGGACGCCCGCCGGCGCGTCGTCGCCGTACTGGACCGGGCCGACGAGCTGGTCGGCAAGGCGGGTCTCGCCCAGGGACTCACCGCGAGCCGGTTCCTACCCTTCAGCTTCACCGCGCAGCTGCGCAGGACCGTCGCGGAAGCCCGCCGTTCACCGGCCGCCGGCGAGGCCGCGCTGGCCGACCTGCTCGGTCACGCCCTGGCCGGCCTCCGCCCGGACCACATCCAGGCCGCCGAGACGGCCGTGCGGGTGGCGCGCCGACTCAGTGGCCACGAATCAGCCGTCACCAGCGTGGCCGCCGCCGTACGGGCCCATGTCTCCGACTGGGGCTGGCTGGACCGAGCGATCACCGTGCTGTGGGCGGGCGACCCAGACGGCGACCTGGAGACCGGCCGGGACCTGCGCGCCCTCTACGAACAGGCACGTGACCTCAGGCAGCGTCTCGATCAGGAGTTCGCCCGGAGGCTCGCAGCCTGGGCCGCGCACGCCACCGCCCAGCACCCCGACGGCTGCCTCGTCGTCGAGAACGTGCTGGACACCGTTGTACGCCCGCTGAGCGGCCAGGCCGCTCCGCTCCTCCTCGTCCTCGACGGCATGAGCAGCGCGGTCGCCGCCCAGCTCGGCGAGGAGGCGGAACGCGACGGCTGGCGCGAAATCGTGCCACGTCCGGAGGCAGGTGAGGCCCCGGCACGGCTCGCCGCTGTCTCGATGTTGCCCTCGATCACCCGCGTCAGCCGTGCCTCACTGCTGACGGGTGAAGCGGCGAGTGGCGGTCAGTCGACCGAGACGAGCGGCTTCACCGCCTTCTGGAAACGGCGGCGCAAGGCGGCGGCCCTCTTCCACAAGGCCGCCATCGGCGGCGAGGCAGGCCACGCGCTCTCGCATGAACTCATGACCGCCCTTTCCTCGGACGCCGTGGTGGGCGTGGTCCTCAACACCATCGACGAGGCACTGGACGACGGCCGGCACGGCCGCGGAACCACCTGGTCCCTGGCCGACGTCACGCACCTGCGCGAACTGCTCGCAGCCGCCCGCAGCTACGGGCGCCCGGTCGTCATCGTCGCCGACCACGGACACGTCCTGGAACGCGGCAGCCGCTCCGACGCCCCGACGGCCGCCGCCGACGGCGCGGAGTCCGCCCGGTGGCGCACCGGTGGCTCGGCGGGCGAAGGGGAGATCGCCGTTCACGGCCCGCGGGTGCGCGAGGGCGGGGGGACGGTGATCCTGCCGTGGCGCGAGGACATCCGCTACACCGGGCGGCGCGCCGGGTACCACGGAGGAGCCTCCCTGGCCGAAGTCACCGTCCCGGTGCTCGTCCTGCTGCCGGCCGGGGAGGAAGCCCCGAAGGACTGGGTGCCGCTGCCGCGCGAGCTGTCCACACCGAGCTGGTGGCGGACACCGGTCACTGGCGCTGGCAATGCTCCGGCCTCCACTGCCGCGACCGCTGATCAACCTGCGGTGTCGGAGCAGCCCTCGCCCGCGCGGCCCACGGCGCCCTCCGAGAGCGCGAAGGCCGCCGAGTCGCGGCCGTCCGCCCGGACGGAAGCCGGACCGCCGGTGGCCGAGTCGTTGGGCAGCACGGTGGTGAGCAGCGAGGTATACGCGGCCCAGAAGGAGTACGTCCGCAAAGCGCCCGAGGCGAAGGTGGTGGCTGCGGTCATCGACGCACTCGTCACAGCGGGCGGCACCATGTCCCCGGCTGCTCTCGCCGCGGCCATCTCGGCGACCGGACGGGTCCGCCGCAACATCGAGGGCTTCGTCGCCACGGTGCAGCGACTGCTGAACGTCGAGGGGTATCCCGTCCTCGGGTTCATCGACGGTGGACACGCGGTCAAGCTCGACGTGCCGCTCCTGCGCGAGCAGTTCCTGCCGAACTCGCAGGACGACGGAGGGAACGAGAAGACGGACGAGGTATCGAGCCGGGAGGAGGAGAAGGCGTGACCGACCTCGCCTCCGTGAGCGCGGTCCGGCGCCGTGAGGTCATCGACGCCCTGCGGCGCGGCACGGTCCCGCAGTCCGGCCTCGACCTGTTCGCGGTCGGACTGGACCGATTCCAAGCCGCTCTGGACGACGACCTGGCGACCGTCACGCGCGGTGGTGCCGCCTTCCACGCCGTACGCGGCGACTACGGCTCCGGCAAGACCTTCTTCGCCCGCTGGCTGGCCGAGCGTGCCAAACGTGCGGGACTCGCAACCGCGGAAGTGCAGATCTCCGAGACCGAGACACCGCTGCATCGGCTGGAGACGGTCTACCGTCGGCTCACCGAGCGCCTGGCCACCGCCACCCACCAGCCCAGCGCCCTGCGCGCAGTCGTCGACTCGTGGTTCTACACCCTGGAGGAGGAGGTCCTCGACGGCTCGGAGATCGACGAAGACGACGAGGAAGCCCTCGCTGCGGCCGTGGACACGCTGATGGAACGCCGGCTCGCCGACGTCGCTCGCACGACACCCGCGTTCGCCGCCGCCCTGCGCGGCTACCGCCGGGCCGTCACCGCCGGGGACGGGGCGACGGCGGAAGCCCTGATCGCCTGGCTCGGTGGCCAGAAGTCCGTGGCCGCCTCCGCCCGTCGGGCCGCCGGAGTGCGTGGAGATCTGGATCACTTCGCCGCGCTCGGCTTCCTCCAGGGACTGTTGACCGTGCTGCGCGACTGCGGCCACCCGGGACTGCTCCTCGTACTCGATGAGACGGAGACCCTGCAACGCGTCCGCGGCGATGTGCGGGAGAAGGGTCTCAACGCGCTGCGCCAGCTCCTCGACGAGATCGACGCCGGACGCTTCCCCGGACTCTTCCTCGTCATCACTGGAACGCCCGCGTTCTACGACGGGCAGCAGGGTGTCCAGCGGCTCCCTCCACTGGCGCAGCGGCTCGCCACCGACTTCACGACCGATGCCCGGTTCGACTCGCCCCGGGCCGTGCAGCTGCGGCTGCCAGGCTTCGACCTGCCGCGGCTCGGGGAACTCGGCCGGACTGTGCGGGACCTCTACCGAGGGGCGGCACGCCATCCCGACCGTGTCGCCGCGCGCGTCGACGATGCCTACGTCAGCGAACTCGCCACCGCCGTCACCGGCGGTCTCGGCGGAAACGTCGGGGTCGCCCCCCGTGTCTTCCTGCGCAAGCTCGTCGCCGATGTCCTCGACCGAGTCGACGAGTTCGCGGACTTCGACCCGCGTGAGCACTATGAGCTCACCGTCTCCGATGGCGAGCTCACCGACGTCGAGCGCAACGCCGCCGCCGACCAGGCGGACGACATCGACTTGGAACTGCCGTGAATGCCGCGGACGGCCTGGAACCGGCGCTGGTTCACCACATCGTGAACACCCTGGGCTGGAAAGGACTTCGTCCGCTCCAAGAGGCCGCAATCGAGCCACTGGCCGCGGGGGACGATGCCCTGCTGCTGGCACCGACGGCCGGGGGGAAAACGGAAGCCGCGTGCTTTCCCCTGCTGTCCCGGATGCACGCCCAGAGATGGTCCGGCACCTCGGTGCTGTACGTGTGTCCGCTCAAGGCGCTGCTGAACAACCTGCTGCCGAGAGTGGAGACCTACACCGCCTGGCTCGGCCGGACCGCGGCCCTGTGGCACGGCGACACACCGGCCGGTGCCAGGCGGCGCATCCTGGCGGCCCGGCCCGATGTACTGCTCACCACGCCCGAGTCGCTGGAAGCGATGCTGGTCAGCGTCAACGTCGACCACGCGTCCTTTTTCTCCGGGCTGCGGGCTGTGGTGGTCGACGAGGTCCATGCTTTCGCCGGCGACGACCGCGGCTGGCACCTGCTGGCCGTACTGGAGCGGCTACAAAGAGTCGTGGGCCGCCCTGTACAGCGGGTCGGCCTCTCCGCGACCGTAGGCAACCCCGAGGGCCTGCTCACCTGGCTCCAGGGGTCGGGAGCCGGGAAGCGCCCCTGCCGCGTCGTCGCCCCTCACCTGTCCGAGACGGAGCTCACGTCGCGCGTTCGGAACTCTGTACCACCCGGTGATATCCAGCTCGACTACGTCGGATCGCTAGACAATGCGGCCACCGTGATCAGCGCCCTCCACCGAGGCGAAAAACGTCTGGTCTTCTGCGAATCACGGCGCCTCGTCGAAGAGCTGGGCGCCAAACTACGGGCCAAGGGCGTGACCGCCTTCCTGTCGCACGCTTCGCTTTCCCTCGACGAACGCAGACGTGCGGAGACCGCGTTCGCCGAAGCGCGTGACTGCGTCATCATCTCCACGAGCACACTCGAACTAGGCATCGACGTGGGCGACCTGGACCGTGTCATTCAAATCGACGCACCCACCTCCGTCGCCTCGTTCCTGCAGCGCCTGGGACGTACCGGACGCCGTCCCGGAACGACACGCAACTGCCTCTTCCTCACACTCGACCAGGGCGGTCTGCTGAGCGCCGCCGGACTCCTGCTCCAGTGGTCGCGAGGCTGGGTGGAACCCGTGATCGCGCCGCCCGAGCCCCGGCACATCGTCGCCCAGCAGCTGCTGGCACTCTGCCTTCAGGAACACCGCGTCGGAGACCGGCTGTGGCAGGAGTGGTGGAACGGCTTGGGGCCGTTCGGAGGGTCGGCGGAACCGATCGTCCGGCACCTCGTCGAGGAGGGTTACCTCGACCGGGACGGCGGATTGTTGTTCATCGGCCCGGAAGCCGAACGGCGTTACGGGCACCGCCATTTCATGAACCTCACCGCCGTCTTCACTGCCCCACCGCAGTTCACCGTCCTTCAAGGCCCCACCGAGATCGGCCGTACCGACCCCGCCCTGCTCACCGAGCAGGTCGCCGGCCCTCGTCGGCTTCTCCTTGCCGGCCGCAGTTGGCAGGTCACCTACGTCGACTGGCGGCGCAAGCGCTGTTTCGTTGAGCCGGCCGACGGGGGCGGCAAGGCGAAGTGGAGCGGCACTGGATTCGGCCAGGGGGCATCCTTCGAAGTTGCCCGTGCGGTGCGTGAGGTGCTGCTCGGCGCCGATCCTCCTGTCTCCCTGACCCGGCGCGCCACCGCGGCAATGGTGGAGGCACGTGAGCACTTTCTGGAGAGGGTCCATCCGGGAGGCACTCTGGTCGTGCGCGACACAGCAGGGCAGGCGCGCTGGTGGACCTGGGCGGGCCACCGTGCGAATGCCACACTGGCCGCGACCCTGGAAGGCGTCGCGGTGCCCGCCCAGAGGATCAACGACCACTGGATCCGGCTCCGGGAGGACCTCACCCCCGTGTCATGGAAGGAAGCCGTGAGCGAAGCAACGGAGCGGCTGTGCCTTCCCGCCGTTGACGAGCGGGCGGTGCGGGGATTGAAATTCGGTGACGCGCTGCCGCCGAGGCTGGCTGAGGCAACGCTGTCCGCCCGGCTGGCCGACCTGGACTCCGCTGCTGCCATCCTCGCCGAGCCGGTACGCTTCGTCCGCGCGGGCGTGTAGGAGCCCGAGACGACCGCGGTCGCCCGGCTCGATCTCAAAAGAGGGCAACGTACCTATGCGAGAACGGCAGCTCGGGCTGAAGCATGGGCTGGATGCTGCCCGTTGGGTCTGGATTCGGCCGAGTGCGGCTGCGGTGGCGCCGTGTCCCTATGATGATGATTGCCTCGGCCGTCCGGGACTCGCTTGGCCGCCTGTCTCGGACGGCCGAGTGCCTTTCGCGCTCCGCCTGAGCCAGCCCCGAAACCCAGGGGAGTGGGAGACCCCAGTTTCGATACGATGGCGGTGGCTTGTAGACCCGTTCCGTCACCGTGCGCGACAACAGCGTGCGATTGGAGTGATCGCATCGGCTGCAGCCTCTCGACTTGGGTCCGCCGTGGCACTGTCACCGGCGCCGTACGCATGAAATGGAGCATCCGAGGATGGCTCGACACCTGATTACCAGCGCGCTTCCCTACATCAACGGGATCAAGCACCTGGGCAACATGGTCGGGTCGATGCTTCCGGCCGATGTGTACGCCCGGTACCTCCGCCAGCGCGGTCACGACGTCCTCTACATCTGCGCCACCGACGAGCACGGCACGCCGGCCGAGCTGGCCGCCAAGGAGGCGGGGCTCTCTGTCGCCGAGTTCTGCGCGCAGGCCCACGACGCGCAGAAGGCCGTGTACGACGGCTTCGAGCTGGCCTTCGACTACTTCGGCCGCAGCTCCTCCCCGCAGACCCGCGAGATCACCCAGCACTTCGCGCGCAGGCTGAAGGAGAACGGCTTCATCGAGGAGCGCGCGATCCGGCAGGTGTACTCGCCGGTCGACGGCCGCTTCCTGCCGGACCGGTACGTGGAGGGCACCTGCCCGCACTGTGGTTACGACAAGGCCCGCGGTGACCAGTGTGAGAACTGCACGCGCGTCCTGGACCCGACGGACCTGATCGACCCGCGCTCGGCGATCAGCGGTTCCACGGAGCTGGAGGTCCGCGAGACCAAGCACCTGTTCCTGCTGCAGTCCAAGCTTCAGCACGAGGTGGAGGCGTGGATCGACGCGGTGAGCGAGAAGTGGCCGCACCTGTCCTCGTCGATCGCCCGCAAGTGGCTGACCGAGGGCCTGCACGACCGCGCGATCACCCGTGACCTGGACTGGGGCGTGCCCGTACCCGCCGACACCTGGCCGGAGCTGGCCGCCGAGGGCAAGGTCTTCTACGTCTGGTTCGACGCCCCGATCGCGTACATCGGCGCGACGAAGGAGTGGGCCGGCGCGGCCCCGGACGGTGAGAGGCGCGACTGGAAGTCGTGGTGGTACGAGGCGGACGACGTCACCTACACCGAGTTCATGGCGAAGGACAACGTCCCCTTCCACACGGTGATGTTCCCGGCCACCGAGCTGGGTGTCCGTGAGCCGTGGAAGAAGGTCGACTTCGTCAAGGGCTTCAACTGGCTGACGTACTACGGCGGCAAGTTCTCCACGTCCCAGAAGCGTGGCGTCTTCACGGACGCGGCCCTGGAGGTCCTCCCCGCCGACTACTGGCGCTACTTCCTGATCGCCAACGCTCCCGAGTCGGACGACTCGTCCTTCACCTGGGAGCACTTCACCGCCACGGTCAACAAGGACCTGGCCGACACCCTCGGCAACTTCGTCAACCGCGTGCTGTCCTTCTCCCGCAAGCGGTTCGGCGACGACGTCCCGGCGGGCCGTGCCGCCGGCGAGGCGGAGGCGAAGCTCGGGGACGAGATCGCGCGTCTGCTGGCCGAGTACGAGGAGCACATGGAGGCGCTCCAGTTCCGCAAGGCCGCCGCCGCGCTGCGCGCGCTGTGGTCCGCGGGCAACTCCTACCTGGAGGAGAAGGCTCCCTGGCTGGAGATCAAGACCGACCCGGACGGCGCCGCGCTGACCCTGCGTACCGCGATGAACCTGATCCACCTGTACGCGGTCGTCTCCGAGCCCTTCATCCCGGCCACGGCGGCCGCCATGCGCGGAGCCTTTGCCCTGGAGAGCGACACCGCGCCCTGGGTGACCGCCGAGCAGGCCAAGGCCCTGGACGCCGTCCCAGCTGGCACCCCGTTCACCGTGCCGCCGGTGCTCTTCGCGAAGATCACGGAAGAGGACCTGGAGTCCTACCGCGCGCGCTTCGGCGGTGCCCCGGACGCCTGACCGTGCCTCTTGAAGCTGTGCCGTCCGTTCGTGCCGGATGATGTCCGACCGCGCTGAGTGATGCTGGTCCGCTCCTGACCAGTGCCACTCGGCGGGGTGGATCCCACCCGTGGCGGGTGGTGTGTTCCACGCTCACGCAAGATGTCCCGGCATCCGGCGAAGCGTGACTGCGCTGAGGCGCTCTGCCGCATCGGTACCTGCCGCGCCGGCCCCCGCGGTGCTGCCGGTGACGCAATGCCCACCCGTGTCGGCGAGCCTCCGCTGGAACTTCACTGGTCGGTCTGCAGGCGGTTGTTCAGGTGCTGGAGACGTTGCCAGGCGGTGAGGTCGCTGCCGTCGCCGAGGGTGTAGTGCAGGGCAGGGCAGACAGCGGAACCCAGGCGCATCGGTCGTGGGTCTTCGAGAGATTCGGCGTGGGCGCGGCCGATGGCGTCTACAGCCTCGGGGCCGAGGGTGAACGAGAGCGGGACGGGGGGCGGCTCGTGGTGGGGCGGGATGGTTAGATCGGCGCGGGCGGGGCGTAGGTGGGTGAGCATCGAGGTGAGGTTGTGCCGGGTGGCGAGGGTCTCGGCCAGCTCGGGAAGGACATCGAGGGGCGCGATGCGGTCCGTGGTGTAGCCGAGGGCGAGTGTGATGTGTTCCTCGATCCCCGCCGGGGTGTGGATCACGCGGCAGGTGGCGATCGCCGGCCTGTCGGGGGCGCCGACGGCGACCAGCCAGGTCGAGGCGCCCTTCTGGGCACGGGTCCGGGCCAGTTCGGTGAGCTGTCTGGGAGACCAGGGCAGGTTGACGGGTTCGGCGGAGGACCAGCCGGCGGGTGGGGTGCCCGTGAGTGTCTGCCATGCGGCTTCCAGGGCGCTACCGAGGAGGAGGTCGTCGGTCGCGGGGTGAATGGTCCGGATGGAGAGGTGCAGTTGCTGTTCGCCTCGCGCGAGCGTGCCGGTCTGGAAGGCGTCTGCGAGGGGGGTCCGGCCGTCGGCCGGTGTCGCCTCGGTGAAGCGGTCCTCGTGCCAGTGGAGGACGGCGCCGGTGAGCCCGTCGTAGTAGCCGCACTCGGGGTCTTGGACCACCCAGCGGGCCGGGACCTTGGCCAGGAGGCTGCGGGTGGGCGGGGTCAGTCGAGTGCCGGGCGGGGTGACGATCTGCAACTCGCGTCCTGACGGGACCGTGCTCTGCATCAGGTCGGTGAGCCAGGTGGTTGCGGCGACAACCGGTCGGTCCTGGAGGATCACGGCGGCCCGGGGTGTGAGGACATCAACCGCGAGCGGACTGTCGACGGGGCCGTCACCGTCTGGCGAGGGGACGGCGACGACGCCAGTGTGCGCGGCGTCGGCAGGCCAGGTGCACCCGCCCAGTAGCGATGTCAGTCGCCCGGCCACCGACCCAGCCAGCCGCCCGGCCTCCGCAACCCTCGTCGTCGCCCGCACCTCGGTCCACCACACCGGCACCTCGGCCGCCGCCTCCGTACCGAGCAACCGGCTCACCTCACCCGGCACTTGCACGAACAGTGGCACGTCGACCGTCACGACGGGCCGCCCGTCCTCCGCATGCAGATGGACGACAGCCCCCTCGGCGCTGCTGCTCACCCGCAGATCGGGCCCTCCGGCGTACAGGCCGGCGAGCACACCACGGGCATCCGGCATCTGTGGGGTAAGGGCGATGACGTCCTGGGTCACAACATTCCTTGAGGTGGTCGCGGACCACCGGATGGCCGAGGGAGTCTTCCTTCGGCCATCCGGGCGGTGCCTTACTCGCGGCCGGAGAGTTCCTGTAGATCTTCCAGCGAGGAGGCTTGTCGCAGTGAGGCGGGCACGATGGCCCCGGCCTGTGAGTCGTCGGGCCACGCCGACAGGTCGCGCAACGCCTGAGTCGGAGATAGTCCGCGGTTTTTTGCGTCGCTCAGGCGCGTCAGCCATGTGGGCCCAGCATCTACGGCGTCATCGCCGGCCGGGGTGCGCGGTTCATACCCCGCGGCGTCGTCGACATCAGATGCCCACAGGTAACCGATAACGCGATCGCCAACGGCCACTTCGACAAACTCGACAGGTGACTCGGTCTCCAGGCTGTATGAGACAGCGTCCGACGGAAGCCTCGCCAGCATCTGATCAGTCCGGCGCGGAACTTCGAACATGTACCACGAATCCAGCAGATCCGGATCTTCGTCCGGAAGGTCTTCGAAACCGTTCTTGCTTGGAATGCCGTACGAAGTGGAATCCGAAGGAATGGTCTCAGCCGCCATCAGATCCTCGATAGCGGCGAGGGCGGACTTAAGGCGTGGCGCGTTCTCTTTCTGCACCTCGGGCTGCTTGTGGCCTCGCAGGTTGTGGGACATCCAGGCGTCGGAGAACGTGTGAAGTGTCAGGGTTCCCGCACCGCTGGCCCAGGCATCAACTGAGATCGTGAAAAGCTTTCCCACGTGATGGGGCTCGCCGGCCCGGAGGCAGGTGCCAGGGACTGAGAGGTCGATCGTGACCACGCCGACACGGTCCCAGTCGACAGTAGGCACGTCGCTGAACATTTCATTCCTGGAGAGGGCGCTTTGCAGCTCTACATGCACTCTCTTCAGGCTGACGAGGACGGCGGCGCCATCCTTCGCTCTGATGGTGAGGTCGGCTTGCGCGGCATTGTCGGCGAGACCGCGCGCGCGGAGGACCAACCACGCGTTGAGTGCCTCTTGTGCGCACCGTGTTGTCGGATCGCCGCCCGAGACCTGTGTTTTGGTCTCCCAGGACCAGCCACCGACGGGGAGAGTCGTAATCACAGAACACCTCGTGGGTCGACCTTGGAGCCGGGCGGAATAATGATCGTACCGTCGTCGAGCCGGAGCACAAACATGATGCCACGCCCCTTCTCGCTCTTGAACGGATGCTCGCCTCGATGAACCTGCAGGAGTTCCTCCGGAATCCCTCTGGCTTTCCACTCGGCCACTGACCCCTGGCCGTCAATGAGCATGATTTTGTGGTCGGCCGCAGACTTTGACAACTGCCCCAGATTGTCTGGCTTGGTAATCGAGTCGAATGGATTCTTAGGGTTGTTGAGCCGTTTCATCTGGTAGCCGTAGGTGTTTCCTGCGTCGTCTGTCACGCGCACGTCGAGGTCTGCTTTGATCGAGGGGTTTTTGACCTCAAGCTCGATGGTCTGCAATCCGGTTTTGTGGAATTGGTCGGCGAGTCGGAGCTGGTCCATGGCGCGAGGGGCCTGGTCCGCGATTCCGGAGCCCAACATGGACACGGTGTCCCTGTAGCCGGGGAACTGTGACAGATGGCCGGAAATGATGATGTCGGCGATCTCGCGCCCGGAGGGGGATTCGCCCAGCCTTTGCACGATCTTCTCGATCACCTTGGGCTTCATTGTGTTCCTGGGAATGTTGCTGATTCCCTCGCGGAGCTGACGCTCGGCCTCGCCCCCTCGTTCCATGGGGCCTGAGGTCGTGGTGTCGGGCTTCTCACCGCCCGCGTGGCCATCGTCTGCATGCCCCGTTCCATCGCCGCCACCAACATTGGGTGTGGCTTCGGAGTGCCCTGAAGAACCTGAGTCCGGGGTTTCGGCTCCGTGCCCGCCACCGGAATGTGGCTGTGCTCCGGCTTTCTGACCTCCGTGCTGGTCACCTACGCCCGCGTGACCGCTGTGGGGTGTGGAGTTGTCGTGAGAAGGCCCGCCTCCACTGGGCGCCTCGTGACTGGCCTGGGGCGGCAGGTTCTCGCCCGCGTGAGCGGTGGCATCGGGCGTGCGGGCACCCGCGCCAACCAGTTCGTGTTGGCGCGGTGTCTCGATCGAGGGCGCGCGTTCGGCGGCTGCCGGCTCGTGAGGGGCAGGGGTCGTGTCGGGTTCGCCCTTCTTCCCGGGGATGAACTCTCCGTCCTGGATGCGGAGCTGGGAGCCGTCGGGGAACTCGAGGACGCTGTGGGCGGCGTCTGCGGCCGCGGCGGCCGCGGGGGCGCCTCGTACGCCGGCGACGAGATCGGCAACCCGGGGAAGGGAGCGAGCGGCCGTGCCGACGGTCTTGGCCGCCGCGCCGATCGGGTCCAGGACCTCACCGACCTTGGCCAGGGTGCCCGCCACGCGGGAGGCCGCACCCGCCTTGGCTGCCGAGCCCGCCTTCAGTGGTCCGACGCCCAGGGTGAGGACGTTGAAGACGACCGTGGCGCTGGCCTTGCCAGGGTTGGTGGTCCAGTCGTCCCAGCCGACGAACGACTTGGCGAACTCCTTGGCGTACGGCTTGCTGTCGTCCATGAACTTCTTCATGACCGGCGAGAGATCCCGGTCGCCGTGCGGGTCGACCAGGTATGCCTCAGCGCCGACGATCACTCGGAGCAGTCCCTCGCGGGCAGCGCCTCCCTCTTCGCCCGGGCTGAAGAGGTCGACCAGTCCCTCCACCGTGCCGGCCGCGTTGTCCCACAGGCCGACCCCGAACTCCTTCAGGTGGTGATCGACCCCGAACGGCAGAAATTCGCGTTCCTCCGGGGTGCCCCAGGGAAGGGACTCGGCCTGGGACAGTTGCTCGGCACTGAAGCCGTAGGGGTTTTCCTGCTTGGGGCTGCCATCATTGATGTGCCACTGTGTGCCGCCCACCAGGGCAGTGATCTTGTCGGCACACGTCACCTCGGCCTGCTGGAACGCGGCGACCGCGGTGTTCACCCCGTCCCACAGCGCCTGGTGCTCGGCGACCTTCTCCTCGTCCTTGCGCCAGTTCCCCAGCGGGCCGTCGTCGTCCTTGACCGACTCCACGAACCGGCCGGCCTGCCAGCGCAGCATCTCGAGCTGCTTGGTGATCTCGACGACCTCGACGGCGTACGTCTCCAGAGCCCCGGCCACCGTCTCCAGCCGGTCCGCGAAGGAGCCCGACGTGTCCTGCACGGCCTGCGTCGTGCCGAAGAGCTGCCCGGCCTCGGGCGCCTTGTACGAGGCGCTCAGATTCTGGAACCGGGAGTGGACGTCGCTGCAGTTCTCCCTGATGGCCTTCGCCGCCTGCCGTAGAGCGATGATGTCCCGCTGCAGCTCACCCAGGTCGCCGGTGAAGGTGGGTATCTTCTCCGGGCTGATCACTTCTCGCTTGCCCCCTTGCGCGTGGCTTCGAGGAACGCCGTCACATCAGGCGGCAGCGTCGCCTGCCGCTGCGCGTTCCACGCCTGCTCCAGGCTTCCAGCGAGGTAGGCGTTGGTCGCCTCGATGGCGCCGTTCGCCGACCTGCTGGCACGCAGCGGCAAAGCCACCACGTCCCTCTCAGACCCCTGGACGAACTCCCCCAGAGCAACTGCCACCAGTCCGACCGCCTGGCCGCCGCTCTCTCCGCCCACGGCCAGCGTGCCCGACGAGGCCATCGCCCCCTGCACAGCCGCTCCGTACAGCTTGATCCCGGCGTTCATGCCGTCAGTGGCCTCCCTCACCTGAGAGATCACCGACTGCACGCCCATCGGCTCGATGTCCCACCCCGTCACACCAACCCCCGTGACTCACTTGGCAGATACGTTCCTGTGGTCCGTCTCAGTATCACCCACGGCACTGACAGTAAGATCTTCGTCCGTGGCCCGCAGGTCCAGCAACGCAGTTCCGGCCAAGGCGACGGCCCAGCAAGCACGCGTGACCTCTGGGGGCTCGCCTGGAGTATGCCCCGGCGCTCGGCACAGGGCTGTGTGCTGAGGGTCGCGTCGCGGCCCGACGAGCTGCCGCTGATTTCCACCCACTCGGACCATCCGGCGGCCACACTCGCGCGAAGGCCGACCGACAGCCAGCGTTAATCAGCAAGGCTGCGGAAGCTGGCGGAGAACGACAGGCAGAGCCTAATGCAGCTTCTGTCGCCAGGGGTGCCCTGGCGCGGTCGTCGCGAGGGCGTCCAGCAGCCAAGCCCGCTGGTCTCTGTCCAGGAGCGGGAGGACCGCCTCGAAGTCCACCTCGTCCTTCTCCCTGGTGTGCTTCGACTTGTAGAAGAGCTGTACCTCAGGTGCGAGGTACGGTGTGCCGTCCGGGGCGACGCGGCTGAGACGTGCGAGTGGCATCCGCACGCGTCGGTCGCGCCTCGACACCCATTCATCTTCGACGGCATCGTCGAGCATGAGCTGCACTGACCATGGCGAGTCCGGCGTTCGGCGACACCAAATGTCATGAAGGGGCTCTTCGAGAACCTCGCCAAACCGCCATACGCGGAGCTTGCCGGTGCCCGGTGGGTCTGCGACATGGAGATCCCAGCCTGACAGGCACTCCTGGACTTGTGACTGATCGCGCCGCAGCACGAGAACGTCAAGGTCTCCATGTGTCCGCAGCTCGTGCCCGACGGCGAGTTCGATCGCGCGACCACCGGCAACCCACCACGAAAATTCAACCGCCCGGAAAAGCTCAGCCAGTTCGCTGATTGGAGCGGGACTCCACTCCTCAGGATCGTTGGTCGTCACGAAGTCATCCTGCCAGCAAAGCGACAAGCCGCCAGGCATCACGGTGAAGGTCCCAGCTGAAGCGCTTGCGGACGTATTCTCCGAACGTGGCGAACTTCGAACGGGACTGGGCGTACAACCTGGCGGGTGGGCTGCTGGCTGAGAGTCTGCCGCGCAGATGGGCGCACACGCAGGGGGTGGCTGCGTGCGCCAGACGGCTCGGGCCGCTCTTGAAGGGGGAGAGGGCCGCAGTTCTGGAGGCGGCGGCCGTACTGCACGACATCGGATACGCGCCGCGGCTCGTCGATACCGGCTTCCATCCCCTGGACGGTGCGCGCCACCTGCGGGACGTTCAGTTCGCGCCCGAGTCCGTCGTGCGGCTGGTGGCGAACCACTCCTTTGCCCTCTTGGAGGCGGAGGAGCGTGGGCTCCGCTCGGAGCTGGCCGGCGAGTTTCCGTTGCTTGGTGATCCGCTGCTCGTGGACGCGCTGGTGTACTGCGACATGACCACGACGCCTGACGGCGGGCGTACGACGTCGGAGGAGCGAGTCGGCGAGATCCTCGGCCGCTACGGGGAGGACAGTGTCGTCGGGCGGTTCATCCGCCGGGCCGCCCCTGCGATCCACGGCAGCGTGGAGCGCGTAAGGGCGGCCGCGGTCGAGGCGGACGTCGTGCTCTGAGGGGTCTATCTCAGGTGGGGATAGTCGCCGGCCAGGTAGTGGCCGAGCTGTTCGTGCATGCTCGGGTGGATGTCCAGCTCGCCGAAGTCCTTCGGGTGGACCCAGCGGACACCGTCCGCTTCCTCGTTGACTGTGGGCTTCCCGCCGACGGGACGGCCGATGTACACGGCCTCGTACTGCTGCCGGATCTCGCCGTCCGTGTACTCGATGATGTGCTCCGGGTTGGAGTAGACGCCGAGGAAGCCGGTGACCTCCGCGACGATGCCGGTTTCCTCCTCGCACTCGCGGACCGCGCATTGTGCGGGGCTCTCTCCTATGTCCTGGGCGCCGCCGGGCAGGGCCCACTGGCCGGTGTCGCGCCGGCGCTGGAGCAGGATGGCGCCGTCGTCGTTGACGACGAGCATGTTGCTCGCGGGGATCAGGGTGTTGGCCTTGGGGGCCTTGGGGTCGTGGTAGTACTCAGTCCTGCCCACGGTGGTGCTGCTCCTGCCTGTCGGGCGCCCAGGGGCGCGCGGATGACCAGACGGCCTCGAAGCTCTCGCCGTACCGCTCGAACCATTCTGCGTTGGTCGTGCGCCTGAGCTGGAGGAGCGGGTTCGCGCTGGCCGGCCGGCCCCAGATGTGGGGGTTGAATCAAGAGGTGGTCGTCGTAGCGGAAGATCGAGTTGTAGAGCGTCGTGTCGTGGAGTCGCACCTCACAGCCTGGATGGCCCACGAGGTCTCGGTAAGTGAGCGAGGCCCTGATCTTGGCAGCCAGTGCGTCGCCGATGCCTTCCTCGCGTCCACATGTCCGTTACTGAGACCGCGTCCTACGGCCGGTTATGGGGTGAGCCGGTTTGGCCCGCGGAAGAGGAAGGTCGCCTCGCGGATCGAGTCCAGGCCGAGCAGCACCATGAGCACTCGGCCGAGGCCCATGCCGAGGCCGCCGTGCGGCGGGCAGCCGTACCGGAACGCGTTCAGGTAGTCCTGCAGCGGCTCGGGGCTCATGCCCTTCTCGGCGGCCTGCTTCAGCAGCACGTCATACCGGTGCTCACGCTGGGCGCCGGTGGTGACCTCCAGGCCCTTCCACAGCAGGTCGAAGCTCAGGGTCAGGCTCGGGTCGTCGGCCGGCCGCATGTGATAGAAAGGCCGGATGCTCACCGGGTAGTGCGTGATGAACACGAACTCGTGCCCGGTGGCCTGCTTGATGTGAGCCGAGATGCTCCGCTCGCCCTCCGGGTCCAGGTCCACCTTGACCCCCTCCGGGTCCCAGCCGCCCTTGCGCAGGATCTCGTGCGCCTCGGCCATGGTGATGCGGGGGAAGGGAGTCGTGGGGACGGTGACCTCGACGCCGAAGTGCTCGGCAATCGCCTCGCCATGGGCGTCGGCCACCTTGGCGATCGCGTGGGCGAGCATCTGCTCCTCGAACGCCATCACGTCCTCGACGCCGTTGATCCAGGCCAGCTCCACGTCGACGCCGGTGAACTCGGTGGCGTGCCGAGAGGTGAACGACGGCTCGGCGCGGAAGACGGGCCCGATCTCGAAGACCTTGTCGATCCCGGCCGAGATCGCCATCTGCTTATAGAACTGGGGCGACTGTGCCAGGTAAGCGCTGCGGTCGAAGTAGCCGAGCTTGAAGACCTCCGCGCCGGACTCCGAGGCGGTGCCCATGAGCTTGGGGGTGTGCATCTCGGTGGCGCCCTGCGCGTAGGCGTACTCGCGCATCCCCTGCTCCAAGGTGGTCTGCACGGCGAACATCAACTGCGTGGCGGGACGGCGGCGCACGTCCAGGAAGCGCCAGTCGAGCCGTTGCTCCAGGCCGGTGTTCTCGTCGATCGGCAGCGGCGTGGCGGCCAGGTTCAGGACCTCCACCGCTTCGGGCACGATCTCCAGGCCGCCGAGCTTGACCTGGGCAGCATCGACGACAAGGCCCGTGATCTTGACTGCGGACTCGGGGGTGAGGGCTTCGAGCTGCGCTTCCAGCGGCCCCTCGTCGCGCTTGTGGGTCACCTGCACCATGCCGGTGCTGTCCCGAACGATGACGAACTGCATCTTGCGCTGCAGGCGGGGGGTGTTCACCCACCCGCAGACGGAAACGGTACGGCCGACGTGTTCTCGCAGGTCGGAGACGTGTACGCGGCTGTGGATCATTGCGGTCCTCCGAAGGACGTCGTCATGATCCCTTGGGAGTGCGGGCGAGAAGGGCAACTCGCGGTGCCACCGCACTTTCGCCGCCACATAGTGGCGGCCTCATTCGGGCCCGGTGACGGGGGCCGGCCGGCGGGGCATTGGACCCACGAACGGGGTCGTTCCTCCCCGCGCTCAGGAGGGTCTTCACCCGGGAGCGCGAGACCGCCTTCCCAGCTTCCGGCGGCTCTCTGGGCTCGCGTGATCCCTGGCTACTCGTCTCCGTCATCGCGTTGCACGGAAGGATACGGACACCGCGACCGCCTCCGCAATCAAACAGAGCCACAACGACCACCCAAGGCTCGTATGGGGGTCTGGGGCGGTGCAAGGCGGTTCTCACCTGGGAGAAAGCCGTTGGCGGCTAGCCCGGTGAACCCGGCCGGACGGGGGCGAATGAGACCAGAACTGAGACGATGGCGGGGTGCCAGGTGTGCGGTGCCCGTGGCCCGAGAGAAGGGCCAGTGCCGGATGGTGACGGCTGCCTCTCGCGAACTACGCTGGGTGTCACCTTGATCCACTTCACGTAGTAGCGGACTTCCTGGCGGGAAGCGTGTCGTCATCGCGTAGCGGTCTGAAGGCCGTGGGTGTCAGCCTCGTTCTGCTTGCAACTGTCGGGTGCGGCGGTGATGACGCCGAAGCCAAGGCTGCTGGCACCCCGAGCGCAAGTGGGGTGGCTTCGGCAACGCAGCCTGGAGCGCAGCGCGAGATCCCTGTAGACCCCCAGGCGGTGCTCTGTAAGGACTGGTCCGGGGGCTTGAGCGCGACGCAGCGTGACAGAGTTGTGCGCCACCTCCTTGTGGACAAGAGGCGGGAGGAAGGCATCCAGGCGGACCCGCCCGAGAGCATGTTCCCCCGCATGGCTGCTGATGTTGACCGGTACTGCGGGACAGCGCCTGAAACGTTGGTTAGTGCGGCCGTGTCGACCATGTTCATCTTTGGCAAGGACACATACCGGCAGTAGAGGACGCGAGCGCCCCCTCAACTTCCGCCGAGTCTCCCAGCAGGTGTCGACTGGGCGTACGAGCTGCTGCGTAAGGGTCTCCCGCGCAGGCGGGTAGAGGGGGCGGGCGAGTGGAGGGCGAGGACGGCCGAAAAGCGTTGGTATGGGGGTAGGGCGAGTGGTCCGGGGTGGAGGCTCCACGTCGGTACCCTGGAGCGCATGTCTACTGCCCCGGTTCGCGTTCGTTTCGCCCCGTCCCCGACCGGCATGTTCCATGTCGGTGGTGCACGGTCCGCTCTCTACAACTGGGCGGTGGCACGACAGTCCGGCGGCACGTTCGTCCTGCGGATCGAGGACACCGACGCGGCCCGGAACAAGCCGGAGTGGATCGACGGGATCATCAACGCGCTCGCGGCGATCGGCATCCATGGCGAGGACCCGGCCTTCGAGGGGCCGTACTTCCAGTCGCACAACGCCGACCGGCACCGGGAAGCGGCTCAGCAGCTCTTCGCGGCTGGCCGGGCGTACTACTGCGACTGCACCCGGGAACAGCTGAAGGAGCGCACCGGGTCGGACCACCTCGGGTACGACGGCTTCTGCCGCGATCGCGGGCTGGCCTTCGAGGAGCGGCGGGCCCTGCGGTTCCGTACGCCGGACGAGGGCGAGACCGTCGTGGTCGACCTGGTCCGCGGGGAGCCGGCTTTCCCGAACAGCGCGATCGAGGACTTCGTGATCGCCCGTGGCGACGGGTCCCCGGTCTTCCTGATCGCCAACGTCGTCGATGACCTGGACGAAGGCATCACGCAGGTCATCCGCGGCGAGGAGCACCTGTCGAACACGCCGAAGCAGCAGCTGCTGTGGGAGGCGCTCGGCGCCACGCCGCCGGTGTGGGCGCACCTGCCGGTGATCGTGAACGAGAAGCGGCAGAAGCTCTCGAAGCGCCGTGACAAGGTCGCGCTGGAGGACTACCTCGCCGAGGGCTTCCTCCCCGAGGCGATGGTGAACTACCTCATGCTCCTCGGCTGGGGCCCCGGCGGTGACCAGGAGATCATGCCGTACGAAGAGCTGGAGCAGCTCTTCCGTATCGAGGACGTCAACACCGCGCCGGCGTTCTTCGACGTGAAGAAGCTGACGGCGTTCAACGGCGACTACATCCGCGCGCTCTCGCCGGAGCAGTTCGCCAACGCCTGCGCGCCGTGGCTCGTCGCCCCATACGCGCCGTGGGCGCCGGAGGCGTTCGACAAGGACCTCTTCGAGGTGGCGGCCCCGCTGGCTCAGACCCGACTGGCGCTGCTGTCGGAGATCACCAGTTACGTGGACTTCCTGTTCCTCGACGAGCCGGTCGAGGACGAGGCGTCGTGGAACAAGGCGATGAAGGCGGGCGCCGGCGACATCCTGTCCGATGCCCGTGCCGAGCTGGCCACCGTCGCGGACTGGAAGGCGGACGACCTGAAGGCCGTCCTGCTCGCCGTCGGTGAGAAGCACGGACTCAAGCTGGGCAAGGCGCAGGCGCCCATCCGGGTCGCGGTCACCGGCCGGACGATTGGGCTCCCGTTGTTCGAGTCCATGGAGCTGCTCGGCCGGGACCGCGTACTGGCCCGTCTGGACGCGGCGGCCAAGAAGCTGGCCGCCGCGCAGGCGTAGTCGCCGTTCAGGCGACCTTCGCGAGAAGGTCGCCCCAGGCGTTGCCGAAGTAGTTCAGATCGAACCGGGCCAGGGCCTCGTACGCGGCCTTGGTCTCTGTCTGGCGTGCCGCCGCGCGTTCCCGGACCTGCGCAGGCAGTCGGCCGAGGTCCGGGGTTGGCTGGCCGGTCAGCGTGGCGAGGTCGCCCAGGCCGGCCACCGGGCGGATCAGGCAGGGCAGGCCAAGCAGTAGGGCCTCGGCCGCGCAGCGGCTCCAGCCCTCCCGCATCTGGGGGAGGAAGATGCCGACGTCGCACGCGCAGAGCAGCCGCAGGTACCGCTCGCGCTCCACGTCGTAGTGGGCGCCGTCGAAGCCGATGGTGTTGCTGCCGCTGGTGATCACCCGCAGCCCGGGCGCGCCGGCCAGGGCCGCCGAGACCTCTTCGGTGCCCTTCCAGTGCACGGCCTTGCCCGCGTACACGCCGATCACGTCCGGGGGCAGGTCGAACTCGGCGCGGCATTCGGCGCGGTCGAAGCCGCGTGCCCGCTCGACCTCCGTCATGTCGAAGGCGTTGTAGATCACCCGTACGTCGCGTACGCCTCGGGCCCGGAGGAAGTCGGCCCAGTACGGGGCAACGCAGACCACGGCGGCACACTGCGGCAGAACTCGGAACAGGTGTTCCCAGAGCATGGCCTCGATGGGGGTGGAGTCGTGCTGCAGCGGCTCGTAGTGGTGCAGGAGAAATACCGTGCGGGCCCGCATCTCCGGCGTGAAGAGCAGCAGGCTCAGGTCGTCCCACACGAAGATGCCGCTGGCGCTGTCCAGGGCCCGTACTGTCGGGGCCAGGCGGGCGAGGTGGCGGAGCTTGCGCCAGCGGCGGACGCGGTAGGTGCGCTTGTAGTCCGGGACCGTGCGCCACTCCACGTCGTCAGCCGTCGCCTCGTGGAGCATCCGCAGGTAGACCCGGCCTCCGGTGCGACCGACCGGCTCCATCGAGTAGACGACCCGCTTCACGGACGTACCTCCTGTCGGTGTCGGACGTACTCAGCGTGGAGCCGTGCGTGCATGGCCTCCAGGTGGGGGCTGAGGCCGCGGGCGGCGTCGGCGAGCGGGAGGTGGAAGTCCTCCAGGCCCTGAACGAACCGCCGGCGCCTGTCGAGGTTCGGAGAGGCGGCGAGATCGCGGAGGTTGTGGAGGCGGTCGGCGAGCCGGACGAGGAGGTCCTCGGGCGGGAGCGCTGCCTGCTTGAAGCGCCAGCGGGTCTCGTCGCCGGCGGCCTTGGGCCGCTGTTCCAGGCGGTGGTCCGCCGTCATCGCCCGCAGGCGGGCGGTGAACGGGGCACCGAGGTGCTGGACGAGCAGCGCCTCCGTTGCGGGGGCTACCTCCAGGGCGTCGTGGAGGAGGGCGAGGAGGAGGGTCTCGACTTGGCTGACACCGATCTCCGTCCTCAAGAGCGTGATGATTGCGAGCGGGTGCTCCAGGTACGGGGTGCCCTGGTCGCGGGTGTGGCCGTTGTAGACCGTGCGGGCGAGGGCGCCAGCGACGCGGGCGCGGGACTGCTCGTCCGCGCTCCACGCATCGGCGCCGAGGACGGTCAGGACGTGGGACAGGTCGATGGGGTTCATCCGCCTCACCTCGTACGGAGGGTTGTGGCACGGGGGTCGGGCACGTGGTCGGCGAGCAGCAGGGTGTCCCCGACCGCCAGAGCGTCGAGGCCGAGGTCCGCCGCCGCTGCCACGGCCTGCTCGGCGGTCCGCAGGATGGGAGTGCCCTTACGGTTGAAGGACGTGTTCAGCAGCAGCGGCAGTCCGGTGCGGTCGTGGAACCGCTCCAAGAGCACGCGCAGGCCCTGGTGGTCGGCGGCGACGGACTGGACGCGGGCCGTGCCGTCGTGGTGGGTGACCGCGGCAATGTGGTCGGCTCGGCATCGGCGGACGCGGGCGACACGGTTCATGAAGGGGTCGCCCGCCGACATGAACCACTCCGTGGCGTGCTCGGCGAGGACGGCCGGGGCGAAGGGCCGGTAGGTGGCCCGCTTCTTGATCGCGTTGAGCCGATCGCGCGTGGTGGCGTGGCCGGGGTGGGCGAGGATCGAGCGATGGCCGAGGGCTCGCGGCCCGAATTCGAGTTGTCCCTGCATCCAGCCGACGATGTGGTGTTCCGCGAGGAGCGCGGCCACTGTGGGTGCCAGTTCCGGTCCGAGTTCGGTCAACGCGCGGTACCCGGCCGGCACCGCCTTCGTCGGCAGAGCGCCGGGGGTCGGGCCCCAGGCCGCGTCGGTCGGCACAGGGAGGCGCTCCTGCCCGAGCTGGTAGTGCCAGCCGTACAGCGCGGCGCCCACGGCGGTGCCCGCGTCGTGTGGCGCGGGTGCCACGAAGAGGGTGTCGTAGCCGCTGTCGGCGGCCAGCTGACCGTTGAGGTGGGAGTTCAGGGCGCATCCGCCGGAGAACACCAACGTCGAGGCTCTGGTAAGCCGTTGCAGGTGGCGGGCGATGTGGACGACGGACTCGGCGAAGACCTCTTGTACGGCGGCGGCCAGGTCGGCCCGCTCGTGTTCCGGCTGCTCGGCGACATTGTCGGTGGTCCATGCCCGGCCACCGAGCAGCAGCGGTGTGCTGCTGTCCGCCGAGCCCCAGGGGTGGTCGATGCGGACCTCGCCGTCGTCGCCGAGCCGGATCAGCTCGCGGATCTGTGCTCCGTAGCGCTGGGGATCGCCGAAGGCTGCGAGCGCCATCGTGCTGCCCTCGGGCTCGTCGCCGGGCGGGATCACCCGCCGCGCGAGGTTCCGGTAGAAGTGCCCGAGCGAGGAGTGAACGCGCCGGGGCCCGGCCGGGCTGGGCACGACGGTCGGCATGCCCTGGTGGAGGCGGTCGATGCGATCGGGCCGCAGGTCGTACCCCGTGATGCGCTCCCGTCCCGGACCGAAGTCGGAGCCGAGGGAGGAGCCCCCGGCGTCGATGACGAGACCCGCCGTGTGCTCGTGGCCGGAGAGCAGATAGCCGGAGAGCACGTGGGCCGTGTGGTGGGAGAGGAGGCGGAGGTGTTCGCCGAGCGGAGCGGGCAGGAGGGCGGCGAGTTCGTCGCGCTCCTCGGCCAGCCACCAGCCGGCGGCGGGGTTCGGGCGCATGGAGGCGGCCCAGACGGCGTCGATGTCTTGCGGTTCGATGCCGGCGGCCTCCAGGCACCACTGGAGCGCGCGGGTCGGGGAGGTGAGCGTGCCCTTGCGGGTGGGGTGGTTGTGCTTGACGCCGCTCCACCGTTCCTCTTCGGCCGCGTAGAGGCGGCCGTTGACGACTAAGGCTGCGCTGGTGTCGTGGTGGAAGTTCAGTCCGAGGACTGCGGGCATGGTCGTGTACCTCCGGTCTGAGGTCAGATAGTCAAGGCCGGTGCGGGGAGGAGGGTGGCGCCCGAGTCGGTGTACTCGTGGCAGCGCAGGCAGAACCGGAAGTGGTGGCCGCGCGGCGCGAACACCTTGGCCGCGAAGTCCTCGTCCCAGATGCTGAACTCGCTGTCGTCCTTCGCCATGGCGTTGAAGCAGCGGTAGCAGGACCCGTCCATCTCGATCATCAGGTGCTGGTCGAGGTAACGGTCACAGAGGCCACGCAGCTCGTTCGCCGGCTGGCCGACGTCGACGTGGTGCACATGGTTGGTGACGTGGATGGCGCCGTACGTGCGGCACAGGCTCGCGAGCTGCGTGAGGTGGGAGGAACTGATGCCTTCCAAGACGCTGTTAATGACCACGGTCTTGCCGGCCTCGCGAAGGCGGGGCACGACGGCGTGGACCTCGTCGTAGTTCTCGTGCTCGTCGTCGCAGCCGATGAGGACCTGGTCGTACGAGCGGAGGGTGGCCTCCATGATCCGCTTGTTGCGGGCCAGGGTGATGGCGTTGGTGCCCAGAACCATGACCTTGTCCGGCAGGCGGGTCCGGGCCGCGTCGCTAAGGGCGGGGAAGTCCCGGTGCACGGTGGGCTCGCCGCCGTTGATGTGCAGCTGCTGGAAGGGGATGGTTTCCAGCCGGGTCAGGATGGTGGAGAACAGCTCTTGGGGCATGTTCTCGCCCTGGGCGCCGTCGGCGAAGATGCAGAAGTCGCAGGACCGGTTGCACTTCGTCGTGATCTTGATCTTCGCCGTCTTCAGGGCGCGGGGCAGGGGTGCACGCGCGGGCATGGCGGAACTCCTTGGGTCAGGGGTGGACGTCGATGGCGGCGAGGCTGAGGAAGTCCTGCACGGTTGACTTCTGCCGGTGCCAGAGCGAGAGGGTCGCGCGCAGGGTGCCGGCGGTGGTCGGGCCGGTGGGGATCAGGGCCGCCATCCGAGCGGCCAGCCGCTGGGCAGAGGTGCCCTCGTCCGCCGCGAGCGTGTTCAGGGTCTGCGCGGCGGCTCGGAGTTCCTTCGCCTCGCGTCGGATCAGGTACTCGGTCGCGACACCGGGCGGCGGATCGAGGTAGTACAGCCAGCGGGCGACGCGGACACGTAGCATCCCGGCGGTCATCACCCAGTCGGTACGGGCCTGCTCATCGATCTTGCTGGCAGTGCTGGCCGCGTCGGGAACGCGGCGCATCGCAGCCTCCAGGGCGACATGGGCCGTGCGGAGCAGGTGACGCGGGCTCCGCGGACGGGCATCGGGTCGATCTTCGGCGTGCCCGAGGAACAGCTCGGCGTACCCGTCCAGCCCGTCCGGCCGCCATTGCGTGAGGGCGGCCGTCTTGCCGGGGCAGCGGGTCCGTGTCGCGAGCGCGGCGGCGGCGAACCAGCACGGCGCGAGGTAGTGCCAGGCCACGCAGTGGCGCCGGTACGCGGTGATGTCCTCCGCCACGTTGTCGGCGCTGTCGGCCGCCAGTTGGTACCGGCCGCCCAGCCGTCCGTGCAAGATGCCCCGGTAGAACCGCTCGTCGACCTCGCACCACGGCGCCATCTGGGCCCGGGACTTCCAGCGCTGGAAGTCCCGCGAGCTCCCGCTGATCAGCGACCAGGTCGCGAGCTCTGGCGCGGAGACGAGCCGTGCGTCGGCCTCGGCCACGGTGAACGCGAAGCCGGGTGGATGCTCCAGGAGACGTCGGTGGGAGACCTCCCTGCCGACCGCGGCGGCGTGCGCGGAGGCCAGGCGGTGGTTCCACTCCTCCCAGTCCGCCGGGGCCTGGGGGAGGAGGACCCGCACGTCGATGTCGGAGTGGGGAGCCAGCAGGTCGGCCGGCTGCCACTTGTGGGTGAGCATCACCGCGCCCACGCCGTGAGTGTCCAGCTCGCGTTCGTACAGCGCTCCGAGCCCCAGGTAGAGGGGCGGCGCTCCGACCACCGCCATCACCGCTCGCTCGTGGAGGCGCGGGAGCAGGCGGGCCGAACCGCGTCCGTGGTGAGGAGAGGCAGCACGGGCAGGACGGGGGTGCCTTCGGGGCGCTCCATCCGGTCCCAGCGCAGGTCGTAGTCGACGTAGTGGAAGCCCTGCCAGGCGTCATTCGAGTTGCGGTCGAGCATGGCCTGGAAAAGGTGCGCGAAGGCATCGCCAAGGGTGCCGTCGGCGAGGTGGGGCTTCAGGGGGATGTCGCGGTTGTGGAGGATGCACGGGCGGGCCACACCGGTGGGCGTGATCTTGATGCGGTTGGCGTCGGAGCAGGTGGCGCAGCTGGAGTTGGAGATGAAGCCGATCGATCCGGCCCAGCCGTCGGGGCGGAGGTACTGCCCTGGGCTGCGGACCCCGAGCTCGTCCCTGCGTACTTCGCCGGCGTTCGCGAACCACTGGTGGAGGTGATCGCGGACCTCCGCCTCCTCGATGAACTCGGCGTCGAAGAGCGTCTGGGCGGGGCCGATGTTCTGGAGTTCGATCAGCCGGACGGCGACGGGCAAGTCACGGGCGAGCTCGGCCACGGCGAAGGCGTCGTCCAGGTAGGTGCGCTGGAGAACGCAGTTGATCTTCACGCGCAGGCCGAGGGTGAGGGCGGCATCGAGGGTGCGCCGGGTAATGCGCGGGTCGCCGCCGCCCATGATCTCGGCGGACCGGTCGGGGTCGAGGCTGTGCAGGCTGAGGTTGAGGTACGTCAGGCCGGCGCGGTGGAGCTTTTCGACGCTCAGGCCGCGGCGCAGGTTGCCGTGGCTGGTCATGCCGATCGCGGCGTCGGGCCCGAGGCCGTCGGCCAGGCCCGCGATCACGTCGAGGATGTCCGCCCGGAGGGTCGGCTCCCCGCCGGAGCAGTGCGCCTTCCTGATCTCCCAGGCTCCGGCCTCGGCGGCGATGGCCGCGTAGTCGGAGGCGGTCAGGGGACGGTCCTTGTGCCCGTAGTCCGGCATGCAGCGTGGCTTGCAGAACACGCAGTCCAGGTTGCAGAGCGAGTTCAGGGTGAAGGCCAGATAGGGATGGTTGCGGCCGGTCGCGGCGAAGGCGGCGGCCAGATTGCGGTGGCGCGTGATGGGCATCGGTCAGCCTCCTACGAAGGGAGAGCGGGCAGCGGGCACCTCGGCCAGGCCGTTGAGCGGCTGGTCGGTGAGGTAGCGGCGCAGGTTGTCGGCGAAGAACGCGACCGCCTGATCCATGTACGTGCGGCTGAGCGTGGAGCTCTTAGGCGTGAGTACGACCCGGGGGTGGAGCCGCAGCGGATGGCGGGCGGGCAGCGGTTTCGGCTCGAAGACGTCCAGAGCGGCGCCTCGAAGGCGGCCGGCGTTGAGGGCGGCCAGGAGCGCCGCCTGATCGACGGTCGCCGCGCGGCCGAGGTTGAGGAAGAGGGACCGGGGCTTGAACGCCGTGAAGAGGTCGTGGTCGAAGAAGCGGTCCGTGGCGCGCGTGGCGGGCAGCAGATCGACCACCACGTCGGCGGCGGTGACCGCCTGGTGCACCGCCGACGTGTGCATCCATGTGATCCCGCCCTCGGCGGCCACTGGCGGCGTCCGCCGTACGCCGATGACATCCATCCCGAAGGACCGGGCCGCACGAGCGAGGTGTCCGCCGATACTGCCGCAGCCGACGATGGTCATCGCCGCGCCCGCCAGGTCGAAGAACTCCTCGGCGAGGTCGTCCTTCCACCAGGACCGGTTCCGCTGGACTCGCTGACTCATGAACAGCCCGCGGGAGAAACCCAGGACCAGCCCCATGGCGTGCTCGGCCATGGGCCGGCCGTGGAACCCGTAGGAGCGGGTCAGAGCCACCCCGACGGAATGGGCCTCGGCAACGGGCAGATGGTCGGTGCCGGCGGCCGGGGAGGCGATCCACCTCAGATGAGGCGCGCCGAACAGCCACGACGACTCGAACCTCCAGCCGAAGTAAATGTGCGTCTCGGCCAACTGGTGCGGCACGGCCTCCTCGGTCGCCGTACGGAACTCGACACCGGGGAAGGCGGCGGACAGTGCCCGCTCGTGCTGGGCGGACAACCGCCAGAAGGAGTGCGGGGACTCCAGGCTGATCAACACCACCGGTCGGTTCATCGTGCCCGGCCCTCCGCGGTGGGCGACGGTGCCAGAGCCCAAGGGGCGATGCGTTCGATGAAGGAGCCGATGCTGGCCTCGTAGTCGTGGTGCGAGCGCACCAGGGCCGCCCCGGCGCTCCGGAGCCGATCGCGTTCTCGGGGCAGGACAGTGAGGGCACGGTGCAGGGCGGAGGCCAGAGATCGGGCGTCGCGCGGGGCGGCGGTGAAGCCGGTCTCGCCCTCGACCACGGTCTGAGCCAGCCCGCCGGCAGTGGTCGCCACCACCGGGCCCGCACCGGCCGCGAACGCCTCCAGGGGGATGCGCCCGAAAGGCTCCTCTCGGGAAGGAACGACGACTGCGCGCAGGGCCGGGCTGTGCAGCCAGGCACGGATCGCGGGAGTGAAACGCGTGATCGGGGTCGCGTCCAGGCCGTAGGTGCGGATGCGTGCTGCCAAGTCCTCCTGGTACGAGGTCGGGCGCTCCTGTTCGTCCGAAGTCACGGCCGCCAGGAGAAGGTGAGGAGCGCGGACTCCGCGCTCCTTGAGGATGCGCAGCGCCTCCAGAAGGTCGTCGAAGCCCTTCGTCGGCACGGCACGGCCCATGGCAAGCAGGAAGCCAGCGCGGGCCTTGAAGGGCAGGGTCGGCGCGCTCGTCGGACGAGCCATCTCCTCCTGGATCAGCCCGTTCGGGACGCTCACGATGCTTCCCCGGGGGACGGCGTAGCTGACGATGAGGTGGCCCCGCATGTGGGAGGAGATGGCGCCGATCCGCCCGCCTCGGACCGTCGCCGCCCGCAGAGCGTCCCGCTCCCAGCGGACTCGGGACATGTCCTTGGGTCGCGTCAACGCCGTCGTGGAGCGGGGAACGAGTAGCAGGTCCGTGGTCGGCGAGGTGTAGGGGGCCAGTCCGAGGAACGGGATGTCGAGGCCGATGAGGAGGCACCGGCTCGCTCGTTCAGCGATGCGTACGGCCGCCTCGCCCGCCAGGTCGCACAGCTGCACGGAACCGTGGATCGACTCCGGCGCCGCCTGGACCTCCGGGATCGTGATGACGTCGGCCTCGGCCTGCCGCAGCATCTGCTGGACCTCGCTGGCCCACCGCCGGTCATGGGCTCCTGCCGTGTCCGACACGTACGGGGTGATCACGGAGAGGCGGCCCGGCGGCAGCAGGCGGGCGAGTGCCGTGAGGAAGGCCCGGTTGCTGAAACCGGTGCCCGACGCGGCGCCGTAGAAGCCCTCGTGGAGGGCGACGACGACACGGGGCTGGCGGACCAGCTCAGGTACGGCCGTGGGCGGGGGTGGTGGAGTCGCTTGGTCGATGCGCACCGTGTGGTGCCTCCTTCACAGACGGGGTATCGCGGGCGTGGGCATCAGGTGTTGGCCGTCGAGGGGCGGGCCTCGCGGGCGAGTCGGCACCAGGCGCGGGTGCCGTGGGTGTCGGTCGTCAGCGACCAGGCATCGGCCAGGGCCTCGACGATGACGAGCCCTCGTCCCGATTCCGCCTCCTCACCAGGAGCCGACGGAGCGGACGGTGCGGGGGGACAGCAGCCGCCGTCGGTGACGGTGATCTCGACCTCCAGGCCACCGGTGGGCGGGGTCGTGCGGTCGACGCACAGGACCAGGGGCGGGCTGCCCGAGGCGAACGCGTTCGTCGCGAGCTCGGACGTGATCAGTCGGGCGTCATCGAGGAGGTCCGCCTCGGTGCCGTGGAGTGCGACAGCCACAGCCTTCCGGGCGACCTCGGCCGCCTTCGGCCCGTACGGCAGATCCGTGATCAGCGTGGTCGCGCCGGCGCCGTCGGTGGGCCCGGACCCCGGGACGCAGTCCGGACGCTCGGTGTCGTGGTCCAGCACACTGCCGAGACGGCCTCGGGAGGTGCTCGTGCGGTGTCTCAAGGCCCACCTCCTTCTCCGTCGGCACCGAGGGCGGCGCCTTCCGCCGGGATCCAAGAACACCGGAGGAGGGGGTCGCGCGGGACCCGATCAACGGGTCAACTCGGTCAACTTCCTTGAGAAGGAGCTGAATCGGTCGTCCGAGGGCGTCACCATGAGGGAGCGCGAGAAGTGATGGATGAACCACTGGGGCAAGAGGTGGTTGTACGTGGCACCGCAGGCAGGGCAATCCAACGACGTACTGGCGGGGTGCCTGGATGAACTCGGATGGAGCCCCAAGGCGCTTGCTCGCAAGCTGAACAGAGTGTTCGGAGCGGGGACGGTGGCCGAGTCGGCCCCGTACCACTGGCGGGACGCCGGCTCGCTGCCGCGCTCGCCGTTACCGATGATGGCCGCCTACGTGCTCTCCCAGGAACTGGGTAGACCTGTCTCGGTGGCCGATCTTTGGCAGGGCCGCGTGGGTGACTCCTCGGCGCTCGTCCCGGCGGACACGGATCTCGCACGGCCCTGGACCGTGCAGGGCATGGAGGCGATCGTGGAGGACTGGGTGATGGGAGGGCTGGTCGACCGACGCCGATTCCTCGCGATCTCGGGCGCAGGGCTTCTGGCGATCGTCGCCCAGTACCTCGACGGCACTGCGGGGCGCGGTCAATACGCGCCCCGGATTTCACCATCCGTGGGCGCCGATCCGCTCGTGGACCAGGTCGAACAGCATCTGCCCATGCTTTCCGCGCTCGACGACGAGCACGGAGGGGCACGGCACCTCCCTTACGTGGGTGCCCAGTTTCGTGCGGTCGGTCTGCTGATCCGCGAAGGCGGTCACGCTCCCGCCGTCGCGAGCCGCCTCGTCCGCGCGCTCGCGGAGATCGGCCAGCTGGCTGGCTGGATGGCCTTCGATGCCGCTGACCACGGTCTGGCGCAGCGCTACTTCGCTACCGCGCTGCGGGCAGCACACCAGGTCAACGACCTGCCCCTCTGCGCCCACATCCTCGGCGATCTCTCCTTCCAGGCCGCGAGCCGGGGCCACCCAGCGGACGCCATCGCCCTCGGCGAGGCCGCTCGCCGGGCCAGCGACGCCGCCCCGCCGGTCGTACGGGCATCCGTCCTGTCCCGGCTCGCGTACGCGTACGCCGCCGCCGGGCGTGACAACGACTTCGCCCACACCCGTGGGGCCGCCCGGGAACTGATCTCCAGCCGGGACGGCAGCCAAGAAGAGCCACGCTGGATGTACTTCCTCACCGACAACCACCTGGACTGCCAAGCCGGTTACGGCCTCATTCAGATGGGCCGCGCCCAGATGAAAGCGGACGGGGGCACAAGGGGCCGGCGCTTCCTCGCCCAAGGGACGGAGATGCTCCAATCCGGGGCGTACGACGTGCCGCGCGGCGACGCCAGCCAGCGCAGGGCCATGTTCGAAGGGGCCTGGCTGGCCCTGGGCCACAGCGCCCATGGTGACCTGGAGGCCGCTTGCCAGGTCGGCCAGATCGTCGCTGACCGCCTCGACGTCGTGCGCTCGCCTCGCAGCGCGGCCCTGCTCCACCAGCTCGCCGCAGACCTGCGCCGCCGACAGCGCAACGCCCACGTGCGCAGCTTCCTACCGGCCCTGGAGCACGCCCTCGCCGAACACGCCCCGTCGATGTCACCTGGCCGTTAGGGTCAGGATCATGACCGCGGGGGAGCGCGTTGTCGTTGTCGGGGCTGGGGTGGCCGGGCTCACCACCGCCGTCGTTGTCGCCGAGGCCGGAGCCTCATTGCACGTGATTGCCGAGCAGGTGCCCGGCGTCACGTCGCTGGCGGCCGGGGCGATGTGGGGACCGTATCTGGTCGAGCCGAAGAACAAGGTCGACCAGTGGGGGCAGCGGTCCCTGGAGATCTTCCGCGAGCTGGCCAAGGACCCGTCGACGGGCGTCCGGCTCACCAGCGGCATTGAGGCGTCCCGCACGGCCGAGGCGCCCCCGGACTGGGCCACCACTCTGCCCGGCTTCCGGCCGTGTGAGCCGACTGAACTGCCGGCCGGGTTTTCGGCCGGCTACCGGTTCACGGTGCCGCTGATCGACATGCCCACCTACCTCGACTTCCTCCTGCGTCGCCTCCATGCCGCTGGGGGGACGGTCGAGCGGCGACGCCTGGCTTCGCTCGCGGACGCCGGCCCTGCTCCTGTGATCGTCAACTGCACGGGCCTGGGTGCCCAGGAACTGGTCCCGGACCATGACCTTCGGCCCATCCGCGGCCAGCACGTCGTCGTCACCAACCCGGGGCTGACCGAGTTCTTCTCCGAGGACACCGGCCTCTCGCCGGACCTGCTGTGCTTCTACCCCCACGGTGACACCGTCGTCCTGGGCGGCACCGCCATTGACGGCGAGGGCGGCCTCGCCGCTGACGACAAGGCCGCGGCCGGCATCCTGGCCCGCTGTGCCGAGGTCGAACCCCGCCTTGCCCAGGCCCGCGTCCTAGAGCACAGGGTCGGCGCTCGACCGACCCGCCCCGCGATCCGTGTGGAGGAGGAGTTGTGGGAGGACGGCACGGTGGCCGTGCACAATTACGGGCACGGGGGTGCTGGCGTCACGCTGTCATGGGGGTGCGCCGAGGAAGCCCGGGATTTGCTCCGGGCCCGACGCGGATGAAGGCACGTCGGGACGAACAGACATGATGTGGCAAAACGCGGAGAAACGGACGGGCGTTGCCGCTGCCGTCATCATTCGCGAGGGACGTGTATTGCTGGTGCGTCGCCGTGTCAGCGAAGGCTCGCTCTCCTGGCAGTTCCCGGCCGGCAAGGTCGAACAAGGCGAGACCCGCGAAGACGCCGCCGTGCGTGAGACGCAGGAGGAGACCGGTCTGACCGTGGCGGCTGTGAAGCTGCTCGGCGAACGGGTCCACCCGACTACGGGCCGGCTGATGTCCTACGTCGCGTGCGAGGTGGTGAGTGGCACGACCCATATTGCGGCGCCCGAGGAACTGGCGGAGCTGGCTTGGATGACCCGTGGCGAGATCTCCAAGTACGTGCCGTACGGGCTCTTCGCGCCCGTGCAGGAGTACCTCGACGGGGCGCTGCCATCCTGACCGCCCTGACGCAACTAAGAACTCCTAACGAAATGATCTTAGGGGGCAGGCGCCGAACCGGGCGGCAATGGCGTCCCGCAGGGAAGCGGGGCGGCGCTCGCCCGTCGGGGCGCCGTTGAACTCGGCGCCGCCGCGCGGCGGTCCGGTCGGGGCCATGCGGTACAGGTCGGGGTCGCCCTCAACCGCGGTATTGTTCGCAGCGCCGAGCGTGGCAGCGAACGTCTCCTCAGCCGGATCGAGTTGGAGATCTCCGAGAGGAAAGAGCGGCTGTTCAGCAGCCGGTCGGCGCGGGCCCCTGCTCGCCCGCGGCCCGGTTAGCGGCGAGCTCGACGCGCGCCGTACGCAGCTCGGCGGAGAGGTCGCCGAGCTACTTGTCGCGGCAGCGACCGCAGCGGCGAGCTTGGCCGGGTCCTGCTCGGCCTCGGCCCCGTCGGGATTGAGTGCCTTGTTCACGGCTTCGAGCGCTGCCTGCAACTGGTCGCGCTGCTCGGCTGCCTCAGTCGCCTGCTGCTGCGCGGCGACGAGCTGCTGCTCGGTGGCCGGGTCCGCGGCGGGCGGTGCGGGCGGGGTGCCCGGGTCGGTGTTCGGCGGGTTCGAGCCCTGCTCGCCGGCCGGGGCCGGCGGTGCGCTCGGGTCGCCGCCCTCGCCCGAGCCGCCCTTGATCGGCCAGATCGGGCGGCCGTCGCGGCGGAAACCGAGGGCACTCTCGCCCGTGCGGGGTTGGACGGGCAGAGCGGAAGTGTTCATCCGGACAGCTCCTGTCAGAGGGGCGGGGTACTTTCAGCCCGTGCGAGACACAACGGGACAAGAAGCAGAAGCCGAATGGCTGCGGTTCGAAAAGCAGATCGCGGAAGAGGCACGCCGCATGTACCCAGGCGCGCGGGTGGAGCACAACACCCACGTCATGGGGCGGATCAGCATGAAGCCGCGGCAGATAGACGTTCTGGTGACAGCGAACGTCGGGCCGCACGAGATCATGATCGTGATCGAGTGCAAGTGGCGTCGCCGACGGGTCGACGTCGGTGTCATCGACGGACTGATCGGCAAGTTGGAAGACGTTGGCGCCGACCGAGGTGTGCTGTTCGCGAACCTCATCCCGACAGAGGCGGCGCGTCAGCGCATGGAGAATGCGACCCAACCGCGCCTTGACGGCTATGTCTTCAGGCTTGAGCCGCGCCTCTCAAGGGCTGAGGCAGAAGAGATTGTGTCTCAACACGACCTGTACCACTTCGACGATGATCCGATCCCGTCGGCAACTGAGGCCAAGCTCAAGGAAGCCTTTGAACGACTGCGGTTCGACGCTACTTGGTGAACGGCCGTGCCTGTGCGTACCCGCACACGAGGGCGCCTCGACGGTTTCCTGCGCGAGCCGGTCGACCGCCCGAGTGTTCGGCGTCGAGTCGGCGATGCGGCGTGCGGCGCCGTCGTCGAGGGCGCCGAAGTTGTACGCCTCGGCGACCGCTTCCCAGACCTCAAGCTGTCTCGCGGTGGCAAGCGCGTCGACGACGAACTGCGCGGCGCATGGGCTGTACCGCGGCGAGCTTGGCTGTTGCCCATCCGGGCGCCTCGTATCCGTCGGCGAGCTGCCTCGCCACGACGCCGAGCAGCCGCTGCTCGGCGTCCGCGCAGAGGTCTCGAACGCTGGCCGAGAGATCCTCGACCATGCCAGGGTGGATCGGCATCGATCCCCCCAACAGCCTTGCTGGGCAGCACTGTCAGCCCGTTCACATACGATCTGGCCTATGCCACAGTCGCGACCTGCAATCCCCGCCTCGCTGAGGCGGGAACTCCTCGAAGAGGCTGGTTATAGCTGCGCGATCCCAGGATGCGGGGTCACTATGCCGTTGGACCGTGCACATATCTTGGATTGGGCGAAGACTCGCGACGACCGGTTCGGCAACCAGATCATGCTGTGCAAAAACCATCACGGGCTGCACGGGAAGACGATCAGCACGCAGGATCTGCGTGTGATCAAAGCCAAGTTGGCTTTTAGGCAGCGCCGTTACAACGAGCACGCACTTGCGATGCTGCGATTGCACGCAATCCTTCGGATGCCACGCCTTGTGCTCCGCGTGGACAACCCAAATCTGAGAGCTACGGTTGATCCGCTTGCTCGGGACGGCTATTACCGATTCGGTGGATATGAAATTGCCGAGGATCGAATATCCGTTATCGAGCAATGGGAGCTGACGACAAACGGACGGTTCTTTACGTGGGCATGGCGCGAATCAGGCGACACTTTGAAGATTCCTACCGAATCAAAAAGGTGCCGTAATGCAGCTTGAGCCTTAAAGCTCCTATCGGAATGACTTCAGGCGTCGCCAGCAGATGAGTGCGCATCCGAGGGTGAGGAAGGCTTCGTGGATGTCGTCGCGGATCTCCCAACGGATGCGCAGCCGTCGGAACCAGTGCAGGTGGGCGAATGCGCGCTCGACGACCCAGCGTTGGGTGCCCAGGCCGGAGCCGTGCTCAGTGCCGCGCCGAGCGATCACCGGTTTCACACCAAGGTTCCGGACCAGGCGACGGTACTTGTCATGGTCGTAGCCGCGGTCGCCCAGCACCACGTCCGGGCGGCGCCGGGGCCGGCCGCGCCTGCCCCGCACCGGCGGCACGGCCTGCAGCAGTGGAACGAGCTGGGTGACGTCGTTGCGGTTGCCGCCGGTCAGGGTCGCGGCGAGCGGGATGCCGGTGGCGTCGGTGATCAGGTGATGTTTGCTGCCCGTCCTGCCCCGGTCGACAGGGCTTCGTCCGGTCTTGGCTCCCCTTTTAACGCCCGGATATGGGAGCCGTCGACCGCCGCCCGGGAGAAGTCCAGGGCGTTGGCGCTCCGGAGTTCGGCCAGGAGGGCTTCGTGCAGCCGGGGCCACACCCCAGCCTCGGTCCACTCCGCCAGCCGGCGCCAGCAGGTCATCCCGGAGCCGAAGCCGAGTTCCTGCGGCAAGTGTTCCCAGGCGATCCCGGTGTGCAGCACGAACAGGATGCCCTGGAACACCAGCCGGTCCGGATGCCGCTTGCGTCCAGGATGCCGAACCCTGCGCTCCACTCTGGGCAACAGCGGCTCGATCACCGCCCACAGCTCATCGTCGACTTCCCACGGCTTCGGCCGCGCCACTCCGCACCTCCGGATCACATGCTCCGGAGAGATCCAACCACCTCAAAGATCATTTCGTTAGGAGTTCTAAGGCGGGCGCCCAGGAGTAAACCTCGAACGTCGGTCGCGGGGCGCTGACGAGACTGGTCCTGGCTCTTCTCCGGCACCTGCGTGGAGACGCTCAGCTCGCAGAGCGCAAGAAGTTCGGCTCCGCCCGAAGCCGCTCGGGGATGAGACTGGGCAGACGCTCGAACCCCGCGTGGTCCTTCACGCCAGTCGGGAGAGGCAAGCGGCGCGGGCGGTGGGATGGGCTGGCCTCGCCCCGGATTGGTTCATGCAGTTCCACCTCGCTTGTAGCCGACCCACAACCGACCACCGGCCTGCCCGATCACCTCGTCGACAGCGGCTACGAGGGGCTCTACCCGCCCCTCCAAAACCTCCCGCAGGCCACGGTGCAGTCGCAAGTTGAGCCCCGGTGAGGTCGTCTCCAGACGGCGTGCGAGCCACTTTCCACCCCCGCCCCACGAGCCGCCGATGGCTAGTGCCAACTCGCCCGTCCGTCGAACCAGTTCGGTGGCAATGAACAGTCGCTCGCTCTGGTCGCTGCTCCCTGCGAGGTCGTCGAGAAGGTCGGTGATCGCGTAGCGGCGATCATCGATCTCGTCGGCCGACACCATGGGTGGCCCGGCGGCGGTCAGCTTTCGGGCCTCAGCTGCGATGCGCGCTCCGACTCCGTCAGTATCGAAGAGCAGCTCACCTTCGGCGCACATCCAGAGCAACGGCGACCGGCGCTTGCGTACTTCCCGCTCAACGTACGCGTACCACGTCGCTTCGGTGTGCACGAACATCTCCACCGGCCAATCGTCACTCCGGAGGCTTGCTCGGTACGGGGCCGGGGCTCCGTGGAGCAGGACCACGATGTCGAGGTCCGACGTTGCCGTCCGGCGGCCCGTCACGACGCTGCCTCCCAAGAAGGCAGCCCGGGCGTCGGGGTGGTGTTCATCTACAACGGCATGTGCGGCCTCGATCGCATCCATGCGGCAACTATCAGCATTCTGCCCACCACGCGCACGCCGTTTCTCCGGCATACGACAGTGCTGTCTCACGCCTCGTCGCAGTTCGCCCGGGGCAGACAGCAAAGATCCGTGAACGACTGGCCAACGCTGCAACGGCATGTCAACGTGGACGACCTTCTTGCAAACCACCAGGTCAAAGAGGTGATCGCCCGTGATTCCGGAACCCCCGAGTCCCGGATTCTCCACCACCATCGAGGCCCTGCGGTTGCGTAAGTGGCAGCTCGGCCCGGGCCAGCCCACGCTCGTAATGGATCAGTTCTGCGCCGACGACTTCAACCTGGTCGTCGACGACCGCGCGGACGTACACGTCAACTCCAAGGACGGCTCCTTCTATCTCGGATGGTTCCCGTCCGGCCGTCCTGGCACCGACGGCGAGGGATGGAAGATCGCCATTACCGGGACGGCCAAGGTACGCGGCTACCACATGTCCTTCGACACCGAGACGCCGGCCGATATCGTCGCCGCCGCAGTCGCTCGCGTGCTGGAGACCTCCCAGCATCTGTGACAGCAGAGGCTCGAGTCGGCGGCCCTCGGGCGGCTCGGCCGTCGCCTCGCCAGGCCGCCATGTGGAAACGAAGACCGGTCATCTGCCATCCAAGGCCGCCGCAAAACCGGCACGGCACTCCTGACCAGCCGCCAGGCACCGGCGGCAATGAAACCCCCACGCCTTTGGAGGCGCCCTGCATCCCGACTTCCCGTTCGAACCGCTCACCCCGACCGGCGACCCGTCCGCGTACTGGGTTGGCCCCCGTCACCTGGCTGGTGACGACGGACGTCTGTACGACGCTGTCGCCGACACACTCGCCGGCCTGGGCTGGACGAGCCTGGCGATCGTTCGTGGTCGCCAGGAGCCGGATGAGGCGCCGGAGGACCGTCAGGTCCTGCGCAGCACCGTCCTGCACATCAGTCCCGACTCCCTGCGGTGGGCGCAGTGGGTTCTGCCGGACGAGCCGTTCCACCTGGGAAACCTGCCGATCGCCTGGCAGGTCTCCGCTCGCACGGACCTGAGCAGTCCGCTCGCCCAGTGGTCGGCCTACTTCACGCCCGAAGTCCCGGGGGAGGCCCTCGCCGACTTCCTCGCTGCTCTCGACGCCCGCGATCAGCCCGCCCTTTCGCTCGGTGGCTCCGAGTTGGTCCTCGACGCCGTTACGGCGCACGGGTGGCTGCGTGACGTCGACCAGCCCGGCACGGGGGCGGTCGATCCGACCTTCGCCTCCCACATCCGCCTCGGGGAGGTGCCGCCACTCATCCAGGACGCCGACTCTCGGGTGCTGGTGGTTGAGACGGACGAGGCGGTCCTGGCTGGATGGCAGGCGTGGGCTGAGCCGGTGTTCGGCTCGGGATACCTGTGGGCGGCTTCCTTCGGCCCCAGCGTGCCGCACGACCTCGTCACCGCCTTCGCCGACTCCCTCAGTTCCAGCGCACCGGTCCTGCGCCGGGTGCTGCCGGAGAGCACACGCGACCGGCTCCTGTGCGCTCCGGCCAGCTAGGGGTCCTGTCCGATGGGTCGGTGACGAGCTGAAGACCGGCCTCCGCCCGACTGGCGGGACCGTCGGCGACGACGCCCAGTACGTTTCTGCCGAACGGGGGAACACATACCGGGTGCCGACCTCAAGCGCATGGCCCGGGCCAGCCAATCGTGACAATCGCGGTCATGACATCGATGACGGAGACCTTCCACGAGGCCCTGCAAAAGGCGCTGGTCGGTCGGGACACGGTCAGCATCCGCAGCACCCTGATCGAGATGCTGCAACGAGACCCCTCCAAGACGGAGGTCTCAGCAGCCAACAAGGCGGCCCGAAGGATCGCTGAGGACGGGGACGCGGTCCTCATCTCCCTGCTTCCCGACCAGGCCGGCGCCGACGCCTACGTGCCTACGGGCCGCGGGGCTAGGAGTCGGGCCTCGAACTACCTGACCGTGGACGAGAAGATCATCAAGGACTTGCCCTGCCGCGTCGAGTTCGACACAGAGAAGTGGGACGCGATCATTGACGAAGGCATGCGGCTCACCCAGCAGAAGATCGAAAGCGACCCATAGCTCTCGGCGTTCCTGCCTGGCTGGAAGGCGGAACCGCGTGCCGAGAAGAGAACCCGCCTCGCGGCCAGCTGACCGCTTGACGCAGGCGATGGAGCTTCGAAAAACCACCGGTACTCCATCGCCATACCGCCTCGCTGGCGCCCGCACAAATCCGCGACCCACCGGACGCGCCTAATAAGGGCCATTCAACACATCGAAGCCGGGCCTCCCGACGGGAAGCCCGGCTTCGATGCGTGTCCTGTCCTGGCGAAGCCCGTGCGCCACGGCTCGCGGCTGTCGGCTACCGGGACGCCGTACACCTCGGTGTCAGATGCTGGCATCCATCCCAGGGGCCGGTCGCATCCTCACGCTGGGCGCTGGCGACCGACCCTCGTCAGAAGGCGTACGGGGCGAACGGACGAACCGGGTCTGCTACGAGGCGGAGCAGTCGATCGAACTCGGTCCGGTCGTCCTCGTTCATGAGCTGGACGGCGTTGCCGAGGGTCTTCTCGGTGAGCTGCTCCATGAACGGGGCGAGGAAGTGCTGCAGAGCCTCCGGCGCTTCCTCCACCGTGCGCAGGTACTCCCGATAGTGCGCAAGCTGTTCGTTCACCTCTTCGAGTTCGACTCGGGTGGCGGTGAAGACCAGGGCCTGTTCCTCCTTGCTGAACGGGCGTCCGTCGCGGTGGGTCCATGTGTTGGTGTCACGTCGGCGCTTGAAGTCGGCGTCGCAGAGGAGAGCGACGATGTCGGGGCGGGGTCGGATCTCGGTCTTGGGCATACGGGTGCTCCTCACAGGAGTTTGGGTGGGTGCAGGCATCAATGGTCTGGAGGATCGCCGGTTTGCCCAACCGGCGATCGTCGGCTATGTTCCGCCCGCCTTGCCGGTTAGCGCCGACGGCCGGAGTCGTTCGCTGAGCTGGGCGCCGGCTGTGTGGAGGGCGCCGGAGACACGGTGCGCCGACTGCCTCGGGTCGGGGTGCCGTGGGGGCTTTCGGGTAGGGCGGGCAAGTGGGCGCTGCGTCGCAGGCGCCACACGAGAACGTCGCTGATGGACGTGGCGGTGCCGAGCTCGCGCCGTCGGGTAGCTTCGGCAAGCAGGGCGGCCGGGTCGTGGCCGGCTCTCTGGACGTCGTCGAGGGTGGCGGCCAGGGCGGGCCAGCCGGGTTCGGCCCGGATTCGTTCGGCCAGCTCCGGCAGCACCTCGTGGAGAAGGTCGGCTTGCCGTTGCCGAACACGCGGGGCCAGACGATGCCCTCGCTGGCCGAGGATGGCCATGGGGTGGGCTGCGGCGGCCTGGTAGGCGGCGCGGAGGTGTTGGGCGGCTTGTTCGGCGGCGGCTGCCTGCTGGCTGTGGTGCCTCTTGGCGTGCCAGTTCGCCGTGGCGATGGCGAGGAAGAAGGCCATGTCGATGAGCATGGCGGTGGTGGCGCCGTCTTCGCCGCGGCCGAGGGCGGGCCCGCTGTGGATGAGATCGCGGGCGGCCTGGCGAAGGGCGCGGTCGTGCCCGCGTACGGCCTTCACGTGGGAGCGGCTGGCCCGCTCGAACACGAAGGCGGCCTTGCGGAGTTCAGCGCGGGCGTGGGCGGCGGAGGTCTTGGCGAGCGCGTCCAGGACCTCCCCTGCCGCAGCGATCTGCGCTGCTGCTGTGCCGTCGTCGCCGTGGTCGATGATCAGCAGGGCCTGCCACGTGGCGGCGGTGGCCCGGCGCCGCGCGAACGCTGGACCTGTCACGTGCGGCAGGGCGGGTTGCTCCGGCCTGGAGCCGTCCGCCGAGGTGGCAGCCTCCGCGGGAAGGGTCCAGCGTTCGCGGATGCGGGGCAACGACAGGTCGGGTGCGAGTGTGGAACCGGCGTAGAAGACCGGCTCATCGTCCTTGTTGCGGTCGTCGGGGAGGGCGACCTTGTAGCCGAGCAGGTCGCCGGAGGGCGCAATGCGCTTGCGGATCAGAAGACCGGCGGCGGCCAGCCGGTCGAAGAACTCCTCCTCGCTCGTTGCGCCGGCCACCGCACGCCGTACGGTCTCCCGCAGCTCCTCGCGCGCCGGGCGCTCTCGACCCTCGCGTTCGGCCTTGTGCCGCTCCGCACTAGTAGCCCGCTTGGCGGCGGTGCCGTCCCCAGACGCGACCTGGTGCAGGCCGAGTTCCTTTTCGAGCAGGCGGCACGCGGCCTGAGCGCGTTTGCCGGAGCGGTGGTGGTCCGGGCGGCGGCCGTCCTCCCGTACGAGGGTGGCGATGATGTGGATGTGGTCGTCGGCGTGGCGGACGGCGGCCCAGCGGCAGCCTGCGCCATCGCCAGGATCGATGCCGGTGGCGGCGACCATGCGGCGGGCGATGTCGCCCCACTGCTCGTCGGACAGGATCGGGTCGTCGGGCGCGGCGCGCACCGAGCAGTGCCAGACGTGCTGGTCGGGACGCCGGTCCGCGTCGAGCAGGGACAGGGGCTGGTCGAGGAGGTGCTGGAGGTCCTTCTTCGTCGCCGAGGGGTCGCGGCCGGGGTCGGGGGCCATGCCGTCGAAGGAGGCGACCAGGTGTGGGTCGATGTGTTCCTCGTGGGTGCCCTTGCCGTACAGGTAGTGCAGGAGTCCGAGGGTGTTGCTGCCCTGCTGGTGGATCCGGGGGATCAAGCCGCTCGGCCCTCCTGTCGGTTGGTGATCCTGTCGGCTGCCCGTTGGACGGCCTGTGCGGCACGCTGCAGGTCGGCGAGGGCGGCGGCGAAGTGTGGTGCGTCGGCACCGGAGTTGAGTGCCTTGACCGCCTGGTTGACGTTGCTGCCCGCCCAGCCGAGCTGACGGCGCACACCGAAGAGGGCAGTCAGGATGTCCCGCTCGGTGGCGATGGCCGCTGCGGTGCGGGACTGGTCGCGGGCAGCGGCCAGGGCCGAGTGGGCAAGGAACCCGGCCACGCTCATATCGACGTGCTCGGCGCCGGATCGGATGATGGCGATTTCTTGTTCGTTGAGGCGGACGCTGTGGGCGGGGCGCTGCCTCTTGTCACGCGGACGCGACTTTCCCTTCCTGGCCTTGCCCTTGTGGTTGGCCTTGCCTGGCTGCGGTCCGCCCTCGGTCGCAGCCCTCCCGTCCGGCGCCCCCTGGTGCCGGACGGGCCCCGCCACCCCCGGGGCGGGGTCGGGTTCGGGCGCTCCCCCTGCGGGGGAGTGTCCGGACCTCCAACTTGCTCGCGCTGGGGACGGGGTGGTTGGTACGGCGTTGTCGCTGGTGGTGGGGTCTTCGCGGTGTGGGTCGTGCATCGAGCCTCCGTCTCAGGGTGGTGGCTGTGGGAGCGGTTGGTTGTGGGGATCAGGGAGCGGGGTCGCTGGGCGCGGCCTTTAGTTGGCTTTTGAAATCGCGGACGACGCGTCCGGCGTCGTCGCTGGAGACGGTGTAGCCGGCGTCGCGGAGGGCGTCCTCTACCCGGTCGCGGCCGATGCGGCCGGTCTCCTCGTACACGCGGCGGGCGAACTTGAGGATGAGCTCGTCGGAGGCGCGCGGTTTGCGGTCCTCCTGTTTCTGCCGGGCAGCCGGTTTTCGCTTGCGCCTGCCCGGGGCGCTGTCGGAGGCGTCGCTGCCCGTATGCGGTGGGCCGTCTTCGGGTTCTGCCCGTCGTGTGGGCAGTCCTGGCGTCGGGCGGGCAGGTTGCGGGCGGGCAGTTGGGGGCGCCTGGTCGTCGCCTGGGTGCGATGGATGCGGGCGGGCAGCGTCCTCCGCCCGTGGCGCTTGGTCCAGACGGGCGGAGGGCGGTTGGCTGGTCTGCCCGGAGCGACGGGAGGTGTACGAGGTCGGGGCGTGCCAGCGCGGCGGCAGTGCGACGGTGGCGAGGCCGAGAGCCTGCTTGCGGGTGGCGAGCTTGCGCAGCAGCAACTCGTCCTGGAGCGGATCACCGTCGACGTCGGCCCGCTCCAGCGCCTCGTGCAGACGATCGGACAGGCGCCGGCCCCGCAGTGTGCCGCGCTGCTTGTCGGTCATCGATTCGGCGCGGAGGATCAGGGTGACGGCTTCGCTCAGCGCACGCTCGCGGATGAGCCGGGCGGCGTCCGCGTCCTGGTCGGCGATGCCTAGCCGGGCCAGCAGCCGTTCACGCATCTGCCGGACGAGGACGGCGGCCAGACCGCGTGATGCGGCCTGCGGTGTGCGGTGGCGCAGCTCGATGCCCATGGCCAGGTGCCACAGCATCGCGGCCATGACCGGGCCTACGAAAGCGCGCACGGTGCCGCCGACGAGCCCGAACTCGGCGTATGCGGGGATGATCTGCACTCCGGTGAGCACCCACACGAGGACGCCTGGCACGCCCGGCGCGCGTGCGGGCCCGTTGAGGTTCTGGCGTGCCATCAGCGCGGTGGCGAACAGGGCTAGCTCGGCGGTGGCGAACATGAAGGCGCGCTCGACGGTGCTGCCCATGTCCAGGTAGTCGGCGGCGAACCGCCAGCTGGTGTCCGCGCTGTAGGCGGTGCAGCCGAGCGCGGCCATGGCGGCGACCGGCATTGCGACGGTCCCGCGCCAGCGGTTTGCGCCGGGCGGCTGACGGCGCTGCTGGCGGAGCATCCATCCGGCGAGCATGAGCAAGGCGAGCAGTACCGCTGTCGTTACGGGGGAGGTGACCCAGTCCGGAAGGAGCGGGATGCTGGCGCTCTGGGCAGCCAGGCGCGTGAGAGGGGAGGGCAGGGTGGGGCTCCAAAGGTTGGGGGAAATGAAGGGCGGGAGTGGCCGCTTGGCTCGGTCTCCCGGGGGTCTGCGCCGCCAAGGGCAGGGTGTGGTGATGCGAGGCAGGGCGGGGGAGGGGCACGCGCACGGGCCGATCAGGCGGTGGGAGCGCTCCGGCGGCGTCGATCGGGGCCGGTGAGGATGACGCGTTCGGTCATCTCGGCGAGGCGGGAGGCGACGCGGTCACCGAGCGCGGTGCGCAGCTCGGGGGTCGGCAGGTTGGTGGTGATCAGGGTGGGGCGCATGTGCTCGTACCGGTGGTTGATCAGCCGGTAGGTGAGCTCCTCGGTCCACTCGCTGGTCCTGGCCGCTCCGAGGTCGTCCAGGAGCAGCAGTGGGCACTTGGCCAGGGCCTGCAGCTCACGCTCGCTGTCGAAGCCAGAGCGCGGACGCAGGCGGGCGTACAGGTCGGCGGCGGTGACGGCCTCCCAGCGGAGCCGGACCCCCACTGCGAGGAGGCCACGGATGGCGCCGTACGCCTGGTGGGTCTTGCCGGTGCCGGTGGGGCCGGCGATCAGCAGGGAGGAACCCTCCGAGATTCCCGGTGCGCCTGCAGGTCCGGGGCGGCCGGCGCGGGCGATCTCGTCCACCCAGGCTGTGACTTGGGGGTGGTCGGTCAGAGCGCGCCGGTAGCGGGCGGGGATGCGGGCGTCGGCCAGCTCCAGTGCGGTGACGGGTTCCGACGGCGGCTCGTGCGCGGTGGCGTCGGGGCCGATTCCCCGCTGGGTCAGGATGGCGCCGAGGCGGTCGGCTATCCGGCCGACCTGGTGCGGGTCCCGGGTGAGGGTGGCGGTCACAGGTCACCTCCGTAGGCGGCGGCGACGTCGGCGGGGTTGGTCCATGGCCGGTGGGCGGCGGCGGGCGCGGGCGCGGAGGCGTTCATGGCCTCGTGGACGAGGCTGGGCAGGGTGCTCGGGTGCAGGCCCTTGGCCCGGTGCCGTGCGAGACCCGCCCGTACGTGGACCGGGTCGATGCCCTCGTCGAGGAGCTTGCGTACCTGCCCGCCGAGATGGCTGAGGACGTCTCGGGGCGGTCGGTGGGTGCACGCGGCGGCGTACTCGCCGATGAGGTCCTTCGCCGAGACGGTCTGCGGCGCGGGGGCGCTCGCGCCTCCCAACGGGGTAGTTCCTAGATCCCTGTTCCTAGGTCCTAGATCCGGATCGTGAGGGCTCACCGCAGGCTCCGTGAGTCCTCCCCGCACTTGCGGTGAGGGCTCACTGACTCGCGCCTGACCTGCGGATTCGCCATTCACGGCAGCCTCCGTGCTTCCTCCCTGCCCCTTCACGGAGGGCTCCGTGACTGCTCCGTGCACCTGCGGTGAGGGCTCACGCGTGACGCCGAGGTCGTGGTGGGGGCAGGCGGGGTTCCGGACGCCGCTGGGGCGGTTGATCTTCTGGTGCTTGGCGAAGGAGACGATGTGCAGGTACCGCTTGCCGTCGTCGCCCTCGTAACGGCAGATCAAGCCGGCGGCGTCGAGCTGGGTGAGATCGTCCTCGACCTCCACCGGGCCGTGCTCGCGGCGCAGCGACCACAGCTGGCCGGCGATGACGGCCGCCTGGTCACGGAACCGGCCTTGGTCGTCGGCGAGGGTGAGTAGCCCGAAGAAGGTCCGTTCGGCGGACAGGGACACGGCTGCGAGGGACTCGGACGCGAACGCCTCGGGCTTGATCGTGCGGATACGGGCGATGCCGATCGACCACCTTTCGAAACGGGGGGCAGGGAATCCGGCGGGGCCGGGGTGCGTGGACAACACAGCCACACCCAGGGGCCAGAAGTCCAGTGTTAGTTCAAATCCCCGACACAACTTCTATCCGGCCGCTTGACGGTAGACGCGAAATCCCGGTTGGCCAAATCAACCCGAAAATTCACCAGTGGTCGGCGCATCGCTCACAGCAGACAGGAATAGCGTTCCCAAGCGGCCCCGACGCAAGCTACAACACACCAATGCCGCCACGCCCCCTTGAAATCGGACCCGCCGGACAAGCCACCGCCCACGCCATCGAGCGCACCCGCGCCGCCCGCGGTTACTCCCAGCGCCAGCTCGCGGCACGCGTCACCGCGCTGGGCCGGCCCATGACCTTCACCGCGCTCTCTCGCATCGAACGCACAGTCCGCCGCTGCGACATCGACGACCTCGTCGCCATCGCTGCCGCCCTCGGAACCCCACCGCACACCCTCCTCGCCGGCCATCACGCACACCCAGGGCCGGTCGGAGCGGGCGGAACATAGCCGACGATCGCCGGTTAGCCAAACCGGGGATTCTCCGCATCATTGTCCTGACGCCGAACCCGGCCGCCTGTTGTGGGGTCTCCTTTGCGAGTCCCCGGAAAGGGAATTCCTCTGTTGTCCGATCCCGTGATATCTCCCGCTCTCCCCCGCCTGCATACGGCTCGGGAAGTCGCCGAAGCCCTGGGCTGTTCCGTCTGGTGGGTCAAAGAGCGCGCCCGGCGTCGGCTCATTCCCTTCACGTACGTGGGCGGCTCCTATCGATTCACTGCGGAACACGTTGTGGAAATAGTGCGGCTGCACGAGGAATTTCCTTCACGTGCCCCGCGACGGCCTGCGCCTCGCCTCTCAGTCCCCGTGTCCATCGCCAGCGAGCCCGGCGCCGCCTCGTCCGGACCCGCGCTCACCGCACGGCCACCGCGTCGGCTGCTCAAGGCCCAGTCCCAGTACGACATCACCGCCTAGACAGCCCCAGCGAGAGAAGGGAGGCAACACTTGGGGTACGCGGAGAAGCGCAGCACCTACTGGCGGGGCCGCTACAAGCTCGCCGACGGCAAGTACGGCACCGTCTCCGACTCGACGGGCGCCGTGGTCAAGTTCGCCACCAAGCGGGAGGCCAAGCAGGCAGCCGACGCTGAGGAGGTCGCCGTCCGGCGTGGTGAATGGCGGGACCCCGCAGCCGGCCAGGAGACTTTCGGTGAGTACGCCAGCCGCTGGTACGCCGACCAGGACCTCGCCGCGTCCACCATGCAGAACTACCGGCGTCACATCGAGGAACACCTCCTCCCCACCTTCGCGGACAAGTCCCTCTCCGGCATCCTCCGCTCGGACGTGGAGCGCTGGGAGAAGGCGGAGAGGGCCGTGTACGCGGCTTCCAGCGTGAAAACCTGGCGCTCGACCCTGCACCTCATCCTCGAGGACGCAATCGACGAGGGCCTGATCGCATCCAACCCAGCCGCCCGACGGCGGGGACGCGGCAAGCGTGCCGGCCGCTCCCGCGACCGCGGCCCCGAGAAGGTCATCACCGACCCGCTCGGTGCCCTGCTGATCGCCGAGCGGGCGGCCCTGCTTTCCGGGCGGGACGACGAGTTCGTGGCCGTGACGCTCAAGACTTACACCGGCATGCGGTGGGGCGAGATCGTCGGTCTGGAGACGGAGTTCGCGCGCCCCGGAATCGTCCGCGTCGAGTGGCAGCTGTACGAGCTCGATTCCGGCGAGCTGGTGCGCGTACCGCCGAAGGACGACAGCTACCGCACCATCGACGCCACGGACTGGCTGTCCGCCCTCGTTGCCGATCACATCGCCCGTACGAAGCCGGTGCCGTGCCCCTGCCACGGCAAGACTTACGTCTTCCGAGGCCAGGGTGCCGCCCGCACCAGCGGACACGGCGGCGCGAAGCTCGTCGACGTCGCCCGCCGTGCCGAAGTGTCCACCGGCACGGTCTCCAACGTGCTAAACCACCCCGAGCGCGTACGAGAGGAGACGCGCGTCCGGGTCGAACTCGCTGTAGCAGAGCTCGGTTTCGTACGCAATGCGGCCCCCTCCCAGGAGGCGGCCCACTGGAGGCGCAACGGCTTCGCTACCTGGCTCTTCCAGCCGGCCGCCACCGGCTGGTACCCGAAGAAGGCACCCCAGGAGCCGCGCCCCGTCCCACTCCTGGGCGAGCGCTGGCCCGGCGTCCCCGTCCGCGGCCGGAACGCGAGCCAGCGGGCCGATGCCTGCTGGCTACCCGTTGCCAAGGGCCTCACCCCGCACGGCCTGCGTCACTCCCACCGGACCCTCATGGAGGACCTCGGCACGGAGAAGGTCCTCATGGACGAGCGCATGGGCCACCTCGACGGCTCCATCTCGGCCCGCTACGCACACGTGACCCCGGGCATGCGCCGCCGTCTCCTCGCCGGCCTGACCAACCAGTGGGAGGCGGCCCTCGACGCCCGCCGCGCGATGTGCCCGCGGTCCCCGGTGCAGGTGCTGGACCGCCTCCTCGCCGCGCGCTGAGGACGGGACCGCTCACACGGAGAACAGGTCGTCCTGAACGAAGTCGACCACGTTCCGCTGGGGATAGAAGAGCCCCAGCAGCATGAACGTGCGAGGATGTGCCGCGATGTTGCCGACGAAGCAGTGGATCGCCCGATCGGGGGTGACCATTCGGTCGAACCAGCGCTCGCGCAATTTGTCCAGGACGGCCTGCTCGCCGTAGGTGCGCCGGAATTTCCGGTAGGACTCGCCGGCCTCCCAGTCCTTGAGCCCCATGTCGTGCCCCGTGCAGGCGTCGTCCGCGCAGCGGAAGCGATAGCGGAACTCGAACGGCACCCACTCCAAGCGCCGCAGGTCTTGGTCGAACAGGTCCAGCTGGTCCGCGAGCGCGGCCTTCGCAGCGGGCCACGGCTCCGCCTCCGTCAGCCGGAAGTCGATGATCTCCGCCGGCCGGAAGATGCCGAGCGAGGTCCCCTTGGCCTCCTGGTCGCGCTTGATAGCGCAGAGCGATCGCGCGACGAGCGGCTCGACGTACGAGTACCGCTGCTTCCAGCCGTCGGAAGACGGAACCTGCTCGATGACCTCCAGCGTGTCGAGATCGGGCCGCAGGCTCTCGGGGCGCCTGTCCCTGTGGTGAGGGCGGACGTCGACCTCGACGATCGAGTACTTCTTGAACTGCGCGCCCTGCTCCAGCAGCCGGAACGGGACCGGGAAGAGCCGCACATGCTGCGGGCGTCCCTGGTCCACCCGGATCCCGGCCACACAGCTCGTCTCGCGGTACTTCGACGACAGTTCCGGATACGTCTTGACCGTGATCATGATCCTGGCACGCTGCCGGTCATCGGCCATGCTGCCCCCCTCCGCTGAATCGCCCCGGTTCAGATGGGAAGGGAGCGGCCGTCGTCGGTCAAGACCGACGACACGGGGAGTCGGTGGGATCAGGCCAGCGGTCGCACGTCCACCGCGGCCCGCTTGCGGACCGTGTCCAGGACGACCTTGCGGTGGCAGCGCTCCTCGTCCTTCTCGAAGCACAGCACCGCGACACGGGACTGGGCGGCGTGCTCAGCCAGACGGTCGAGATCCGTCTGCGCCGCGTCCGACCGCAGAATGCTGCGGAACCGGGCGCGTCCCACACCCACTCGACCGTCCCAGAACGGCGCCCGGTTCTCCTTTGGGTTCCCCAGGGCACGCAGGTGGGTGTACTCGATGCCGGCCTCGGCGAGCGCCTGCCCGAGGCGGGTCTTGCTGAAGCCGGGCTTGCGGCTGATCGGCGTGAGCCGTACGTCGGCAACCACCTGGATGTCGCTGTCCAGGAGGGAGGAGACGAAGGAGCCGATGTCGCGACCCTCGTAACCCGCGGACCAGAGCCCGGGCGTCGGCTTCGCCTGTCGGAAGAGCTCCTCCAGCGATACGTCCAGGGCTTCCGCGATGTCGCCGACCGTGAAGAAACTCGGCTGGATCGCTCCCTCGCTCTCCAGCCGCCTCAGGGTGCTCGTGCCGACTCCTGCCTCCTTGGCAAGACGCTCCACCGACCATCCGCGCTCTTCGCGCAGGGACCGGATCCGCCGTGAGAGCGCTCGGGCCCGGCAGGCGTGGTCGGAGCTGTTGGCGGAGAGTCGAGCGGCCATGGGCGGTGATCCTAACGGGGTGCGAACCATGTCGTCTTGCCGTCCTGGGGGAGAAGCGCGTTTCCGGTTGGTGAGAGGTGGCGATTCACGAACGCACAGGAGGATCGGACGTCACGGCTGCGCCATCCACTCCCCACAGTGCACCTTCCTGGGAGACCCCGACCAAGATCGTCTCCCAGGTTTCTCCCAAACGATCTACAAAGCCAGTCAGGGGCCTGATTCGATCTCTCGAATCAGGCCCCTGACCTGGTACTTCTCTGTCGGGGTGGCGGGATTTGAACCCACGACCTCTTCGTCCCGAACGAAGCGCGCTGCCAAGCTGCGCTACACCCCGATGTCACCGCGTGTCCCGGCGACGTCGTTTACTTTAGCCCACCGGCGCCGGGAGACGAAATCCGGTTTTCGCGGCCTCGGAGGTGCGGCCTGATCCGGTCCAGGCCGACCAGGGCCAGGGCCAGGGCATAGAAGAGCAGGCCCAGCACCAGGGCGTCCTTCAGTACGCCGGCGTAGCCGTGGGTGGGGACGTCCAGGAAGGGGTACGGGTAGCGGGCCGGGGTGCCGGGGGAGAGGAGGGCGCCGCGGGCCAGGGCGAAGAGTAGGTACGCCAGGGGGTAGAGCAGCCACAGGGCGGCGTCGCGGAGGCGCAGGCCGCCGGGGCGGGTGAGGAGCAGCCAGTCCAGCAGGGTGGCGAGCGGGGTCACGGTGTGCAGGAGCTGGTTGGCGACCTCATGGGGGCCGGCCGAGGCGCCGGTCATGGAGAACGCGGCGGTGTCGTCGGCCAGGATCAGGTGGTAGACGAGGCCCGTGATGGAGATCAGGAGCAGCGCGCCGGCCGTGACCCGCGGCGGCAGCGGCGGGCGGGCCGACCAGGCGCGGTGGGCCGACAGGGCGAGGACGGCCGCGAGCAGCAGGTTGCTCTGGATCGTGAAGTAGCTGAGCACCCGGCCCGGACTGCCCAGGACCAGGTCGATGACGATCCCCGTGACCGCCGCCAGCGCGATCAGGGCGCGGAAGGCGGCGGCGTACGGCCGGCGGACCCGAGGGACGACCGCCGATGCGGGCACATGCGTCGAAAAGGGGGCAGTCATCCCTCAACGGTAGGGGAGGGTGATCAGTCCCGGGGGGTGAGGGTGAGGAGCGTGGCCTCCGGCGGGCAGGCGAAGCGGACCGGGGTGTAGCGGTTGGTGCCGCAGCCCGCCGAGACGTGGAGGTACGCGGTGTTGCCGCCGGCGCGGTGGGTGGACAGGCCCTTGACGCGGTCGGTGTCCAGGTCGCAGTTGGTGACCAGCGCCCCGTAGAAGGGGATGCACAGCTGTCCGCCGTGCGTGTGGCCCGCCAGGATCAGCGGGTAGCCGTCGGCCGTGAAGGCGTCGAGGGAGCGCAGGTACGGGGCGTGCACGACGGCCAGCGACAGGTCGGCGTCCGGCTCCGGACCGCCGGCGACCCGCTCGTACCGGTCGCGCTTGATGTGCGGGTCGTCCAGGCCGGTGAACGCCAGCTCCAGGCCGTCCAGCTTCAGCCGGCCGCGCGTGTTGCTGAGGTTCAGCCAGCCCGCCGTGTCGAAGGTGTCGCGGATCTCCTCCCACGGGTTGTGCACGGCTCCGACGGCCGGCGCGTTGCCGTTCAGGCCGTGCCGTCCCTGGGCCTTCTCGATCAGGTAGCGGGCCGGGTTGCGGAGCTTGGGGCCGTAGTAGTCGTTGGAGCCGAAGACGTACACGCCGGGGAAGTCCATCAGCGGGCCGAGCGCGTCCAGGACCTCCGGTACGCCGTCCGGGTCGGAGAGGTTGTCACCGGTGTTGACCACGAAGTCCGGCCGCAGCCCGGCCAGCGACTGGAGCCACGCCCGCTTCTTGCGCTGACCGCTCACCATGTGGATGTCCGAGACCTGAAGCACGCGCAACGGCCGTGTCCCTCGCGGCAGTACGGGCACGGTGATCCGGCGCAGCCGGAAGGAACGGGCCTCGAACCCGGCGGCGTAGGCCAGGCCGGCCGCGCCGACCGCTGCGATTCCTGCGGTGACTTTCAGGGGAACTCCGTATCGCGCGCGCATGCGGCCATCGTCCCAGAACGGCGAGGGCGCGGGAAATGCGCGGGCGTGCGGGTCGTCGCACCTGCCACACTTGTCCGCATGACCACGCTCAAGTCCACGTTGAAGGAAGACCTCACCGAGGCGATCAGGGCGCGCGACGAGCTGCGCTCCTCGACCCTCCGGCTGACCCTCGCCGCCATCACCAAGGAGGAGGTCGCGGGCAAGCAGGCGCGCGAGCTCTCCGACGACGAGGTGCAGAAGGTGATCGCCAAGGAGGCGAAGAAGCGCCGTGAGGCGGCCGAGGCCTTCGAGCAGGGCGGCCGCGCCGCGCAGGCCGAGCGTGAGAAGGCCGAGGGCGCCATCCTCGACGCGTACCTGCCGCAGCAGCTCGGCGACGACGAGCTGAAGCAGATCGTGGCCCAGGCGGTCGAGGAGGCCAAGGCGGCCGGTGCCGAGGGTCCGCGTGCCATGGGCGCCGTGATGAAGATCGTGAACCCGAAGGTCGCCGGCCGCGCGGAGGGCGGCCGCGTCGCCGCCGTGGTCAAGCAACTCCTGGCCGGCTGACCCCTGCTGGGGCGGGATGAGGCCGGTCCACCCAGGCTGAGGACCGGCCTCCGGCCGCCCTCGGAGGTCCTGGGCGGCTGCCCTCGTGGCTCCCGGGCCACCCGCCGCCGTCCAGCGAGCACCTACGCGCTCATGGGGTCCCGTCGCGCTCGGCCTCGAGGCCGTTGAGGAGGGCTCGCAGGCCGCGTTCGAAGGTCTGCTCGGGTGCCGCGTTGTAACCGGCGGCCGGCGTGGCGAGGCGGGCGCGCAGCCGGGGGAATCGCATGGCGACTTCGTTCGCCTTCGCCAGGGTGTCCTGGATCAGCTCTTCCGCCTCGCCGCCGTCGCGGCTGAGCCTTCGCGTCAGGGAGCTGGTGGCGGAGGCGCCGAGGGCGCTGCCGAGTACGTACGTGAAGACGGCGGCCGCCGCTCGGTCCGCATCGGTGCCGGCGAAGCCACCGGTCTCGTAGACGGCGAGGCTGTGGTCGTCGTGGCGGGCCTTGCCGGGCCCGTAGAAGAGGTACGAGCCGAAGGCCTGCACCAGCCACGGGTGCCTGCTGAGCATCGCGTGCAGACCGGTGGCCATCTTCATGGCCGCCGTCCGCCAGTCGACCGTGTCGAGGTCTGGCAGTTCGATTTCGTCCCACACCTGGTCGCCGGCGAGCAGGACGAGTTCGCTCTTGGTCTTGACGTGCCAGTAGACCGCCGTCGCGGCGGTGCCGAGCCGCTTGCCCAGAGCCCGCATGTTCAGGCCTTCCAGGCCTTCGTCGTCGAGCAGGTCGATCGCGGTCCGGACGATTTCTTCCCTGGTCAGTGTGGAGCGAGGCATGCCCACACCATAGGTGCGCGCGCTCGACTTGTACAAAGTTCAGGAACGCTATTGCACTTAGTTCAAGTGCCGCTGTACCTTCGTCCTGTACTTAGTTCAAGGCCAGGGGGGTGCCGCCGCACGGCGGCCCTATGAGGGGAGACCGACCATGAACACGTTCGTCGCCGTCATGCAGATGCTCGTCGCCGCCGCGTTCCTGAGCATCCCGGTGGTACGCGCCCGTTACGGAGCGACCGCGACGGTGGGCGCGGAGGCGGAGCTGCGGCGCCAGGGCGTGCGGACGACCGTGCTGGCCGAGAACGGTATGCGGTTCGACGCCGGTGGCCACGAGACGTGGGCACCGGTCTCCATCGCGGCGGTGATGGCCGCGGTGGCGGCGGTGAACCTGTGCGACGGCTCCTGGGCCGAGTCCCTGACCTGGGTCGCCCAGTCGATCGTCCTGGCGACTAACGGCGTCATCCTCTACAGCAACCTGACCGCGGTGACGTCCGTGCGTGCCGCCTTCGCCCGCAAGGGCGACGCGGACCTCGCCCGTATCGACGTGCCGGCCCTCCTCAAGGCGGCGGAGGACGGTTTCCCCTCCTGGGTGTGGGTTCTCCAGAACGCGCGCCACGTCGTGGTGTTCGGCGCCTCGGTGCTCGCTCTGGCGGCGCTGTTCATCGCCTGACGCCCACGTACGAAAAAGGGGCGCCCCACCGGAACTCCGGTGGGGCGCCCCTTCCTGTCTCAGCGCCAGCCGCCGCCGTTGCCCTGGCCACGCTGGTTGCCGCCGCCGATCATGTCCGGCGGGATGGTGATCCCGTCCCACGGTTTGTCACCGCCGCCACCGGGCTTGTTGTCGTCCCCGTCGTCGCCGCCGGTGCCGCCCCCCGGCTTGTTGTCGCCGGGCTTGCCCTTGCCCTTGCCGTTCTTCGGGGCGTCGGGGATGTGGACGTCGACGAAGTCCGGCGCCTCGTGGCCGTCCAGGGCGCCCGTCATGGCGTCCTTCCAGATGGGGCCCGGCACCTTTCCGCCGAAGACCTTGTCGTGGTACTGGCCGCCGATGGTGATGTACTCCATCTCCACGTCCTGGCTCGGCGAGCCGACCCACACGGCGCCCGACAGGTTCGGGGTGTAGCCCACGAACCAGGCGTTCTTGCGGCCGTCCGTCGTACCCGTCTTGCCCGCGTTGTCGCGGCTGCTGAGGCCCGCCGACTGGCCCGTACCGGAGTCGATCACACCGCGCAACAGGTTGTTGATGGTGTCGGCCGTCCGCTCCGACATCGCCTTGGTGCAGCTGGTCTTCGGGACGTCCAGGCTCTTGCCGTCCGCCGTCTTGATGGACTCGATGGCGGTCGGCGTGCAGTACGTGCCGCGGTTGGCGAAGGCCGCGTACGCGGAGGCCATGTTCAGCGGCGAGATGCCGTTGGAGCCCAGGGTGAGGCTGGAGGGGCGCTCGGGCAGCTTCTCGTCGTTGCCCATCACCACGTTCAGCTTGTCGGTCATCTCCACGACCGGGCACATGCCGATCTCGCCGATCATCTGTACGAAGTACGTGTTGACCGACATCGCCATCGCGTCCTTGAGGTCGTACGGGCCGACCTCCGACTCGTTCTCGTTCTCCACGGTGTCCCCCTGGTTGACCCAGGGCTTCCCACTGCACGTGGAGACGGACGACGGGTAGGGCATCTGGTACGGCGACGGGTACACCTGCGTCGCCGGCTTGCCCTGCTCTATGGCGGCGGCCGCCACGAAGGGCTTGAACGTCGAGCCGGTCGGGAAGCCGTAGTTCGACCCGCCCATGCCCTTGTTGACCGAGTAGTTGATCTGGGTCTCGTTCTTCCCGAAGCCATACGGCCGGGACTGGCCCATGGCGAGGATTTTGCCCGTGCCGGGCTGAACCATCGTCACGGCCGTGGCGACCTTGTCGGTCTGGTAGACGTGGTTCTTGATCGACTCCTGGGTCGACTTCTGCGCCTGCGGGTCGAGCGTGGTCCTGATCGTCAGGCCACCGCGGTTCCAGATCTTGCTGCGCTCCTCGCGGTCCTTCCCGAAGACCGGGTCGGAGAGGAAGACCTCGCGTACGTAGTCGCAGAAGAAGCCCGCGCCGTCCACGGCGGTGATGCAGCCGTTCTTCGGCTTGCTGACCTTCAGCTGGATCGGGGTGGCCTTCGCGCGCTCCGCCTCCGCCTCGCTGATGTCGCCGACGGCCGCCATGCGCGACAGGACGACGTTGCGGCGCTTGATGGCCTCCTCCACGTCGTTCACGGGGTCGTAGCGGCTCGGCGACTGGACGATGCCGGCCAGCATCGCCGCCTCCTCCAGGTCCAGGTCCTTGGCGGGCTTGGAGAAGTACCGCTGGGACGCGGCCTCGATGCCGTACGCCTGCTGACCGAAGAAGGTGATGTTGAGGTAGTTCTCGAGGATCTTCTTCTTCCCGAGCTCCTCCTCGACCTGGATCGCGTACTTGAGCTCCTGGATCTTGCGGCCGAGGGTCTGCTGGGTGGCCTCGGCGACCTTGTCGGGGTCGTCGCCGGCCTCCTCCACGAAGACGTTCTTCACATACTGCTGGGTCAGCGTCGAGGCGCCCTGCGCGACCCCGCCCGACTGGGCGTTGCGGTTGAGCGCGCGCAGTACGCCCTTGAGGTCGATGGCGCCGTGCTCGTAGAAGCGCGAGTCCTCGATCGCGACGATCGCCTTCTGCATGTACGGGGAGATGTCCTTGAGGTCCACGACCGTGCGGTCACGGGAGTAGACCGTGGCGATCTGGCCGCCCTGCGAGTCCAGAATCGTGGTGCGCTGGCTCAGCGGCGGCCGCTTGAGATTGGCCGGGATCTCGTCGAACCCCTGGACCGTGCCCTTCGCCGCGAGCCCCAGCGCTCCCGCGGCGGGCAGGGCGATGCCCGCCAGTACGGCTCCGGCGAGCACGCTGACACCGACGAACTTGGCGGCCTGCTGGGCTCCGGTCAGGCCACCGCCCGAGCGCTTCTTTGGCATGGGGGAAGCCTAATCCGTCGGTGGTGGCGTTCTGAGGGAGCGGGTGCCTTACGGGATGTTCGCGTACGAGGTTGTGACATGTGGGGCTCCCGGTAGGGGCTCCTGGGGAGGCTCCCTTGTCGTTTTCCGGACACGTGGGCAGGCCTTGGCCTAAGCTGGTCACACCTGTCACAGCAGTTGCACCCCGGCATGACCCCCGCATGACCCCCCTCCGCATGACCTTCCGTGATCCCGAGCCGCGCCGGGCCGTGTCCGTTTCCGCCTCATGCGTCAGCACACGCCCTTTGTGGCTCCTCTGAAGTGCCCTGCTCTACGGCGTTCATTACATATGTCTATCGCTCACTCCCCTGGGTGATCTGCCGCGTACGCATAGTCCGTTCGGACCATTCAAGATTGGGCCCGAAGGGGGTGTTGCGCTGTGCCCACCTTCCGTAACGTCCTCAACTGGTGGCGGTGAATATGCCGCTGCCGCCGTGGGGGAGCCTCGATTCGGGAGAGGACGGCGCCGGTATGGGCTGGGTAGCTGACTGGAGTGCGCAGGCCGCCTGCCGCACAACCGATCCGGACGAACTGTTCGTACAAGGAGCGGCGCAGAACAGGGCCAAGGCGGTGTGCACCGGGTGCCCGGTGCGGACCGAGTGCCTGGCCGACGCGCTGGACAACCGCGTCGAGTTCGGCGTATGGGGCGGTATGACGGAACGTGAGCGCCGCGCACTGCTGCGGCGGCGGCCGACCGTCACCTCCTGGCGCCGGCTGCTGGAGACCGCGCGTACGGAGTACGAGCGCAGCGCGGGCATCCTGCCCGTCGCGCTGGACGACGACGAGACGTACGAGACGTACGCGGCAGTGGGGTAGTAGTGAGGTAGCGGTGCGACAGGCGCGAGCCGGGCCTGACCGGCCCCGGACGCCGCCGTACGGTCAGCGGTGCCCTGCCGCCAGACGGTCGCCGATGGCGCGGAGGCCCGCCAGATCGTGTACGTCACCGGGGAGCGCGGGCACTTCGGTCACCGCCACCTCGGGGTGAAGCGCGGTGAACCGGTCGCGCGTGCGCTGTTCCCGCGCGAGCACCTGCATCCGTTCGGCATGCAGGCGCAGCAGACCCGCGGTCAGTTCCGCGACGGCGGGCGATGGGGCGGTGGTGACGGTGCCGCCTGCAGCGGTGGAAGCGCTGGAGCGTGCTGCTGTGGTTTCGGGGGCCTCGGGCTCGGGAGAGGTCGCCTCGGGGCCACGAACACCAGTCTTCCCGGCCCCCTGATCCACAATGCGGCCCTCTTCAAGATTTTCCGCCGCGGCCAGCGCCCGCTCGGCGGACAACCGGCCGGCTCCGCTGCCGTGCACGCGGTTGAGCACCAGCCCGGCCAGCGGCATCCGCTCCGCCGCCAGCCGCTCCACGAAGTACGCCGCCTCCCGCAACGCGTCCCGCTCCGGCGCGGCCACCACCAGGAAGGCCGTTCCCGGCGCCTGAAGGAGCCGGTAGGTGGTGTCCGCCCGCGTACGGAAGCCGCCGAACATGGTGTCCATCGCGGCCACGAAGGTCTGTACGTCGCGCAATAGCTGACCCCCCAGAAGCCTGCCCAGGGTGCCCGTCATCATCGACATGCCGACGTTCAGGAACTTCATCCCCGCCCGGCCGCCCACCTTCGCCGGCGCCATCAGCAGCTTGATGAACTTCCCGTCCAGGAACGACCCCAGCCGTTTCGGCGCGTCCAGGAAGTCCAGCGCGGAACGGGACGGAGGGGTGTCGACCACGATCAGGTCCCACTCCTCGCGCGCCCGCAGCTGGCCCAGCTTCTCCATCGCCATGTACTCCTGCGTGCCCGCGAACCCGGCCGACAGGGACTGGTAGAAGGGGTTGCCCAGGATGGCGCCGGCCCGCGCGGGATCGGCGTGCGCCTCGACGATCTCGTCGAAGGTGCGCTTCATGTCGAGCATCATGGCGTGCAGTTCGCCGTCGCCCTTGATGCCGTCGACCCGGCGCGGAACGTTGTCCAGCTGGTCGATGCCCATCGACTGGGCGAGCCGGCGGGCCGGGTCGATGGTCAGGACGACCACCTTGCGGCCGCGCTCCGCTGCCCGTACGCCCAGGGCGGCGGCCGTCGTCGTCTTGCCGACACCGCCCGCGCCGCAGCACACGATGATGCGCGTCGCCGGGTCGTCGAGCAGCGGATCGACCTCCAGGCCGGGAGCCCCATCGAGAGTCATGCGCCCACCCCGAGCTTCCTCAGTTCCTTGGCCAGCCGGTAGAGACCGGCGATGTCCGCCCCTTCCCCCAGGAAGGGCAGTTCGTACGTCGGGACCTGAAGCTTCGCCAGCGCCTCGCGCTGCTCCCGCTCCAGCTCCACCCTCTGCGCGTGCTCGGCGGCCTGGTCCAGGAGCGGGCCGACCAGCCGGGTCGAGCCGCTGATACCCGCCGCGGCCAGCGCCTTGGCGATGCCCTTGCGGTGGTCGCCCGCCGCCGCCCGTACCGCGTCCTCGTCCAGGACGTGCGGGCGGACCATGTTCACGACGACGCTGCCCACCGGCAGGTCGGCCTCGCGCAGCTCGGCGATGCCGTCGGCGGTCTCCTGGACCGGCATCTCCTCCAGGAGGGTCACCAGGTGGACGGCCGTCTCCGGGGACTTCAGCACCCGCATCACGGCCTGGGCCTGATTGTGTATCGGGCCGATCTTCGCGAGACCGGCAACCTCGTCGTTGACGTTCAGGAAGCGGGTGATGCGGCCGGTGGGAGGGGCGTCCATGACGACGTAGTCGTACACGAAACCCCCCTGTTTGCCCCCCTCCTTCTCCCGTCGGCGTACCGCCTCGCACGCCTTGCCGGTCAGCAGCACGTCCCGTACGCCCGGCGCGACGGTGGTCGCGAAGTCGATGGCGCCGAGCTTCTTGAGCGCGCGGCCCGCCGAGCCGAGCTTGTAGAACATCTGGAGGTAGTCGAGGAGCGCGCGTTCGGCGTCGATGGCCAGCGCGTACACCTCCCCGCCGCCCGGCGCGACGGCGATCTTCCGCTCCTCGTAAGGAAGCGCCTCCGTCTCGAAAAGCTGTGCGATGCCCTGCCTGCCTTCGACCTCCACGAGGAGAGTCCGCTTGCCCTCGGTCGCGAGGGCGAGCGCGAGGGCGGCGGCGACCGTCGTCTTACCGGTACCGCCCTTGCCGCTGACGACCTGGAGCCTGCTCACGTATTCGAGCCTAACCAGTCGTGCCGTGGGCCAGTCGCCCCCGGGTCGGATTGGGCGGGTCACGGCCGCAGAACCTCCCGTGCCCGAAGGGCTACGGGGGCATGGGCGACTGACGACGGCTCCGCTTCCGAAGGACGAACCGTCGAGCGGACGCGTGTGGCCGCCTGAGCGGGAGGCTGTCTTGGGCAGCGGCTACAGTCGGCTCCATGACCAAGTGGGAATACGCGACCGTGCCCCTTCTCGTGCACGCGACCAAGCAGATTCTGGACACCTGGGGCGAGGACGGCTGGGAGCTCGTCCAGGTCGTCCCCGGGCCGAACAACCCCGAGCAGCTCGTGGCCTACCTGAAGCGGGAGAAGCCGTGACGGGCCGTGTGGAGGCGACCCTCGCCGAGCTCGGCCTGACCCTCCCCGACGTGGTGCCACCGCTGGCGTCGTACCAGCCGGCGGTCCAGTCGGGCGTGTACGTGTACACGGCGGGTCAGCTCCCGATGGTGGACGGCAAGCTTCCGGTCACCGGCAAGGTGGGCGGCGAGGTCACTCCGGAGGAGGCCAAGAAGCTCGCGCGGATCTGCGCGCTCAACGCGCTGGCCGCCGTGAAGTCGGTCGCCGGGGACCTGGACCGTATCGCGCGGGTCGTGAAGGTCGTCGGGTTCGTCGCCTCCGCGTCGGACTTCACCGGGCAGCCGGGCGTCCTCAACGGCGCCAGTGAGCTGCTGGGCGAGGTGCTGGGCGACAAGGGCGTGCACGCGCGCAGCGCGGTGGGCGTCGCGGTGCTGCCGCTGGACGCGCCGGTCGAGGTCGAGATCCAGGTGGAGCTGGTCCAGGACTGAGCGTCCCCTGTACGGCCCCTGTAGGGCCTTGTACGGCCTCGTGCCCGGGTGGGCGCGGGGCCGTTGCCGTACCCACCTTTCTCTCGAACATCTCGGCGGATGCGCATAGCATCCGGCCATGCCCAATGGTCAGTGGTACCCACCGGAGTGGCCCGACCGCATCCGTGCGCTCGCCGGCGGCACGCTCACGGCCGTGACGCCCAGGCGGGCCGCGACCGTCCTGCTGCTGCGGGAGGGGGCGGAGGGTGCGGAGGTGCACATGTTGCGCCGGCGTACGTCCATGGCCTTCGCGGGTGGCGCGTACGCCTATCCGGGTGGCGGCGTCGACCCGCGCGACGAGCACCCGGTGCGGTGGGCGGGGCCGTCGCCGGCCGAGTGGGCCGCCCGGCTCGGGGTCGCGGAGCCGGCCGAGGCGCAGGCCATCGTGTGCGCGGCGGTGCGCGAGACGTACGAGGAGTCCGGCGTCCTGCTCGCGGGGCCGACCGCCGGCTCGGTCGTCGCCGACACGCGGGGCGACGACTGGGAGGCGGACCGGGCGGCCCTGGTGGCCCGGGAGCTGGCGTTCGCGGACTTCCTGGACCGGCGGGGCCTGGTGCTCCGCTCCGACCTGCTGGGCGCCTGGGCACGCTGGATCACCCCGGAGTTCGAGCCGCGCCGCTACGACACGTGGTTCTTCGTGGCCGCCCTCCCGGCGGGACAGCGTGCTTCGAACGCCTCGACGGAGGCGGACCGCACGGTCTGGATCCGCCCGGCGGACGCGGCGGCGGGATACGACCGGGGCGAGCTGCTGATGATGCCGCCGACGATCGCCACGCTGAGGGCCCTGGAGCGGTACGGGACGCCCCAGGAGGCCCTGGAGGGGGCCAGGGGCCAGGACCTCACTCCCGTACTGGCACAGGCGCGTCTGGAGGGCGACCAGGTGGTGCTGAGCTGGCCGGGGCACGAGGAGTTCACGAAGAGGGTCGGCGCGGGAGGTGGGGACGCATGACCGACGCCGCCGCGCTCCCCGGGCAGCCGCGCGGAGCCGTCGTCTCCGGCCCCGCGACGGAACGTGCCGTCAACGTCCTCGCGCCCAACCCGTCCGCGATGACCCTGGACGGCACGAACACCTGGATCCTCTCCGAGCCGGACTCGCCGCTCGCCGTCGTGGTGGACCCGGGCCCGCAGGACGAGGCCCACCTGCGGCGGGTGATCGACACCGCCGAACGGCTCGGCAAGCGCGTCGCGCTCACCCTCCTCACGCACGGGCACCCGGACCACGCCGAGGGCGCGGGGCGGTTCGCCGAGCTGACCGGCACGCCCGTGCGCGCCCTGGACCCGGCGCTGCGGCTCGGCGACGAGGGCCTGACGGCCGGGAAGGCGGTCGAGGTCGGGGGCCTGGAGCTGCGCGTCGTCCCGACGCCGGGGCACACCGCCGACTCGCTCAGCTTCCACCTGCCGGCCGACCGGGCGGTGCTCACGGGCGACACCATCCTGGGGCGCGGTACGACGATGGTGGCCCACCCGGACGGGCGGCTCGGCGACTACCTGGACTCGCTGCGGCGGCTGCGCTCGCTGACGGTCGACGACGGCGTCCACACCGTGCTGCCGGGCCACGGCCCGGTCCTGGAGGACGCCCAGGGGGCGGTCGAGTACTACCTGGCCCACCGCGCCACCCGGCTCGCCCAGGTCGAGACGGCCGTCGAGAACGGCTACCGGACGGCGGCGGAGGTCGTCGCGCACGTGTACGCGGACGTGGACCGGTCCCTGTGGCCGGCGGCCGAGCTGTCGGTGCGGGCCCAGCTGGAGTACCTGACGGAGCACGGCTTGATCTGAGGGCGGAGGCCTTGGGGCAAGGCCTGGGGGCGGGCTCCTTGGGGCAAGGCCTTTGGGCGGGGGCCTTAAGGCGGGGCCAGGCGTTGGAGCTTCGGCCGGGAGCGGCGGCGGCCCATGCTTTACGCTCCGCTTACTTCTCTGCTCCGTTTCCCTGGGGGGATCCGTGTTCGTCCTGTCCATCCTGTTGCTCATAGCCGCCGCGGTGCTGTTCTTCGTCGCGCGCGGCAGCGATCGCCGGGGCCTCAAGCTCGGCTCGGCCGGTGCGCTGATCGCCGGCCTGTTCGCCGCCGTCACCAGCTGCCTGCACGTGATCAGCGCGTACGAGGTCGGCGTCCCCGTCACCTTCGGCAAGGTCGGCGCGCCCATGACGTCCGGCATGAACATCACGTCGCCCTTCACCAACGTCACCACCTTCTCCACGCGCCCGGTCGACCTGAACCTCTCCGACAAGGACGTCGTCGAGGTCCGCTCCTCGCAGGGCGGCGTGATGTACGTGGAGGTCACGGTGAAGTGGGCGGTGACGCCGGCCAAGGCGGTCGAGCTGTACAAGCTGGCCGGCAGCGAGGAGGCCATCCAGCAGCGGCTGGTCTTCCCCGACAGCCGGGAGATCATCCGTAACGTCTTCGCCCGCCACACGAGCGAGGAGGGCTACGCCACCGCCCGCGAGCAGATCAACACCGAGATCGGCGATCTGATCAAGGAGCGCCTGGCCCCGCGCGGCATCGACGTGACGACCGTGAACCTGCGCAACGTGAAGCCGTCCGACCAGCTCCAGAGCCAGATCGACCGCAAGATCCAGCAGCAGCAGGCCACCGAGCGGGCGACCGAGGCCGCCCGTACGGCGAAGGCGGAGGCCGAGCGGCGCCGGATCGAGGCGGAGGGCATCGCGCGGGCCAACAAGATCCTCAACGCCTCGCTGACCGACAAGGTCCTGCTGAACCAGTGCATCGACGCCTACAAGGAGGCGGCCGCGAAGAACCCGGTGTACGCCGTGCCGTGCGGCGGCGGCAGCGGGAACCCGCTGATCGTGGACGGCACGAAGAACTGACGTACGCGACGAAGGGCCGCCCCGGTGCTCCGGGGCGGCCCTTCCGCGTATGCGGTGCGTACTAGCGCGAACGCTTGGCGAGGCGCTCGACGTCCAGCAGGATCACGGCGCGCGCCTCCAGGCGCAGCCAGCCGCGGCCGGCGAAGTCGGCGAGCGCCTTGTTGACCGTCTCGCGGGAGGCGCCGACGAGCTGGGCCAGCTCCTCCTGGGTCAGGTCGTGCACGACGTGGATGCCCTCCTCCGACTGCACGCCGAAGCGGCGCGAGAGGTCGAGCAGGGCACGGGCGACACGGCCCGGCACGTCGGAGAAGACCAGGTCGGACATCTGGTCGTTGGTCTTGCGCAGGCGGCGGGCGACCGCGCGCAGCAGGGCCGTGGCGACCTCGGGGCGGGCGTTCAGCCAGGGCTGGAGGTCGCCGTGGCCGAGGCCGAGCAGCTTGACCTCGGTCAGGGCGGTCGCGGTGGCGGTACGCGGGCCCGGGTCGAAGAGGGACAGCTCGCCGATCAGCTCGCCGGGGCCGAGGACGGCGAGCATGTTCTCGCGCCCGTCGGGGGACGTGCGGTGGAGCTTCACCTTGCCCTCGGTGACCACGTAGAGCCGGTCGCCCGGGTCGCCCTCGTGGAAGAGCGCGTCGCCACGGGCGAGCGTCACTTCACTCATCGAGGCGCGGAGCTCCGCGGCCTGCTCGTCATCGAGCGCCGCGAAGAGCGGGGCGCGCCGCAGAACGTCGTCCACGAGTTCTCTCCTATGTCGACCTGCTCAGGGACGTTGGGTCCCATGATGCCGGACGGTAAAACAGTGCGATCAATCACAACAAGTTTGACGCACTGGTAAGCGTGTCCGTACGGCAGGGGCCCGATTGGGTCGTGATCGACCATGGCCGGGGCGGATGTCAGCGGTGGCGCTTAGGCTGGCCGGGTGTCCAATTCGCCGGTGAGAGCGCAGGCCGAGGGGGCCGGGAGAGTGTCAGGGGAACAGAATTCCGCTGTGGGCGAACAGGTGTCGCCCGCGCCAAGGAAAGCCGCAAAAGCGGGCAAAAAGGCGAAGGCGGCCAAGCCGGTAAAGGTGGCCGAGGTCGACGACCAGGCGCTGAAGAAGGCGCCGAGGCCGTGGAAGCCGGAATCGCGTCTGGCGATGGTCCGCCGCGCCCGCAAGATCAACCGTGAGCTGGCCGAGGTCTATCCGTACGCCCATCCCGAGCTCGACTTCCGCAACCCCTTCGAGCTGCTCGTCGCGACCGTCCTGTCGGCCCAGACGACCGACCTGCGGGTCAACCAGACGACACCCGCGCTGTTCGCGAAGTACCCGGCACCGGAGGACATGGCGGCGGCGGTTCCGGAGGAGCTGGAGGAGATCATTCGGCCGACCGGCTTCTTCCGCGCCAAGGCCAAGTCGCTGCTGGGCCTGTCCGCGGCCCTGCGGGACGACTTCGGAGGGCAGGTCCCCGGCCGCCTGGAGGACCTGGTGACCCTGCCGGGCGTGGGCCGCAAGACGGCGAACGTGGTGTTGGGCAACGCCTTCGGCGTACCGGGCATCACCGTGGACACGCACTTCGGCCGACTGGTCCGGCGGTGGAAGTGGACCGAGCAGGAGGACCCGGAGAAGGTCGAGGCGGAAATCTGCGCGATCTTCCCCAAGTCGGAGTGGACGATGCTCTCCCACCGGGTGGTGTTCCACGGCCGGCGCATCTGTCACTCCCGCAAGCCGGCCTGCGGTGCCTGCCCGGTCGCGCCGCTGTGCCCGGCGTACGGGGAGGGCGAGACGGACCCGGACAAGGCGAAGAAGCTCCTCAAGTACGAGATGGGCGGCTACCCGGGCCAGCGCCTGGCCCCGCCCCCGGACTACCCGGGCCGCCCGGCGGCGCCCCTGGGCGCCGGCGACGAGTGACGGAACGAACCAGTGGCTGGAACGCGTTGTGAAGCCGGGGGTGCCTATGACGCGCGCTGAAGAAGACACGCACAACCGCGGGGCCGACCGGACGGGCCGGCCCGCCGCCGCGCGCCCGGCGCCGGGCATCGAGCGCTCCGCCCCACGCAGCGCCGCCGCCCGCGCGCCCGGCAGCCCCCCGCCCACCCCCGCCCCGGCCGCTCCCACGCAGGGCGCCCGCCCGCCAGCGGCTCCCGCCTCGGGCGGGAGCCCGTCGGTTGGTCCCGTGCAGGGCGTCCGCTCGTCGGTTGGTGCCGCCTCGGGCGCCCGCTCGTCGGTTGGTCCCGCCCCGGGTGCCCACTCCTCGGCCGCTTCGGCGCCGAGCGGTTCCGCGCAGGGACGCACGGCAGCCGGTTCTCCCGCCCAGGGCGTTCACCCGTCGGCTGCTCCCGCCCCGGGCGCCCACCCGTCGGCCGCCTCCGGACCGCCGGCCCACTCCCCGGTCGCTCCAGCCCCGACCGTCCACCCTGCGGCCGCTGCCGCGCCGGGGCCTGTAGCAGCCGGTTCTTCCGCTCCGGCAGGTTCCGGATCCGGAACCGGGTCCTCGGCGGTTGGTTCTTCGGCGTCGGCGGGGTTCTCCACGCGGCGGGCCCGGCCGGCCGGAACCGTTGCCGGCGGCAGCGTCCCGGGCGCGGGCGCGCCGGGCAGCCCCGCGCCCGGGGTGGTCCCCGCGCGGGGGGATGCCGCGGCCGGGGCGAGGCCGGTGGCGACCGGGAGCGGGGCTCCCGGGGGAGCCGTTCCGGCCGGTGCGCGGAGGCGGGCCGGGCAGCCGGAGCCGCCCGCGAACCGGCTTGTACCGCCGGCCGTCAGCGACGAGGGGCTGCCCGACTGGCTCGAGCCGGTCGCCCGCGTATCGCGCGACATCGCGCCCGAGCAGCTCAGCCGCTTCCTGCCGCCCGAGCACGGCGGCCGCCAGTCCGCCGTGCTCGTCCTCTTCGGTGAGGGCGACCACGGCCCCGAGCTGCTGCTCATGGAGCGTGCCGGCAGCCTCCGCTCGCACGCCGGGCAGCTGTCCTTCCCCGGCGGCGCCCTCGACCCCGAGGACGGCGACCCGGAGGCCGACGGCCTGTTGCGCGCCGCGCTGCGCGAGGCCGAGGAGGAGACGGGCCTCGACCCCACCGGCGTACAGATCTTCGGCGTGCTGCCCCGGCTCTACATCCCCGTCAGCGGCTTCGTCGTGACTCCCGTCCTCGGCTGGTGGCGCTCCCCGAGCCCCTTCCACGCCGTCGATCCGGCCGAGACGGCCCGTGTCTTCACCGTCCCCGTGGCGGATCTCACGGATCCGGCCAACCGCGCCACGACCGTCCACCCCAGTGGCCACCGCGGCCCGGCATTTCTGGTCGAATCGGCCCTGGTCTGGGGTTTCACGGCCGGTGTGATCGACCGGATCCTCCACTTCGCCGGCTGGGAGCGACCCTGGGACCGGGAGAAGCAGGTCCCGCTCGACTGGCGCTCATGACAGGCTGACCTGTGCTCGGCGGCCGTAACGCGGCCGATTGGGGCGACTGGGGCGACCGGAGACGAATCTGCGAGGCTAATGACGGTGAACGTGCTGGACATTCTGCTGCTGGTCGCCGCCGTGTGGTTCGCGATCGTGGGGTACCGCCAAGGATTCGTCGTCGGCATCCTGTCGGTGATCGGCTTCCTCGGCGGCGGACTCGTCGCGGTCTACCTGCTCCCCCTCGCCTGGGGGCCGCTGACGGGCGACGCCAAGGTGTCGACGACCGCCGCGATCGTCGCCGTCGTCATCGTGATCGTCTGCGCCTCGGTGGGCCAGGCCTTCACCACCCACCTCGGCAACAAGCTGCGCCGCCACATCACCTGGTCGCCCGCCCGCGCGCTCGACGCCACCGGCGGCGCCCTCGTCAACGTGGTGGCCATGCTGCTCGTGGCGTGGCTGCTCGGCTCTTTCCTGGCCCAGACCACCCTGCCGACCATCGGCAAGGAGGTCCGCAGCTCCAAGGTGCTGCTCGGCGTGGACCGGGCGCTGCCCGGGCAGGCCGACACCTGGTTCACCGACTTCTCCTCGGTCCTCAAGCAGAACGGCTTCCCGCAGGTCTTCAGCCCCTTCGCCAACGAGCCGATCACCGAGGTCCGCGCCCCGGACCCGGCGCTCGCCGGCAGCCCCGTTGCCGCGCGCGCCAAGAGCTCCATCGTCAAGGTCGTCGGCACGGCACCGAGCTGCGGCAAGGTCCTCGAAGGCACCGGCTTCGTCTTCGCCGAGCGCCGCGTGATGACCAACGCCCATGTCGTCGGCGGGGTCGACGAGCCGACCGTCCAGATAGGCGGCGAGGGCAGGCGGTACGACGCGAAGGTCGTCCTGTACGACTGGCAGCGCGACATCGCCGTACTGGACGTACCGGACCTCAAGGCCAAGCCGCTCCGGTTCACGGACGCGGACGCGCGCAGCGGTGACAACGCGATCGTCGCGGGCTTCCCGGAGAACGGCGCGTACGACGTCCGCTCCGCGCGCGTGCGCGGCCGGATCAACGCCAACGGCCCGGACATCTACCACCGCGGTGAGGTCCGCCGCGATGTGTACTCGCTGTACGCGACGGTCCGCCAGGGCAACTCCGGCGGCCCACTGCTCACGGCGGACGGCAGGGTGTACGGGGTCATCTTCGCGAGGTCCCTGGACGACCCGGACACCGGCTACGCCCTGACGGTCGACGAAATCCGCCAGGACATCGAGCTCGGCCGGACCGCCAACCAGCAGGTCGACAGCCAGGGCTGCGCGCTCTGACGGGCCGCGCGACCCCGGCGCCGCGCGCTCCGACCGGTTGCGCGGCCCCGACGGCTGCGCGCTCCGACGGGCTACTCGGCCCCTACAGGCCGCGCGTGCCTTGACCGGCTGCGCGTACGGACGCTGGGCGCCCTCACCGGCCGCGTACTCCGGCCGGCGCCGTCACCGTACGAGCCCTGGCCGCGCCGTCAGCGTACGAGCCCTGGCCGGCGTCCCGCCGGCCCTAGCCGCGTGTATGCCGCAGGCGCGCGGAGACCCAGCGGGCCCGGCGGCGGAGGATGCGGGAGATCCCGAGGCGGGGGTCCGGCCCCTGGCCGGCCGGTGGGCCGCTCCTCGGGGGAATCGGCGCAGAGGCCGAGCGGCGGTTCCGTGCTGCGTCAGCGTAGTCGTGCGTCCAGCCCATACCCCGACGTCTGCCCGGGCCCCAAGGTCGGTAACCGCCCCGGGGCCCGCCAATTGGCCTATGCGGCGGGCAATTGGCTGTTCGTCATACAACCCGTTCGTCGCGCACCCGTGCGACCGCCCGACCGGTGGCTCCCGGTGCCGTCAACCGTGGCTCTCGGTGCCACGGCCGGGATCAGCGGTCCGGCTCGGGGTCCTTGAGCCAGCTGATGAGCTCCGTCGAGAACGCCGCCGGGTCCTCCTCATGAGGGAAGTGGCCCAGACCGTCGAACAGCCGCCACCTGTACGGGGCTTCCACGTACTCGCCCGACCCCGCCGCGCTGCGCGTCCGCATCGCCGGGTCCAGGGAGCCGTGCAGATGCAGCGTCGGCACTCGCACGGGCCGCTTCATACGGCGGTTGAACTGGATCCCGTCCGGGCGGGCCAGCGACCGCACCATCCACCGGTACGGCTCGATCGAGCAGTGCGCCGTCGACGGGATCGTCATAGCCCGCCGGTAGGCCGCGATCGCGTCCTCGGCCGGCTGCTGTCCCGGCCCGGACCAGTCGCGGATCAGCCGCCCCACCAACGCCGCGTCGTCCGCGACGAGCTGACGCTCGGGCAGCCACGGCCGCTGGAAGCCCCATACGTACGAACCGGCGCGCGACTGCGAGAAGTCCGACAGCATCGCCGAACGCCACCGCCGAGGGTGCGGCATCGACGAGACGGCCAGCCGGCGCACCAGCTTCGGCCGCATCACCGCCGCCGTCCACGCCAGGTACCCGCCCAGGTCGTGCCCGACGAGCGCCGCGTCCGGCTCGCCGAGCGACCGCACCACGCCCGTGATGTCGAGCGCCAGGTTCGCCGGGTCGTAACCCCGAGGCGTACGGTCGCTGCCGCCCACGCCCCGAAGGTCCATCGCGACCGCCCGGAACCCGGCGTCGGCGAGCGCCGGCAGCTGGTGCCGCCACGTCCACCAGAACTGCGGGAAGCCGTGCAGCAGCAACACCAGCGGGCCGTCGCCCATCTCGGCGATATGGAAGCGCGCCCCATTGGCCGCCACGTCGCGATGTGTCCAGGGACCATCGATCCGTACGGGGCTGCCGGTGTTGCTCTCAGGGACGGTCATGCAGACGAGCGTGCCACAACCTCGGCCTCGTCCTTGACCGGAAGGGCGGGACGAACCGGACGGGATGAGCCGGCGAGGGAGGTCTCACGCGGGTGCGGCTTCGCGTTGCCCAGCACGGCGGCCGTCTGCTTGGCCGAGGCGATGGACCGCTCCGGCGGCTTGACCTTCTTGAACTTGGACACCGCCAGCACCGCCAGCAGCCCCGCCAGCAGCAGATACGCGCCGCCGACGATCAGGAAGGACCAGGCGAGTCCGAGCCCCAGGTTGTGGATGCCGTACGCGGCGGCGAAGCTCAGCACCGGCAGCGAGAAGAGCGCGAAGACGCCCGCGACGCTGATGGCCGCACCGCCCATCACGCCGCGCTTGACGTCCTGTCGCAGTTCGGCCTTGGCCAGCGCGATCTCGTCGTGCACCAGCGCGGACATCTCGGCGGTCGCCGAGGCGACCAGCTGGCCGAGACTGCGCTCGGCGCCGGGTCCACCATTGTCGGCGGGGTAGCTCATCGTCTCGCTCCCTCTTCTTCTCCTACGGTCCGACCTCAGATCATGCCGGACGGTCGCCGTCCGTGCGCGATGCCCCCGCCAGTTCGGCCGCCTCGGCCGACTGAGAGGCGGCCGCCTCGGCCAGCCGCCGGTGCTCGGCGGCCTTCTTTTCGTGGATCTCCGCCATCCGCAGGTGGTACGCCGGGTCGTGCTGTTCGTACACGTCCGGTATGCCGTCCATGTCCTCGTCGCGCTCCTCCTCCGCGAGCAGCGCCTGATACCTGCGCACCCGCAGCTTCAGCAGGATCGCGGCGAGTACGGCGGCGATGAGCGAGCCCATCAGGACGGCCGCCTTGACCTCGTCGGTGAGTGCCGTGTCCCCGGCGAAGGCCAGCTCGCCGATGAGCAGCGAGACGGTGAAGCCGATGCCCGCGAGCGTGGCGACGGCGAAGAGGTCGGACCAGGTGAGGTCCTCGTTGAGTTCGGCTTTGGTGAAGCGGGCCGCCAGCCACGTACCACCGAAGATGCCGATGGCCTTGCCGACCACCAGGCCCAGCACCACACCGAGGGTCTCGGGCCTGGTGAAGACGTCGGCCAGCGCGCCGCCGGAGACGGACACGCCCGCCGAGAACAGCGCGAACAGCGGCACGGCGAACCCGGCAGACAGGGGCCGCACCAGGTGCTCGATGTGCTCGCCCGGGGAGTGCTTCTCGCCGTCGCGGCGGGTGCAGCGCAGCATCAGGCCCATGGCGACACCGGCGATGGTGGCGTGGACGCCGCTGTTGTACATCAGGCCCCAGATGGCCACGGCCAGCGGCACGTACACGTACCAGCCGCGCACGCCCGTGCGCAGCAGCACCCAGAAGACGACGAGGCCGGCGACGGCGCCGCCGAGCGCCACGAAGTTCAGATCGCTGGTGAAGAAGACCGCGATGATCAGGATGGCGAACAGGTCGTCGACGACGGCCAGGGTGAGGAGGAAGGCGCGGAGCGCGGACGGCAGCGAGGTGCCGATGACGGCGAGGACGGCGAGGGCGAAGGCGATGTCGGTGGCGGTCGGCACCGCCCAGCCGTCCATGGAGCCGCCCCCGGTGACGTTGACCAGGACGTATACGAGTGCAGGGGCGATCATTCCGCAGAGCGCGGCGATCACGGGGAGGGCGGCCGCCTTCGGGTCGCGCAGCTCGCCGGCGACCAGCTCGCGCTTGAGCTCGATGCCGGCGACGAAGAAGAAGACGGCCAGCAGTCCGTCGGCCGCCCAGTGCTGGAGGGAGAGGTCGAGGCCGAGGGCGGCCGGGCCTATGTGGAAGTCGCGTACGGCCGCGTAACTGCCGCTGATCGGGGTGTTCGCCCAGACGAGGGCGGCGATGGCGGCGAGCAGGAGCAGGACGCCGCCCACGGTCTCCGCGCGCAACGCGTCCGCGATGTACGTCCGCTCGGGGAGGGAGAGGCGGCCGAGGAACGTGCGCGGGCGCGAGGTCGTGGCGCCGACGGCGGGCGGGCCGCCGCGCGTGAGCGATACGCCGCCGGTGCTGGGCGTGGCCGGGCTGCCGGGGCCGGGCGCAGGCGGGCCGCTGGGCGTGGCGCCGCTGGACGTGGCCGGGCTGCTGGGCGTGGCGCCGCCGGGGTCGGGCGTGGCCGGGCTGCTGGGCGTGGCGCCGCCGGGGTCGGGCGTGGCCGGGCTGCTGGGCGTGGCGCCGCCGGGGTCGGGCGAGGCGCCGGAGTTGGGCGTGGGCGGCGTGCCGGCGTTGGGCGGGGTGTTCGGGTTGGGCGCGGCCACGGTGGCGGACCTCCGGTTGGTCGTTCGGCGGGCATGGCGAAACACATGCCGACCAGACTTCCCGGCGCACCCTGAGACTCGTGTCGTTGAATCGTATTGTCGTGTTGTTGACGCGGTCCCCACACCCTACCCGGCGTGCGCGAGGGCATATCCGGTGAATGTCACCTTATGCGCGAAGAGGGCATCCGGCGCGTCGTCGCCGGATGCCCTCTTCGGTGGTGGCTGGTACGCCGATCAGTCCTCGCTGGAGGCGGTCGGCAGCTTGGACTGGATCAGGTCCATGACGGACGAGTCCGTGAGCGTGGTGACGTCACCCAGCTGGCGGTTCTCCGCCACGTCCCGCAGCAGACGGCGCATGATCTTGCCGGAGCGCGTCTTGGGCAGCTCGGCCACCGGAAGGATCCGCTTGGGCTTGGCGATCGGACCGAGGGTCGCGCCCACGTGGTTGCGCAGGTCGGCCACGAGGGTCTCGTCCTCGCTCGCCGTACCGCGCAGGATCACGAACGCCACGATCGCCTGGCCGGTCGTCTCGTCGGCCGCGCCCACGACCGCCGCCTCGGCGACCTTCGGGTGCGAGACGAGCGCCGACTCCACCTCGGTGGTGGAGATGTTATGGCCGGAGACCAGCATGACGTCGTCCACGCGGCCGAGCAGCCAGATGTCGCCGTCGTCGTCCTTCTTGGCGCCGTCACCCGCGAAGTACTTGCCCTGGAAGCGGGACCAGTAGGTGTCGATGAACCGCTGGTCGTCGCCCCAGATGGTGCGCAGCATCGACGGCCACGGCTCGGTGAGGACCAGGTAGCCGCCTCCGCCGTTGGGCACCTCGTTCGCCTCGTCGTCGACGACGGTGGCGGAGATGCCGGGCAGCGGCGTCTGCGCGGAGCCCGGCTTGGTCGCGGTGACGCCCGGCAGCGGCGAGATCATCATCGCGCCGGTCTCGGTCTGCCACCAGGTGTCCACGATCGGGGTCTTGCCGCCGCCGATGTTCTCCCGGTACCAGATCCACGCCTCGGGGTTGATCGGCTCACCGACCGACCCGAGGACGCGCAGCGACGACAGGTCGAACTTGGCAGGGATGTCGTCGCCCCACTTCATGAACGTACGGATGGCGGTGGGCGCGGTGTAGAGGATCGTGACGCCGTACTTCTGGACGATCTCCCAGAACCGGCCCTGGTGCGGGGTGTCCGGCGTGCCCTCGTACATCACCTGCGTCGCACCGTTGGCCAGCGGCCCGTACACGATGTACGAGTGGCCCGTCACCCAGCCGATGTCGGCGGTGCACCAGTAGACGTCCGTCTCCGGCTTGAGGTCGAAGACCGCGTGGTGCGTGTACGCCGCCTGGGTGAGGTATCCGCCGGAGGTGTGCAGGATGCCCTTGGGCTTACCCGTCGTACCGGATGTGTAGAGGATGAAGAGCGGGTGCTCCGCGTCGAACGCTTCGGGGGTGTGCTCGGTGGACTGGCGGGCGACGATGTCGTCCCACCACACGTCCCGGCCCTCGGTGAACGCGGTGTCCTGGCCGGTACGGCGCACCACCAGGACGTGCTCGACCTGCGGGCACTTGGCGACCGCCTCGTCGATGGCCGGCTTGAGCGCGGAGGGCTTGCCGCGCCGGTAGCCGCCGTCGGCGGTGATGACCAGCTTGGCGTCGGCGTCCTGGATGCGGGAGGCGACGGCGTCGGCCGAGAAGCCGCCGAAGACGACCGAGTGCGCGGCACCGATACGGGCACAGGCCAGCATGGCGACGGCGGCCTCGGGGATCATCGGCATGTACACCGCGACCCGGTCACCCTTACGGACGCCCAATTCGGTGAGCGCGTTGGCCGCCTTGGAGACCTCGTCCTTGAGCTCGGCGTACGTAATGGCCCGGCTGTCGCCCGGCTCGCCCTCGAAGTGGATGGCGACCCGGTCGCCGCGCCCCGCCTCGACGTGCCGGTCCACGCAGTTGTACGCCACGTTGAGCTTGCCGTCGGCGAACCACTTCGCGAAGGGCGGGTTCGACCAGTCGAGGATCTCGGTCGGCTCGGTGGCCCAGCTGAGCCGACGCGCCTGCTCGGCCCAGAAGCCGAGCCTGTCCGCCTTGGCCTGCTCGTACGCGGCCGCCGTCACGTTGGCGTTCGCGGCCAGCTCCGCGGGCGGTGCGAATCGCCGCTCCTCCTTCAGAAGTCCCCCAGAGGGGGCGCCCCCAACCAGGCTTTCGTTGCTCACGACATCTCCCATTCCCAGGGCGTCCGATGTGTCCCAGCCCATAGCTCATCAGTCGGATGCCCAGGTGACAAGAGCATCCGGCCAATTGGTTTAGACCTGTTGAGGGGCGGAACCGGGTGGTCAAGTGACCCCTCCTCCCCGGGCGGTGGGGAGAAGGGGTCACCGCCCCTTTCCACGGACGAGGCGCCCCGAAGGTTCAGGGCGGCCGGGCCGAGGTCCTGGCAGGGCTGTCAGGCCGGCGCCCCCTCCCTGGGTGAGGGCCGGGAAGGTGGCCGGGCGGGTGCGGGGGAGGGCTTGGGCGAAGGCGCTGGGGAGGGTGGATGGGAGGAGGTGGGGTAGGACGCGCGGCTCGGCTTCGGCTGGGGGGACGGGGCCACCCAGTGGAAGACGAGGCTCTCCCCGTTCTCCCGAGCGCCGCCCGTGCGCGTGTCGCGGCCGTTTCCGTTCCCGGTCCCGCTGCCGTTCCCGTACTCAGTCCCGTTCCCGTTCTCAGGCCCGGTGTCGGGTTCGGGGTCCGACAGGAGATACGCCTGCGCCTCACCCACGTGGAAATACATGCCGTGCAGCTCCAGCGTGCCCTCCGCGAGCCGCCGTGCCACGGCTTCGTGGGCCTTCAGGTGTTCCAGTTGCTGGACGACATTGGTGAGGCACAGCTGCTCGGCCGCATCGGCCGGCAGTCTGCCCGCTCCGTCTCCGGACGGGCCTCCGGACAGCCGGGCCCAGGTGCGGTGCGTGCTCTTCATCCGCTCCAGGCTGGGCAGCCCGTGTCGCAGCCAGCGTCGCAGTGGCGTATCGGGGGCGTCCGGGTTGCCGCTCAGCAGGGTCTGCATCGCCCCGCAGTCCGAGTGCCCGCACACGGTGATGGACTGCACGCGCAGGACCTCCACCGCGTACTCGATCGCGGCGGCCACGGAGTCGTCCCCGCTCTCCGCGCCCGGCAGCGGCACCAGATTGCCGACGTTCCGCACCGTGAACAGGTCGCCGGGGCCGCTGGCCGTGATCATGCTGGTGACCAGTCGGGAGTCGGCGCACGTCAGGAAGAGCTGCGACGGTCGCTGGCCCTCCCGCGCGAGTCTGGCCAGCTCGTCGCGTACCAGTGGAGCCGTATCGCGCTGGAAGGAGCTGAGCCCGCTGGCCAGCTGATGCCCCTTCACGTACCGCTCGGCGTCCGTGGCGGGGTGTTCGCCGCAGTGGTGGTTGCGCCACGGTGTCCACGGGCGGCAGCAGGCATGCGCGCCCGCGCCGGGTTCGGCGATCCGCACACCGGTGCGGCCGGTCATCTCGACCTGTCCGCCCCGGACCACATGGGACATCTGCCAGTCCTGCAAGGTTTCGTAGGCGGCGTGGTCCATGAAGGACCCGTCCAATTCGACGACGGCCTTCGCCCCCTGGGGGATCTGGTGCAGTGCCCGGCTCAGCCGGGGCACGGCGAGAAAGGTCAGCTGACCTCGTACCCGGATGTGTTCGACGCCGCCCTTGGTCTCCCTGGTGATCCGCGTCCTCGTCAGCCGGTGCATGGCGACACCGCTGGCAACGAGGATGCCGAGCGCCACGCCCTCCAGGATCCCGATGAGGACGACCCCGGACACCGTCACGGCGTAGACCATCACTTCGCGGTGGCGGGTGACGCTGCGGATGTGGGTGATGCTCACCATCTGGATGCCGATCACCATGACGAGTGCGGCCAGCGCGGGCAGCGGGATCAGATCCAGGACGGGTACGAGGACGAGGGCGGCCAGCACCACCCACAGGCCGTGCAGCATCGTGGAGTTACGGCTCACCGCGCCCGCCGACACATTGGCCACGCTGCGTACGGCGACGCCCGCGACCGGCAGCCCGCCGAGCGCTCCGGACACGATGTTCGCCGTTCCTTGCCCGGCCAGCTCCCGGTCGAGGTTGGAGCGCGGCACATGGGTCGTCGCATCCTTGCGGGCGGCCACCAGCTTGTCGACGGCGACGGCCGACAGCAGTGACTGGACGCTGGTGACGAGCGTGATGGTCAGGACGCCGGTGGCGATGCCGAGAACGGGTCCCTCGGGCAGCCCTGGCAGCGCGTGACTGCTCCAGGAGGGCAGGTCCACACGGGGTACGCCGATCCCGGCGGCGACGGCCAGTATCGTCGCGGCGGCCACGGCGGTGAGCGCGGCCGGCACCTTCCGCAGCCCACGCCCGACCCGCCCGGGAAGCCGTGGCCACGCCAGCAGGACGACGACGGTCACCGCGCTCACGGACACGGCGGCCGTGTGCAGGCCGGCCAACTGGGCGGGGAGGCCCCGGACGTTGTCCACGGCGGAGCTCTGCGGCGTACCACCGAGGACGACGTGGAGCTGGGCGAGGGCGATGGTGACACCGATGCCGGCCACCATGCCGTGCACGATCGCCGGGGACACGACGAGGGCCGAGCGCGCCACCCGCAGCGCGGACAGCGCGAGCTGGGCGAGCCCGGCCAGGACGGTGATGGCGCACGTGGTGCGCCAGCCGTACTTCTGGATGAGCTCGGCGGTGACCAGCGTCAGCCCGGCGGCGGGCCCGCTGACCTGGAGCGGTGAGCCACCGAACCGGCCGGCGACGATGCCGCCGACGGCGGCGGCCACCAGGCCGGCCTGGAGCGGCGCGCCGGTGGCTAGCGCGATGCCGAGGGAGAGCGGCAACGCGATGAGGAACACGACGATGGAGGCCGACACGTCGGCGCCCGCGACCCGGAACCGGCGACGGTCCCCTGGCGGCGGGCTGTGCGGCCGCTTGAACCGGGGGCTCCCGGCAGTGCGGAACGCACGGCCGGTGCGGTCGGTCTGGTTGGTGCGGGCCGGGATGCAGGCAGTCATGGTTCCCGTCTCCTCCGGGGCGGCGCGGTCGCGGTACGTGCGGGTGGAACGAACGTGGGGCGCGGCCGTGGGTCACGGCGTGCAGCGGCGGGAGTATGCCAACTCTCTGTAAACAGATCGTAATGCAGAGTAAAGACTCCGGCATTATTTTCGATGCAAAAGGGGCAATGTTTCATCCCATTCAGTGATTAATCGTTCTAGTACGGCTTGTCGTATCTTCACATCCCCTTCCGTGGTGCGACGTTGACGGCGCTCGCGCTCGCACTCGCAACAGAGACCTCCGTGGACCACGAGAAGGGTGGGCGGAACATGGCCGCCACGAAGAAGACCGCCACGCACGGAATCCCCGCTCGGAAGAGCCCCGCCCGGAAGGGCCCCGCGCGCGGGGCCACCCGGCGGGGGCTGGCCGCGCACAGGGCCGTCACGTGCAGGTTTCCCGTCACCACGGTGGCGCTCGCGGCCGGGGCGGCGGTGGCGCTGGTGGCCGGGCTCGCCGGATGTGCCGGTCCCGACGAGGCCACCAAGGGCGCGGCCGGCCCCGAGCGGGGCGCGGCGCCCAAGAGCGTGGTCCGCCTCATCGGCGACGGCTCGACCGCCTACACCGGCACCCAGCCCGGTCTGCACAAGCCGCAGCGCCTCAAGCCCGGCCAGAAGCCACCGCAGTTCGTGGTCTTCTCCTGGGACGGCGCAGGGGAGGACAGCCAGAAGCTCTTCTCCCGCTTCCGCGAGGTGGGCAGGAAGTACGGCGCGACGATGACGTACTTCCTCAGCGGCGTCTATCTGCTGCCGGAGGAGAAGTCGACGCTGTACGACCCGCCCGGCCATGCCCCGGGCCGCTCAGACATCGGCTTCAACGACACCGGGGGTATCCGTGACACCGTGCGCGAACTGCGCGGCGCCTGGCAGGAGGGCAACGAGATCGGCACCCACTTCAACGGCCACTTCTGCGGCCCGGAGAGCGGTGTCGGCACCTGGTCGGTCGAGGACTGGAAGAGCGAGATCTCCCAGGCCAGATCCTTCGTCAAGAACTGGAAGACGAACTCCGGCCTGACGTCGGAGAAGCCGCTGCCGTTCGACTACGACACGGAGCTCATCGGCGCCCGAACGCCCTGCCTGGAGGGCAGGGAGAACCTCCTCCGCGCCGCGAGCGAGCTCGGCTGGCGCTACGACACCAGCGGCATCAACAACCAGGTGTGGCCCGGGAAGGACCGGGGCCTGTGGGACCTCTCGCTCCAGATGATCCCCATCCCGGGGCGGTCCTTCGAGACGCTGTCCATGGACTACAACTTCATGGTCAACCAGTCCGGGACGGCCAAGGGCGCGCCGTCCATGCACCAGTACTGGGGCGACCAGTTCCGCGACGGGATGCTGCAGGCCTTCGACCGCGCGTACAACGGCAACCGCGCTCCGCTGATCATCGGCAACCACTTCGAGTCCTGGAACGGCGGCACGTACATGCGCGCCATCGAGGAGACGATCGCGGAGGTCTGCGTCCGCAGTGAGGTGCGGTGCGTGTCGTTCCGGCAGCTCGCCGACTGGCTGGACGCCCAGGAGCCTGCCGTGCTGGCCAAGCTGCGGACCCTGAAGGTCGGCGAGGCTCCGAAGGACGGCTGGACGGCTTTCCTCGCCGCCCGGCCGACCGCCGCCGCCTCGCCCGCTGCCCCGTCCGCCGCCACCCGCCGTCAGGCGGGCTGAACGGCGTCGAGTCCCTCACCGAGTACGAAGCCGGGGTCGACCTGCGCGGCCAGGTCGGCGCCCGTCTTCGCGTTGCCCCAGCTCTCCGCGTTCTTCAGGTGGAAGTGCACCATCTGGCGCGTGTAGCGCTCCCAGTCGCGGAACCGGTACGAGTCTTCCGCGGCGTTCTGCAAGGACTGCAGCGCCATCCGGTTGTCGGCCTCCAGCAACTCGAAGCGCGCCGGGCGGCCCTTCTCCATCGAGCGCACCCAGTCCGAGTGGCCGACCGTGACGAGCAGGTCGTCCCCGATCTCCTCACGGAGGAAGTCGACGTCCTCCATGCCCTGCACCTTGTTGCCGACGACCCTGAGCGTGACGCCGAAGTCGCGTGCGTACTCCTTGTACTGGCGGTAGACGGAGACGCCCTTGCGGGTCGGCTCGGCCACCAGGAACGTCATGTCGAAACGGGTGAACATCCCGGACGCGAACGAGTCGGAGCCGGCCGTCATGTCGACGACGACGTACTCGTCGGCACCGTCGACCAGGTGGTTCAGGCACAGCTCGACCGCCCCGACCTTGGAGTGGTAGCAGGCCACGCCGAGGTCGGACTCGGTGAACGGCCCGGTCGCCATCAGCCTGATCTCGCCGTCGTCCAGCAGTACGGGGCGGGCGCACGCCTCGTAGATCGGGTTGCTCTCACGGATGCGCAGCAGCCGGGACCCCTCACCCGGCGGAGTCGTCTTGATCATCGTCTCGGGGGAGGGGATCCGCGGGTTGGTGCCGCGCAGATACTCCTTGATCAGCGGCAGGTGAGCGCCCATCGCCGGCAGCGCGGCCGCTTCGGCCTCGTCGAGGCCGAGGGCGGCGCCGAGGTGCTGGTTGATGTCGGCGTCCACGGCGAGGACGGGGGCCTCATTGGCGACCAGGTGGCGGATGAAGAGCGAGGACAGCGTGGTCTTTCCGCTGCCGCCCTTCCCTACGAAAGCGATCTTCATGTTCAGATAGCGTAGCGGTGCGTAGTGGGCTGCTTGCGTGAAGTCGCCAGGATGTATGAGGAACGCCACTCCAAGGTGGGGGCCGGATGCCCGGGCGCGTAGCCTCCCTACTTATGAGTACGAATCCCGCTGACCCCCTGGTCGCGCTGGGCGCGCTGCCCGGCGTGCCCGCTGCCGTGGACTCCGTTCGCAAGGCCGTCGACCGGGTCTACGGGCACCGTGTGATGCGGCGCCGCAGCAATGAGGTGACCTCGGAGGCGGCGCTGCGCGGCGCGCGCGCCTCGGCGGCCCTGTCCGGTGCGGACTGGGCGCTGGAGGAAGTGCGTCGGCGTACCGACTTCAGTGGTGACGAGGAGGCGCGCACGGTCGGTGCCGCGCTGCGTCTGAGCGCTGAGGCCGGGCAGCTCCTGTCGATCTGGCGGCAGTCGCCGATGCGGGTGCTGGCCCGGCTCCACCTGGTCGCGGCGGGCGATCCCGGCAGGTCGGCCGGTGCTGTGACCGGCTCGGCGGCCCCGGCGGCAGGTTCGGCTGCCGACTCGGTGGCCGACTCGGTGGCCGGCTCGGTGGCCGACTCGGTGGGGCGGCCACGGCGGGACGGTGAGCCTGTCGACGAACCGCTGATCCAGGCGCCGCTGCCGGATGCCACCGAGGTCGCCGGCCGGCTGGAGGGGCTGTCCGACCTGATCGTCGCGGGCAGCTCGGCCCCGGCGCTGGTGACGGCCGCGGTGGTGCACGGCGAGTTGCTGGCGCTGCGGCCCTTCACCTCGTACAGCGGACTGGTGGCGCGGGCGGCCGAGCGCATCGTGCTGATCGGCAGCGGGCTGGACCCCAAGGCGATCTGCCCGGCCGAGGTGGGCCACGCCGAACAGGGGCGGGCCGCGTACGTCGCGGCGTTCGAGGGCTATCTGTCCGGTACGCCGGAGGGCATGGCGGCATGGATCGCGCACTGCGGGCGCGCGGTGGAACTCGGCGTCCGGGAGTCGACCGCGGTGTGCGAGGCGCTCCAGCGCGGCGCGGCGTAGGAGGGCTTCGAACAGGGTTGCGGCGGTACCGCAGGAGGGTACCGCCGCTGGCACGTCCGCAGAGTTACCATGCGTCCTCGATATGTGCCCATCAGGCGGGGACTTTGCCCTACGCCTGGTGCGGCTGGCCCGTAATCGACGGGTCGACGTCGCGTGGGTGCTCAGCTTCCGTGCTGTTCGGTCCGTGGGGCCTTCTTGCTCAACAGGTAATCCTTTCGGATGTCCTCGGTCTCGCGGGCCGTTAAGTCCTTTGTACTACCGTCCGGGGTGATGCGAAAGCCCTGGCTCCACTTTTTACTTTTGGGGTCGCATACCCGTTACGCGGCCCTGTCGATGCCCCGCTTACTCCTTACCCGCACCTTATGCGGGGTTCTCGGTGATTTAGGTGTCAATGTTCGGTTGAGCGGGTGCCCTCAGGCCGACTGCCGACGCCGGCTGGCGTACCAGACGAGCCCGGCCGTGGCTGCCGCCGCACCCACGGCCGCTGCCGCGACGAGCGCGGGGCGCGGTGGCATCCGGAAAGCGGGCAGGCGCTGCTTCAGCCGGACGGGGCGGTTGAAGACGAGAACCGGCCAGTCGCGTGCGGCCGCCTCGCGGCGCAGCGCACGGTCTGGATTGACCACGTACGGGTGGCCCACGGTCTCCAGCATCGGAAGGTCGGTGGCCGAATCGCTGTAGGCGTAGCAGCGCGAGAGGTCGTACCCCTCCGTTTCGGCCAGTTCGCGGATCGCTGCCGCCTTGGTGGGTCCGTAGGCGTAGTACTCCACCTCCCCCGTGAAGCAGCCGTCGTCGCCGACGACCATCCGTGTCGCCACGACCCGGTCGGCCCCGAGGAGCTCGCCGATGGGTTCCACCACCTCGGCACCGGAGGTGGAGACGATCACGACGTCCCGGCCGGCGGCGTGGTGCTCCTCGATAAGGGACGCCGCCTCGTCGTAGATGATCGGGTCGATCAGGTCGTGCAGGGTCTCGGCGACCAGCTCCCTGACCTGCTGGACGTTCCAGCCCTTGCAGAGCGCGGAGAGGTACTCGCGCATCCGCTCCATCTGCTCGTGGTCGGCGCCGCCGGCCAGGAAGACGAACTGGATGTAGGCAGTCCGCAGTACGGCGCGGCGGTTGATCAGACCGCCTTGGTAGAAGGACTTGCTGAAGGTCAACGTCGATGACTTCGCAATGACCGTCTTGTCCAGGTCAAAGAAGGCTGCTGTGCGCGGCAAGGAGTGGTTTTCCACGAGCCCGAGCATAGGTGCCCGCCATTCGGCGTACGCTGGGGCGTGTGGGTTTGCCTGAGAAGGCTCTCGGGTACACCATGGAAGTCACGGATCGTTCGCGACCGTGCTAACCCGGTCCGGCTCCTCCCCCCCCGAGTCGGCCGGAGAGACGACCCCCGCTCTCCCCCCCGGCGGGGGTCGTCGCATGTCCGGACGCGTTTTCGCCCGTTCCCGGCGGCTTGAATCGATCATTCCACTCCTCCTTGCCTCGCTGCGGCGGGCTGTCCGCCATGCGCTCTTCTCGTCACTCAGCGTAGCCGATGCGCTGCTCTGGGGAAGTCGCTGGTATGGGCTACTGGGATATTCACAACCGGCGAGTTGTCCACAGTTTTTGAGCAAGATCCACTTCTTTTCCGGAAGTCGTGCACCGTGATTCCGGCCGCGAAGTCCGCGGATGCCAGGAATCGCAGATCTCTCATCCCGCGAGGGCGGGGCGGAGACCACGCGGAGTCCGCGCTCTGGGCTACGCGAAGAGGAAGCGACGAGGAAGCGGAGAGCGCGGGCGTACGGGACCGAAATGACGCGCGCAGATCACCGCGGCTCGCATCCGTGCCGAATCCGCGTCGGTGCCACGCCGGTGCGGCGTCGGTGCCGCGTCGGCTGCACGCGCCCATCGCGCGCATCACAGCGAGAAGACAGGGAAAGAAGGGGGCGGAAATTCATGGCTGGATCCATCACATCCGAGCGGGCGCCGACCATCGAGGGACGGCGGGCGGGACCGCTGATCGTGACCGAGGACGCCGAGCTGCTCGACGACCTGCTGCGGCTGTGCGCCGCGGCGGGCGCGCACCCGGAGGTGTACCACTCGGTGCCCGAGCGCAGAGGGAGCTGGGAGGCCGCGCCGCTGGTCCTGGTGGGCGATGACGCGGCCGACCGGTGCCGGGGTGCGGTACGCAGGCGGGGCGTGCTGCTCGTCGGGCGGGACCAGGACGATCCCGGCGTGTGGCGGCGGGCGGTGGAGATCGGCGCGGACTGTGTGCTGCGGCTGCCCGACGCCGAGAGCTGGCTCGTCGACCGGATCGCCGACGTGGTCGAGGGTGTGGGACGGCAGGCGCTGACCGTCGGGGTGATCGGCGGGCGCGGCGGTGCCGGGGCGTCGACGCTGGCCTGTGCGCTGGCCGTCACGGCGGCGCGCGAGGGTCGGCGGACGATGCTCGTGGACGGCGATCCGCTGGGCGGGGGGCTCGACGTCCTGCTGGGCGGCGAGCAGGCGGAGGGTCTGCGGTGGCCGGATCTCGCCGTCTCCAAAGGCAGGGTCGCCAGTGGGGCGTTGGAGGAGTCACTGCCTTCCTTGCGGGGGCTTCGGGTCCTCAGCTGGGACCGGGGCGACGCCGTGGCCATCCGGCCGGAGGCAATGCGGTCGGTGCTGGCGGCGGCGCGCAGACGCGGCGGCGTGGTGGTCGTGGATCTGCCGCGCCGGGTGGACGAGGCCACCGCGGAGGCGTTGGCGCAACTGGACGTGGGGCTGCTCGTCGTGCCCGCCGAACTGCGGGCCGTCGCGGGCGCCAAGCGGGTGGCGTCCATGGCGGGCATGGTGCTGCGGGACCTGCGAGTGGTGGTGCGCGGGCCGTACGCGGCCGGGGTCGACGACCAGTGGATCGCGGACGTGCTGGACCTGCCGCTCGCGGGAGAAGTGCCGGTGGAGCACGGCCTGTTGGCCGCTCTGGATGGGGGTGCCCCGCCGGGTGACAGCGCGCGGGGGCCGCTGGCGCGGTTCTGTGCGGCGTTCTGGGAGCGGGCGCTGGCCGGGGAGAGTGCGTCGTGACGGCGGGCCTGTTGGAGGCCGTTCGCCAGCGGCTCGTGGAGAGCGGCACGGATCCGACTCCGGCCGGTGTGGCGGCGGCGCTGCGGGCGCAGGGCCGGTTGCTGGGCGATTCGGAAGTGCTGGGCGCCGCCGAGGAGTTGCGGTGCGAACTGGTGGGGACCGGCCCCCTGGAGCCGTTGCTCGCCGACCCGGCGGTGACGGACGTACTGGTGTCGGCGCCGGACCGGGTGTGGGTGGACCGGGGCGCGGGGCTGGAGTTGTCGGGCGTCGTGTTCCCGGACGCGGCGGCGGTGCGCAGACTGGCGCAGCGGCTGGCGGCGGTGGCGGGACGGCGGCTGGACGACGCCCGGCCGTGGGTGGACGCGCGGCTGCCGGACGGGACGCGGATGCACGCGGTGCTGCCGCCGGTGGCGGTCGGTTCGACCTGCCTGTCGCTGCGGGTGGTGCGGCCCCGGGCTTTCTCCCTCGCGGAGTTGACGGCCGCGGGGACGGTGCCCCCGGGCGGGGACCGCGTGCTTCGGGCGCTGGTCGAGGCCCGGGCGTCGTATCTGGTCAGCGGCGGCACGGGGTCGGGGAAGACGACGCTGCTGTCCACGCTGCTCGGGCTGGTGGGCGAGCGTGAGCGGATCGTCCTGGCCGAGGACTCGGCCGAGTTGCGGCCCGATCACCCGCATGTGGTCCGGCTGGAGGCCCGGCCACCGAACCAGGAGGGCGCGGGCCGGGTGACGCTGCGGGACCTGGTGCGCCAGGCCTTGCGGATGCGGCCCGACCGGCTGGTGGTGGGCGAGGTGCGGGGCTCCGAGGTGACGGATCTGCTGGCCGCCTTGAACACGGGGCACGAGGGCGGCTGCGGAACCGTGCACGCCAACACCGCCGCCGATGTGCCTGCCCGCCTGGAGGCGCTGGGCACGGCCGCGGGGCTCGACCGGGCGGCGCTGCACAGCCAGGTGGCGGCCGGCCTGTCGGTGGTCGTCCATCTGGCGCGGGACCGGGCCGGGCAGCGCCGGATCGCCGAGGTCCACGTGCTGGAACGGGACGTGCGGGGGCTGGTGGTCACGGTTCCCGCACTGCGGTGGGGCGCCGAGGGGTTCCGGTACGAGGAGGGTTGGGAGCGGCTGCGGTCGCTGATCGGTGGTGTGCGGTGGTGACGGGACAGCCGATGTACGCGGCGGTGTGCGCGGGTGCGGCGGCCTGGCTGGTGCTGGACCGGCAGCAGGGACTGCGGCGGGCACGGCTGCTGTTCGCGGGCGCCGGTGAGGTGGCGACCCCGGCCCGCTGGTCCTGGCGGCGGTGGGCGCCGGTGGTGCGGGTACGGCGCGAATGGCTGTGCCTGGTGGTGGCGGTGGTCCTGGCGGTGCTGGGCGAGTCGGTGCTGCCGCTGGTCGCGGGGGCGTGTGCCGTGCCGCTGGTGGGGCGGCGCCTCCGGGTCAGGGAGCGCGCCCGTGAGCGGGAGGAGCGGGCGGACGCGGTGATCGCGCTGTGCGGTGCGGTGGCCGGCGAGTTGCGCGCCGGATGGCAGCCCGGGCCGGCGTTGCTCTGGGCGGCGCGTACCACCGGGGCGCTGGGGGCCGAGGAGGCGGCGGTCCTGGCGGCGGCGCGATTCGGGGGCGACGTACCGGAGGCGCTGCGGCGGGCAGCGCGGGAGGACGGCGCGGACGGCTTGGCCGGCCTGGCGGCCTGCTGGCAGGTGGCGGTGGACGGTGGGGCCGGTCTCGCGGCAGGCCTGGACCGGCTGGACGCGGCGCTGCGGGAGCGACGGGACCAGCGGGAACGGCTGAGGGCCCAGCTGGCGGGCGCTTGGGCGACGGTGGGATTGCTGGCGCTGCTGCCGGTGGTGGGCCTGGCGATGGGGTGGGCGCTCGGCGCCGACCCATTGCGGGTGCTGCTGCACACCCCTGCGGGCCTTGGCTGTCTTGCGGTGGGCGGGCTCCTGGAGGCCTTGGGCCTGTGGTGGGCCGGTCGGGTCGTACGGGCCGGGGAGGAGCCGTGAGCGGCCCGTTTTTCCACAGCCTGGGGGTGACGGTGGCCTTGTCGGCCGGCGCGATCTGGCTGACCTGGACGGTGGCGGCCCGGCGGCGGGAGCGCCGGGTACGCCGGCGGATCGCCGCCCTGCTGGGGGCGGAGCACGCGCGGCGCCGGGCCTGGCGGCCGGAGTACGGGGCATGGGTGCGGCGCTGGGCGGCGCCTGCGGGTGCCGCGCTGAGCGGGTACGTGGCGGTCGGCGGGATCGCCGGGTGCGCGGTGGGTGCCGCTGCCGCGTATGGCGTACGGAGGTGGCAGCGGCGGCCGCGTCCGGGCGTGGACGGGCACGGTGACGGTGAGGCGGCGCACGGGCTGCCCCTGGCGGCGGACCTGCTGGCCGCGTGCCTGTCGGCCGGGGCGGGGCCGCGCGAGGCGGCGGAGGCCGTCGGGGAGTCGCTGGGCGGTCCGGTCGGCGACCGGCTGGCGAGAGCGGCGGCCGAACTGCGGCTGGGCGGCGAACCGGCCGAGGTGTGGGGGCGGTTCGGTGAGATACCGGGCGCCCGGCCGCTGGCGCGCTGCCTGGAGCGGGCGAGTGCCTCGGGTGCTCCCTCGGCCGAGGCGGTGTCCCGGCTGGCCGCCGGGCTGCGAGCGGAACAGGCGCGACGGGCCACGGCCCGCGCGCAACGGGCGCAGGTACTGATCACCGCCCCGGTGGGGCTCTGCTTCCTGCCCGCGTTCCTCGCGGTCGGAGTGGCGCCGGTGGTCATCGGCCTGGCGAGCGAACTGTTATGACGGATCGGCATCTCATGGGGGTTGGTATGTGGAACCGGATGGTGAAGGCCCTGACGGCGAAGGTGCGTCGGGACGCGGGGATGACCACGGCCGAGTACGCGATGGGGACGCTGGCGGCGTGTGCCTTCGCGGCCGTGCTCTACAAGATCGTCACGAGTGACGTCGTGTCGGGCGGGCTGCAGTCGGTGATCGGGAGGGCGCTCGATGCCCAGTTCTGAGCCCGGTCCTGAGGCCGGCGGTGATCGCGGATCGGTGACCGCCGAGGCGGCGACGGTCCTGCCGGCGCTGGTGCTGTTCACGATGGCGCTCGTGTGGGCGCTGATGGCGGCCGCCGCGCAGATCCAGTGCGTGGACGCGGCGCGGGCCGGGGCGCGGGCGGTGGCCCGTTCCGAGCCACGTGAGGAGGCGGTGGCGGCCGCCCGGTCGGCCGCCCCGGGAGGCGCCCGGGTGGCGGTGGAGCGGGCCGGGGAGCTGTGGCGCGTGCGGGTGGAGGCACCGGCCCCCGGGCCCGGCCCTCTGCGACTGACCCTCCACGCGGAGGCGGCCGCCCTGGCCGAGGACACCGTGGGGGTGACGCCGTGACGACCTCTGATCGCGCCCAGCGCCCTGGCCCGCGCCGGGGCCGGGGCCCCGTCCCGGCCCCGCGGCGGGTTCCGAGGCGGGCCTCCGGGTCGGCCCGGCGGCCGGGGCCCATCTCGGCCGGCTCGGATCGTGGCTCTGCCCGGCGGCCGGTCCTCGGTCCTGCCCCTGGCTCGGATGGCGGCTCGGCCCGGCGGCCGGTGCTCAGCTCCGCCCTCAGCTCGGTCGGCTCGGATGGCAGTTCGGCCCGGCGGCCGGTCCTCGGCTCGGCCCTCGGGCCTGCCCGTTCGGATGGTGGCTCGGTTCCGGGGCCGGCGCCTGGATCGGCCTGGCGGCCGGGGCCCGGGGCGGCTCCGATACCGGCCCATGGAGCGGGGCGCTGTGCGGATCGCGGGGCGGCGACGGTGTGGGCGGCGATGGCGGGCACCGTGATGTGCGTGGTGTTCGCGGCGGTCCTCGCCCTGGGGCAGGCGGTGGCCGCCCGGCACCGGGCCGGAGGCGCCGCGGACCTGGCGGCGCTGGCCGCGGCGGACCGGGCGCTGTGGGGTGTGGCCGACGCGTGCGGGGCGGCGGCCAGGGTGGCGCGGGCCCAGGGCGCGGAGGTGGTGCGGTGCACCCTGCGCGGCGAGATCGCGGATGTGACGGCACGGGCCCGGTTCGGGCCGTACGCGCCCGGGGTCAGGGCGCGGGCGGGGCCTCCGGGGGCGCTTCCGGGGCTCCCCGCAGCAGTTCCGTGAGGAGGCGCACGGCGCCCCGCTTGTGCAGCGGGTCGTTGCCGTTGCCGCACTTGGGCGACTGGATGCAGGAGGGGCAGCCCGCCTCGCACTCGCAGGACGCGATGGCGTCACGGGTCGCGGTGAGCCACTCGCGGGCGGTGTGGAAGGCGCGCTCCGCGAAGCCGGCGCCGCCCGGGTGGCCGTCGTACACGAAGACCGTCGGGAGCAGCGTGTCCGGGTGGAGCGGGACCGACACGCCGCCGATGTCCCAGCGGTCGCAGGTGGCGAAGAGCGGCAGCAGGCCGATGGACGCGTGCTCGGCGGCGTGCAGGGCGCCGCCCAGTTGCTCCGGGTTCACCCGGGCGGCGTCCAGCTGGTCCTCGGTGACGGTCCACCACACGGCGCGGGTGCGCAGGGTGCGTGGCGGGAGGTCGAGTTTGGTCTCGCCGAGCACCTCGCCGGTGATCAGGCGGCGGCGGAGGAAGGAGACGACCTGGTTGGTGACCTCGACGGATCCGTAGCACAGGCGCCCGTCGCCCCAGGGGATCTGAGTGTCGGTCTCCAGGACGGAGATGGCGGTGGTGTCGCGGGCGGTGGTGGAGTACGGGGGGTTGGCCTCCTCGACGAGGGCGACCGAGTCCTTCAGGTCCAGTTGCTTGACCAGATAGGTGCGGCCCATGTGGAGGTGGACGGCGCCTTCGTGGACGGCGGCGTGGGCGGCCGACTCGTCGACCGTGCCGAGCAGCCGGCCCGTTCCGGCCTCGACGATCTGGACGGGGCTGCCGCCCTCGCCACGGATGTCGGTGAGGTCGGCGGCACGTTCGCGGCGGGTCCAGTACCAGCCGGACGCGCGCCGCCGCAGCAGGCCGGCCGACTCCAGCTGGGGCAGCAGCTCCGGGGCGGCAGGGCCGAAGAGGGCCAGGTCGGCGTCGGTGAGCGGGTGTTCCGCCGCCGCCGCGCACAGGTGGGGGGCGAGGACGTAGGGGTTGTCCGGGTCCAGGACGGTCGACTCGACCGGCTGGCGGAACAGTGCCTCCGGGTGGTGGACGAGGAAGGTGTCCAGCGGGTCGTCGCGGGCCACGAGCACCGCGAGAGCACCCTGCCCGGAGCGTCCGGCACGGCCCGCCTGCTGCCACAGCGAGGCCCGGGTGCCGGGGTAGCCGGCGATCACCACGGCGTCCAGGCCCGACACGTCGATGCCCAGCTCCAGGGCGGTCGTCGCGGCCAGCCCGAGGAGTTCACCCGAGTGCAGGGCCCGCTCCAGGGCGCGGCGCTCCTCGGGCAGGTAGCCGCCCCGGTAGGCCGCGACCCGCTTGGGCAGCGAGCGGTCGACCTCCGCGAGGCGTTCCTTGGCGATGACCGAGATCAGCTCGGCACCGCGCCGGGAGCGTACGAAGGCGACCGAGCGGACGCCCTGGATGGTCAGGTCGGTCAGGAGGTCGGCGGTCTCGGCGGTGGCGGTACGGCGCACCGGGGCGCCCTGCTCGCCCTGAAGTTCGGTGAGCGGCGGCTCCCACAGTGCGAAGACCAGTTCCCCGCGCGGCGAGGCGTCGTCGGCGACCTCGCGCACGGGGAGACCGGTCAGCCGCCCGGCGGCGAGGGCCGGCTGGGCGGCGGTCGCGGAGGCGAGGAGGAAGACGGGGGAGGAACCGTAGCGGGCGCAGACGCGGCGCAGTCGGCGCAGCACCTGGGCGACGTGGGAGCCGAAGACCCCGCGGTAGGTGTGGCACTCGTCGATGACCACATAGCGCAGGGCGCGCAGGAAGGAGGACCAGCGCGGGTGGGAGGGGAGTATGCCCCGGTGCAGCATGTCGGGGTTGGTCAGGACGTAATTGGCGTACTGGCGGACCCACTCCCGCTCCTCGACGGGCGTGTCGCCGTCGTACACGGCGGGCCGGATCCGGTTGCCCAGCGGGGCGGCGAGCGCCTTCACCGAACGCCGCTGGTCGGCGGCGAGGGCCTTGGTGGGGGCGAGGTACAGGGCGGTGGTGCCCCGGCCGTTGGGCGCCTCGGAGCCGTCCAGCAGGGTGGACAGGACGGGTGCCAGATAGGCGAGGGACTTGCCGGACGCGGTCCCGGTGGCGATGACGACCGACTCGCCGTCCAGGGCGTGCTCGGCGGCGGCCGCCTGGTGGGCCCAGGGGTGCTCGATGCCCGCCGTATGGATGGCGTTGATCACTTCTGGCCGGATGCGATCGGGCCAGACTGCATGCCGACCCGCTCTTGGGGGCAGGTGCTCCGTATGAGTGATGCGCGTAGCCCGGTTCGCCCCTGCGGCGAGCCGGTCGAGGACCGTACCGGGGGAGGGGCGGGAGTCCCTGCTCTCGGGAGGTCGACTGGGGCGCTGATTCATGGCCATCGGCACCGAGTGTGTCACCGGCGTGACGGACAATGCTCCCAAGGCGTCGTGCATGGCTGCTGGTAAGTGATTGAATGCCATCGCGGCTGGCGATCCGTCCCCTGGCTCCGTCCGGAGAATCCGAGGGGCGACCGCTCGATAGCAAGGTGCTGGAGGATCCGTGGACCTGTCCCTGTCGACTCGCAATGTGTCCGGCCCTGGTGGCGACCGTACGGTCGTCGAGGTCGGTGGCGAGATTGATGTGTATACCGCGCCCAAGCTGCGCGAGCAGTTGGTCGAGTTGGTGAATGACGGCAGCTACCACCTGGTTGTCGACATGGAGGGCGTGGACTTCCTCGACTCGACCGGCCTCGGCGTGCTGGTGGGCGGCCTGAAGCGCGTGCGCGCGCATGAGGGATCGCTGCGCCTGGTCTGCAACCAGGAGCGCATTCTCAAGATCTTCCGGATCACTGGTCTGACCAAGGTGTTCCCGATCCACACCACGGTCGACGAGGCCGTCGCGGCCACCGACTGAGTCGGCTCGCCGCGTCGCGCCGCACCGGCAGTTCCTGGCCGGGTCCGTTCCGTTCCGGTCGGCCCCGTCCGAGGGCCGTCGGACCGGGCGGGGCCTGGTCGGGACCGGCCGGCCCCACTTGGGTCGGCCGGCGGCCGGTCGGCAGCCGGCCTGGAGCGGGTGCGGCAGCCGGTCGGGCCGGTCCGCAGACGGCGGCCGGACTGGCCGGGTCGGTCGGGCCGGTCGGTGCGACCGGTGTTCCGGCCGTCCCTTCCAGCCGTTCTTCCGGTCGACCCGACCGGAGGACCGGCCGGTGGATTCGAGGAGGAAGCAAGAGCAGGGTGCCGGGCGTCCAGCCCGGTCCTCTGAGAGGCACGCTCGCACGTCCGAGGGGGACCGTATGGCCACCGTTGAACTCCGCTTCAGCGCCCAGCCCGAGCACGTCAGGACCGCCCGTCTGGTGGCGGCCGCCGTGGCGCGCCGGGCCGGGGTCGACGAAGCCGTGCTGGACGAGGTCAGGCTCGCCGTCGGCGAGGCGTGCTCCCGCGCGGTCGGGCTGCACCGCAGCAACAACGTGACCTCCCCGGTCCGGGTCGTGCTGACCGAGGAGGAGAAGACGTTCTCCATCGAGGTCGGTGACGAGGTCCCGGGCGCGGGTGTCGCGGCGGCCGACGCCGCCGGGGTGCCGGGCAGCCGCAGCGCCGCGCCGACCGAGGGGTTCGACGACGCCGAGGGCGAGGACGAGATGGGCCTCGCGGTCATCACCGGACTGGTCGACGACGTCGAGGTGTCGGCCGGTGAGGCGGGCGGCGTCATCCGGATGACCTGGCCGACGAATCCCGCGGCCATGCTTCCCTGACCACCGCACCAGCGAAATGGAAGGCCCTGCTGAGCAGGGCCTTTTTGCATTTTCTAGATCGTCCCACCGAGCGTCAATGGTTTAAAGTCGTTACTGCTTTCGAGTGGATTCCTTGTGTCGCGCATTTGCCGACTGGCAAGCGAAGGTCAATTCTGTTCTACGGCGCTCTGTTTTGATCAGGTTCTGCTCCCTACAATCCGTCCACGTCTTGAGCTCTTCTGACGTCAAGGAGGACGAATGGCGGGGCTCTTCACCACACACGTGTCCGACCACCCGACTTCTCTCGCGGCCGCGGTCCTCACCGATGACAACCGGATCATCGTGGTCGTCATCGCGGCCGTGGCCCTGGCCGCCCTGATCGTGGCCCAGCTGCTCGTACGCCAGGTACTGGCGGCCGGTGAGGGCACCGCCGCCATGAAGAAGATCGCGGCGGCCGTCCAGGAAGGCGCGAACGCCTATCTGGCCCGTCAGCTGCGGACCCTCGGTATCTTCGCGGTCGTCGTGTTCTTCCTGCTCATGCTGCTGCCCGCGGACGACTGGTCGCAGCGCGCCGGACGATCACTGTTCTTCCTGGTGGGCGCCCTTTTCTCGGCGGCCACCGGTTACATCGGCATGCGTCTTGCCGTACGGGCCAATGTGCGCGTGGCGGCGGCCGCGCGTGAGGCGACACCGGCACCCGGAGAACCGCAAAAGGACCTGACGACCGTCTCGCACAAAGCGATGAAGATCGCTTTCCGTACGGGTGGCGTGGTCGGCATGTTCACGGTGGGCCTCGGCCTGCTAGGCGCCTCCTGCGTGGTCCTCGTCTACGCGGCCGACGCGCCCAAGGTGCTGGAAGGTTTCGGCTTGGGCGCCGCGCTCATCGCGATGTTCATGCGTGTCGGCGGCGGCATCTTCACCAAGGCCGCCGACGTCGGCGCCGACCTCGTCGGCAAGGTCGAGCAGGGCATCCCCGAGGACGACCCGCGCAACGCCGCCACCATCGCCGACAACGTCGGGGACAACGTCGGCGACTGCGCGGGCATGGCCGCCGACCTCTTCGAGTCGTACGCCGTGACACTGGTCGCCGCGCTGATCCTCGGCAAGGCGGCGTTCGGAGACCTCGGTCTGGCCTTCCCCCTGATCGTGCCGGCGATCGGCGTGGTCACCGCGATGATCGGCATCTTCGCGGTCGCCCCGCGGCGCGCCGACCGCAGTGGGATGACCGCGATCAACCGCGGGTTCTTCATCTCCGCCGTGATCTCGCTCGCCCTGGTCGCCGTCGCGGTCTTCGTCTACCTGCCCTCCTCGTACGCCTCCCTCGAAGGCGTCACCGAGGCCGCCATCACCACGCACGGCGGCGATCCGCGCGTCCTCGCGCTGGTGGCGGTCGCCATCGGCATCGTGCTGGCCGCGCTGATCCAGCAGCTGACCGGATACTTCACCGAGACCAGCCGCCGCCCGGTCAGGGACATCGGAAAGTCGTCCAGGACAGGCCCCGCCACCGTCATCCTCGCGGGCATCTCCATCGGCCTGGAGTCCGCCGTGTACACCGCGCTGCTGATCGGCCTCTCGGTGTACGGGGCGTTCCTCCTCGGCGGTACGTCGATCACGCTCGCGCTGTTCGCCGTGGCCCTGGCGGGCACCGGACTGCTCACCACGGTCGGCGTCATCGTCGCTATGGACACCTTCGGCCCGGTCTCCGACAACGCCCAGGGCATCGCCGAGATGTCCGGCGACGTCCAGGGCGCGGGCGCGCAGGTCCTCACCGACCTCGACGCCGTCGGCAACACCACCAAGGCCATCACCAAGGGCATCGCCATCGCCACGGCCGTACTGGCGGCGGCCGCGCTCTTCGGCTCGTACCGCGACGCGATCGCCACGGCCGTACGCGAGGTGGGGGCCAGGGCGACCGAGATGAACCTGACCATGGACATCTCCCAGCCCAACAACCTCGTCGGGCTGATCTTCGGTGCCGCGGTCGTCTTCCTCTTCTCCGGTCTGGCGATCAACGCGGTGTCGCGGTCGGCCGGAGCGGTGGTCTACGAGGTGCGCAGGCAGTTCCGCGAGCACCCAGGGATCATGGACTACAGCGAGAAGCCGGAGTACGGGCGCGTCGTCGACATCTGCACCAAGGACGCCCTGCGCGAACTCGCCACGCCCGGTCTGCTCGCCGTCATGGCGCCCATCGCCGTCGGCTTCACGTTCGGGGTGGGTGCCCTCGGGTCGTTCCTCGCGGGGGCCATCGGCGCCGGCACCCTGATGGCCGTCTACCTCGCCAACTCCGGAGGCGCCTGGGACAACGCCAAGAAGCTCGTCGAGGACGGCCACCACGGCGGCAAGGGCAGCGAGGCGCACGCCGCGACCGTCATCGGCGACACGGTCGGCGACCCCTTCAAGGACACGGCCGGCCCGGCCATCAACCCGCTGCTGAAGGTGATGAACCTGGTGGCGCTGCTGATCGCGCCCGCGGTCGTACAGTTCAGCTACGGCGACGACGCCAGCGCGGGCGTACGGGCGGTGGTGGCGACGCTCGCGATCGTCGTCATCATCGGCGCCGTGTACGTGTCCAAGCGCCGTACGGTCGCCATGGGTGACGAGGACAACAGCACCGCCGGGCGGGTCACCAGCAAGGCGGCGACCTTGTAGCGCCTGGGGGTAACACCCTGTCAGCAGGCGGGCGGACGGAACGCGGTGACGTTCCGTCCGCCCGTTACCGCGTTTGGGCTCGCGGGCGGTGAGCCGGCGGTGAGCCTTCTCTCTCCCGTTTCCCTCTTGGTGCAAATGGTTGTAAAAGCGTACGAAACGGTCGCACGCCATGCGAATGTCGCCCACTTGGCGTGTATGTTCCGGGGCCGAGAGCCTTGGAAGGGACCAAACCGGTGAACAAGAAGCTTGCGGCCGCACTGTCCGGCGGTGCGGTACTGGTGCTCGCACTGTCGGGCTGCAGTGACGATGACGGCGGCGACAACAAGGTGGACGCCTGGGCCAAGAAGATGTGCGACCAGGCGCAGCCGCAGATCCAGAAGCGGGCCAACGCCCAGCAGACCATCATCTCGACGGCGGCGGACGGCAAGCCCGCCGACATCCAGGCCGCCGACTCGAAGGCCTTCCAGGACATCGCCGACGCCGACAAGGCGCTCGCCAAGGCCGTGCAGGACGCCGGCGTACCGCCCGTCGACAACGGCGAGAAGCTCCAGCAGGACGCGGTCAAGGAGCTCAACGCCACGGCCGCGGCGTACGAGGGCCTCAAGAAGCAGGTCGACGCGCTCGACCCGAAGAACCAGCAGAAGTTCGCCGACGGGCTGCAGGGCGTCGCCAGCGGGCTGAAGAAGATCGAGAAGATGGACCAGGACGCGCTGAACAAGCTGCAGTCCGGCCAGCTCGGCCAGGCGATGGCCAAGCAGCCCGGCTGCCGCAGGGCCGAGGCGACGGTCTCGCCGACCGTGCCGCCGGCCAAGCCGGGCCCGGCCGCGTCCGCTTCGGCGAGCAAGGCCGCCCAGTAGCCTCCCAGGCCCACCGATGAGGACTCCGGCCCGGTTCCCCCCGTTCGGGGGCCGGGCCGCGCGTCCATTGTCAGTGGCGGCGGTCACAATGGGCAGGTGAGTACGACCAGTCTTACCGCCAGCCTTCCGGTGCCCGACCGCGCCGGCCGCCTCCGCGACGCCCTGCTCGCCGCCGACTTCACCGCCGACGGCCTGCTCGAGCTGCTCGGCGCGTCCGCCTACGCCGCGCTCGCCCGCAGCGAGACGGTCCCCGCCCTGCGCGCCACCCGCGCGGACGGCCCGCTCGCCACGCTCGTCCGCCTCTTCCTCCTCCAGCGGCCCGTGCCCTATGAGCGGGCGGCCGCCGTGCTGCCGCTGGACGAGGCGCTCGCCGACGGATGGGTGGTGGACGACGGCGGCGGCCAGGTCCGCGCCACGGTGGACGTACGGCCGTACGGCGGACCGGAGGGCCAGGACTGGTTCATCGTCTCCGACCTGGGCTGCGCCGTGGGCGGTGCGGCAGGGGCGAGCGGCCGCGGCGAGGGCGTCGTCCTGGGCGTGGGCGGCGCGTCCACCACGCTCGCCGGGATCACGGTCCGTACGCCCGTCGCCTCCGCCCTGGACCTCGGCACCGGCTCCGGCATCCAGGCGCTGCACGCCGCGCAGCACGCCACGCGCGTGACGGCGACGGACCTGAACCCGCGGGCGCTGGAGTTCGCCCGGCTCACGCTGGCGCTCTCCGGGGCGCCGGAGGCCGACCTGCGCACCGGTTCGCTGTTCGAGCCGGTGGCCTCGGAGACGTACGACCTGATCGTGTCGAACCCGCCATTCGTGATCTCTCCCGGCGCCCGGCTGACCTACCGGGACGGTGGGATGGGCGGGGACGATCTGTGCAGGTCGCTCGTTCAGCAGGCGGGGGAGCGGCTGAACGAAGGGGGGTTCGCACACTTCCTGGCCAACTGGCAGCACGTGGAGGGTGAGGACTGGCAGGAGCGCCTGCGCTCCTGGGTGCCGCGCGGGTGCGACGCCTGGATCGTGCAGCGCGAGGTGCAGGACGTGACGCAGTACGCCGAGTTGTGGCTGCGGGACGCCGGGGACCACCTCCTGCTGGACCGGGAGGAGTACGCGGCGCGGTACGAGGCGTGGCTGGACGAGTTCGAGGCGCGCAAGACCCGGGCCGTCGGCTTCGGCTGGATCACGCTCCGCAAGTCCGGTGCGGAGGAGCCGTCCATCGTCATCGAGGAGTGGCCGCACCCGGTCGAACAGCCGCTCGGCGAGACGGTACGGGCGCACTTCGCGCGCCAGGACTACCTGCGCACGCGCGACGACGCCGCGCTGCTCGCCGACCACTTCGTGCTCGCCCCGGAGGTGATGCAGGAGCAGGTCGGACTGCCGGGCGCGGAGGACCCGGAGCATGTGGTGCTCCGGCAGAACCGCGGCATGCGCCGCGCCACCAAGGTGGACGCCGTCGGCGCGGGCTTCGCCGGCGTGTGCGACGGGACGCTCAGCGCGGGACGGATCCTGGACGCCATCGCCCAGCTGATGGGCGAGGACCCGGTGCTGCTGCGGGACCGCACACCGCAGGCGATCCGGCTGCTGGTGGAGGAGGGGTTCCTGGAACCGGCGACGGGGGTGTGAGGGGAGCGGGCGCGCGGGCTGCGGGGCGGCCTGCGTGGCAGGGCGGCCCACCCGGCGAGGGGAGCCAGATCGGGCGTGGTTGGGGCTCGGCGGGCGCGGGTGCGGCGGGGGCGCCGGGTGCGGTTGGGCCCACCAGGCCCGGGTAGCGGGGTCGGACGCGGCGGGTGCGGTCGGGCCCCTGGGCCGGGGTAGCCGGGTCGGACGCGGCGGGGTGCGATCGGGCCCACCTGGACCGGTGTGGCGGGGGCGGCCGCGGTCGGGTCCGCCCGGCCCGGGTAGCGGGGTCGGCGCGGTCGGGCGTGGTTGGGGCGCGGCGGGCCGCGTGGGCTTTCCTGGGGTGATCGTGACGGCGGGTGGCCCGGCGCGAGTGCGGTGACGGTGTCGCGAATGTGCGAGGGCTCGGACGTCCCGTGGCGTGGTCCTGACACGGAGACACGGAGACCGGCGCCGCGTGGGTGAACCCGCGGCGCGTCCCCCGTGCCGTTCACCCACAATTCGCGCTCACGATGCCCAGAGGTGTCAGCCTCGCCCTCGGGGCAACCCAGGGGATCACCGAGGAACGGGGTACGGGCATGGAGAGCGGACCGGCCATCTTCGCGGGCGCGGCGTTCACGCTGTTCGGAGCGGGACTGCTGCTGTGGACCGGGACACGTGTACTGCACCGGGCGCCGGTCGCGCACGGCGTGAGTCCGGTGGCGGCGATCACGTTCGCGACCTCGCTCGGAACGGCTTTCGTGGTCCTCGGGGTGTGGTGTTTCGGCCGCGTCTGACAGCGCGGCGGAATGGGGGGCTCCGGGTTCTGAGGGGAGTCCGGGCGGCAGGAATGCCCGGACTCGGGTTACCGTTCGAGTGGCCGTTGCGGTCTTTTGCCGTTTGACACGGGGGCGGGTTGTACCGTCACACTCCGCAGCGACAGCAGCGTCAAGAGCACAGCGTCACAGAGTCACAGCAGTGCGCAGTGCGCAAGGAGTGCACGCGGTGAGACCACACCGCGCGGCACGCGCCACCGAGCGTCGACCGGAGAGAAGAGCGAAGTTGTCCCCGACCAGCGAGACCGCACAGGGCGGCCGCCGACTCGTCATCGTCGAGTCGCCTGCCAAGGCGAAGACGATCAAGGGCTACCTCGGCCCCGGCTACGTCGTCGAGGCGAGCGTCGGGCACATCCGCGACCTCCCCAACGGCGCCGCCGAGGTGCCCGAGAAGTACACCGGCGAGGTACGGCGTCTCGGGGTGGACGTCGAGAACGACTTCCAGCCCATCTACGTCGTCAACGCCGACAAGAAGGCCCAGGTCAGGAAGCTCAAGGAGCAGCTGGCAGAGTCGGACGAACTCTTCCTCGCGACCGATGAGGACCGCGAGGGCGAGGCCATCGCCTGGCACCTGCTGGAGGTCCTCAAGCCGAAGGTCCCGGTCCACCGGATGGTCTTCCACGAGATCACCAAGGACGCGATCCAGGCCGCCGTCGCCAACCCGCGCGAGCTGAACAAGCGCATGGTCGACGCCCAGGAGACCCGCCGGATCCTCGACCGCCTCTACGGCTACGAGGTCTCCCCGGTCCTGTGGAAGAAGGTCATGCCTCGGCTGTCCGCCGGCCGTGTGCAGTCCGTCGCCACCCGCCTCGTCGTCGAGCGGGAGCGCGAGCGCATCGCGTTCCGGTCCGCCGAGTACTGGGACCTGACCGGCACGTTCGCCACCGGCCGCACCGGTGACTCGTCCGACCCGTCGAACCTCGTCGCCCGCCTGGCCACGGTCGACGGCCGCCGTGTCGCGCAGGGCCGTGACTTCGGTCCCGACGGGCAGCTGAAGGCGTCCTCCGGCCAGGTGCTGCAACTGGACGAGGCGAACGCCCGCGCCCTGGCCGCCGCGCTCGCCGACACGTCGTTCAGCGTCCGCTCCGTCGAGTCGAAGCCGTACCGCCGCTCGCCGTACGCGCCCTTCCGCACCACCACCCTCCAGCAGGAGGCCAGCCGCAAGCTCGGCTTCGGTGCCAAGGCGACGATGCAGATCGCGCAGAAGCTGTACGAGAACGGCTTCATCACCTACATGCGTACGGACTCGACCGTCCTGTCCGACACCGCCGTCGCTGCGGCCCGGGCCCAGGTCACGCAGCTCTACGGGGCGAACTACCTGCCGGACAAGCCGCGGGTGTACGCCGGCAAGGTCAAGAACGCGCAGGAGGCGCACGAGGCGATCCGCCCCTCGGGTGATCGTTTCCGCACGCCCGCCGAGACGAGCCTGACCGGTGACCAGTTCAAGCTGTACGAACTGATCTGGAAGCGGACCGTCGCCTCCCAGATGAAGGACGCCGTCGGAAACTCCGTCACCGTCAAGATCGGTGGCCGGGCGAGCGACGGCCGGGACGCCGAGTTCAGCGCGTCCGGCAAGACGATCACTTTCCACGGCTTCATGAAGGCGTACGTCGAAGGCGCCGACGACCCGAACGCCGAGCTCGACGACCGTGAGCGCCGGCTGCCCCAGGTCGCCGAGGGCGACGCGCTGACCGCCGAGGAGATCACGGCGGACGGTCACGCCACCAAGCCGCCGGCCCGCTACACCGAGGCCTCGCTGGTCAAGGAGCTGGAAGAGCGCGAGATCGGCCGCCCGTCGACGTACGCGTCGATCATCGGCACGATCCTGGACCGCGGCTACGTCTTCAAGAAGGGCACGGCCCTCGTTCCGTCGTTCCTGTCCTTCGCCGTCGTCAACCTGCTGGAGAAGCACTTCGGCCGGCTCGTCGACTACGACTTCACCGCGAAGATGGAGGACGACCTCGACCGCATCGCGCGCGGCGAGGCGCAGGCCGTGCCGTGGCTGAAGCGCTTCTACTTCGGCGAGGGCGACGCCGCCGGCGCCGCCTCCGAGGCGGGCAACGGCGACGGCGACCACCTCGGCGGCCTGAAGGAGCTGGTCACCGACCTGGGCGCGATCGACGCCCGGGAGATCTCCTCCTTCCCCGTCGGCAACGGCATCGTGCTGCGCGTCGGCCGCTACGGCCCGTACATCGAGCGCGGCGAGAAGGACACCGAGGGCCACCAGCGCGCCGACGTGCCGGAGGACCTGGCGCCCGACGAGCTGTCGGTCGAGCTCGCGGAGGAGCTGCTGGCCGCGCCGAGCGGCGACTTCGAGCTGGGTACGGACCCGGCGACCGGGCACCAGATCGTCGCCAAGGCCGGCCGCTACGGCCCGTACGTCACCGAGATCCTTCCCGAGGGCACCCCGAAGACCGGCAAGAACGCGGTGAAGCCGCGCACGGCCTCCCTCTTCAAGTCGATGTCCCTCGACACGGTGACCCTGGAGGACGCGCTGCGCCTGATGTCGCTGCCGCGCGTCGTGGGCACCGACGCCGAGGGCGTCGAGATCACCGCGCAGAACGGCCGCTACGGCCCGTACCTGAAGAAGGGCACGGACTCGCGGTCGCTGGAGAACGAGGACCAGCTCTTCACCATCACGCTGGAGGAGGCTCTGGCGATCTACGCCCAGCCGAAGCAGCGTGGCCGCGCGGCCGCCAAGCCCCCGCTGAAGGAGCTGGGCACCGACCCGGCGAGCGAGCGTCCGGTGGTCGTGAAGGACGGCCGCTTCGGCCCGTACGTCACGGACGGCGAAACCAACGCCACGCTGCGGACCGGCGACAGCGTGGAGACGATCACGCCGGAGCGCGGGTACGAGCTGCTGGCGGAGAAGCGGGCGAAGGCCCCGGCGAAGAAGACCGCGAAGAAGGCGGCGGCCAAGAAGGCGCCGGCGAAGAAGACGGCCGCGAAGAAGACGACGACGGCCAAGAAGACCGCCGCCAAGAAGACGACGACGGCCAAGAAGACGACGGCCAAGAAGGCCACGGCGTCCAAGGCCTCGTCGGACGACTGACCCGAGGCCCCGACCTGGGGCCCAAGGCGTGGGAGCCGCCCCGCCCCCGCCTGACGCGGCGGTCGCGCCGCATGGCGCGCGCCGGGCGTGTGCCGGGTCCCGGACGCGGTTCATAGGCAGGGCCTGGGACGCGGGTCGTTGACGGGGCCTCGGACGCGGGCCATAGGCGAGCCTTGGCGCGGCGGCTTCGGGACGCGTAACAGGGGCCGGCCTTGGAAGCGGGGCGTAGAACCGGGCCTCGGACGCGGGCCATAGGCCGGGCCTCGGGCGCGGGTCATACGCCGGGCCTCGGACGTGGCGGCTTCGCGCCGCATGGCGCGCGCGAGGGCGTCGGCCCGGTCCCGGACGTGGCGGCTTCGCTTTGCCGCCTGCCGCGGGCAGGCTGCCGGTTCGGGGCCCGTGTCGGGTCTGGCCGATACGACGGTCAGTCGTTTGTTCGGGCGGGGACGACTGGGTGTCAGTCGGTCCGGATAGGCTGAGGGGATGACGCGAGCCGAGCAGCCAACGGTCTTGAGCCCCACCTCAGACTCCGACGCCGCACTTGCCGCAGACTCCCGCGAGCGCGCCGTACGGGCCCTGTTGCGCAACCCGCCGCTGAGGCGGTTGTGGAGCGCGCAGCTCGTCGGCGGGATCGGCGATGCCCTCGCCGTGCTCGTCCTGGTGCTGCTGGCCCTGCAGGCGGCGGTTGTCGAAGGAGCCTTCGGAGGCGGGTACCGAGGCGCGGCCTTCGCGGTCGCCGCGGTGTTCGGGGCGCGGGTGCTGTCCACGCTCCTCTTCGGCGCCGTCCTGCTCGGCCCGCTGACGACCCTCACCGCCCCCAAGGGCCCCCTCGACCGGCGCTGGACCATGGTCGGCGCCGACGGCGTACGGGTCGTGCTGCTGGTCATCGCGCCGTTGTGGATCGACTGGACGCCCGACCACGCCCTCGCGTTCCTCCTGGGCACCGTCTTCCTGGCCGGGGTCGCCGAGCGGTTCTGGACCGTCGCCAAGGAGGGCGCAGCCCCCGCACTGCTGCCCGCCCCGCCCCCTGAGGGGGCCGCCGTGAGGCCGCTGCCGGACCACATGGACGCGCTGCGGCGACTGTCGCTGCGTACGAGCTTCGCCGCCGTACCCGGCGCCGCCGCCGCGCTCCTCGTCGCCACGCTCGTGGGCAATGTGCTCGCGACGGGCATCGACTGGTTCTCCACCCACCAGGCGGCCCTCGGTTCGTACGTCGCGGCCGGACTGTTCGCCGCGTCCGTCTCCGTCCTGTACTTCCTGGAACTGCCGGACGCCCAGACCCCGCGCCCCCGCTCCCCGCTGGAGGGCCTGCGCCGCCCGTCGACCGGAAACGGCGTCGATAAGGGCCGTACGGGAGCCATACCGCTGCTCGTGCTCGCCTGCGCCGCCGTCGCCGGAGCCGTCGCGTCCGCCACCGCCGTGGCCGTCCTGCACGCCAGGGACCTGGGCGGCGGCCCCGTCGCCTTCGCGCTCCTGGTGCTGGCGCTGATCGGCGGCACCGGCCTGGGCATTCGCCGCGCCCCCGCCGTACTGCCCGCCCTCTCCCGCCGCCGCCTGCTGGCGCTGGCGACCGCCGTCACGGGCGTCGCGCTGCTCGCCCTCGGCCTGGTGCCCGACACGGCGACCGTGCTGTTCATCGCGCTCGGCGCGGGCTTCGCGGCCGGCGTCGCCGCCAACACCGGGCACACCCTGCTCGACCAGGAGGCGGAGGAGTTCCGGCGGCCGCGGCTGACCGAGCACCTCCACGCCGTCGTACGGGTCTCCATCGCGCTCGGCGCGCTCACCGCCCCGCTGCTGGCGGCCGCGATCGGCCCGCACCGGCTCGCCGGCGGTGACTTCGTCTTCGCGCACGGCGGCGCCGCCTTCACGCTGATGCTGGTCGGCGCCCTGCTGCTGCCCGTCGCGGCGCTGGTGCTGGCCAGGACCGACGACCGTTCCGGGGTGCCGCTGCGCCGCGACCTGCGGGACGCGCTGCGCGGGGCGGACCCGGCGCAGGCCCCGTCGAAGACCGGTTTCTTCATCGCCCTGGAGGGCGGCGACGGGGCGGGCAAGTCCACGCAGGTGGAGGCGCTGGCCGAGTGGATCAGGGCCAAGGGCCACGAGGTGGTCGTCACGCGCGAGCCGGGCGCGACGCCGATCGGCAAGCGGCTCCGCTCGATCCTCCTCGACGTGTCGAGCGCCGGACTGTCCAACCGCGCGGAGGCTCTGCTGTACGCCGCCGACCGCGCCGAGCATGTCGACTCGCTGGTCCGCCCGGCCCTGGAGCGGGGCGCGATCGTCATCTCCGACCGGTACATCGACTCGTCCGTGGCCTACCAGGGCGCCGGCCGCGACCTGTCTTCGACCGAGATCGCCCGCATCTCGCGCTGGGCGACCAGCGGCCTGGTACCGCACCTCACCGTCCTGCTGGACGTCTCGCCGGAGACCGCGCGGGAGCGGTTCACAGAGGCGCCGGACCGGCTGGAGTCGGAGCCGGCGGAGTTCCACCGGCGCGTACGGAACGGGTTCCTCGCCCTCGCGGTGGCGGACCCCGGGCGGTACCTGGTGGTGGACGCGGGCCAGGAGCCGGAGACGGTCACCACCGTGGTACGCCACCGCCTCGACCAGATGCTGCCGCTCTCCGAGGCCGAGGTGAAGGCCATGGAGGAGGCGCGCAAGCGGGCCGAGGAGGAGGCCCGGCGCAAGGCCGAGGAAGAGGCGGCGCGCAAGGCGGAGGAGGAGCGCCTGGAGCGCGAGCGCCAGGAGCAGCTCGACAGGCTGCGCGCCGAGGAGGAGGAGCGCAAGCGCCGCGAGGAGGAAGAGGCGCGTCAGCGCGAGGCCGAGCGGCAGGCCGAGGAGGCCAGGCGGCGGGCGGAGGAGGCGCGCCGGCTCGCCGAGGAGGAGCGGCGGCGCCGCGAGGCCGAGGAGAAGGCCCGCCGCGAGGAACAGGAGCGGCTGCGCCAGCTCAAGGAGGAGCAGGAGCGGCTGCGGGCCGAGGCCGAGGCGCGGCGCCTGGAGAAGCAGCGCAAGGCCGAGGAGGCCCTGCTGCGTGCCGAGGAGGCACGGCGTCTCGCGGAGGCGGCGGCAGCGGCGTCGGCGGCCGCGTCCGCCACCGAGACCACGGTGCCGACGCCGGTCGTGAACCCTGACCAGGAGACCCAGGAGGTTCCGGCGCCGCGCGTCAACATGCGCAAGGACGACGACGAGACGGCCCTCCTCCCGCCCGTGCGCGAGGAGGCCCCGGCGCCCGCGGCCGACGAGACCGCCGTGCTGCCTCAGGTACGGGACGTACGTGACGCCGGGCGGGCCGACGACGAGACGACCGTCCTGCGGCCGGTACGCGACACCGGGCCCACCGGGCCCGCCGCCCCCTCCGACGCGGAGGAGACGGCCGTCCTGCCACCCGTACGGGACGGGGGGCCCGCCGACCGCGTGCCGCCGGGGTTCTTCCGGGACGAGGTCCGGGACGAGGTCCGGGACGAGGAGCTCGGCCGGCCGGGCGCCGAGCGGACCCGTGAGCTGCCGCAGGTCGACGAGCAGGGCAGGCCGCGGCGCCGCTCGGACTGGGCGGAGGAGACCCCGCTGGACGACCTGCCGACGCTCGCGGACGAGCTGCTCGGCCCGCACGACGAGGACGAGGACTACGGGCGCGGAGGCGGCCGCCGCCGCTGACCGGCCGCGGGGCCGGCGGCCCGGCGTCCGTTGTCAGACCCCTGCCCCACAATGGAACCCACGTCGGGAAGCCGGATCGATACGTACGCAGGAAGGCGGTGACCCATGCCCGTATGGGACGACCTGGTCGGCCAGGACCGAGTGCAGGAGCAGCTGCGCGCCGCCGCCCGCGACGCCGACGCGCTGGTCACCGCCGACAAGAGCGGCACCGCACCGCCCGACGCGTCGAAGATGACGCACGCGTGGCTGTTCACCGGCCCGCCCGGCTCCGGGCGCACCACCGCCGCCCGCGCCTTCGCGGCCGCCCTCCAGTGCGTCAGCCCCGACCGGGCGCTGGGCGGCGAACCGGGCTGCGGGTTCTGCGACGGGTGTCACACCGCGCTGATCGGCACCCACGCCGACGTGTCCACGGTCGCCGCCGTGGGCACCCAGATCCTGGTCGACGACATGCGTGACACGGTCCGCAAGTCGTTCACGTCGCCCGCGAACGGCCGCTGGCAGGTCATCCTCGTCGAGGACGCCGAGCGCCTCAACGAGAAGTCCGCCAACGCCGTCCTGAAGGCGGTGGAGGAGCCCGCTCCCCGCACGGTGTGGCTGCTGTGCGCGCCGTCCATCGAGGACGTCCTGCCCACCATCCGCTCCCGCTGCCGCCACCTCACGCTGCGTACGCCGCCCGTCGAGGCCGTCGCGGACGTCCTGATCCGGCGCGACGGCATCGAGCCGGAGGCCGCGTACGCCGCCGCCCGCGCCACCCAGGGCCACATCGACCACGCGCGCCGCCTCGCCACCGACGAGCGCGCCCGGGCCCGCCGGGCCACCGTCCTCAAGCTGCCGCTGAGGGTGGAGGACATCGGCGGCTGCCTCAAGGCGGCGCAGGAGCTGATCGACGCGGCGGCCGAGGACGCCAAGGAGGTCGCCGAGGGCACCGACGTCAAGGAGACCGAGGAGCTGAAGGCGGCCCTGGGCGGTACCCCCGGTGGCAGGATGCCGCGCGGTACGGCGGGCGCCATGAAGGAGCTGGAGGACAAGCAGAAGCGCCGCAGGACCCGCACGCAGCGCGACAGCATCGACCTGGCCCTCGGCGAGCTGACGAGCTTCTACCGCGACGTCCTGGCGCTCCAGCTGGGCGCGGGCACGGCCCTGGCCAACGAAGACGTGCGTGACGCGCTGGACCGGACGGCCCGCGAATCGACACCGGAGCGGACCCTGCGCCGGATCGAGGCGGTCCTCGCCTGCCGCGAGGCCATGGACCGCAATGTGGCGCCGCTGCTCGCGGTGGAGGCCATGACCATGGCGCTGCGCGCGGGGTAACCCGTACGGGTAGTACGCGACCACAAGCGGTGAACGTCCGGATACGCTCCGGGCATGGACTCCAGCCGTCTGCTCCGCACGTCCGCCGTCGCCCTCCCGCTCCTCGGCCTGCTCATGGCCGGCTGCACGGACGGGGGTTCGACCCCGGCCGCCTCCGCCCCGGCCTCGGCCTCGGTCGCCTCGACCGAGGAGCTCAGGGCGTACTACGGCCAACGGCTGACCTGGCGCGCGTGCGGCGCCCCCGGTTTCGAGTGCGCCACCATGAAGGCCCCACTCGACTACGCCAAGCCGCGCGGCGAGCAGATCAAGCTGGCCGTGTCCCGGTTCAAGGCCACCGGACCCGGCAAGCGCCTCGGTTCGCTCCTGGTCAACCCGGGCGGCCCGGGCGGCTCGGCCGTCGGCTACCTCCAGGGGTACGCGGGCGTCGGCTACCCCGCCCCCGTCCGCGCCCGCTACGACATCGTCGCGGTCGACCCGCGGGGTGTGGCCCGCAGCGAGCCCGTCCGGTGCCTCGACGGCCGGCAGATGGACGCGTACACGCAGGTCGACCAGACCCCCGACGACCGCGGCGAGGTCGCCCGCCTCGCCGCTTCCTTCAAGGACTTCGCGGCCGGCTGCCAGAAGCGCTCCGGCCGGATCCTGCCCCACGTGTCGACGGTCGAGTCGGCCCGCGACATGGACATCCTCCGCGAGGTGCTGGGCGACAGGCGGCTCACCTACGTGGGCGCCTCGTACGGCACGTTCCTGGGGGCGACGTACGCCGAGCTCTTCCCCTCCCGCACCGGCCGGTTCGTCCTGGACGGGGCGATGGATCCGTCCCTGTCGACCGCCGAGCTGAACCGCGACCAGACGGCCGGCTTCGAGACGGCCTTCCGGTCCTTCGCCGCCGACTGCGTCCAGCAGCCCGACTGCCCGCTGGGCACCGAGTCGCCCACCCACGCCGCCGCCCACCTCAAGGCGTTCTTCGCCGAGCTCGACGCCGAGCCCGTCCCGACCGGCGAGAGCCGCCGGCTCGGTGAGGCCCTGGCCACCACGGGCGTGATCGCCGCCATGTACGACGAGTCCGCCTGGCCGCAGCTGCGCGAGGCCCTCACCCGGGCCATGGGCGGCGAGGGGTCCGCCCTGCTGGCCCTGGCCGACAGCTACTACGAGCGCGAGGAGGACGGCACGTACTCGAATCTGATGTACGCCAACGCCGCCGTGAACTGCCTCGACCAGCCGCCCGCCTTCACCGGCCCCGACCAGGTCGCCGCCGCCGTCCCGTCGTTCGAGAAGGCCTCCCCGGTCTTCGGCGCGGGCCTGGCCTGGGCCTCCCTGAACTGCGCGTACTGGCCCACCAAGGCCACCGGCACCGCCCACCGCATCCACGCCGACGGCGCCCCGCCCATCCTCGTCGTCGGCACCACCCGCGACCCGGCGACCCCCTACAAGTGGGCCGAGTCCCTCGCCGCCCAGCTCTCCTCCGGCAGGCTCCTGACCTACGAGGGCGACGGCCACACGGCGTACGGGCGCGGCAGCGACTGCATCGACACCGCGATCAACACCTTCCTCCTCGACGGCACGGTCCCTCCGTCCGGCAAGCGCTGCCGCTGAGCTGCCGCCGACGTGTGTGCGAGGCACCCCCTGGACCTGTGTAGACTTGTCCCCGCTGCTGCACCCGACAGGGGATCGCACGGCATGCCGCCTTAGCTCAGTTGGCCAGAGCAACGCACTCGTAATGCGTAGGTCTCGGGTTCGAATCCCGAAGGCGGCTCAGAGAAAGGCCAGGTCAGACCCCGTCTGACCTGGCTTTTTCCTTGTCGGGCAGGGCTCTGCTGGTAGGTGTGTTGCCCCGGATCGTGCCGCCGAATCCAAGGGGAGCGCGAGGGGTGCGCATGAGCGCAGAGCTTGTGCAGAGGGGTGCGCGGCGGGCAGTGCGGCGGCGCTGCTGATCGGATCGGCGCGGCTCCTCGGAGATCACGCCGGTTTTGTGCAAACGCTCCAACCTCTGCTTCTACGCTGGGCACTGTGGCAGACCCAAAGGACACCCTCGCGTTCAAGACGCTCGTGACGCAGTCGAGCGCCGTGCTGCTGACCCATGGGGTCGAGGTAGAGGCGACGTCGGTGCGGGGCGTCGCGGACCACCTCGTTGAGGTCATGGCTCAGCAGGTGGGCGTGGACCAGGAGGAAGCCGTCCACCTGGTGACCCCCGAAGCCGTCGCCGAGATCATCATGAAGGCGGCGACCGAAGACAATCGGGGAGCGTCTGTCGGCCCGCATGCGATGCGGCCGGTACGGATCGACGACCGTACGGTCAGCGTCTCCGTCGAGTCGCTGGGCCACCTGGTCATGGCCGCATCGCAGGCCGGCAAGTACGCCAGCATCAACGACGACGGGTCAGCAGCGGCCCACCTTCTGGACCTCGCCACCGAGATCGGTGCCGCCTTGGTCAAGCAGCACGACGACGGAGCCGCCGACGTCGCGGTGGGGGTGCTCGACGAGCTGGCCGAACTGGTGGACGCCGTGGCCGACCGCATCGAGGACGACGGCTGGAGCATCTGCCCCTGCGGAGAGGACCACGACCAGGGGAAGGTCGACGTTGGCACCCTGCCGGTCATGCGTCGGCATGCCGCGCTGGCCCGCGGTCTTGACGACCAGGTAGATGGATAGCGCCGGCTCGCACCACCCCTATCCTCGTCTTCACTTATGAGATGAGGGGGGCGTCAGGTCGATGTCCATAAGTCCGTTCGGCCCTGCGGCAGACAGGGCCCGTGATGAAGGAACCCGCGCCGAGGTGAGCCGCCTGTTGGAGGAGGCTGCCGAGGCGGGCAAGCAGCTCGTCGAGCTCTACAAGAAGGAAGCAGCCAAGTACAAGCGGCTTGCTGAGACGGAGCGAGACCGGCGCCGCGAGGTCGAGGCCCAGTTGCGGGCCTGCACCAAGCTGCTCGACGAAGGGCCGGACCTTGAGGCGAAGCTCAACTCCATGGTCCCCGATCTGGTACGAGCAGCAGCGAGCCTTCCGGCGCCGCCTGAGGTGTCCGAACTTCAGGCGCAGCTTGAGGCAACGGAGAAGGACCGAGACACGTTCGCCGAGTTGCTGGACACCGCGACGAAGGAACGGGACGCGGCACTGCGCGCCCGTGACGCCGCTATTGCCCGGCTGCAGACCCGCCAGAACGACGAGCAACCTCCAGGAGAGGCGGAGGCGTTGAGAGCGCGGCTGGACGCCCCCACTCTCCGTGGCGTGCTTGAACAAGCTCAGTGGCACTGCTCGTCGCTCGTCATTACAGCAGACCTGGACGGGACAAAGAAGCTGGAGCATCACCAGAAGGCTCCGCACTGGCGGAACCGTCTGGCCGCCACGCTGGCCACCATGCAGGCGTACGCCGAGACCAAGGACCTCGCGCGGGCGCGCGGCGGCAAGGCCGGCCCTGAGCTGGCCAATCTCAAGGCGTACTGCGCGACCCAGCCGTTCTCTCTGCTGGCGGAGGGCAAGGTGGTCGTCAGCGAGGGGCAGACCGCCAGCAGCAGCCCGCGAGGCAAGGCCCAGCGAACCCTCCGCGTCCCTGAGCACATCGACCCCTCGGGGAAGGCTGTGATGCTGGAACACATCCGCATCGGCGACGGCGCTCCTCCGGCGCCGCGACTGCACTATCTCGATGACACCGACAGAAGCGGGACGGTCGTCATCGGGTTCTTCGGCGACCACCTGTACAACGCCGGAACCAACTGAGCGCCGAACGCACAGCTCGGACGCAGACGAAGGCCGGGCTCAACCGCGCTGTGGCTGAGCCCGGCCGGAGCTGTCGGAGGGGTGGCGTGCGCGCTATGCCGTGAGCGTCTGACGGTCGGCGGCACCGCACGTGCACGAGCAGGTGCACCCGCTCGTGACCTTGATGGGAGCAGTAGGCCGAGCCGCGTGCTGTTCGATCGCAGAGCGAACCGCACGCGGGGCGCGGGGAACGAGCTTGACGACCGCCGCCGCTGCGGCGTGGGCGAGGTCGTCGAGGACGGACTGGTAGATGTCCCGGGTGATGCGGGAATCGCTGTGCCCGAGAGTCTCCGAGACGACCTTGATGTCGACGCCGGCGGCGAGCATGAGCGTCGCGGCACCGTGGCGCAGGTCGTGGAGTCGGATGGGCGGCAGGCCGGCCTCGGCGACGAGGCGATCGAACAGGTCGGAGATCCTGCCCGGGTGGAGCAGGGAGCCGTCCTCTTCGGTGAAGATGCGGCCAGTGTCCTTCCAAGCGTCACCCCACTTGCGCTTCTCCTCCTCCTGGGCGATCCGGCGTCGCTCGATGAGTTCGACCGTCTCGTCGTCCAACGCGACGGAGCGGATCCCGCTGTTGGTCTTGGGCAGCCCTTCGAGGACCTGCCAGCCGTCTTGGACGAGCTGGGTGGCGATCTCCAGCGAGCGGTTCTTCTTCGAGTAGTCGACCCAGCGAGGTCCGCATCCCTCACCTCGGCGTAGGCCACGGAAGGCGATCATTCGCCACATACCCTCCAGGCGGTCCCCGAAGACGTGGTCAAGGAACGCGCCGGTCTGCTCCGGTGTCCAGACCATCACGGGGCTGGGCTTCTCGCCGGTGGCCCGCCAGCGGGCGACGCGCTCGTCGGTCCACACGAGGGCCTTCGGCTTGGTGCCGGGTTCCAGCTCGACGTGCTCGGCCGGGTTGTAGTTGGGGATGATCCGCTGTGCGATAGCCGTGTTGAGGGCCGCGCGCAGGGTGGCCTTGATGTGGTGCTGGGTATTGACGCTGGTCACCCGGCGGAACGGCGGCATCTGGTCGATGGCCGACTTCAGCCACTTGCGACGAGCTCGATTTTCCAAGCCCTTCCACGGGATGGCGTTCAACTCGTCGAGTGCTGCACGCCGTTGAGCGTTCTGCTCCTGGATCTCGATGTTCGCCTCGTTGATGGCGTCGAACATCCGGTCCAGGTGCGGCACGTTGAGCTTGTCGAGGCGTATCTCGCCCAGGTGCGGCTTGAGGTGAACGCGCACGTCCACGTCGTACCGCTTGTGGCCGCTGACCCGGAGGCGCTTCTTGCCTCCGAGCCACAGGTCGAGCCACTCGGCGACCGCCATCTTGGGGTTGAGGGCCTGGCCGGCCGCCAGACGCCGCCGGGTCTCGTCGTAGTCCGGCAGGGGTTCCTTGTTCTTGGCGCAGGACTCCAGCATGTCGCTGATCGCGAGGTGCCCTGCGGGGTCATCCTCGTCCGGGATAGCCAGCAGGGCCCGGACCTTGCTGAGTTCCTTAGTGGCCTCGGTCGAGGACTCGAAGCCGCTGCGGCGGAACTCCCGGCGGGTGCCGTCGGGTCGGTTGGTCAGTTCGTGGCGTATGGACCAGTTGCCGTGACGCCGGTTGGTCAGCTTGGGGCATGACTTGCCGTAGTTCTTGCCGGTCTCGGGGTTGCGGCAGGAGCAGCGGCGCGTGACGGTGCCGCCGGACGTGGTGGTGCCGCCAGACGTGGTGGTGCTTGGCAACGCTAGTCCTCGGGGTTGTCGACGAACGTGAGGTCGGTGGGGAGAGCGGGGGGAATCAGCCCGCGCTCCCGCATCGCGTCGCGGAACCCACGCAGTTCTCTGCAGTCGTCGAAGGCGAGCTGTTCGTACGAGGCCGCGGCTTCGAGGAGGGCGTCACGGCGGGCGGCGTCGAGGGTGACGCTGGCTTTCCGGCGCCGTTCCTTCGCCAGCCGACTGGACGCCAGGGCGGTGGCCACGGCGTCGCTGTGCGCGCGATAGGTGTCGAGCACGTCCCGGGCGGACCCCTCGGGGGCGGGCTTGTCGAGGGGAGTCTCACCGGTGAACCAGGAGACCGCCTCCCACGTCGGGACCTCCCTGTCGGGGAGCACGGCTACCGAGGCGTCGGTGCCCAGAGGGAACAGCAGACTGACCGGGGGGACCTTGTAGACCTCGGCCAGGACGAGGAACTCCGCCAGGTCGATCGAGCTGCGGCGTCTGGTCTCCAGGTTCGTGATCGTCGTCTTCGGGACCGGGAGCCCCAGGGTGGCGCACGCCTCGCCGGCCTCCGCCACCGTGAGGCCGGCGGCCTTACGGGCCCGGCGCATCTGCTCGGCGACGCGGGCGGTGAAGCTCGGGGACCAATCAGAGTTCGTCATAGCTGCAACTTACGCTGTCAAAATATGTGGCTGCAACATTCGTGATACTCGTTCTGTCGTCAGAACAACTTTTTCCGATGGGATGCGTCATGGGTACGTGTAAGGCTGTCAGGGGGATGGCCCGCGAGGAACTGCTCGCTCTGCCTGTCGCCGTCGACCTCGACACGGCGAACAAGGCACTGACGATCGGCCGCAGCACGGGTTACGCGCTGGCGAAGCGGGGCGAGTACCCGGTCACAGTCCTCAAGCTCGGCAACGCGTATCGCGTGGTCACGGCGGACCTGCACCGCCTGCTGGGTATCACCGTGGGCGGTGGCGCAGGGGAGGCCAGGCTCGCGGCGTGAGCCGGGCGCGCGAGTGGTGCTCGTACGCGCCCCGGCACTCACGCTGAATACCTAGAGGCCGGGCATATGGGACTTTCAGCAGGGCGTCTCACCCAAGAGGAATCGTGACCGCGAGGTCGGCATCAGACTCGTACCCGGCGCCGACATCCGCCGTCGCTCGCACACCCCTGAGTGATTACGCATACGCACGAAGTGACGGGGTGGTGGGCAGGACGTTAGGGCTGCTGACAGCGCGGCCCGCGAGTGCCTGTACGTGTGCTCTGTCAGGCGGATTGACCGCCGGGCCTCAGCGAGACGCCTTCTCCGGCCTCCTGCCGAGGGGTTGTGACAGGTCGTTCTTCGGATGAGCCGGGTTGAGGAACCACTTGCGGGCGGAGACGAGCCACCAGGTCCCGGCGAAGGCGAGCACCACGCCGACCGCGACGGGGGCGTAGTTGAAGGTGTCGACGGTCACCGGGGCGGACTGGGGCAGCATGAACAGCACGGTGATCACCGCGACCCACGCGACTGCGAGCATGCCGACGGGCTTGGACCAGCGGCCCAGGTGCCAGGGGCCGCGCTGGAAGAGCTCGCCTTGGCGAAGGCGGAGGAAGGTGGGGATGACGTAGGCGATGTACAAGCCGATCGTCGCGATCGACGTCACGGCGGCGTAGGCCGTGCTGTTGAAGAGGTAGGGCAGACCGAGGACGAACGCGCCGCCGGCGGCCAGCCAGACCGCGTTGGTCGGCGTGCGCGTCCCGGGGTTGAGCTTGTGCCACACCGTGGAGAAGGGCAGCGCGCCGTCGCGGGAGAAGGCGTAGATCATGCGGGAGTTGGCGGTGACGGAGGCCATGCCGCAGAACAGCTGGGCGCCGATGACGATGAGCAGCATCAGCTTGCCTGTGCTCGCGCCGAGCGCGTCGAGGAAGATCTGTGCGGGAGGCACTCCTGTCCCGGACTCGAGGGCGTCGGTGTACGACTGGATGGCGAAGGTCAGGCCGAAGAGCAGGACGAAGCCGGCGGCCCACGAGGCGAGGATGGAGCGGACGATCCCCTTCGGCCCCTCGACGGAGGCGTTCTTCGTCTCCTCCGTCATGTGAGCGGACGCGTCGTACCCGGTGAACGTGTACTGGGCCATCAGCAGGCCGATGAGAGCGACGTAGACGGCGGAGCCCCAGCCCGTGTTGTTGACGAACTCGGTGAACACGAAGCCGGGGGACTGGTGCCTGTCAGGGACGGCGAGCAGTGCGCTGACGATCACCACCACGCCGATCAGGTGCCACCAGACGGACACGGTGTTGAAGAAGCCCACGATCCGCACGCGGAAGGTGTTCACGACGGCGTGGAGCAGCAGGATGAGGCCGAAGAGGATGATTGTGTGGCCGGGCGTGGCGGCGTAGCCGAATTCGAGGTTCAGGTACGCGTTGAGGAACGAGGCGGCGCCGAAGTCGATGCCCGCGGTGACGGCGACCTGCCCGAGCGTGTTGAACCAGCCGGTGAACCAGGCCCATGCCGGAGCCGACCTGCGCGGGGCGAGCTTGTGGGCCCAGAAGTAGAGGCCGGCGGACGTCGGGTAGGAGGAGCAGACCTCCGCCAAGGACAGCCCGACGAAGAGGGTCATCAGGCCGACGAACGCCCAGCCCCACATGATCAGGGCCGGCCCGCCGGCGTTCATGCCGAACCCGTACATGGTCAGGCAGCCGGACAGGATGCTGATGATCGTGAACGAGACGGCGAAGTTCTGCTTCCCGGACATGGAGCGGTCCAGGGTCTGGGTGATGCCGAGCTCGGCGAGGCGCTCCTCCTCGGAGGGAGTCACGCTGGGTATGTCCAAAGGCATAGGGGTGCCCTCTCGTGTTCGGTGATTCAGGGGATTCGGCGTGAGTGTTGGGTGATCAGCGCCGCTGGGGGTACGGTGCGGACGCTTTCACCGCCCAGCCGCGGTGCCGCGTGAACAGCGTCCGGGCGTCGCCGCAGTAGCTCCACGGCGCATCGGTGGCGTACGGGCCGATGGCGTCGAAGACCTCGGCGGCTTCCCTGTGCCGGTTCGCGAACGACAGTGCGTGGGCGAGGTAGTTGGCGTCCTCGTGGAAGCCGGCGTGTAGGCGGGTGGGGGCCCGGTAGGCCCACCAGTTCTCCCACGCCTGCCAGGTGGACGGGTTGTCCGTCCACGGATGGACGGTCAGCCCGTATCGATGCCCGTCCTTCTCCATCCGTTGCCGGTGGGACTCGGCGAGGGCGACCAAGGGGAGGACGTGCAGCGGCAGCCCCCGGGGCGCGTGCGCGCACCGCTCCTGAGCCCAGTGGAACATTTCCCCGCCCGTGCCGTGCCAGGCGGGGAACATGTAGGTGAGCAGCTCGTGGTGCGCCTCGCGGCTCCACCGGTCCCGTTGCTCCACCTGCTCCCACACCTGCCGCACCGTGGCCCGCCACGCCGGATCGCGGTCGGGAGAGTGGAAGCGGATCAGAGCGAGCATGACGATGTACGGCGACGGGTCCGGCGGCAGGGCGTCGGCAGCGGCGTCGCACGCCTCCCACGCCCGTTCCATCGCCTCGCTGCGGCCACGCCCTCGCCCGCCGGCCATCGACCGCAGGGCCTGAACATGGGCGAGCAGGGCAAAAGCGTGCGGCGAGCGGGGCTCGGCCTGCGCCCACGTGTCCGCGAACGTCAGCCGCGCTCCGGCGCGGGCGAGGACCTGGAGCCGGAAGACACGCCGGTCCCAGTCCGCCCCCGTCGCGGCCAGGAGCTCCCGGGCGCCTTCCCAGCGGCCCATCGCCGCGTCCTCGACCACCCTCCGCAGGGGGCGGTCGTCGAACGCCGGATTCCGGTCAAAGGCGGGTCGGGGGCTCACAGCTGCCTCACTCGGCCGGCCTCGGACGAGCAGGGCAGCGCTTCCGCAGACGCGGCGGTGGTGTCGGCTGTCACCTTCGTACCTCCGGAAAGGGAGTCCGCCGGTCGGGGCGGTAGCTGAGATAGGGCGAGCGGTTCGGGGAAGGGCGGAATGGCCTCTCGCCACGAGATCGGGCACAGCCGAGGTGAGCCCTTCAGAAGCGGATCCCGCCGATCATCCGGGCCACGCTGGTGGCGGCTTCCCCGATCGGCGGAGCGAGCGACGAACCGGCGAGGTAGAAGCCGAGCAGCGTGCAGACGATGGCGTGACCGACCTTGAGCCCCGCCTTCTTGACGAACAGGAAGGTGAGGAACGAGAGAAGCACGACGGCGGAGATGCTGACGGTCACCGTGTCCCCTCCGCCGGGCGCATGCTCCCGCTGCTGGCGACGGACCGTGCGGCACCGAGCCGCGTGGGAACAAATGCTGTCGGCGGCGGGATTCCCGCCAACTCTGCCTGCCTGGCCGAGGACACTCTGGACTCCGTGGAAGAGACGGCGAAGAGCGGATGTTCCACCGCAGGTCCACCCACTCAGGACCGCCCGAATGATCACACTCTCGGGTCGTTCGTCTAAGCCGCTGACCTGCCGTGCGCTCCCAGACTGATGGCCGAATACCCGGTGCACACATTCCCCGGGTGATATCACTGGAGTAATTCCAGCTTCACCAGGGGTAGTTGAATCTGCACGCTCTCGCTCAACGGGGAGGCAAGAGGTGCTCCAGCAGTCGCCGAGGCACTGTGATCGATGCGGCTGCCGTCTGAGCCAGTACAACTCCGACGCCCTGTGCGCCGCATGTGCCCGCGCGCATGCTCTCGATCGCCACACTCCGACCGTGCCGGCCCGCGTATGGCGAGACCCTGATGTGCGCCAGGCGCTCGCGGCCTGGGACTTCGGCCGAGCCAGCCGACTGGTCCGACAGCGAGGATCCCTTCGACAAGAGGATCTCGCGCAACTCACCGGACTCAGCCAGGCGTTCCTGTCCATGCTCGAAGCGGGGAGCCGGCGCCTCACCAACATCGACAAGATCGTCGAGTTCCTGGCCGGCCTCGGCGTACCCGCCGAACTCGTACCGCTCCCACTGCCGCGCCCGGCAACCGCTCTGTCGCCGCTGCCCGACCTGGTCGCCGACGACCTGGACCCGCTCCTGCCGTGGACAGCGGCCCGTATGGTGACGGCACTGGGCGCAGCGGTTGGAGGCAGTGCGATGGACCGTCGTCGATTCCTCGGTGCGAGCGGCATCGCGCTCACTGCCTTCGTGCACCAATGGGACACTGCCGAAGTCGAGCCGCTCGTGCGAGCGGCAGACGGAAGTCAGCTCACGAACGAGCTTCTTGACAGCCTGCAGCGGACGACGGACAGCCTCCGCGTGATGGACGCGAGCACGGGCAGCGGCACCCTCGCCGAGCTCGGCGACGCACACCTCGCGTTCCTCAAGCGCCTCGTCCAGCATGCGTCGTACGACGAGGAGAAAGGCCGACGCCTCGCCTCGATCATCGCCGACACCGCCACCCAGACAGGCTGGTTCACCTTCGACTCCGGGAACCACGACGGCACGCAGGTGTACCTGCTCGCCGCGCTCCGCGCCGCGAAGGCTTCGGGGGATGCCCGGCTGGGAGCCGGCGCACTCTCCTACCTGGCCATCCACGGCTACTCCACTGGATCTCCCCGCAGCGCGGTGATCGCGGCATCAGCGGCACGCGAGAAGATCAGGAACCTGGACGCGCCGGCCCTGGAGGCCATGCTGCTGACCCGCCAAGCGCGGGGGCACGCGAAGCTCGGCGAGCAGGACGAGGCAGTTGCGGCGCTCGACCGCGCCGCGGAACTCTGCGCCCGAGGCCGATCCGACAACGACCCCGCCTGGCTGTACTGGATCAACACAGGCGAGATCCACGGACAGTCCGGCAGCTGCTACCTCGACCTCGGCGAGCCCGACAAGGCCGTGACCAGCTTCGCCCAGGCGCGGAAGGCGCTCAACCCGGCTGACCAGCGCACCCGTGGCCTGTTCCTCACCCGCGCCGCATCCGCCCACCTCCGGGAAGGTGACGTCGACGCCGGATGCGCCACGGCGCACGAAGTACTCGACCTCGCCGAGCAGCTCCAGTCCGCCCGGCTGAACGATCACATCCAGAACATGCTGGCCGAGCTGCAGCCGGTCAGACACACCCCATACGCTCGGGACCTGCAGGAGCGGGCCGCCGCTGTGATGGGAACGAGGAGCCGAACGTGACGCAGGCCGAGCAGGTTCTGATCCTGTGGGACATCGACCGTACGTTGCTGTACGTCGGCGACATCGACCGGCAGGTCTACCGTGAAGCCTTCGCCGAGGTTGTCGGTCGCCCGGCTGAGCACCTCCCGGCTCGCGGTACGGGTGTGACGATGCCCCTCGCGATTCGAGTCCTCCTCCTGGACAACGGCGTCCCGGAGGACGACGTCCCCGAGCTGCTGCCGCGGATGGTGGACCTTGTTCCCCAACGCCTCGCCGCCCATACGGATGACCTGCGGGAGCATGGCGTCCTCATGCCCGGCGCTATCGAGGCGCTGCGATCGGTCCACGAGCGCCCCGAATACGTTCCGACCGTCGTCACGGGCAACCTCAAGCCGAACGCTCTGCTGAAGCTCGCGGCCTTTGACCTCGGAGGCTACGTCGAAACAGAGATCGGCGGGTTCGCCTCAGACGATCAGCACCGGCCGGCGCTCGTCGGCATCGCGCAGAAGCGCGCTCAGGCCAAGCACGGGACGATCTTCACCCGCTCCAACACCGTCATCATCGGCGACTCGCTGGAGGACGTCCGCACAGGTCTCGAAGGCGGCGCCGCGGTCGTCGCGGTCGCCTCTGGGAAGACCGCGGCTCCCGCCCTGAGAGACGCAGGGGCCGATGTGGTTCTCGAGACTCTGGAAGACGTCCAGGAACTGCATGACGCCATAGCAAGCCGGTGTCGGTGAACGCGACAGCGCCCCCCGCCACGCTTGCCGGTGGCGCTGCGCATGGGTGTCCTCCGTACGGTCGGCTGCGGCATGGTGCGCGGTGCGTGAGCGGGTGCCGCAGCCTACCGTCGGCGGTCGATGCTCAGGTGTTCCTGATGAGCTCCTCGGGCAGGAGTGATCCGGTCCAGCAGTCCCGAAGGCGGCCCTGGGATGCGATGCGCAGGCGCAGGGTGCCCTCCATCTTGAAACCGGTCTTCACGGCGACGGCGCGGGAGGCTTCGTTGCCGACGTTGGCGGTCCACACGATGATCGGTGCGCCGAGATCGTCGACGGCCCAGCGGCAGATCCGTGCCAGGGCTTCGGTCGCGATCCCTTGGCCGCGGGCGTTCTTCCCGATCCAGTAGCCCACGCTGGGGGCGTGCTTGGGGCGCTGGTGCAGGCTGATGACGCCCAGGCGCTGTCCGGTGTGGGTGTGGGTGATCACGAACGTCTTGGGCATTTCGTCGGTGTTGGCCTTGTCGACGAAGTGCTCGGCGTCGGTGCGGTGGTAGGGGCTGGGGATGGTGGTGTTCCGCTGGATCTCCGGATCCTGTGCTTCGGCCGTCACCCAGTCGATGTCGTCGGCTTGGGGGCGGCGCAGGGTCAGGCGGCGGCTGGTGAGGATCACAGGGTGTGCCCTACGTACTGGAACTGCCACTGGCCGGCCCGGTAGGTGTCGATCACGGTGGGCAATTCGGTCGGGAAGGTGGTGGGCACCATCAGCAGGGTGGGGACCTTGGTGATGGGGACCCATTCGACGCCGGTCTGTGCCTGGTCGTGGTGGTGGCCGCCGAGGGCGGCGGGCTCGTCGAGGATGTCGCACCAGAACAGGGCATCGACCCTGTGGCTGATCGTGCCGTTGCGGGGCTCGCAGTTGGGGTCGCGGCCCGGGATGTACTCGCGGATACGCATCAGGTCGACGGCGCGGCCTCGGACGCCGGTTTCCTCCAGCAGTTCCCGTTCGACGCATTCGGCCCAGGTCTCGCCAGGTTCCTGTCCGCCGCCAGGTAGCGACCAGGTGCCGGGCCATGGGAAGTCGCCGATGGTCAGCAGGACGTGGTCGTCCTTGACGACGAGGGCGCTGGTGGCGGGGCGTAAGCGGCTGATGTTCACGGTGCCTCCAGATCGGGGAGAGCGGTGAGCGGTGAAGCGTAGTCGCGACCCAGATGGGATGGCATTCGTTTTCCTGGGGCTGTCGGGCCGTACTCCTTCATCGGGTGCTCCGCTTCCCGAGCACTGCATTGCAGGTTCGGCAGGGTCCGCAGACCCTTGGGGGTGGGCAGCCTTGGCTGCCCACCCCCGGTGGAACTGGTGATTCCGTCTACGGACGAACCTGCGGCTCGGGTAACGGCGCCGACCCGGACGGGTGGGTCGGCGCCGGGCTTGATCTCAGACGTCGATGCGGGCGACCTTACGGCCCACCTTGAGGTACAGCTCGGCGCCGTCGAGTGTCCCGAGCTCGCTCACGATCGCGCTGAGCGTCTGCTGGACGGAAGCCTCCGAGAGCTGCGTGGTCTGCTGGTCTCCATCGGATTCGCGGATCAGGCGGAGACCGTTCTGCTGGGCCACGCGGCGCACGGCGGACATGCTGGGAGCGAAGTCCAGCGTGTGGCTGATCAGCGCCCCGAGGGTGTCCTCCGCATGGTCCTTCAGGACGACGACGGGGAGGTTCTGGGTGTCGCCGAAAGAGCGCTTGGAGAAGCGCGCCGTGAACTCGGCGCGGGCGGCGGCAGCGGCGTCGAGGCCGTGGAGGGCAGCCACCACCTCGCCGGCGAGGATCCGCTTGACCGCCATCGGGTGCGCGGTCCCCTCCTCCAGACGCTTGGTGATCACGCGGATTTCGTCGTCGGTCCACTCGGTGAGCAGCTGGAGGTACGGCTCGGTGAGGTGGTCGGGGATGGACATCAGCTGGCCGTAGACGTCATCAGGGGCCGCCGTCAGCCCCACGTAGTTGCCCTTGCTCTTGCTCATCTTCGTGCCCGTGCCGTCGGTGCCCTCGATGAGCGGGGTGGTGATGACCACCTCGGGGGTCTGGTCCGAGATCTCCATGACCTTGCGGCACATCTGGAGGTTCAGCAGCTGATCCACGCCGCCGAGCTCGACGTCGGCGTCGATGGCCACGGAGTCCCACGCCATGACGACGGAGTAGACGAACTCGGCGACGGACAGCCCATGGCCCTCAGCGAGCCGGGTGCGGAAGTCCTCGCGCTGGAGCGACATGGAGACCGGTACCCGGGCGAGGACGCCGACGAGCTCAGGCAGGGTGATCTTGTTCAGCCACTCGCCGTTGAAGCGCAGGTCGGCACGCTCGAAGTCGATGAACGGGGTGACCTGCTGCTGGTAGCCGCTGAGGTTGCGGGCGATGTCCTCGTCGGTGAGGGCCGGCCGTTCCGAGGAGCGGCCGGACGGGTCGCCGATCTTGGCCGTGACGTCGCCGATGATGAAGACGACGTGGTGACCCATCCGCTGGAACCGGCTGGCGATGATGATCGGCACCGCGTGGCCGAGGTGGACATCCGGGGAGGTCGGGTCGATGCCGTACTTGACGACGGACGGCCGTCCCGCCGCCTGCGCGGCCTCGATCTTCTCCGCCAGCACCGCTGCCGAGGGGATCAGGTGATTCGTGCGCCCCTCGACCAGGGCGGCCTGCTCCTTCGGGGAGAGGTCGGAGAGGTCGAGGGAGCGCCGCGCTGTTGTCTCGCCGAGCAGCTGCGCGACCGTATAGTCCGCGCCCAGGTCCGCTCCATCGAGGATGTGCATGACACGCGTGACGGACTCACTCAAACGGCTCATGGCGCCTATACGCTCCTGCGTCGAACAACTGGCCGAACTGGTATGCAGATTGGGAAACGGCGAGTCTATCGTCGCCTCCTTCGGAGCGTAGTTGGATTAATCATGAATGAGCCTGCCGTCCCCAGCCGGCCGCATCAACGGGCGACCCGCGATCATGCTTGAGAGGGAGCCGCACCCGGTGCGTACAGGTGAACGAGGGCCCGAGGGGCAAAGCCCACTGCCGGCCTCACGCAATGCGTGCAAGAAGATCTGGCCGCTGGCCGGCAGGGGCCGAGGGCTGTCTCTGGTGACCGGTCCGGCACGCGGGGTTCCGGGGGTGGCTGCGTGTACCCTGCTAGGTGCCCCGGTGCCGCGTTTCACCTGGGATGGTAGGGCTCACGACAATAGGTATTTCAGCTTGGAGGACGGGTGGCGGTACAGCGGATCACGACCCGCAATGCCCGTTTCCAGCAGCTGGAGACGCTGCTCAACAATCGCACCAAGCGAGGGCGCGCGAAGGAATTCCTGGTTCAGGGCGTGCGGCCGATCACGATGGCTGTGGAACACGGCTGGACGATTCGCTCCCTGCTGTACGACGCCAGCCGCCCGCTGTCGCGCTGGGCCGAGGAACTGCTGCGCGGAAACGGTGCCGAGCGCGTTGCGATGGCACCACAACTCCTCGCGGAGCTCAGCGAGAAGGCCGACGGGGCAGCGGAGATCCTTGCTGTCGTCGAGATGCCGCCGGACAGCCTGTCTCGGATCAAGGTCCACGACTCCTTCCTCGGTCTGGTCTTCGACCGTCCGACGCAGCCCGGCAACATCGGAAGCATCGTGCGGTCGGCCGACGCCTTCGGTGCTGACGGGCTCATCGTGACGGGCCACGCTGCGGATCCGTACGACCCCAAGTCGGTACGTTCCTCCACCGGCTCCTTCTTCTCCGTTCCTGTGGTGCGCAGCCAGTCGCACCACGAAGTCATGGAGTGGCTGGAGAAGGAGCGCGCTCAGGGGCGGCCAGTGGCCATCGTCGGTACGGACGAGAACGGTGACGCCGACGTCTCGGAATTCGACCTGACCCAGCCGGTCATGCTGCTGATCGGCAACGAGACCGCCGGCCTCAGTGCTGCGTGGCGTGAACTCTGTGACCATGTGATCAGCATTCCTATGACCGGCTCGGCCAGCTCCCTGAACGCGTCGAACGCCGCCTCCGTCGTCCTCTACGAGGCGCGCCGCCAGCGTCTCGCGAAGCAGCGCACGACGTAACCCGCCGACGTCACCTCCAGACCTCGCCGCTGACCGCTCTCTTATAGACCGCCAGGTACTGGTGAGCGATGGTGTGGTGACCCCATCGGTCCAACGCTGTCTTGCGGACGGCCTGGGCTGTGGGCAGCGACGCCAGCACCCGCCTCGCGTCGCTGGGTTTGACCTCCCGGCCGGCGGGCAGCACCGCCCCGACGCCGGGGACGATCTCGGGCAGGCAACCGTTGTCGCTGGCGATCACTGGGGTGCCGCTGGCGGCGGCTTCCGAGACGACGGTGGCGCCGGGCTCGATCCATCGTCCGCCGAACGGTCCTCCCCAGGGCTGGGACAGAACGAGCTGCGCTCGGGCGCGTGCGATCAGTCGGGTACGAGCGCTGCCGCCGACCTCGCCCACGTAGCGGACGGTGTGTGGGAAGTCCGCCAGTAGATCGTCAAGGTAGTCCTTCTCCCAGGCTGGTCCGGCGACCGTCAGCGGCAGGCCGGCGGCGTGCGCGAATGCCGCCGCCTCGCGTACGCCCTTGTGTGCGGAGACCCGCCCCAGGAAGAGGAAGTAGTCGTCCTTCGCCTCCTGGAACGGATACCGGGAGGGGTTGACCGGAAGCCGGATCACCGGAGCCGATATGGACCCCGCTGCGGTGCGTTGGGCGCGGGAGAGGTAGATGCCGTTCCTCCGGCGCTCTGGCACGCCGTTGAGGTGGTGCGTGCTTACGGTCGGCCTGAGCCCGCCGGGAGGAAGAGCGGCGGTGTTCGAATGGTCGTGGACGATGTCCGGGGCGAATGCCTCGATGGCGGCGTGAATGTCGGCTGTCTCGACTGCGGCGGACACCGTGACACCTTCCTGGACGGGGCTTCCAGGGGCTCCAAGAAGCAGGATCTCGCACCCGGCCTCCAGCAGCCCGTCCATGAGCGTGGCAACGACCCACTGGATGCCGCCGTAGCCCTGGGGTGGCACGGTAATCCACTGGGTGGGATCGACCCCATACCGATACGGCGGAATGACTATGGCCACCTTCATCAGTCACCCCTTTTGGTCTCGTCATCGATGGCGCTGGCCTGGTGCCCCGTGATGACCTCCCAGCAGACGCCGAGGAGGACGCTGGCGGTGTAGAGCATCGCCAGGGCGGTCCGCACTCGACGGACGCCGTCCCCTGACCGGTTACGGCCCCATTCCTTCGCGATTCCTCGCCGCGCGTCGTTGCGCCGTGCTTCGCTGCGCCCCTGCCAGAAGGCGCGGCGCAGCAGGTAGGACAGGGTCAGCCGGTGGGTGGGGATCAGGTGTTGGACGTCAGCGCCGTGCAGGATCGTCGCGGTGGCGCCGCCTGTGGTCATCTCCCGTACGAAGGTGGTGTCCTCGGCGGAGGTGAGGGAGCTGCCGATCCGGCCGAGACGTTCGTCGAAGCCCACACCCAGCAGCCGGGCGTGCTCTACGTCGATGGCGAAGCTGCCGCCCCAGATCGATGCCGGACGGGAAGGGGCGTGGGAGCCGAGGTAGTGCAGCTGGCCCGAGGTCAGGAACCACGGGCGACGGTGCCCTTGGAGATGGGCGGTGATCCTCGTCCCCGTCACATGTGCCCCAGCAGCCAAGGCCCCCCGCATCTCGTCGAGAGCGTGAGCGTTGGGGACGATGTCGTCGTCGAGGAAGACAAGGTGCCGGGTAGGGGATTCCTTCATGGCCTTGTTGCGGCTGTAAGCAAGCCCACGGTTGGCCTCGTTGCAGATCACGCGGAATCGGGAAGGGGTCGGGGAGACATCCTCGGGCAGTAGGGGCAGTTGGTGCGTCGGCATGTCCGCGATGATCAGCATGGAGTCCCGGGGGCCCATCGCAGGGGTGATGCGGGCGATCGCCCCCGGCAGGCTGTCCGGGCGGTTGCTGCACACGGCGATGGTGAGCGGGAGAGTAGCGCTGGGGGTCACGGGTGCACCTTTCGGTCGCCCCTGGGGCCGTGCTGGTCGCGGTCGAAGGCCTGCAGCACATCGGACAGATCCCCGAGCGTGGCGAGCGCCCAGTACCCCGTGCTTTGGCCTCTCGTACGATCTCGCCGGCCTCGCAGATCGCGGTACGCGGTCACGATCTCGGGAGCCACTTCGGAAGGAGCGCTCCATCCGTCATCCACGCTGACGATCGCGGCCGAGCAGCCGAGGGCCAGTGCGGGAATGGCGTCGTGGTCGAGTCGGTCTCCGACGACCACGGTGTGGTCCAGCTTCCAACCCAGCTGGTCCAGTGCCCACGTGAAGAGACGGGGGTCGGGCTTGGCGTAGCCGACGAGCGAGTCGAGCGCGACGAGGCGGACTTGGCGCTCGATGCCCAGCGTGCGAAGGGCGGCGAGGCATTCCGGGGGCTGGTTGGCGACGACGCACACCTCGTAGGTCCCGGCGAGCCCGGTGAGCGCGTCGACTGCTCCGGGGATCGGCTGGACGAGCGAGGTCCAGCGGGCGCGGACGCGCTGCCAGCTCTTCGTGCCGTTGGGCGGGAAGAGACTGGGCGGCGGCGAGCCGGGCGTGCGGTCCTGGTAGAAGGTGCGCATGGCCTGGAGGAAGGCGTCCATGGTGAGCGCGGGCTCGTCCGCCCGCGAGAGTTCCCAGACGCCTTGGAGCCATGCGAGGTCGAACGGCTCGTCGTAGTAGAGGACTCCGCCGATATCGATGGCGAGGGTGTGCGCGGTCATGACGTGACCGCCCGTCCGGAGGCCCACGTGAGCCACTCGGGCTTGTCCGCTGCGTCGTTCTCGATGGTGAGGGAGGTCGTGGGTTCCACGGGGCCGTGTTCGCGGGCCCAGCCCGCAGTATGGCGCAGCCCTTGGGTGAGCGGGGTGTCGGCCCAGTCGCCGAGCATCGTACGGGCGAGGGTGTTGTCGGTGTAGGCGGCGTGGACCTCGTCGCGGGCAGCCAGGTGAATGATCGGGTGGTCGGGCACGCCCATCGCGGTGCGCACGGCGTGCGCCATTTCCAGCACGGTGGTGGTCTGCGAGGAGCCGACGTTGAACACCTGGCCCCAGGCGCTGGGCTGGTCGGCGGCGGCGAGGAAGGTGCCGACGATGTCCGGGGCGTAGGTGAAGGCACGGATCTGGCTGCCGTCTCCGTACACGCTGATGGGTTCGCCCCGCATGATCTGGTTGAGGAAGATGGCGACGGCGTTGCGGTAGGGATCGCCCATGTTCTGCCGCTCGCCGTAGACGTTGTGCATCCGCATCGCGAAGTACGGCAGGCCCTGCAAATGCATGGTGACGGCGAGCTCACGCTCGACCGCGAGCTTCGCATTGCCGTAACTGTCCGCCGGCGTGGGCTGCTCGTCCTCGCGCATGGGTACGTGCCCGTGTCCGTAGACCGCGACCGACGAGGCGAAGCCGAAGAACTGGACCTTCGCGGCCAGCGAGGCGTTGATCAGGTTGATGCTGCCGAGCAGGTTCACGGAGTAGTTGTGGTGCTTGACGGCGTGGCTGATGCCTTCGGCGGCGAAGGCGGCCAGGTGATAGACGCCGTCGAAGCGGTACGAGGCGAAGAGCTCGGTGACTGCGGCTTGGTCGGCCACCGAGCCGACGACGAGGGTCGCGCCGGCGGGTACGTTCTCGGTCTTGCCGCCGTCGAGGTTGTCCAGGACGACGACGTCGTCGCCGCGCTCGATCAAGGATGCGGCCAGGTGGGACCCGATGAAACCGGCGCCGCCGGTCACCAGATGCGTAGGCATGACTGATCTGTCTCCTCTTGCCTGAGTGGGGTCCACCCGTGGACCGGGATTGTCCATCTGCGGGTGGTCGTACGAGCTACTGCGCCGGCGCCTGGGGGCTTCAGGCACCGAGGAGCTTGCGGATCCGGGCGAAGTCGTCGTGTGCGCGATCGGTGATCAGCGGGAGTCGCTGCCGCAGGATGGCGCGCAGCCCGGCCGCGTCGGTGTCATTGACGAGCCGGTCGATGACGGAGGGGTCCTCGGCAAAGGCCCGGACGTCCATGTGAATGCCGGCCACGTCGACCGAGTCTCCGTAGGTCTCGGCCAGGACGCCGTTGAACTTGTGCGAGTGACCGATGGCGACAGCCGGCACTCCGCTGGACAGCGCGCCGATCGCGGCATGCAGGCGCTCGGAGACGACGAGCTCGGCCCGCGCCAGGATGCCCTTGTAGTCGGATGCGGACAGCGCACCGGGCAGCACCTTGACCTGGGGCGAGCCGAACGCTTCCGCGATGCGGGCGGCGAGGATGCGGTCGTCGTTGTGCGACCGGGAGTCGTGGCAGTGCGGCACGAGCAGGACCGGCATGTCCCAAGTCCGTACGAAGGAGGTGACGAGCCGTGTCAGCGCCGCGAGGTGTCGCGCCTCCTCCAGGGTGCTGAAGCGGGTGATGCCCTGGCTCGGAGCGACGCAGACGTACGGCTCGCCGGGGGTAAGCCCCAGGTGGCTGAGCACGGCGGACACGCCCTCGCTGGTGGCAGCCGACAGCAGGAAGGCGGGGTCGGAGGAGAGACTCACCCTCTGCTCCGGTAGGCCGAGCTTGTCCACGACGTAGCGGTGGGAGACGCTTTCCCGGACGGTGAGAAGCTGGAGGCGGTCGGCCACCGTCAGCCACGCTTCCGCGTCGGAGGAGCCGTCGAAGGGGCCGACGGACTGGCCGATCATCACCGTAGGGATGCCCCGCTGCTGGGCGGCGATCAGGGCGCGGAGGTAGGGCGTGGAGACTCCGTAGTCGGAGGTGTGCAAGTCGCCCCCGGTGGCGATGACCAGGTCCGTGTCGGCGAGCAGTCGTTCGCGGCGGGCGCTCAGCTCGGACGGGCTCTCCTGGGGACGCATCTGCTGCCAGGAGCGGGAGACGACGAACGGATCGGCCGCGCAGTCGGCACCGGTGGGGGCGAGGGCTTCCTTGTCGAGCGCCGGGGTCTGGGTGAGGACGGTGACCTGGTGAGCGCCCATGACGCCGTGGGGATTCAACTGCTCGACGATGGATCGGGCCAGGGCCTCGACACCTCGGCTCTCGCAGCTGGTGATGCCGGTTATGAGGATGTTGGGCACAACGGACCTCCCAGAGGTCATAAGGCGAACTGGATGAGTTCGGCCAGTACGGTGCGGTAGTTGAAGCGCTCGTGCACTCGGCGTTGGATGGCAGCCAGCGGTCTGCGGTACCGACCTGGATCACGGAGCATCTGGGCGAGGGTGTCGGCCGGATCGCCGCCCAGCAGAAACAGCTCGACGTCATCGCCGTAGAGGGCGGAGAGGTGGCCCAAGTCCGGCCAGAGCACGGGGATGCTGCCCGAAGCCAATGTTTCGAACATGCGTGGGGTCAGCAGTTCCATCCGCGCGAGAAGCGGTCGTGCGAGCACGGGCGTGATCGCCGCCTGAGCCATGGCGGAGACCACCTGCCCGAACGGCACGGGCGGCGCCACCTCGACGCCGTGCTCCTCCATCCAGCCGTGCTCGTTGGCGGTCGCGAGAAGGTGGTCGGGATGCGGATCGCCGGTCCACCAGCGTCCGCACACCCGAATGCGGCGGATCGGCGGCCGACTGGCGCCTGCGGCATGCAGCAGGCTGGTCATCTCCTTCCAGCGCCACCAGTTCGCGCCGACGTACTGCAGCTCGTACGGCATCGTCCGCGGGTTCGGGTAGTCGGTGGCGAGGCGGTGGATGTCCGGCATCCCGAAGTAGCTGAAGAACTGGGCGCCGTCGGGGAGGTGCTCGCCGAGGCGCGGCTGGAGGATCACATCGCTCAGGTCGGCGTAGAGCTTGTGCCAGGAATCGATGGTGTCCACGCCGGCGTTGTTGTCGACCCCGGCGCACACCTGCGGCCCCCAGTGACCGTCGGGGTCGAGCACGATTCGCCGCTGGCGCGGCACGACCTCGCACAGTTCACGCTGTTGGAGGGAAAGGAACTGGGCGTTCTCGAAGACGAGGACGAGGTGGGTGGCCCAGGTGATGTCGTCCACGACGGGCAGGTGGGCGTTCACCGTGCCGTCGAGCCGCGACAGCTGGCTCGAGACCCCGACTTCGCATCCGACGGCCTGAGCAACCCGGGCGTACTCGGCGATCATGTGGCTGGAGCCCGCGTTCCAGTGGAAGACACCGGCGAACAGGATCCGGGGCGTGGTCATCGCGTGCTCCTTGCCTGCTGTGCCGCGTAGTCGGCCACCTGTCGGCCGAGCTGGCGGTGGGCACGTCGGCGGGCCCGGATCAGCGGTACGCGCCGCCCAAGCCACCACACGGCCTCGGTGGTCTCCCACGTCCCGCGCCACCAGGTGGTCTCGCCCCCGACGCCGCGTCCGCGCAGATCGTCTCTCAGCCACCGGCTCGCCAACCGCAGCGTGGGAAGTGGGCGCCAGTCGATGTCGGTGAGCAGGTAGTAGTAGCGGTTGCGGCGCATTTGGACGCGCCGGTAGCGGCTGCCCGCAGTTCCCCCGCCGCCGAAGTGCTGGATGCCGACATCAAGCAGGAGGGCAACGCGCCAGCCGGCCCAACGGGCGCGGCGGCACAGGTCGGTCTCCTCGTAGTACGTGTGGAAGACCTCGTCGAAGAGGCCGACGGTACGCAGCAGTGTGGTGCGGACGAAGAAGGCGGCCCCTTGGACGTAGGCGTGCTCCAGGGTGTGCGGGGCCCTGCCTTCGAGCGGGCCGGCAGGTGAGGGGTGGTTCGGCCAGTCCCCGGCGAAGGCGTGCTGCTCGCCCCAGCGCAGTGCGGTCTTCGACCAGTTGTTGTGGGCGCCGAGCGCGGTGTTGCCCGACTCGTCGTACTCGTACTGCATGGGGCCGACCACGCCGTAGCCGGTCCAGGTCTCCATAAACTCGACCAGGTCGCGCAGCAGGGAGTTCGGCGTCTGGGTGTCCGGGTTCACGAGGAAGACATAGTCCGCGCCGTCTTCGAGTGCCGCGCGCATCCCGATGTTGTTGGCGCGGGCGAAGCCGACGTTGCTGTCGTTCTGGATGATCCGCACCCGCGGGAAGCGCTTCTGCACGAAGGCTGCGCTGCCGTCGTGGGAGTCGTTGTCGACGTACCAGATGGTCAGGTCGAACCCCGCGGCGTCACTTTCGAGGAGCGAGGCGAAGCAGGGCTCCAGCCAGCTGAGCTCGTTGGTGCCCACGGTGATCGCCGCCACCCGTACGCGTCGCACTGGTCCGATGGGGGCGGAGCTGGTCACGGCAGCTCCATCTCGACCGGGGCGAACTCGATGACGATGCTGCGCCGGATGCGTGCGGAGGTGTTACGGCGTGATGCGTGGGCGACACGTACGTCATGGACGCCGACGTCGCCGGCCGCGAGCGAGAGCGCGCGGACGGGGCCACGTGCTTGAAGCGCTTCCGTGTCCATCTCGTCGGGCAGCAGGTGCGATCCGGGGACGAACTCCAGACAGCCGTTGGCCGGGTCGGAGTCGTCGAGGAAGAGGCTCAGGTTGCACACGGTGTGGGCAGGCACCGTGGTCCGGTCGCGGTGCCAGGGCACGGGGGCGGCCACCTCAGGCAGTTTGACGATCATGGCGCAGGCGGTGGCGCGGACCGGGCAGCCCAGGATGGCCGCAGCCAAGGGGTGCAGGAGACCGTCGGCACCGTAGAGGCGCGCAGTCGCGGGCGCCTCCTGGTTCTGCAGGTTGTGGATCCGGTAGAGGACGGAGGTACTGGTGCCGGCGGGTGTGAAGTGCCAGTAGTCGGGCGACCGGAAGCCGTCGTGCGTGAAGCGACGGATCAGGTGGTCAGCCTCGGCACGGAGGGTCTTGAGCGCGTCTCCCCCGATCTGCTGGGAGAGGGCGGCGTAGCCGTCCTCACGAAAGTCCCGGAGCACCCCGTCGGCAAGCGGCGCAGAGGGACCGCCAGTCGGGCTCTGTGCCTGCTGTGTCATCGTTCCCCCGCTGCGGTGTGGTGGAGCTGCGTGGCGAACCAGTCGATGGTGGTGCTCAACCCCTTGCGGGGCTCGGTCTCCGGCCTCCAGCCGAACTTGTCCCAGGCCAGGGTGATATCCGGCTTGCGGCGACCCGGATCGTCGACCGGGCGGTCTACGAATTCGATCGGCGAGGCGGAACCGCACAGCTCGCCAACCAGGTGAGCGAGCTCCAGGACCGTGGTCTCGGCGGAGTTGCCCAGGTTCACGGGGCCGGTGTGCCGACCCGAGGCGACGGCGAGGATGCCCCGGACGGTGTCGTCCACGTAGCACAAAGACCGCGTCTGCGAGCCATCGCCGGTGACGGTCAGCGGTTCTCCCGCCAGCGCCTGGCGGACAAAGGTCGGCACCGCTCGCCCGTCGTCGGCCCGCATCCGGGGGCCGAAGGTGTTGAAGATCCGTACGATCGCGGTGTCGACGCCGTGCTCGGTGCGGTAGGCGGTCGTCGCCGCCTCGGCGAACCGCTTCGCCTCGTCGTAGACGCTGCGCGGCCCGACCGGGTTGACGTTGCCCCAGTACGACTCGCGCTGCGGGTGCTGGAGAGGGTCGCCGTACACCTCGGAGGTGGAGGCGAGCACGAAGCGGGCCTTCTTCTGCCTGGCCAGCTCCAGCGCGTTGAACGTTCCCTGCGCCCCGGCCTGAAGGGTCTCGATCGGCAGGCGCAGGTAGTCCTGCGGGGAGGCCGGCGAAGCGAGGTGGAGAACGAGGTCAACCCCACCCGACACCGGGATCGGGGTCGTGACATCGTGCACCAGCAGTTCGAACCGGTCGTCGGCCCGCCGATGCACGACGTTGTCGGCCGTGCCCGTGAGGAAGTTGTCGACGCAGACAACCTCGACGCCGCTGTCGAGCAGCAGGTCACACAGATGGGAGCCGACGAACCCGCAGCCGCCGGTGACGACGGCTCGACGGAAAGGGACCTGGCCCGTTGCCATGGCTGTTCCATGCAAAGAGGTGCTCATAATGCCTCTTTCTCGGCAATTCGAATGAAAATCGACATGCTTGTGCCCTCCTCGGGCGTCACGAGAGGCTGGGATTCAGCAGGGTGTGGCGGAGCTGGTCTCCGAGCAGGCGGAGCTCGCGCTGATGAGTCCCCATACGGCCTTGCCTCCGGGAACCGGGGTCCATCCCCAGTCCCGGGTGAGCTCTTGGACCAGCAGCAGTCCCCGGCCGGTCTCGGCATCCTGGTCGTCGGCTGACTTCTTCGGCTCGCCGTCGGCCTGGTCGATCACCTGGAGGACGACATCCCCGTTGTCCAGCCATGCACCGAACTCCACGGAACCGGAATCCCCCGTTGCCGTGACGGCGTTGGCGACGAGTTCGGTTATGACCAGGCCGACGTCGGCGATGACGCTCGCGCTCAGCTGGCCGGCGAAGCAGGCGCTCACGAGATGGCGCGCCACCCGGGCGGCGACGGGCTCGGCCGCGAGAGCGCAGCGCATTCGGGGCGTCCGTGTGGACTGCCCGGTCGTGATCAACAAGGTCATCGCCTGGCCCTCGCCATGCGTGGTCCCCTGGCCCAACACGGTGTCACCTCCGCTGAGAGCCGCCGCCGTGGCACATGGAGTGCATGCGGTCGGCCCGCACTCCACGATGACGTCGAACCGCGCCCTCGCTTATGAGCGTTTATGAGAGCGCAGCTTCGTCCAGCCCTACTGGCCTTACAGGGGCTCTGGTCTGCCGCTCGGTGGCCCCCATCTCACCTCCTGTGGCGCCGTCGGGGTATCACGTGGGACTGCTCGTTCCGCTCGCCCGACGCCGTCACTTCTTTTCAACATCCGCTTACACATGGGCTCATGAGAGGGAGACTTAGGGTCCGGATCATGTCGAGAAGCGAAGAGGCGGTACGTGGCGTGGGAAAGATCCGCGTCGGCTGGCGGCCGGAGGTTCTCCGGGCGCGGCGTGAGGCACACGGCCTGACGCTCGAGGGTGCGGGCGAGAAACTGCGCGCTGTGGCTGCGGCGGCCGGACTGACCGTCCCGGCCGCGAACTTTCAGACGCTGTGGCAGCACGAGCAGGGCGAGATCTATCCCGGCCCGCACTATCGCCGCGCGTACTGCCTTCTCTACCGGGCTACAGAGCCCGAACTCGGCTTCCGGCAGGCACTACCCGGCGAAACCACGGGCGTGCAGCTCGCCCCCTACTCCGAGCCGCTCGCCGGTGCACACGTCCTGGCGGTGGAGCGCGCTCTGCTGCAGATCGCTCCAGGCCGGCCCGACTCGCCCAGCGACGATCTGCAGCATCGGATAATGGATGCCTGGAAGCGTCGGCACACCGGTGGCGACCCGAATCGCCCCACCCTTGTCCTGGTCGGCGGTCTCGCGGGCAGCGGGAAGTCGGAGTTCGCACGGTTCATCTCGCAGCTGACCGGATGGCCGGTGCTCGACAAGGACCCGATCACGCGCCCCCTCGCGGAGCGGCTGCTCTCCGAGCTCGGGTGCGACCCGAACGACCGGCACAGCGCGCTCTACCGAGAGAAGGTGCGCCCCCTGGAGTACCAGTGCCTCCTGGAGGCCGCGTACGCCAACGTTGACTGCTCGATCAGCACTGTGGTCACCGCGCCGTTCATCGCGGAACTTAGCGACCCGCGGTGGGTTCAGCGCCTGGTGAACCGGTGCGAAGCACGAGGGGTGTCAGTCTCCGTCATGTGGATCCAGTGCGACCTCGACACCATGCGGGAGTACATCACGTTCCGCTCAGCGGCCCGGGACTCGTGGAAGATCCAGAACTGGGACGAGTACGCTGCCACGGTCGATCCGGAGCTGCGTCCCTCCGTCCCGCACCTGGTGGTCGACAACCGCCTGGGCGCTGCTATCTCCCTTACCGACCAGGTACGCCAAGTCTTCGGGACGGTTCACTGATGAACACCGGAATCCTCCTATACGGGCCGCCGGCCTCCGGCAAGGACACCGTCACGGCTGCGCTCACCGCCCTCGATGCGTCGTATGCGCCCTTCGCGAGGCTGAAGATCGGCACCGGTCGTACGCATGGCTACCGCATGGGTACGCGCGACCAGTTGGCCGAGCTGGAGGAACGCGGCGAGGTCATCTACCGCAACGACCGTTACGACAGCACGTACGTCGTCGACCAGCCCGGTCTGGACAAGGCGATGGACGGCGGTCAGGTTCCGATCGTGCACCTGGGCCAGGTCGAAGGCGTACAACGGGTCGCGGACGGCTACGCCGCCCGGTGGTGGCGGGTGCTGTTGTGGTGTCCCCGCGATGTCACGGCACTTCGGTCCGTGGGGCGGGGCGATGCCGATACCCCAGCCCGCCTGGCAGCCTGGGACGCGACCGAGCGCGACCTCGACCTGCACCCCGGTGTCACCTGGGATCTGACGATCCACACCGATCGCGTACAGGTGCAGGACGCCGCCGCTGAGATCCACGCGCTGGTTGGGGCCCGGTCATAGCCCGCGGTCGCCCTCGGACTGCAGCAGGGCCAAGGCGTCCTCGACGGTGAGATCGGCGCCCCGAGCCTCATCCCAAAGGGCAAGGACGGCTACGACGGCATGCATGAGGTCGTCCGGTAGGCCCGCGTCAGCGAGAAGGGCCGCCGCTTCCTCCATCTCCGGCCCCCAGCGCCACGCGCGTGCGGCGGTCTTGGGGATGTAGTCGGTCTCAACGAGGTAGCTGCGGCTTCGCTGGCTGGCGACATCGAGCAGCTCCTCGCCCACGCCGTACGCTTCGGCAAGGCCGTACGAGAGGGCCGCCAGGACGCGTGATGCCTTTTGGTAGCTGGAGTAGGTCAGCTTGAGCGCGGAGGCTCGACCAAGCTCGGTGCCCAGAGACCGTACCCGCACGTCCGTCCCGGCGAAGAGCTTCTCGAGCAGGGCGACAGGATCGGCTGCGCCCGCGACGTAGAGGCGGGGCTGCTTCCCGCCGACCGGCGGGGACCCGATGACCGCCGCGTCGATGACCACGGTGTCCGGCAGGATCTGCGAGATCCACCCCACGCGCTGCGGAGTGATCGCGTTCGCCTCCACATAGATCTTGTCCGCGAAGCCGTACTCCGCGACCATCTCCGCCACGCTCTCGGCGGCGCCCGGCGGGCACAGCGACAGGACGAGATCCGCGCGCTCAAGGAGCTCGCCGAGGTCATCCACGGCCGCCAGATCGGCATCGACCGCCCGCTGTGCTGTGGCGCGGCTTCGCCCGGTCGGGCACCACAAGACGTCCGTCCCCTGTCGACGCAACTGGCCGCCCACCGCGGCTCCCATGCTGCCGGGGTGCAGAAGTCCCACGGTCATGCGGGGACTGGTCATCGTGGCTCCCTTTCTGGGGCTGCGGCCGCCAACAGGTCAATCGCGGCGCGAGCACCGCTCACCTCATGGTCGGGTGCGAGACATCCGTCCGGCCAGACGACGCCCCGGTTGATCCACACTGTCCTGAGACCGGCATCACGGCCGCCGTCGATGTCGGTGACGGGGTTGTCGCCGACTATCCAGCCGGTACCGCCGGCGTCACCCTTGCACCGGCGGATCGCTTCCAGGAAGAAGACTCGGTCCGGCTTGCGGGCGCCGGCCTCCTCGGAGATGCACACGGCGTCGACGCGCCTGGCGATCCCCGTGGCCCGCAGCTTGGCCCACTGGATGTCTGCCGCCCCGTTCGTCGCGATGCCGATGCGCCAGCCCGCAGCCCTGAGCTCGTCCAGGCCGACGAGGACGTCCGAGGGACAGTGCACTGAGGCGGCGATATCAGAGCAGTAATCCCTCCATAGTTGCTCAGCGGGTTCAGCGAAGCCGAACCGTTCACGTACCTCCACGAACTGCCCAGGCCCCGCCCGGTCCTTGAACAACTGGTGGACCCACTCGGCCTCCTGCGTACCGAGGCCCCTCAGAGCGCAGAACTCGGCTGCCCATTCCACGAGGGCGAGCTTGCGGTCGATGAGCGTGTTGTCCAGGTCAAACAGGACGAAGGGCTTCATGATGTCCGTCTGTCATCGGCACGCCAGGACGCCGCCTCTACTCGCCGAAGGTGAGCAGGGGTACGTCGTAGAGTGCGGGGTTGCGTGGCCTAGTCATGGTCGGCGAGACGACCTCCACGACGAAGAGCTCGCTGAGGAACTGGACCTTGGCGCTCAGAAGGTGGCTGGTGCGGCCGTCGGCCGACTGAGCCTTCAGGCCGGCGGACACGTGGATGTGCGGCAGGATGCCGCCGGTCAGAGGATCGTGGGCGAGCGTGCCCGCGCCGAATGCTTCGACGTTAGTGACGTAGGTCTTGGCCCAGACCGGGGCGTCGGGATCTTCGAGTTTCTCGCAAGCGCCGACGATTTCGGCTTCGGCGAACGCGCCGATGAACGAGGGAATGTAGCCCTGTCGTACCCCGTGGTCGCGACAGAACGCGGAGAGTGCGTCGAAGAAGTCCTCGCCGTGGTCGAAGGTAACGCCGAAGGTTCGGCCGATGGTCAGTTCATGGGCGCGCACGGGTGTCCTTTCGAGGGGGTGACGTGTGTGACTCAGTGCGCGAAGACGGCGAACTGCTTGGTGATCGTCTCGCGGTCCGCGTGTTGGGCGAGCAGCGCTTGGAGCAGGAGACGAGCCTGGTAGGGACCGAGGTCGCCGGCCGGGATGAGCCCGCGGTTGATCAGGTCCTTCTCCGAGCCGGGGAAGCCGTACGTGCTGGTGAGGACAGGGCCGTTGCCGATGCGCGAGGCGAGGACCACGGGGATGCTCGCGGCGAGCCGGTCGATACTCTCGACCAGTCGCTGAGGAACATGTCCCACGCCGAACGCGGCGACGACAAGCCCGTCACAACTGCCGTCCCATGCCGCGAGCAGTGTGCCGTCGTCGCCGAGGCAGACCGTGTACAAGCCCACACGCGCGTCACGGTTCGGCGGCGCCAGGGGACCGAATCGGCGGGGCAGCGGCCCGGTCAACCGCACACGGTCCTCCGCAACCCGGCCGATGGGCCCGGTCCCGGGGGACGCGAAGGCGGCGGGGCTGGTGGTGTGGGACTTGCGGACATGTCGCGCGGCGTGGATCTCGTCGTTCAGGACGACCAACGCCCCGGCTCCGTGCAGCTGCGGGTCAGCTGCGGCGACGACCGCCGCGTACAGGTTGGCGGGTCCGTCGGGTCCGGCCATGGTGGGGTTGCGCATGGCGCCGGTAACGATGACCGGCTGGTCGTGACCGTGGTGGAGGTCGAGGTAGAACGCGGTTTCCTCGATAGTGTCGGTGCCCTGAGTGATCACGACCCCGTCGACGCCGCCGCCGTCGAGGGTCCTACCGATCGCCGCCCCGAGCTCCGTGAGGTCCTTGAACGTGAGCGACGCGCCGGGCACCCGGCGAAAGTCGTGCACGCGCAGGTCGATGCCGCGACCGGCCAAGCCGGGGACGGCCGCGAGAAGGTCATGGGCAGAGAGAGCCGGGACGACTCCACCGGTCGCCGGATCGGCAGTCATGGCGATGGTGCCGCCAAGAGAATAGACAGCCACCGTGCGTGTCGCGCCCACCATTGCCCCCAACTTCCCTTCCGTCTCTCACCTATTGGATCTCACGCTCGGAGATCGTTCCCTGCAGGCTATCGGGTAGCCCCCACAAGGTCACCAGCCTCGGACCGCAGCTCGGCGGCCACGTATGCGCAGGCCCGGTCCAAGGCGCCGAGGCTGAGATGCCGGCTCCGGGGCCTGGCGAGTCTGGTGGTCCCCACAGCAGCGAGCTGTCCACAACGGCGAATCAACCAGGGGCGATCGAGGCCCAGATAGTCGGCAGTTGCCGACAGCCGAACCCCAGGCGTGGGGCCCGTGGTCATCGTGTGCGCTTTCGCGTGGCCGGTGATGTCCGCAAAGGCCCGGAGGGAACGCGCCCCGCCGGTAATGGCTGTCTGGGGGACGGGAGCAGCCCGTACCCAGGTCGCGATGGCAGCCCTGTGCCCTGGCACGAGCACGAAGCCATCCGTCTGCTGAAGGTCCGGTTCGTCGGTCAGCCAGGTCGTGACGCCGTACGACTCCATCAGCGCGATAGCGAGGAACAGCAGCACGCGCTCGTATGCGGGCGAAGCAACGACTTCTGGGCCGGGAATGCAGAAGGCGCGCCCCACGCCACTGTGCTCGCGCTCGGGAGCCATCATCTGGAGGTACCGGTGCTTGTGTTCGAAGAGCAGCCAGGTCGCAGCCTCCTCGCCGCGCTGTTCCCGGGTCCAGAAGACCGGATCGCCGGCTAGCTCGTCTCGCTGGTCGAGGATGAACTCCGCGCACGCCCGGGAGCCGACAAGCATCTGGGACCCGTCGGTGAGGTCACCCAGGGCGATCGGCCCACGGCCGTGGCCTAATAGTTGCTGCGGAGGAACGCTGTCTTCTCCGTGAAGCACCGCGTCATCGCCCAGGACAGCGGAGTCGAAACCTGCCGCGGCCCACAGAATCCCGTACGTGAGGTCGTCCAGCTCGTAGGCCACGGGGACGGCAAAGGTGCTCCCCTTTCCGCCACGAACACCCTCTCGCGCGTCCATTACGAAGTGCCGGCGCGTCCCATCCACATTGTGGTGTGCGGCGAGCAGGGCCCTGAGGGGCATCCGACTCCACGTCTCGAACTCTCTGCTCGACCCGAGATGCAGGGCGTCGCTCCGGAAGGACGTGGCCGGTCCAGTCAGCACGGGGAGCGCCGTCGGTGGCAGGTTCCGCCCGGCGGGCAGAAGGAGTTGTCCCGGTCCCTCCCGCAGCGTCAGGCGTCCGCCCAAGCCGTCCGACGTCGACGGGGGCAGGGTGCTGTCGGGCAATGGGCCCAGAAGCCGCCCGGGTACGCCGAGGGCCTCGCTCCATTGTGCGAGTTGGCGACGGTCACCGATCTTTTTCTGACCACGCTCCAGCCGACTGACCTCGGCTTGATCAATACTGACCAGCCTGGCGACAGATGCCTGCGAAAGTCCGGTGTGCTTCCGGAAGAGCCTAACGACCACGCCGAGGTCCCAGGCGCGAACAGCCGCCTCGACGTCCGGGTCCGCCCAGAATTCAGGTGCCACCCTGGGCATCGCGCTCCGCTGGCAGGGCCCGCATCGCGTTCCCGAATTGAACCGGCTGAGCGTCGCACGGCACACCGAACAACGTCGCTCTGCCCCGCCGCCCATCCCCACCTCACCTGTATGTGATCAGGCGAACCCCCAGCGTGCCCAGGCTCCCACATGCGCCACAGTCCTCAGAAGCCGATATTCAACCGATCTTGGAGCGCGTGATCTGGACTGACAGCGGGCATGTGTGGTGCCTTCTCCGTCGGGTCCGACTCACGGAGCGCACGGCTGCACTCTCCATGCCGGGCCTCATTGGCGACGAGAACCGCCTTGTGTCAGCTGCGGCAGACGGGACGGTGCGCGTAGATCGCCAAGGTCGGTCGGCGGCGAAGCCCCCTCTCTGATGGCGGAGGTGTTTGCCGCACTGCGACAACGCGGCCCGCCGTAGTTTTCCGGCACGGCACGCTGGGCCTGGCGCCTCGCCCACGCGGAAAACTGCGGGCGCACGCCGACAGCAGGAGGGATCATGAGGCATGCGCCCGGATGGCTGGCACCTCACTGAAGACCTCGACGGCTTTCTCGCCCGAGCCGGAGACTTCCTGCGCTCGCGTCCCCTCTGCACACCGTCCCGCTGACGGTGACCGAGGCGCTGCGCACACGTGGGGCGAACGCGTACGGCGCCGAAGCGGCCCCCGTCTTCGGCTGGCTGGAGCGGGCGGGCGAGGTCCGCGCGGCCTTCTTCCGCACCCCGCCCCGCCGCCCGTACCTCACCCCCCTCACCCCCGAAGAGGCCGACGGTCTCGCCGCCCACCTAACCGACCTCGGCCACCCCCTTCCCGGCGTCAACGCGGACCACGACACCGCAACCGCCTTCGCCGAGGCTTGGCAGCGGCACACGGGCGCGACGCCGACGCTCCACGAGCGGGAGCGCCTGTACCGCCTCGGCACGCTCACACCACCGGAGCCGCTCCCGGAGGGCCGAGGTCGAACCGCGCGAGCAGGACCGCGAGCAACTCATGCTCTGGCACCGCGAGTTCGTCGCCGATATCGGAGGAAACCCCGCTGCGGACAACAGTTCATGGGCGGACACGCGCATCGCCCACGGACGCGTCAGGTGCTGGGAGACCCCGGACGGCACCCCCGTCTCCATGGCCGGCGTGACCCCGATGGTCGCCGGCCAGATCCGGGTGGCCCCCGTCTACACCCCGGCCCACCTGCGCGGCCGTGGCTACGCGGGCGCCGCGACGGTCGAGGTGAGCCGGGCCGCGCTGGCGGCAGGCGCGGCGGAGGTGCTGCTGTTCGCGGACCTGGCCAACCCCACCAGCAACGGCCTCTACCAGCGGATTGGATACCGCCCGGTCGCCGACTTCGCGGTGTACGACTTCTCGTCTGCCGCGCCGGAGATCCGTTGAAGAATCCCGTGGCGGCAGCACAGCGAACACCTCTGCCATCAGAGGACTTCGCCGCCAGCACCACTTCTCGGTATGGCCTGGCTTTCGTGCCGCCCACAACGACAACGGCTCGATCGGCGGCTTGATCCCTAGGCTGCGGCGTCCGAGACCTTGGACCTGGGTGCATCGACATGCCCCATGGCTCGGTCGATCGTGATCTCGATGACCACGCGCTCTGGGTCCGGAGCCGGCGTGCGCCGGTACCGCTTTCCGTAGCGCGTCACAGCGTCGTCCACTGCGGCTGCGTCCGTGCGCACCTCAGCCGTGCCTTCCAACGTCGCCCAGCGCCCTCCGTCCACCTGGCAGACGGCGACGCGCGCTTGGCCGGGAAGCGCCGCCTGCACGTTGGCGACTTTCCTGCTCGATTTGCGGGTGATAACCCGGGCGACGCCGGCGTCGGCATCCACGGTGACCCCAACCGGCACGACATGAGGGTGGCCGTCTGGGCGGAGCGTGGTCAGAGTGCACAGGTGGTACTCATTCCAGAACTCCAGGTAGCCATTTCCCTTGCGGTGTATCTCTGCATGCATGGCCGGAAGTCTAATCGCGGATGATGTCCCAACTGTCCGAAAGTGATCATGGCCGCACCTCTCCTTTCGTCGCGCAACCCAAGGGTTTCGGTGTCGAACATCCGTATTTGGCGCGTTCGTGTGCGGCGAGAGCGTCTCGGGTTGATAACGAAGGCGGCGCCCTTCGTGGCGCTTGGCGTGGTCGCGACATTCGCGAGAACTGCCAGATCAAAAGCATGATCTAAAACCAGGTGTGCTGATTTAGTGCGATTTGTAGTTGCGGTGCCGCTGTGACCTGATGGGTGTTTTCCAGCCGGATCTTGATGCGGCTTCGCGTAGTGTCCGATGAAGTCCCCACAGCCTGCCTGGGATGCTTTGCGTCGTGTCATTGCTCGTTCGCGTCAGTGACTTAGGCGTCAGAGGAGTCTTGGGCGCGCACCCGTGTGGTTCACGGATCAGGTCCTTCGCGGCCTGGATCGACGTACTGCCCTCGATGCCTGTGATCACTTTCGGCTGTGCCGTGCGGCGGGACTGGACATGGTCGAAACGGGCGCGGCCGTCGCCCGGCTTCGTGCCGGAGCAATCCACGGCTGGCGCGAAGGGGATTACTGATGTGGCCGGGAAGAACTGACCGCGACACGACTGAACACAAGGTGCCTGCGCAGAGCCGTCGCGGCTTGGGTCGGTGGCGTACCGCTCAGAAGCGAACGGTGGAGCGAGACCTGCACCGCCGGCTGCGTCGCGAGCTTCGGGACCTCGGCGTCCAGCCGCCGCTGGACGTGAAGGAGTTGTGCCGGGCGCTCGGCGAGAGACGGGGGCGTCCGATCGTCCTGCGACCTTTCCCGCTCGAGAGGCCCGGACCGTCGGGGCTGTGGGTCGACACGCCCCAGATGGACGTGGTGCTCTACCAGCAGGAGACGACCCCTCTGCATCAGGATCACATCATCCTGCACGAGGTGTTCCACATCATCGTGGCGGAGGACGAGCGGGCCGAGGAGGAGGAAGAAGCTCCGGACGACTTCGTCGAGGGCTGGGCCACGATGATCCCGGTGCTCGATCCAGCGCTGATCCGTCGTGTGGCTCGCCGATGCTCGTACGACGACGGAGAAGAGTGCGCTGTCGAGCTCGCGGCCACGATCATCCTGGAGTGGTCGTCGGTGCTCGACCATGTCGCCCCGATGCCGGAGGACCCCACGGTGCAGCGAGTACAGGCGGCCCTCGGTGACCGACGAGGGTGGCTGTAACCGATGACCGAACTGATCCTCCTGGGGCTCGCCGCCGCCGTGGCGTGGAAGCTCTACCAGTGGTCACGAGCCCCGCAGGACGCGCCGCTGCGTTCTGTCACCCTCTGCCTGCTCACCGCCCTGCTGTCCTATCCCCTGGCCATGCCGGGCGGTGCTTCGGGCGTCGACACCGTGGCCGGGCATGGCACGGCGAAGCTCGTGCAGAACGTGCTGCTCCTGCTGACGGTCTACTTCCTCATGTGCTTCTACCTGTACTCGGCCGACGGGCCGACCGCACGTCGACGGGCCCGGCGAGAAGCCATCGCCGTCGCGCTGGTGGCAGTGGCCATCATCGTGGCCGCGGAGACGGTTCCCCATGACGTCTTCGCCGGGTCCTTCAGCACGGCGGACATGACGATCCCGCAGATCGCCTTCTTCTACGGTGTCACCGGCCTGTATCTCATGTACGCCCTCGGCGTCACCGGTCGGTGGACCCGCCAGTACGCCCGCATGTCGCGGCGCCCGCACGCGACGGGATTGTGGATGGCCGCTGTGGGCCTGAGCGCGATGGCGGTGGCCTGCGCGGTCCGCGCGGTCTTCGTGGCCGTCCGTTGGAGCGGCGGGACGGTACCGCATCCGCTCATGGCCGGCGTCGCGGTGTTCCTCGTCGTGTCCATCCTGCTCTTCGTCGCCGGTGTCACCTACGCGGGAGCCCGCGCGAGGGTCACCTCGGCGCGGCTCTGGCTGCGGCGACGCCGTGATCACCGACGCCTGGCCCCGCTGTGGCAGCTGCTCACCGAGGCGTACCCCGAGAACGTGCTGCGGCCGGCTTCCGCGGCGCTCTGGGATCGTTGGAAGGCGCGTGGCGTGCACCGGCGCTACCACCGGCGGATAGTGGAGTGCCTGGACGGATTGATTGATATCAGCCCGTATCTGGCTCGCGAGGGTGAGGGCACCGAAGTCCTCGCCCTCCCGCCCGCCGTGCTGGCGGACCGCCTTCGCCAGGCCGTGATCGCGATCGGAAAGGACGCCCTTCCAGCACGTCAGGCCGTACCCCTGGCGGTGCCCCAGGCCGATGACCGGGACGCGGACGTACGTCAGCTGATCGCGGTGTCGGACGCGCTCCGTCTGTCCGTCTGACCGTCGACGATCAAGGAGGCCGAGATGCTGATCACCGCCCGCCGAGTCCTCGTGGGCCCCGGAACGTATCTGGACGATGGTGCGGTCCTCGTCGAAGGCGACTCGATCGCGGAGGTGGGGCCGCGCGCGCAGATCGAGGAGCGGCTCGGTGCGGGCGGCACGCACCTCGCGTTCCCCGAGGGCACGGTGGTGCCCGGCCTCATCGACGCCCACGTGCACCTGGTGTTCGACGGCGGTGCGGACCCCGTGGCCACGCTCCACGAGTCGAGCGACGAGACACTGCTGAAGGACATGCGCCGCCGGGCGGAACAACTGCTCTCCAGCGGCGTGACGACAGCGCGCGATCTGGGAGACCGTAACGGCCTCGCCCTCCGTCTGGATGCGGAGATCGCCGGCGGCAGCACTCCCGGTCCCCGGATCATCTCCGCGGGCACACCCGCGACCCCGCCCGGAGGCCACTGCCACTTCCTCGGAGGTGAGGTCTCCGGGGAGGCCGAGGCCCGCGATCTCGTACGGCGCAACGTCGAGGCGGGCGCCACCGTGATCAAGGCGATGGTGACCGGAGGCGGCCTGACCAAGGACGGGCCGAAGAGCTGGCAGAGCCAGTTCTCCCGAGAGGAACTCCAGGCCCTCGTGGACGAGGCCCACCGGGCCGGCCTGCCGGTGGCCGCCCACGCGCACGGCACGGACGGCATCACCGCGGCCGTCGAGGCAGGGGTGGACACGATCGAGCACTGCACGTGGATGACGAGCGACGGCTTCGACCTGCGGCAGGACGTCCTGAAGCAGATCATCGACCGGGGCATCGCGGTCTGCCCGGCTGTGAGTCCCCACTGGCAGATGCTCCCCCGCTTCTTCGGTGAGGAGCGGGCGGCGGCCATGTTCGACCTCGTACGCCAGATGGCGGACGCCGGAGCCAAGCTCATCGCCGGAACCGACGCCGGGGTCCAGCGCACGGGGTTCGACGGCCTGGCCCCTGCCTTGGCGTTCTACGCGCACCTGGGCCTGCCGAACAGCAGGATCCTCGACATGGCGACCGCCGACGCGGCCGACGCGCTGGGGCTGGGCGGCACGACGGGCCGGATCGCAGCGGGGTTCCGCGCGGACCTGCTTGTGATCGACGGAGACCCCCTCGAAGACCTCAGCGTCCTGAAGGAGATCCGCGCCGTGGTCGCCGAGGGACGGCTGCACGAGCCGGGCAATACGTCAGCGCAACAGTAGCCACAGCGCAACAGTAGCCACGCCGCCTGGCCGCGGCCGAGGGCTGCGGACAGGCGCTACTCGCCGGCGTCCGCTTCCTTCTCCTCCAACTCCGCCACCAACTCGTTGACCAGTGCCATCGCCTTCGGCGACAACCCCTGAGAGCCCAGCCCGCGGGCCCTCACCCGGCCCACGGAGCCCTTCTTCGCGGCTGACAGGAGCTGAAGACCTTCATAGACCTGAGCGGCGACGTCGGCGTCTGGCTCGAAGTACATCCGCGAGACGCCGACTACGGCTGCCAGCGCATCCAGAACCGCAGGAGACGCAGTCCCGGTGATGCCCGTACGGAGATCCCGGAAGCCCTCTTCGGTGATGACCCGCGCCCCGGCACGAGCGTTCACCGCGTTCGCCATCTCCGCATCCGAGGGAACCCCTTGGGGGCCGGGATACGAGCTCTCAAGGAGCAGGGTGATCTTCTCGGCCAGCGATTCGGGAGGGGCCCCAGGAGCCGAGGCCCCCGTGGTTCCTGACGGTACGGGTTCGTCAACCTGCACACCCTGCGCCTTGGCGATCGACCGGGCCTCCGCTCGCCGCAGCTCCTCCTCGTTGACCCCGTACGCCGCCGCCAAGGCCGGGACGTACTTGTCCTTGAGGCGTCGCTCTCCGCGTTCGGCCGCCGCTACTGGTCCGGCGCTCTTGGTTCCGATCAGCGCGGCCGTCTCGTACTGGTAGTAGCCGGCGTCACAGCGCAGATCAGTCAGATCGGGCGGCCCAGAGCGTGGGAACAGGTCGTCTACGTCCCGTCCAAGCGCGCGCGCCAGCGCGGGCAGTTTCTCCGGATCGGGAGTCTGCGCGCCGGTCTCCCAGCCGGCGACCGCCGAGTCGGACACTCCCAGCGCCTCGCCAACGGCAACCTGGTAGATCTCGGCGGCTCGCCGTACCGCGCGCAGTCGACCTCGGTCGAAGTGACGAGCAGGCATCGGACCTCGATTTTTTGTGCAAACTGGAGTCGATCCAGTGCGTTGACTTTTTCTTCGGTCGGGAATAGTTTCAGCTTAGCGAAGAGCGGGCGGCGTTGCACACGCTTGCTCGATCTTCGTCTTCGAACCCTTCCGAGGCTCTGGGTCGCGGGAGGGAGAGATCGGAGTCCCCTGCGACATCCAGTGCGCGGAGAACTCTCAGAACGGATCGGTGCCGGGACTCGTCTCTCGGGCTTTGGGAAGTGTTCGGCTTCGGCCCGGAGGGGCACGGAGCCCTCTTCAGCAGCTTGGGCGCCGAGCGGGGGTGCAGTATCCGGGCGGGCCGTGAGTCACGACCGCCCACCACCCTAGCGACATATGTCGAGTTGGCGTCGAATCGGCTCAGCACCCGCTGCCAGCTGGAGTGTTGACCGCCGTCTGCATATGTTGCTGGTCCCTCGGCGGGAAACGCCGACGTCAGGTCAACACGTGGGAGGGAAGTAGGAACCACCCCAAGCGCCACGGACGCGCTTCCTCGAGGGGAAATGAAACCGGCGCCCAGAAGTTAGCCGCTTCCGGACGCCGAGCCCGCCACCCGAAGGGGGCGGATCCATAACTGGAGCGGGTCGGCTGACCTTTTCGACGAGAACGGCCGTCCCACTTCACCTACGAGTGAGGAATTCTCGCATGCCCGAGTCCCGGAACGGAAGGGCACACACCGCCCAGCCCGTCCAGGTCACCGACCCTGCCACCGGATCCCGCCGGCGTCGCCTGGCCACCCTCCTCGCGGACATGGTGCCCGGTGCTCGCACCATCCGCGTCTCGCAGCGTGAACCCGAGCGGACCTGGCCCAGCCCCCATGCCCGCGCCTACGACGAGCAGGGGCGCCCAGTCGCCCTCAACCGGGCCCAGGGCCTGACGGCCGCACGCTGGGTGATGCGCACCCACCCCGAGGTGAACTGGAACGAGGCATACGACCTCGACCTCACCAACGGTGTCCTGCGCCCCGCCGCCGAGGCGTACGCGGTCGCGGACGGGAGGCGTTGACCGTGGCGCGGATCCGAACCTTCAAGCCCGAAGCCTTCACGTCCGAGTCCCTGGCGCAGGTGAGCGTCTACGCCGAGCGGACCTTCTTCGGCCTGATCAGCCGGGCCGACGACCATGGCCGCGTCCGGGACCAGCCCGCCGCGCTCTGCGGAGAGCTGTGGGCCGTTCGCGGCGGACGCACGCCGGTCGACGTCGAGGACGACCTGATCCAGCTCGCCGCCGCCAACCTGATCTGCCGCTACGAGGACGACGAGGGCAAGCGGTACCTGCACATCGTCACCTGGCACCGGCACCAGAAGATCAACCGCGCGAGCCGCAGCCGGCTCCCCGAGTGCTCGCAGCACGGCGCCGGGAAGCCGAAGCCGGACGTGTCGCAGGTCCACGGAGACGTCCCGGAGTCCTCGGCGAAGACTCACGGAGGACTCACTGAGGACGCACGAATCCCCGCCGAATCCTCCGGAGCGCACAAAACCGCAGGTCGCGAGGGACTCAGTGAGTCCTCACTGAATACTCACGGAGGGAGCGCTGAGCCTGCGGTGAGTCCTCACGCCCTGGATCTTGGACCTAGGAACCTGGATCTAGGAACTTCTTCCCCTTCGGGGGGCGCGAGCGCCCACGCACCGGAGACCGCCTCTGCTCAGCAGCTCATCGCCGAGTACGCAGCCGCCTGCGTACACCGCCCGCCCAGCGGCGTCCTCGGTCACCTCGGGCGCGAGACGACGAAGCTCCTCGCGGAGGGCATCGACTCCGGCCACATCCGCGCCGGGCTGGCCCTCCACCGCGCCAAGGGCCTGCACCCCAGCACTCTGCCGAGCCTCGTCCACGAAGCCATGAACGCCACCCGCGCCGGTTTGGTCCGGCCGGAATCCCGGCCTAGCGTGCCGGGTCACCGGGCCTGGGCCAATCCCGCCGACCCTGCCGCCGCCTACGCCGAGGAGCTGTGATGCGCGACTACGACGCCCAGCCCGTCGGAGGCATCGCCCGCCGCCTGGCCGGCATCCTCACCTCCCGGGGCATCGACCCGAGCACCAAGCTCACGGACCCGGCCGAACCCCTTCCCGCCCTCCAGGCGGCACAGGCCCGTATCCCGGCCCGCTACCGAGCCGCCGTCGCCGACCACCCGGCCGTCGCCGCCTGGGTCCGCGAGGTGGCCGAGCGGGGACGCCCCGGACCCGAGGGCGCCCCGGGACTCGCCGAGGGACGCTCGCTGCTGATCGTCGGCACCACCGGGACCGGCAAGACGTACCAGGCGTACGGAGCGGTCCGCTCGCTCCTGATCGCCGGGGTCCGGCTGCGCTGGAAGGCGATCACGGCCGCCGACCTGTACGCCGAGCTGCGACCCCGCCCGGGACACGACGGTGAGCGGGAGCTGCTGGACCTGGCCCGCTGCCCGCTGCTGATCATCGACGACCTCGGCGCCGCGAAGAACAGCGAGTGGACCGAGGAGATCACGATGCGGCTCATCAACCGCCGCTACAACGCGATGCTCCCGACCCTGATCACCACCAACCTCGGCATGGCCGACCTGCGTGCCCACATCGGCGACCGCGTCGCCTCACGGCTCACCGAGATGACCGACCGGGTCATCCTCGACGGCCCCGACCGCAGACGAGCCCTCGCGGCCGAGCGACGCCACATCGCCGCCGCCCGCGCCTAACCCTGCCCACGGCGACCGACACCGTCCGGTCCCTTCCCGCACCAACCCCCAGGTCGCTCCTGCCCGAACGCGCCCTGGGGGACACGGAGACATCCCCATGCACCACACCAAGACCCCGCAGCCCCGCACCCTCGGCGACCACACCTGGCGCGACCAGGCCGCCTGCCGCTCGACCCCGTACCACCAGGTCGACCCCGAGCTCTTCTTCCCCGAGCCCGACGAGGTTGACCGCATAGCCGCCGCCAAGGCCCTGTGCGCGCAGTGCCCGGTCCGCAGCACCTGCCTCGACGCCGCCCTCGAGAACGGCGACCGCGACGGCATCCGGGGCGGCATGACCGAAGAGGAGCGAGAGGCCCTGCACAGCAAGTTGGGGGGCCGCCTCAGCTACTCCCGCGTCAACGAAGCCCTGGCCGGCCGCGACATCCACCTCACCAAGGCCGAGCGCAAGGCAGTCGTCCGCGCCGCCTACCAGGCCGACATCCCCGCCGAGCAGCTCGCCCGGATGCTCAAGGTCACCGAGGCACACGCCGGGAAGCTCTACCGCCGCACCCGCCGCGAGATCCGTAACCGCGCCGTCGACCAGCAGAAGAAGGCGAACGAGGCAGCGAAGACACCCGACAACGCCCCCCAGGTCCTGAAGAATCCCGCCGCCAAACTCCCGGCCCGCGACGACCTCGGGACGGCGGCGTGAGCCACATCGCGCCGATACCGGCGCGGATCAACGCCTGGGACCGGGCCGCCGTCGTCGCCCTCGGCGGCGCGGGATGTGCCCTCTCGTACGACGCCCTCCAACAGATGGCCACCGCGATCCACGTCCGAGGGCTCCTGACCTACCTCTTCCCCCTGGTCATCGACGGATTCATCGCCTACGGAGTGCGTGCCCTCCTGGTCCTGCGTACGGCTCCACTCGCCGCCCGCTGCTACGTGTGGACCCTGTTCGGCACCGCGACCGCCGCCAGTATCTGGGCCAACGCCCTGCACGCCGTTCGGCTCAACCAGCAGCACGGTGGGGCGGGCCTTCGGCTCGGTGACCTCACCGTCGGAGTCTTGTCCACGCTGGCCCCGCTCGCCCTGGCCGGAGCCGTCCACCTGTACATCCTGATCGCCCGGCGGGCCACCGAGGCCGACCTGTCCGGACACCCGGAGACCTCCGGCGTCCGGACGGAGCGGGTCACCGGTGACCGCCCGGACACCCACTTCGGCTGGGGCGGACGAGGCCCAACCCCGGTCACCTCCGGTCACCCCGCCGCGTTGCCCGGCCCGGACACCGACCGCCCGGCGGTCACCCAGCGGCCGGACACCTCGGAGACCCACACCCCGGACACCGTGTCCGGAACGCGGGAGAAGCCGGTCGAACCGGAGCCCCAGCAAGGTGGCCGCGACGCTGACCAGGGCGGACACCCCGCTCCCAGACCCCGCCCGGTCACCCACCCCGTCGATCCGGCCAAGCGTTCGGACGCCGCTTCGGGCCCGGCCCCGGAGGCCGGGCTCACCGCCCGTCCGGACGACGGCGCCCGCAAGTCGGCCCCGGTCACCGACGAGCAGCTTCTCGCGATCGCCCGCCCGGCGGTCACCGAGGCCGGCGACCTGACCCGGAAGGTCGTCGCGGACGCCATCCGCGGTCACGGACACGGCCTCGGCAACGACCGGCTCACCGTCCTGATGCAGCACCTCCGCAAGGAAGCGGACAAGGCTCCGGACACCCGGACCGGCTGACCGGACAGCCCGCTCGGCGGGTGCCCCACCCCGGACATCCGGACCGGCGCACCCGCCGAGCGCACGACTCCCTCCCACTCCACACACGTACTGGAGCCGCCACCATGCGCACCACCACGGCCACCCGAGCCGAAGCCGACGCCTGGATCACCGTGCTCAGCCGGTACGGACACCTCCATCACGCCGAAGCCGGCCCCGACGGAGCCTGGATCGTCCAGCGCGCACCCACGAGCACACCCCGCACCCTCCACCACCCCGTCCTCGCACTCGACTTCGTCGCCGAAGTCCTGCGCGACGTAAGTCGCGACCCCTCCGGACTGCTCCGATGACGCCCACCGATCGGCCCTCCGCCCCCGTTGACCTGGGCGAGGGCCACTGCCCGGCACGAGGCCGAGCAAGCTGTACCTTCCGAAACTCCTCCGCAGCCATGGGCGGCGGAGGAGTTTCGGAAGGGCTTGCCCCCGCCCCCGAAACGGCGGCGGAGGCCCGGCACCAGGGGGAGCCGGACTCTGGGGCTGCGACCGAGGGCGGATCGCAGCCGGAGGGACAAGAAGCCGCGCGTTCCACGCCGCGTACGCGCCCGCGCATGCGCCAGAGCGTCCACCGTGACCAAGTCCGCAGCGTCCGCCTGACCCGCGACGAACTCGACACCGTCAAGCGCGCCGCCGAAACGGTCGGCCTGAAGACCGCCGGGTTCCTCGCCGACGCCGCGGTCGCGGTCGCCCAGGCCCAAGGCGGTCCCAAGGCATGGCTGTTGGACCAGCGCGGACGCGTCGAGGAACTGATGTCCGCCAGCGCCCAGCTCGCCCGCGCCGGCAACAACCTCAACCAGGTGGCCCGCGTCCTCAACTCCGGCGGACATGCCGAGTACGCCGACGACGCCGTTGCCCGAGTCCTGCGCGCCGCCGCCCGCATCGAGGCAGCCGCCATCGAGATGGCGAGGCGCTGACACCGTGGTCCCGGACATCTCCACCGGCAGCCGCACGTACGGACTCCTCGCCTACCTCTACGGCCCCGGCCGCCGGGACGAACACACCGACCCGCACCTCGTCGCAGCCTGGATGCCGGAACTCGCACCCGACCCCGGTCGCGACCCGACCGCCACCCTCAAGCAGCTCACGGACCGGCTCGACCTCCCCGTCCTCGCCCTACCGAAGGACCGCCGCCCTGCCCAGCACGTCTGGCACTGCCCGGTCCGCACCGCCCCCGGCGACCGGCACCTCACCGACGCCGAATGGGCCGAAGTCGCCCGCCGCATCGTCCATGCCACCGGCATCGCCGAGGAAGGCGACGACAAGGCGTGCCGCTGGATCGCCGTCCGCCATGCCGACGACCACATCCACATCGTCGCCACCCTCAAGCGCGAAGACGGACGAAGCCCGCGCCGCCACCAGGACGGCATCCGCGCCCAGGCCGAATGCCGAAAGATCGAAAAGGAATGGGGACTGCAGATCCTCAACGAAGGCGACCGCACCGCCGCCCAGCGCCCCACCAGCGCCGAACGTGCCAAGGCGGAGCGCACCGGCCGAGCCGAGCCGCCCCGCGAGACGCTGCGTGAGCACGTCCGCCAGGCGCTGGCCGGCGCCGCCGACGAGGACGAGTTCTTCCGCCGCCTCACCGAAGCCGGCCTCCGCCTCGACAAGCGCCTCGCGCCCTCCGGCGACGTCCTCGGATACAAGGTCGCCCTCCCCGGCGACCGCAACCGTGACGGCGAACCCATCTGGTTCCCCGGCTCCCGCCTCGCCCCTGACCTCTCCCTCCCCAAGATCCGCCAACGTCTCGCCGCCGGACCGCCCGAGGACGAGCCGACGTCCACCACGGGATCCGCCCCACGCTCTGGGCGCCCGGCCAGCGCGCGTCGCGACGCCACCCACGTCGCCGAACAGGCCGTCACTGTGCTCACCGGGGACGACGACGCGGCAGGCGCCGCCCAGCTCGTCGGCATCGGCGAACTCCTCGACGCCGTAGCCCAGACCGCCCCGGCCTCCACCCGCAAGGAACTCGCCGAGGCCGCCCGCGCCTTCGAACGCGCCACCCGCTCCCACACCCGCGCCGAGCACGCCGACCACCGCGCCCTCCGCTCCGCCGCGCGCGGCGTCGTCCGGGCCGGCAACGCCCTCGGCAAGGGCGAAGACGGCGGCGCCACCGCGATGCTCCTGTCCACGATGGTCCTCGTCACGATCGCCGCCATCCACTGGCACTCCGCTCGCGGCCACGCCCAGCAGGCCGCCGCCGCACGACAAGCCGCGCAGCACCTGCGGGCCGCCTACCAGACCGCGTCCGCCACGCCCATGAAGGCGATGCGCGAACAGGGACGCCGACTCCCCGCCCCCGTACGCGACCGCTACGCCCACACCGTGGAAGCCGCACTGCCCGGACAGGCCGGCCACGTCCTGCGCGAGCCTGGCTGGGACGCGCTCGCCGCCACCCTCGCCCAGGCCGAACGAGCGGGACACAACCCCGACGCACTGCTCCAGCAGGCGATCGAATGGCGCGAGTTGGAGACCGCCGACAACGTCACCGACGTACTCGTCTGGCGCCTGCGGCGCATCGGGAAGCTACCCGCCACAGCGGACCTGTCCCGCACACGAGCGCACCAGCGGACACCGGCGCCGCCCCGAGCCTCGAAACCGCAGGCAGCCGAGCCCACGGTTCGCAACGACACGAACAGCTCCCGCAGGTCGGGCCCCCGGCGCTGACCAGCACCTCAATGGGTTGGACGCCCGCGGCCAGCGGTGTTATGGCTGGTCAACAACAGGACGAGGAGACGATGCCGATGCTCAGCGAAGACCTCCGGACCCGGAGAGCCGTGCTGCCGGAGACGGCAGCCGACGACCCGTTGCTGAGGCTCCAGAGGGAGACGCGGCTCGGCGACGGGATCATCGGTCTCCGTGCCACCACCCACCCCGAGGAAATCCGCATCGGCGGCATCCTGGTGATGTGCCCTACGTGCGGAGCGCGGCGCGACTGGATGGTCATCTGCGACCGGAGCGAGATCAGCATCCGCTGCCGGTGTGCGCACCAGTGGGTCGAGCCCGAGCTGACGCACGCGGACTACGAGGCGATGATCGACGTCGGCGGCCAGGACTACCCAAGCCTGGAGGACGCCGCCCAGGCCGTGGGGTACGACGGCACGCTCGCCGGCACCTATCTGTCGGAGCCGAGGCCCGAATAGAAGTGCGCGTCAGTGATGTCTACGTCCTCTGCCCGGACGAGACGCTTTGGGAGCACACAACGGCACCGTCATCATCGCCATGATCTGGGTAATGTCGAGGAGTTCGGGAGTCACCGTCACAGCCTGGCAAACGACTGGGCCACTCATGGGCAATTCCGTGAGTTGCTCCGTTGCCGTCCCCCTTCGCGATGCGGTCGGCGAGCACGGTGTCGTCGATGTACGGGGTGATGGCGGCGAGGACCAGGCGCTGAAGGCTGCGGTCAGGACAAGCGACGCCGGAGGGTCGGGCTGACAGAGTGAATTCGGCTGCTACCCATGCTCCAGCTGACGGACACTTTGCCCTCGTCCTGCAGGTCACGCAGCAACTGGTCAACAACCAGAGCCGGAGACGCAGTGCGCTCGGCTAGGTCCTCAATGATCTGATTGCTGGTCGGCGGATTGTTGACCAGCTCAGCGATGATCGCCTGGTGGTGCTCCTCCACTCCCGGGAAGACGCCGGCTACGCCCTCGTCGTATCCATATCGGGTCAAGTCGAACTGATCAATGCCGTCTCCGCGGATGGCCACGTTGATGTAATCACCTTCAGCGAGCATGTTCAGGCTCTCGTTCACCGCCTGCTCGCTCAGCCCAGTCTGCTCCACACGTGACTTCACTGCGGGCCAATCCAGCAGCATCAGCTGGCCAGCGTTGAGCGCTTCGCGCACGGTCTCGGTCAGCAGGACGGAATCTGAGGTGGTCAGGCCCGGGATGGATGCCGAGATGCGGGCATAGGCCGGCCGGGGCCCCACGGCCGGACCCGGGTCGTGACCGTGCAATGTCTCGGCGATCCGCTGCGCCGTGTGCGTGACGCCCTCGGGGCTGCGATCAGTGGTGATCCATGCGATGTGCAGCAGCGGAGACGGCATCGTTACCTCGTCGAGCCGGACCGGGATCAGGCGGGTCGTCTCGTTGACCCTTCGAACCGTTGCGGCGTCGAGCTCCTCGCGTACCCACTCCTTTGTCACCGAGTGGTTCGAGACGACGACGACCACCGCGTCGGCCGTATCCAGCCCTTCGTCGAAAAGACGCTGGACCAGGCGATCGCCCGGCCTGATCTCCCACTTATCCAGCCAGGGCTTCACACCTAGCTCGGCGAGCTTGCGAGCAAGCGGCTCGACGAATTCAGCCTTGTCCTCGCTGGCGTGCGACAGGAATGCCTTGGGCGGGTTCTCGGCGTGTCCACCTTGCATAGATCCAGCATGAGCGATCTGGCTTTGGTCAGCGCGCCGAAGTAATTCACGTTCAAGATTCACTCGGCGGGAGGTTGCGCGGGGTTCGATCTCCGGCTGAGCCGGTCACGGATCGTGCGGCGCTCGACTTCCTCACGGGCGAGGGTTCGCCGGTGGACCTCGGGGTCGCGGTGGCCGAGTTCAACCGTCCCCGAGACGCCTCTGCAGCGGGGCTCGCGGAACCAACACATCGAGGGGCTGCCCGGTTGGGGCAGCCCCTCGATGTGTGAAGTGCGTCGTGTCGTCAGACACCAGCGAGGCGGTTGGCGAGGTGGAGAGCGTCGATGGCCACGGACAGCGCGGCGTGCAGATCGATGGTCTCCAGCAGCGTGGGATAGACGACCGGGGTCCAGTCTCCGTGGAGGTTCGGCCAGGTGGCGAGGGTGACGTCCGCCGAGGCCAGGCCAAGGTGGGCGGTGACGTTCATCCCGCCTGAAGGGGCGGATTCCCAGAGCAGCAGAACGGAGCCCGGACGAAGAGGAACGCGGTCTTGCGCGGACACCCAGGTCGTGGGAACCGGCTCGGTGGCGCAGCGGGGCACGGAGCGGACGAGAGCACCACGTACGCCTCGAGGCATCGGGCGTTGGGCGACATCGCCAAGGGACAAGGGCGGGCGCGGAGGCTCCTTCGCGCCCGCCGCGAACTGCGAGAGTGACCGGCGGTTCACACGTCGGCCCAGTCGAGCTGAGCGCGGACCTCAGGTGGCAGCACGCCCTCCTGGCCGTTCTCGGCAAGGTAGACAGCGCCGTCGGGGCCGCTGATCTCGATGACGCGATCGATGCGGTGGGCCTGGGGCCAGTCCGGGTTGACAGCGAGGTACGCGGGGAGATCCGGGTCGACTGCCTGGAGCTGGTGGATCAGTTGGCGAACGGTGATCTCGCGAGGCAAGAGAGACTCCTGGGTTGGTGAAGCGGGGCGGTCGGCGTAGGTCAGACGCAGGCGCAGCAGCGGCTGGGGAAGGCGATGAGTGCCGCGAGGAATCCGGCCACGGCCTGGGCCGGGACACTCGACCCGAAGGTCTGGCTCCATGCCACCCGGCCGTCGGCTCCTTTGACCTGGATGTGCCACAGCTCGCCGCGCGCGGCCTCCTCGGTCTCGGGAAGGAACCCGACGTACACACGCTGGTCGGGGCTGGAGCAGTGGACGTTGGCGGAGAGGTCGGGGATGACGTCCCACCCCTGGCCTTTGAGGAGGTCGATGACTGGGCCCGCACAGTGACAGTCGAGCAGCCACTCGCGGTCGCCGAGTGCCGAGTGACGAGGTGCGGCGGGGACATGGGACGGGGCGGTGACAGAAAGCGTCACGAGTAACAAACCCTTCGTTGACCTGTGGTTTTTCGAAGCGGTCGTACGTTGACATGGTCCAGGAGCAGGTCTCCAGTCCTTCCCGAGGATGGGAGTCTGCCGTGGGCGAACTGGCTGCGGCGGCGTCCGCAGGTGATCACTCGGGGGAATGGATCGGTCGCCCCGGGAGCTGTTTCCGGGGCGACCGATGGAAGGCGGGCAGAGCGGCGTGCTGAATCAGGAGATGGGTACGTACGACGAGACCGTGGACGACGCGGTAGCAGCGTCCGTGGGTCGATCCCGCATGGCGGACGGCAGACGGATCAACCTGACCGTCGAGGCGCTGGCGGAGGCGGTCGGCGCTGGCGGGGGCGACATCACCTGGAGCGTCGTGGGGCCGACGTGAGCTAACGGCGACTCGTGAAGCTGCCGGGCTGGTGGTGCAGGGAGCTGCCGCCCGGCCGTCTACGGCACCCGTAGGGACGCCCACGACCGCTGCGGTTGAGCGGTCGCGAGCGGTCTCCACTCGCGTCGTGGCCGACGGTGCCAGTGAGCGGGAGAGGCCGTCGGCGCGGGCTGGCGTTTACGAGCGCCCCGCCGCGGCCCGCCGTTGGTGGGCGGGGCGGGCCGGCGGGACGGCACTGAGGGTGCCCGTGGTTGCGGATGCCGCCGGTGTGCGGCGGACGAGGTGACCTCCGTGGGAGCGGGCGCGTGCGGCTGTGGCACGCCTGACGTCCAGCGGAGTTGGCACCGGGGGAGGCACGAGACGTGTCCGGGCGGCGCTGCGGTTGCGCTGCGGGATTTCGACCTCGTAGCGAAGCGCAGGGCTGGGGTCGGCCAGGCGGGCGGTGGTCGCCGCGATCAGATCGACGGGGACGGCAGAGGTGAACGTGGCGTACCAGCGTGAGCTGTACCCGTCCTGGCCGCCCCAGAGCAGCCAGCGGTCCTGGTCGCCACGGAGTTCGGCGTGTCGATCCAGGATCCCGCCCCTGTAGGTGAGGCCGGCGAGTCCGTCGGGCGCGGTGAAGAGGGTGGTGAGCCGCCAGCTCCCTCGCTTCCAGCCAGCGCCTTCCAGGGGCCGAAAGCCTTCCTCGGCCGGGCGACGAGGGCCGGTCAAGACGGTGTCCGGATCGTCGGCGTAGCTGGTGGCGAGGGCGGAGGTGAAGGCGGTCACCAACTCCGTCGGTGTGTTGGAGTCGAAGGTGGCCAGCCAGTCGGGCGGCCCGAACGGGTCGTGGTGGGCTGCGACCTTCCACAAGGTGTTGTCCGGGCCCTCGGGCAGGAAGCCGAGCCGGACATGCTGATCGGGGGAGGAGACGTAGACGTTCGCCAGCTCGTCGCTCTGCAGCGTGAAGCCGTGGTCGAGGAGTGGTTGCATCGCCGGGTCGCCGATGGTGGTGGAGCCGGCGAGGTACAGCGGAGTCACGTAGACGTCGCCATCGAGCGTGCGTGCGGGCATGCGGGATCTCCGGGTATGGGCTGCGGCCGTCAGCGCTGACGGCGGGAACGGCCGTGGGCGGCGAGTGGTGCCGACGGGATTGCGGCCTCCGCCCCGAGTGCGGGTGCGTGGGCGGCGTACGGCCGGCGGGCCAGGGCCGCCTGGGCCCGAGGGCGAGCGGCTGTCGGCTTGGCGAGGCGTGCGTGCACCAGGTCGCGGTGGCGTTCGGGTACCTCGCCGGCGAAACGCCGCACGGCGTCGGGGCTGGTGAGAGCTGCGGCGGCAGCGGCACGCAGGTGCTGTGGGGTGCTGCCACTGAAGAAGGCCCTCCAGCTCGGTGCGTGGACGGGGTCGATGCCGCCGGACAGGCGCCACATGGACTTCTCCGGCGTCAGCAGCTCGGTGTGCTCGTCGAGCCACCCGCTGCGCGTGCGCAGGGCCGTGCGGTTGTCCGGCGAGACGATCCAGTACGGCCGACATCCATGCATCGGCTCCCAGTCGCTGCGAAGCAGTACGTCCTCGGGGCCGAGGCCGGTGTGGTGCCTGCCGCCGCCGAGGTAGTCCCGGAAGTGGTTGGGCAGGCTGTGGACGAGCGTCTCGGTGAAGGCGGCGGCGATCTCGTGGGGCGTGTTGCGGTCGAAGGTGGTGATCCAGTCCGGAACGCCGAGTGGGTCCTCGGCGTAGGTGATCGTCCACCCGCCGTAGTGGCTCTCCACGGGGTTGGCGATACGGACTCGCTGGCACGGGCTGGCGTAGTACGCGTCCGTGCCGAAGGCGACGGTCTTCGTCCACCCGGCGGCGTTGTCGAGGATGCTGAAGACGGCCTCCCTCGTTCCGGGGCCCGCGAGGTGGACTGGCGCGACGAGAACCTCGGTATTCGGGGCGAGATCGCCGAGGTCGAGTGGTGGCATGGGGAAGTGCCTCCGGGCTGTGGCGGATGAGGGGCCGGGTGTCATGGCCGGCGGCGCGCTCGCGGCGGAGCAGTGGAGGCGGCGGGGGTCGGCGAACCGGCGTGTTCCGGAGCTGCGCTCCCGCGCGGGGACCGGGACCGTGCCGCCTGGGCACGGCGGCCGTGAAGCGGCGCTGTCCCGGCGGATGCCTCGCGTTCGCGGTCCAGTCGGTGAGCTGCGGTGCGGTACGCGGCCTGGTCCTGGCGCTCCCCGACGGCCAGGAGGTAGATCTCCCGGCGGTGCTGCGAGGACGCCGGCGCGTCGCGGTACTGGATGACCATGCGCCAGCGGGTCTCCGGATCGACGTAGATCTTGTGACAGCCCGCGAGCTCGCGGGTCAGCGCCGCGCCACGTTCGTTCCCGTGGACCAGGTGCTGCAGCTCCAGCAGGGCCAGGTCGCGGATTCGATCCGGGACCGAGCGCAGGTCGGCCAGGGCCTCGGGGTGGGCCGCGAAGGCGTACCGCGCCCGGCTCACCGCGCACCCCGGCCGGAGCGCGGTACGGAAAGAAGCGCCGGTCGTGGAGCCGTGACGGGCGCCGGGGGGACCGCGAGGCCGGCGGTTCCGGCGAGCGGCGAGCGGGTGCGGGCGGCCAGGGCCCTGTGGACGCTCTCCGGGGCCGGGGCCATCGGGAGGGGAGCGTCGCGGTCCATGGCCCAGGCGTCCGCTGCCTCCACGCTGGTGAAGGCGCCTTCGCGCACCGTGTAGGAGCGGAAGTCCTTGGCCGTCTCCTCGAGGAAGAGGCGGTAGGGGGCGTGCGCGGAGGCCGGGTGGCTGTCGTGGAGGAGAGTGCGCACCTCGGTGCCGAAGTCGAAGGAGCCCGGGTTGTCGGTGTGGTGGTCGATCACCTCGTACCGGCCGCCGGGGTTGCTCCGGAGTAGGTCCTCCAGCCGCGAGGTGAGCGCGTCGGCCGGGCGTGGCCCATGGTTGCTGGTCGGCACGGCGGCCTCCGGCGGACAGCCCCGGCGGGTGAGCCAGTTCTGCGCGAGCGGCACGACGGGAACACGCTCGTAGTCGAAGGCGAACGTTCGCTGCTCGACGTCGCGGGTGAGGTGGAGCGCGACGTACTCCGCCGTGCCGGGCGCGTCCCAGATGGCCGCCCGGTCGTAGAACAGCAGGTAGCTGTCGCGTCCGTCGGCGCTGTGGTGCTCGGCGAGGGGGACGAACATGTCGTCCGAGAGCGTGACCGAGAAGAAGTCCTCTTCGATTCGCTCGGTGGCTGCTTCGAAGCCGTCGATCCGGTAGTCCGGCGCCTGGGTTTCGTATGTGTCGGTCACGTCAGACTCCCGCAGGCTCGGGCGAGGCCAGGAGCCGGTGGTTGGGGCGGGTCGGGCTGGTGGTGCAGGCGCCGAACGGGCCGTCTGGCGTGCGGAGTTGGAGCAGAGTCGGGTCGAGGTGGTCGCGGTGCCACGTTGAGGGGCCGGTGAGGCCGGCCTCGACGTCGGTGAGCTGCTGCCAGGCGAGCCACAGGGCGTGCAGGCGGGCGACGGCCTCGGGATGCTCCTGCCACTGCTGGCACCACGGGCGGCCGGTGGTGATCTCCCGCCCATAGACCGGCAGCAGCAGGTCGTGCACCCAGCTCGTCAGCGCCGCGAGCTCCTCGACGTACGCCTTGCCATCGAGCGCCAGGATGAAGATGGACGCCGGGCCCTCCTGCGAGCTGCCGGGCTCGGCCGGCGCCGACGCGGCGACCGAGCCCTCTCCGCCACCGTGCTCGGCTCCGCCGCCCTCGTCGTCCGAAGGCGGGACGTCGTCGGTGAGCCGTGCGAGCGTCTCGCCCTGTTTACGGTTCTCCGCGACCAGCCTGGCGACCGTGGAGACCAGGTCGTCCAGGTCGTGGTCCGGCACGCGTATCGGCTCGCTCTCCTGAGCGGGTTCAGCCATCGCTACCCCTCCGCAAGATCGGGTGGTTGGGGTGGCGAGGATCCGGAGAAATCCGGGTTTTGCCCGGCCGGAAATCCGGTGTAGAAGCCGCCCTTCACCGCGAGCCGTGACGACCACAGAGCGGGATCGGCGGAGCGAGGATCTCCAGCGCGCGAGATGCCTGTTGCGGCACGACTCCGTTGCCCAGAGCGGCCAGTTGGGCGGGGCGTCCCAGTCCCGGAGTGGCCGTCACCCAGCCTGGTTCAAGCCCTTGCATCCACTCCACGAACAGTGGGCTGAGGCGTCCCGCCTCGTCGGTGGGCCGGGGTGCCGGGCGCGTTGCCCTCTCCCATCGGGCGATGGCGGCGGCGTATGGTCCCCACGCCCCTCGTCCGTCGGTGTCGGAGGGGTGAACAAGGGGAGTACCACTGCCGAGAGCGGGGGCCGGAAGCCCGCGCCCGGTCGGCGTCCGGGAGTGCCGGTGTCGCTTGCCCGTGGGGTCGGCAGCAGTCGGGCTGCCGCCGAGGGGAGTGTCAGGTCCCCGTTCCCGTGACGCTGGTTCGGTGATCCTTTTGTGCCGTCCGACGCCTTCGGCGTCGGCAGCAGCCACTCGACCTCGTCCGCCAGATTCGGACCGTGCCCGCCCCGCTTCCTCTTCGTCGGGTGCTGGCTCCCTCCGTTCGTGGCCAGGTTGCTCGTTGGTGTCTTGAGCAGAGCTGAGCCGCCGGGACTGCCAGGCGGTGAGGAAGATCCGCTCGCGACGGTGCGGAGCTCCGACATCAGAGGCGCGAAGCACGCGCCAGCGCGCATCGAACCCGAGGTCGGCCAAGGAGCCGAGTACGGCACCGAGTGCGCGCACAGCAGGCTGGCCTGCGGTGTCTCCCAGACACCACGGGCAGGGTTCCACGTCGCCAGGGGAACCGGCGGGGGAGGTGAGGAGTCCTCGGACATTCTCGATGACCACCAGGCACGGGTTGAGGGCCTCGATGGCACGGACGATGTGCAACCACAGACCGGACCGGGTGCCATCAGCCAGTCCGGCGCGACGGCCGGCGACCGAGACGTCTTTGACAGGGGAATCCAGCCGTCAGGACGCACACCTCCGGGACTTCGGCCCAGTTCACGGCCGTGATGTCGCCGAGGTTCGGCACGGACGGCCAGTGGCGGGACAGGATCCGGGCCGGGCCCGGATCGACCTCGGCATGCCAGGCGACCGTGCCGCCGAGGACGGCCTGCACGCCGAGATCCAGACCGCCGTACCCGGAGCACAGACTCCCGATCGACGGCTGGTGCGGCACCACCGGAAAGTCAGCGCACACGGCGGGACACCGGCATGTAGGCGAGACGGATCGGCTCGGTCGCGGGGAGCTTGGTCGATAGGCGGTAGATCGAGTTCTCTGGGCGTGCCGAGCGGCTCAGCGCGGCGAGGATACGAGGCGGCGTGCCATCGATCCGGTCGGCAGCGTGCCACAGAGTGACGCAGGCTTCCTGCAGCGAGTCCACGGTGAGGTCCAGCCGGTCCTGAGTGACGTTGAAAGCGGCCTGGCGGGCATCGCGAAGGTCCGCCGCCGTCGCTGGGGCTCCCGCGTACCTGCGCAGGAATCCGAGCTGCTTGAAGGCTTCGGTGTAGTTGGTCACGGCGCGTCCCGCGGGCGCGGACGCGCTGGTGTACGCGGCGATGACCGGGCAGAAGTCGAGTCCCGGGTCGTTGTCGTTGGCGCGGAAGAGGACTTCGTCGGACAGGTCCTTCACCAGCCCCGTCAGGGTGCCGAGCTGATGGGACGCGGTGACGAGGTCGGGCAGGGAGTTCGTTGTGTACGACCCGACGATCGCGTGGCGGGCCTCCTCGAACTCCCGGGCCACTGCGTACAGTTCGTCCCTCTCCAGGCCGGCGCGTCCGGTGTGGTCGGTCATGAGGGACTCCGGTGGTTGGGGCGTGCGGCAAGCGCGGGGCGTGCGACAGAGGGCGGTGGTCGGTGCGCTGTGGGGTCCGCGACGCGGCTGCGGGCGCGGGCGGCGTCGACGCGGGCGGCGGGTGGCGGCGCGCCGGGTCGGCTGACTGGTTGCCGTGGTTCTGGTTCGGCTTCGTGCGCATGGCGAAGGCGGCGGCCTACGTCGTCCAGCGGGCCGAGCGCGTGCATGGCGTAGCCGATGAGCTGACCGGGCGCGAGCGCGTCGCGGTCGGCCAGGGCGCTGACCTGTCGCGCAGCCGAGGCGGCAGTGCGGACGAGGGAGGCTTGGACGACCTGTTCGCCGAAGTGCTCGGCGGATCCACCCACGAGCGGATCACAGATCCGCCGCACTCGTTCGGCATCGAGCGTCCCATCGGCGAGAGCGCCGCGACGCTGGGTCTCCCACAGCACGGTCAGCTGGTCGATGGGTTCGCCCCGATGGTGCAGGGCTCCCAAGGCGCGGTAGATCTGCTGATGGCCTGGGTCGGCGAAGTCGCCGGGGCGGAGCCACCGCACCAGTCCGAGCAACTGCTCGGGGCGGGAGGCGAGGCAGCCGAGGAGGTACTCCTCGTCGGCCAGGACCTGCTCGCCCACCGGCTGAAGGCGCTCGGCCCGGGGCGCGTACGTGGCGGGCGGCTGCACGGGACGTGCCTCGGTGCCCCAGCCGCGAGCCAGGTCAGTGAGTACGGCGGTCAGGACCTGGGTGTGGTGCAGCGTCTCCTCCACCGTGCCGGCCCGGCCGTCGGCGAGTGCGGCCTGGTGGAGGCGGACCGCGTGCTGGGCCACACTCCGGTGGATGGCGCCCTCCAGGACCATCCGCCCGTACACCGAGGCATGGTCGGGGCGTGGGCACGCCGACGCGAGGGAGTGTAGGTACGAGGCGGTGAGCCCGCGGGTCCGCGTGTTCGCCTCCCGCAGGGTGTCGGTCACCCAGGCCAGCGGAACGGGATCGCCGGCCCCTGTGGCCGCTGCTGGATGGCCGCCGGCCTTGAGCTTGAGCATCGCGGCGTAGATCGCCGTGTGCGCGGGGCGGGAGAACTGTTCCGGTCGTAGCCAGGGCGAGAGCCGGTCGAGCTGGCCGGGCTCCAGGAGGACCGCGCCCAGTACGGCCTGCTCGGCGTGGACGAGCGGGGTCACGACCGCGCCTCGTGCGCGGCCTTGCTCTCGGAGCGGATCTCGGCGACCGCGCGGTCGGCCGCGGCCAGGTCGGCGGCGAAGCGGTCCAGTTCACCTGTGAACACGGGGTCCTGGGCGAGCAGGGACCCGGTGGGGGACACGAGCCACCAGTCGGCACCACGTCGTACGACGGGTGCGCCGGCGAGGCGTTCGGACCGACGGGACGAAGCCCAGGACGGGGCAGGGTGCGACATGGGAGTACCTCAAGAAGACGGGGCGAGAGCCCGGAGGGATGCGGGGCGGCTGGGGACGTGCGCCGTCGCGTCTCGCCGGCCGGGGGCCTGGAAGTACCGGGCTCATGCGGCCGGGCCGAAGTCGTCTCGGCGTAGGTTCTTGGCCAGCGCTCGCTCGGTGATCGCCGAGGTCGCCTTGGCGGACGCGCCGCCGAGCCGGTCGGCGTCCGGTTCCCGGTACCAGGGCTTGAGGGCGAGGAGCGCGGGGCGGATGCCGGTGGCCAGCAGCAACGCGGAGCCCTTGGGCAGTGCGCGGATCGCGTCAGCCGGGAGGACGCGCTCCTGGCGCATGGAGACCGACGTGGACTTGCCCGACTCGCTGGTGGACACCGAGACGGTACGGACGTCGTGGTCGCCCACCAGGCGGCTGAGCTTGTCCGCGAAGTCGGCATCGTCGATGCCCGAGCCGACGAGCTTGATCGTCGCGGCGGACCACAGGGCGTCCATCCCGGCCTCGCCCCAGACCCGGACGCCCTGGCGGTAGGACTGCAGGATCGTGATCGGGATGACGCCCCGGGAGCCGAGGTGCGAGTACAGGTCTGGCAAGTCGGCGATCTTGCACACGTTGGCGGCCTCGTCGAGGATCGCGAGCAGTGGAGCGTCGAGCCGCCCGCCGTCGCGTTCGGCCTGGATGACGGCCGCGCGCATCACTGCGTCGGCAGCGGCGGCGATGATCGCCGAGGCGGAGCCGCCGCCGTCCTTCGACAGCAGGAACAGGGTGTCCTTGCTGGTGGCGAACGCCTCCGGCTTGAACTCGCGGATCTTGCCGAGGCCGCTGGGCGGTGTGACCCATGCGGCGATGGCCGGGTCGAGCAGGCAACTCGCGTACTGCCGCGCCGTCTCGAAGATGCCATCGCGGGTTTCGACTGCGCCGGCCATAGTGCCCTGGAGCTGGGCGGCGACCGCGTCGAGGCCGGCGTCCTGGAGCAGGTCGATGGGGGTGCGGTCGGCGGGGGAGGCGAGCCAGGCCAGGACGTCGGTGATCGGACGATGGTCGCGGGCTGCGGCGAGGAACAGTGCGGTGAGCGTGTTCGCGGCGGCGGTGGACCAGAAGTCGCCCGCGCTCGACTCGTCCACGGAGGCGGTCACGAAGTGGCCTGCCAGACGGCGGGCCCCGGCGAGGTCGTGGGCGTCGGCGAGGACGTCCCACCACATCGTCTGTGGCGCGTGGGCGATCTGCTGCGGATCGAGCGTCCAGACCGTGCCTGCGTCGGCGCGGGCCGCGAGCGTGGCGGTGTAGGCATCGCGTGCGGCCTTGTTCGAGGTCAGCAGCACTGGTCCAGGCGCGCGCAGGATCGCCGGGATCGCCAGACCGGAGGTCTTCCCGGACCGGGGCGCCATGATCGCCAGGATCACGTCCTCCCACGAGGAGCGAACCTCGCGCGCACCGGGCGCGAGCGTGCCGAGCAGAACGCCGCGGTCGTCGGGTACGACGTCTTTGGGCCGGGTGCCCTTGAGGCTCGGACGAAGATCGATCGCCTTGGCCGCGATCTTCTTCGGCATCAGGTCGGCCAGATCGCGCTGATCGGCCAGCCCCTGGGGATTGCCGCGTAGCCGCAGCCACACCTTCACGCCGAGCAGCGCGGCGGCTAGGAGGACGAGTGCGGGCAGGACGTAGCAGGCGAGGAAGAGGGCGGGCTGTGCGAGGTGCGGCCAGACCTCATGGGGGTGCAGCAACGCTTCGGTCGGCTCGTACGGGGTCCAAGGGCCGGACATCGTGAGGGTGTTGGCGACGTTGCCGAACAACCAGGCCAAAGTCCCGGCGCCCATGCCGAGGGCGGCGACGGACAGCATCAGGTACAGCAGGAAGTCGGTGCCGGTGGTGGTCGAGGGCGTGCTGGTGCGTGCAGGAGACAAAGCGCGGTCCCGATACGTGGTGCGAGAGGAATGGTGTGCGGGGGCCGACGGGATCTTCTGGTGATCACGAGGGGGCTCCTAGCGGCTGCGGTGGACGGAGGCGGAGGGAGCCGCGGGCGCGGCCGGGGCCGTGGTGTCCGGGCCTGCCGGTGGCGTGACCGCATTGGCGGTCGGCGAGGATGACGTGGCCGCGCCGCTGATCCGGTGTCGCCGCACCTCGTCGAGCGCGTCAGAGAGCGCCTCATCGGAGATCAGGTCCTCGGCGACGTTCGCGTCGAAGCCCCGGGCGCGGAGCAGGCACGCGGCGCGCGTGGCCCGCTGCTTCTGCTCCTTCTCCGACAGGCCGTCGGGTAGCTGGTGCCAGACGTAGTGCGGCGGAACGTTCTTCTCCACGAAGCCGCACGCGACGAGCACCTCGTGGGCACGCCGATCGCCGCAGTCGGCGATCACCTCGGTGCTGAACGGCTTGCGGTAGATCTCGGCGTCGGTTCCGTACTCTTCGTGCCGGAAGGACATGAAACGGCCTCTCTGGTGAAGGGGATTGGTCAGCGCTTCCGGTTCGGCCTGGACGCCGATGGTGGAGTGGCAGTAGATGCCTCGGGTGCGGCGGCGGGCGCTCCGGTCCGCCTGGTGGTCGGGGCGGTCGCGTAGTAGTCGGCGACCCGCGCCTGCCAGCCTGGCTTCGCTGGACGATCGAGTGCCCGCAGCCGGTCGGCGGCGACGTGCAGGTCCTCGCCGACGGAGGTGAGCTTCGCGGCGGCTTCCGCGAACTCGTATGACAGATCCCAACCGACGTCGGTCTCGGATGCCTTGGCCTGCTCGGCGGCGGCTTCGAAGAACTCGCTGAGGCGGACGAGCACACCATCGAGGGGGTCGAGGACGTGCTCCGTGAGCTCGGCGGCCGTGTCGTACGCCTCGGCGCCGTTGAGCTCGTCGGTCGGCAGCAGGATCTGATGCCCGTGGACGCGTTTGCCCTGGGGGTCGGAGGGCGTGGTGAAGGGGCCGACGCGCAGATCGGGGCCGAGGCCGACGCGGTAGCCGGCGGCGGTGAGCATGGTGGCCGCGTGGCTGGCCATCTGGTTCTCGCGGGCTTCGCCCATGTCCCAGGGCAGGCGGTACCAGAAGGACCGAGGCGTCGTTTCGATAACGAAGCCCGCGCGCTTGAGGAGAGTGAAGGCGAGTTCGTCTCCACCTTCGGCGGTGACGTTGCCGGTCGGATGGCGTGTGATGACGACGTCGGGTGGGGTGGGCATCGTAGGGGTTCCATTCAGAAGTGGGGGTTCTCGGTCGGCCGGTCGCTCGAGGAGGCGGCTTCCAGCAGCTCGGGCAGGTCCGCGGGGTCGGCGTCGCGCTGGTCAAGCCACCAGCCGGCGCGGGTCAGGGGCCGTACGGCGTCCTCGATGGCCTCCCACTCCGCCGCACTCGTCGTCCCCTCGACGACGAGCGCGGTGTACGCGGCGGACACGAGCTGCCGACGACAACGGGTGGCCCAGGCGACCGCGCGGTCGGTGCCGTCCAGCGGGGGCATGCGGTACTGCTCGGACCACGCCTCGGCCTCGGCCTGGTCGGTCGCCCGCTGCTTCGCGAGCCACTCGACCTTGGTCTTGATGTCCTCCTCGCGGGAGGCCCGCCAGCAGCCAGAGCAGTCCCGGCTGGCGAGCCAGCGGGCATAGCTGGCACGGCGGTCGGCCGGACGGTCGGACAGATCGGACTCGACGGTGTGACCGCAGGCGTGGTCGATGGTCCAGAACTTCTTCACGGCCATGAGCCGGACTCCTTGAACGTCGAGAAAGGGAGGATCAGCGCGTACGACTCGGGGCGGTCGGCGCGGCCTGGGAGCGGGGCACTGCCTCGTCCTGATGCTTCAGGGCAGTGGCCGGGCGGTTGGGGGAGGACGCCACGGCGGCGCGCGCTCGCGTGGTGTGCGTGACCCGGAGCCACTCTTGCCGGTCCGGCAGCGGCACCTCGGCCAGGGGAGGGGCGTTCTCCGGAGTCGCGTCGGGCATGACGGCGAGTTCGAGCTGGGCTCCGAGGAGTTGATCGCCGAGGAAGGCGACGTGATGGGCGATGTTGCGTAGGTGAAGGCCCAGTTCGTGTCCATTGGGGGTGTCGAGCCGCTCGCACCAGGCGGCGGCCGTGTCGATGAACTCCTCCAGGTCGAGCACGACGCCGTGGTGCTCGTCGAGGATCTCGCCCAGGACCTCGGAGACGTCCGCCGCGCGGCGGAGCTCGTGCAGTTCGCCGGTCAACGCGGTCAGTGACTGGCCTGGCTGCGTCGCCCGCGCCGCGACTCCGTCCGGAGTCGGGACGGGCGGCGGAATCACGATCCTGGGATCGGCTGCGACGGAGAGACCGGCATCCTGGAAGTCCCGGGTCGCCCGGGCCACAGTCCGCACCGCCGTGTTGTGGGGAGTGCCGTCCGGCAGCAGGTAGACGTCGAGGTACTCGCTGTAGCGGAAGTGGTGCTTGCGCAGGACCTCGTCCAGGAACGGGCGGTCATCCGTGACGGCGGCGGCCACCCCGAAGTCGGGGTGCATCCCGAAGGCGACGTCCAGTTCGAGTCGCAGAGTCATCGCGAGGGCTCCTTCGTGTGCGGTCTAGCGGGTGCGGACCGGCTGCGGGGCGGAGGGGGCAGGGCGGTAATCGACCGCGACGGCGGGCTGCCGCGTCGCAGGCAGTCCGGCCCGGGCCGGAGAGACGGCGGTGGCGGCCTGGGACCTGCGCTGCTGGGCCGAGGCCGACGCGGCTTCCCCAACCGTCGGGACCGCCGGGGCGGAAGGTTTCTCCAGTCGTTCGAGGAGACGCCGGCCCGTGCCGAGCCGGGTATAGGGCTGGAGGTTGTATGCGACGTCGGAAGTGACGCTGTACTGCGCGGCCCGCAAGGACTGGACCGCCTGCGACCCACGTCGTGCAGGGTCACGGTGCGGATCGGTCAGGCCGTACAGCGTGCTGCCGGGCAGTCGCTCGAAGCCGACGAGCCGCAGGATGTGTTCGGCGACGTGGTTGTCGTGCGACGTCGCCGCCACAACGCCGTACCGGTCGTGGTGGCCGACGGTGATGTGCGGGCGGGTTTCCGCCACGAAGATGCACCTCGCAGAGGTCGGGGCCATGCGGAGGACGAGGATGCGGCCGGAAGCCGGATTTGGTGTGGCCGGAGATCCGCGCTAGTCAGCGGGTTCGCGGTGGCCTGCTGGAGTTGAAGAAGCGGATGGCCGGCGGACCGGCGTTCGTCTCGATCGCCGTGGTGATCTGGCGAGCGGCGTGCGGTGACCAGGCGCGGGCGGCCTCGGCCCGTACCGACCGGGCCGGCCGCACACGGAGGGGGCGGGGCGGTGGTGTGGGCAGTGCCTTCTCGGCTCGCGCCATGTCGACGAGGACGCCGGCGTTGTCCGTCCAGGTCAGGGCGTAGTGCCAGCCCTCGGCGTTGCGCATGCTCACGGCGTCCGCGAAGACCGCCTTGGAGCGCGGGTGGTCGGGCAGCAGTGCTTCGGCGACCACCTGGAATTCCGCCTGTACGCGGGTGCCGCCCGTCAGCGCCTCGCGCAGGCTCCGAAGCCGGTACGTCCAGTGCCCGGCCGCACGCTCGGCGGGGTCAAGGAGCGGAAGGGCCTGTTCGGCGTGCGCGACCAGGGCGGGACCGTGCTCGAGGAAGGGAGCGAACTGCACCCACATCTCCGCGTCCCGCACCTGCTGGCGCAGGCCGTACCGCTCGTCGAGCGGCCAGTGATCGGCATCGCACAGGCTGTCCGAGACCGCGTCCCATTCGGCCAGGACGCGCTGGCCGGCAGCCACCGACTTGGCGACCTGACTGAGCCGGGTCTCGCGGACGGCCTCCTGGTACCGGGGCAGCAGGCGGTTTGTCACTCGGGAGGCCGCTCGCACAGGGTCGTTGCTCACGACGATGCCGTTGGGTGTCTTGGTGGTCGTGTCGACCCCGGTGCCTCGTGGCTCGAACGCGGCGACGAGGAACTCGTGCTTGCGCAGGGGGCGGTCGGTGATCAGGAGCTCGATGCCCGAGTCACTGGTGAGCACCGCGCTTCGACGCGGGGTGAATTCGGAGAGGACCCAGCTCACGTGTCCGTAGTCCCAGACCCGTTCGCTGAGCGGGATCTGGCCTTCGTCCGCCGCCTGATGCTCGTGGCGGGCGACAGTCCAGGAGCCGGGGAGCCGGGCCGACAGCTCCTCGGTGAACTCCGCGAGATCGGCCCGCGCGTCCGGCTGGCGCGGTGACGGGGCCGACTGGTGCCCGGGCTCTGAACCACGCGGCGGCGCCAGGTTCGTGGGCACAGCTTCGTCAAGCGAGGCGTCGTCGATGGCGACGTAGTGGCTGGCCACGGTGTCGTAGAGCTGCTGGAGCGTCGCTCGGACCTCGTCCGGATGGTTGTCGCCGAGGACATAGGCGAAGTCGGGATGCCCGGTAGAGAAACCGGCATCGAGCAACAGCCGGTGCGCGGAGCCGAAGTCGTCGTTGACGGTGGAGGCGGTGAGTCCGAGCTGCGGGTGCTTGCCCAGCGTGATCCAGGCCAGCTCAGCCACAGCGGGTCTCGCCCTCGTCGTGCACGTCAGGGCGTCGGTCGGTACCTCGTCGCGTCGCGTCCACGGGATCGGGCGGGATGGTGACCACGGAGGCGCGGCCGTGCGCGGTGTGGGCGCGGGCGGCGTCGGCGTAGAGCTGGACGAGGCGGCGCAGGCCGCGACGGATCGTGCGCTTCAGATGCATGGTGGGGCGACTTCCAGTGCGGAGGGCGTGATGTGACGACGGGGGAGGGGAGCCGGGGCGGGCCGGCTCCCCCGGGGGGATGGCGTGAACGGGAGCGGACGGCTCATGTCTGTAGGCCGCTGAGTTCGTTCAGGGCTGGGGGCGGTGGGAGTGGGCTGCAGGCCAGGTGGCATGGGATGCCCAGCCTGGATGGGGAACTTTGATGGTTCGTCGGAAATCCTGAAGTTCTGCCAGTAATCTCGACTCAGTCGTTGTCTCGCTGAACTGAGCGGCCCATGGCACTGGCAGTCATCCGGAACATCTCCTCGGCTCGCGCGCTGCGGACGCAGCGCGACGTCGAGGACTTCGAGCAAGAGATCGTTGATCAGTTCGCGCTGTCCATGGCTGCGGCCAACCTGACCGACAGTCACATCGGCAACGCGCGGACGGCCATCTTCGAGTTCGCACAGGCCCTCAGCGGCCCGCTGTGGACTGCATCGTGCGACGACGCCGACCGCTTCCTGACGAGTCAGCGTCTGGAGGGGCGGGCCCACAGCACGCGGGCGGGCAAGGCCGGCATGCTCGCCCACTTCTACGACTTCGTGATCAGCCGGTACCAGGGCGACATCCACGCCTTGACCGGCTCCGTGGTCCAGCAGCCGATCGACGAGTACAACCGTCCCAGGAGTCCGGTCTTCGCCAACCTGCGGATCCCGCCCTCCGACGCGGAGGTCGATCAGCTCTTCGGGCAGTGGCGGACGTCGGTCGCCGAGGCCCGCAAGTACCTGCCGGCCGCCCGGAACTACTTCGCGGCCTCGCTGTGGCGCCGCCTGGGGCTGCGGATCAACGAGGCACGCATGCTCGACATCCGCGACTGGCGCCCCGACCTGGGTACGTTCGGCAAGCTCCACGTCCGCCACGGCAAGGGCAGCCGTGGCCGCGGGCCCAAGCCCCGGCTGGTCCCGGCGATCAACGGTGCAGACCGCCTGATCGACTGGTGGCTCACCGACGTACGCCATCAGTTCGGACCCGACTGGGCCCATCCCGACGCCCCGCTGCTGCCCAGCGAACGCCGCGACGAGCTCACCAGGAACTGTACGCGGATCAACCACAGTTCCCTGCGTGCCGGCTTGGCTGGCGCGACCGAGTTGTGGCTGCCGGCCTGGGCGGGAAGGCTCACGCCCCATGTCCTGCGGCATTACTGTGCCTCCTCTCTCTACGGGGACGGGATGGATCTGAAGGCTCTGCAAGAACTCCTCGGCCACGAGTGGTTGTCGACGACCACGCGCTACATCCACGTCCACAGCGAGCACGTCGAGAGAGCCTGGATGAGTGCGAACGAGCGGCTCGAAGCACGTCTGGGAGAGGTGTGAACCCGTGCAGTGGAACCTGCGGCTGAAGGCCGCCGAGCGCGGCATCTGGAAGTCCACCGAGATGCGCCGACTCCTGGCGGAGGCCGGGCTCGAGATCAGTGCGGGCAAGATGTCGGCGCTGTGGACCGGCACACCGACCTCGATCCGCCTGGACGACCTGGACGTGATCTGTGCGGTCCTGGACTGCGATCCGACCGCGCTGCTGATCCGCGAACCGGAGAAGGTCGCGGCCCGCCGGCCGCCGCAGCAGGACAGCGCCGCGGCCTCCGACGCGGGTCCGGTCGTCGCGCCGCGGTTCGGCCGTCCGCGCTCGCAGCCGCCGCTATGAGCACCCCACCGCCCCCGAAGTGCGCGGTGTGCCAGGTCAACCGCGTCGCCTGGACCAAGCCGAGGATGGACTTCTGCTACTTCTGCCTTCCCGGCGGACCGATCACACCGCCGCCGTGCCGGGCCTGCGACAGCCTGGACTACTTCAGCCAGGGACTGTGCATCCGCTGCCATCCCGGAGCCCCGCTCCACGTCGGCTCCTGCCGGGGCTGTCTGGCCTGGGGCGTTTACCGCTCCAACAGCTGGCAGTGCTGGAGCTGCCGCTGGTGGTTCACCCACTATCCCGTCGACGCCTGCGAGTTCTGCGGGCGCGAGAGCCGGATCAACGGCCAGGGCGCCTGCCGGCTGTGCTGGGAGAACGCCCGACTGCATCAGCAACCTGGCCGGGCCCCCAACCTGGAGACCTCCAACCATCACGGGCAGCAGCTCTTCCTCGCCAACCTCCAGTACGACAAGACCGGAGCCGCCCGGCGGCGGGCCGCCCGAGCTCGCGAGCTGCACATGAATCGGCCGCCGGCGCTGCCCCGGACCATCACCGACGCACGCCAGCTGCTGCTGTTCCGCATGCCTCCCGGCCAGGGTGCCATCAAGGACCGAGCGTTGACCGGCGACTCCAGGCTGCTGCGATACTGCGAGCCCGTCCTGCGCGACCATGCCGAGCGGCACGCGTGGACGCGACGCCAGACCAACAGCGTCGTCCACACGCTCAAACTGCTGGATGCTCTGCAGGACTGGCCGGGCGCGAAGATCCTGGCCAGCGACGTCGCCGCCAGCATCCGGTACGGCGGCACCCAGACCTCGACATTGGAGATCCTCGCCGCCGCTGGCCTCCTGGTCGACGACCGGATCACGGCCGTCGAGCGGTACTTCGCGAAGAAGACCACCGGCCTGCCCCTGGAGATGGCCGGGCAACTGCAGCTGTGGTTCGGCATCATGCTGAAGGGCAGTGCCACCGCCCCGCGGCGACGTCCCCGCCACGAGCAGACCATTCACCTCCACATCCAGGGCATGGCCCCGATCTGGCATCGATGGGCCGACCAGGGACACGCCTCGCTCGCCGAGATCAGCAGACAGGACTTCATCGAGGCACTTCCGCCCGAAGGGGCCAACCGCCTCTTCGCCGATCAGGGCCTTCGCTCGCTCTTCGCCATCCTCAAGGCCCGCAAGAAGGTCTTCACCAACCCCACCAGAGGTGTCCCTGTCGCCCGAAGCAACATCACCATCCCCACGCCTCTCGACACCGCGAAGATCCGCGACGCGCTCAACTCGCCCGACATCACCGTTGCCCTGGCCGTCGCGCTGGTCGCCTTCCACGGACTCACCGGCCCGCAACTCGCCGCGATCCAGCTCACGGACATCAGCGACGGCAAACTCACCCTCGGAGAGAAGATCATTCCGCTCGCAGGGCCGGTCCTGACCCGACTCACCGGCTACCTCGACCACCGGGCACGGACCTGGCCCAGCACCCTGAACCCCCACCTGATCATCAACCGCAAGACCGCCCCGCGGACCACTCCCACCAGCAAGCTCTACGCCTGGCGGAGCCTCGGTGTGAAACCACAGGCTCTCCGCGAGGACCGCATCCTTCAGGAGATCTTCGCGACCGGCGGCGACGTCCGCCGCATCTGCGACTTTTTCGGCATCGGAATCGACGCGGCCATGCGTTACACCCTGGCCCTCGCCAAGGCCGACCCCGAAACCGAGTCCGAGCGGTTGCCGACTGGAACTCAGGACCTCACCTAGACTCATCACCGCACCTCACGGCGCCGGACGGGCACCAACGGCGCTTCAGTTTTCGTGAACTCGGCGCTTTTGGTATGCATCCGGGCGTCCGTGTCGAACAGCTCACGCTCGTGCGGGTGGAGCAGATGTTGAGTGATGAACGACCGGCTCGCGACTTTCCACAGGCCGCGCCCCTTGGTGAGGGCGGAGACGGCCTGGGTCTCGACGCCGGTAAGGCCCAGCAGGGCGGCAGCGGAACCGAGTTGGTCGGCTTCCTGGCGGTAGATGATGCGGGTGGAGCAGTCAGTGAGAAGGCCCTCGGCGAGCGCGCGGCCCCGGGAGCCGGCGTCGCCCGCGGTGAGCAGGTCGCTGAGGCGGTGGATCACCATCATGTTGGCGATGCCGAGTCCTCGGCTGAGCTTCCACTGGCTCTGCATGCGTTCCAACAGGGCCACGTGGCGCATCACGCGCCATGCCTCGTCGTAGATCACCCAGCGTCGGCCGCCGGTGGGGTCGGCGAGCGCGGACTCCATCCACGCGGAGGCGCAGGTCATCGCCAGGACGAGCGCGGTGTCGTCGCCGGCGCCGCCGAGCCGGGACAGGTCGATGGAGAGCATCGGCGCGGCCGGGTCGAAAGCGACGGTGCTCGGCGCGTCGAACATGCCGGCCAGGTCGCCGTGCACGAGGCGTCGAAGCGCGTGGGCCAGGTCCTCGGCCGCCCGCCCGAGGCGTCCGGACAGGTCACCGAGCGCGACGTCGAGCCGCTCGGGCGATCCGAGTACGTACGCCACGTCACCGAGCAGCGGGGTGGTCCCGGCTGCTTCGGCGCGTGCGACGGCGTGGTCGAGTGCCACGTCCAGGGCAGTGTGCTCCATGGGGTGCAGGTCGCGCCGCAGGACCGTCTTCGCGAGCGAGCCGAGGAGAAGCAGGCGCCGCTTGCGGACCTCGCCCGCCCAGTCTTCCTGGCTGACGCCGTATGGCTGGGCGGGAGCGTCCAGCGGATTCAGCCGGCCGGGAAGGCCGGGGCCCAGCGCGATGGTCTGCCCGCCCAGGGCCTGCGCGACCACGGTCCATTCGCCCTTGGGGTCGCAGGGCACGTAGATGCGGTAGCCGAAGGCCACGGCGCGTACGGCGAGGGACTTGGCCAGGGCGGACTTGCCCATGCCGATGACACCGGCGAGCAGGATGTTCGGATTCGTGAAGCCGTCGAGCCGCCCGTAGAGCGCGAACGGGTCGTAGGTGAAGGCGGCTTCGGCGTGCACGTCGCGGCCGACGTAGATGCCCTGGGCGCCCAGTCCGCCCTCGGCGAGGAAGGGGTAGGCGCCGGACGCGGTGGCGGTGGTCATCCGGTGGGCGGGGAGTTTGAGACGGCCGCCGCGAGTGGAGGCGGGACCGGGGCGGCCAGCGGCCGGGTAGGTGGCGCGCAGCTCGGGATCGATGCCGGTCTCGACGCGGCGCGCTTCGGGCCGGGCGGCGTGGCGGGCCTTGTCGCGGGCGGCGGCGAACTGGTCGCGGGCGGCGCGGGCCGTGCGGCGGTCGGTCTTGCGGGGGACGAACAGCGGGCTGGCGCTGGCGCGGGTGGTTCGGGTGTGCATGGCGGTGGTGCTCCGGTGGTCAGTGGCGGGTGAGGCCGGTGAAGGGGTCGCGCAGGTCGGCCGGGGTGTGGTCACGGCGGACGCGGGCGGCGGTGGCCAGGTGGCGCTGGCACACGGTGAGGTCGGGGGCGCCCTCGGGCAGACGGGCCCGGCACGCCTCGCGCGTGGGGAGGCGGCCGGTGACCGGCTGCGGGGCCGCGTGGTAGGCGGCGTGGAGGTGCTCGGCTGCCTGCCACAGCCGGATGCGGCAGGCCCTCAGGTGGTCACCTTCGGCGGCGGCCACGGGAGAGGTCCGCGCGGTGTGCGCGTCCAGCAGCCCGTACAGGGCGACCAGGTGGGTGTGCAGGGAGTCCAGTTCGGTGCGGCTGGCGGCGACCGGGGCGACGGGCATGTTGAGGGCCCGGTGGAAGTCGAGTGCGGCGGTGGCGAACGGGACGAAGTCCGGAGCTAGTTCGGGCAGGGGCTCGGTCGGCATGGGGGTGCCCTTCGGTAGAGCGCGGTCGGTGGTGCTTGGCTGCGCTACGGGCGGGCGAGCGGCAGGGCGGCGTTGGTGAAGGCTTCGGCCTGCTGCCAGGTCAGCAGGCGCAGGTCGACGAGGGCGGCGACGGCCGCGGTCTCGATGGCGGCGCAGGCGGCGTTGAGTTCTTCGCTGGTGTCCGCGCTCACGGTGAGCAGGCCGGTGAGTGCGACATCGGCGTGTCCGGCGATGAGCTGGCGCTCGCGCTGCTTGATGTCGGCGTACTCGACCGAGTCCTCCTCGGAGTCGACCTGGCCCTTGCGGGCCCGCTCGGCGGCGTCCGCGATCACGGTGGCCTTCTTGCGCTGTACGTCCTTGAGGGCGGCGTCCAGTCCCTTGGGCTCGTAGGTCAGCGAGAGGGTGCGGCGCACGCCGGTGGTGAACAGGAGCTGGTGGAGGAAGCCGGGGCTGGTCTCGATGCGCGGCCAGTTCTCGATCCAGAAGGTGGCGTGGTGGGCGGAGTCGGTCTGGATTCGGTCGGCCTTCTCGACGAGGACGACCGGCCCGGCGGCAGCGGGGTCGGCCTGCGGACGGCCCGAGGCGGACCACCGGTCGAGGGCGGGCGACGCCTTGGGGTCGTAGGCGGTGCGGATCACGGCGGCGATCTCGTGCGCGGGCAGCCAGCCCCCGGGCATCAGGCCGGAGGTACGGGCGGACTGGTCGAAAGTCGAGGCGAGCTGGCCCAGAACGGCGAAGGCACCCGTGAGCCCGCCGCCGGCCTGGTTGACCAGGCGCCGGGCCGCCTTGAGATCGAGGGCGAGAGCGACGTACGCCTCGTGGGGTGCGGCGGCAGGGCCGGCGGCGGCCAGCAGGTCGCCGTAGATCGGTCCGGCGAGCGGGGCCTGGGCATTTCCGTGCTCGTGCCAATAGCGGTTGAGCGCATCGCCGGAGTCGGGGACAGTGCGCTCCAGGACCTGGACGCGGGCGATGTGCCCGGTGCGTGCGAGCGCGGCCAGGGTGCGGCCCCAGCCGGAAACATTGCCGGTCTGGGTGGCGGGGTCGAGCAGGGCGAAGGCACGGGAGGAGACCTTCACCACGGCGGTCAAGGTGGCCTGGTGCGGATCGTGAACCGCGCCGAGGTGGCCGTCCGGCGAGGTGACCACCCGCAGGGACGCGGCCGTGCCGGGCAGGTGGAGAAGACCTTCTCGCCGCGGTCGGCGGGAGGGGCGGGTGAGCCAGATCAGCTGACCGCGGAAGCGACGGAGCGCGTATCGGGTCGCGATCGGGGCCCAGTCGGCGAGCGCGCGCCCGCGGTGGCGGACGAAGACCGCCGCGAGGACGAGGGCCCACAGAGGTACGAGCTTGAGTGCCCCCGTCACGCCGGAGGTGAGCAGCACCCCGAGCAGGAGCAGACCGCAGGCCGCGACGGCGATCAGCTGAGGGGCCGAGAGGCCGAGCAGCACGCCCCGGCGCGAGCGGTGAGGGAACTTGACCGTGGCCGGACCATCAGGGTGGGAAGCGTCAGGGAGCATGGCGAAGCCGTCCTTGGAATGTGAAGAGAAGGAAGAGGAGGAAGACGGGGCGGGCCGGGCCGAAGCTCGGCCCGCCCCGTCAGCCGCGGGCTACGAGCCCGACTGATCCGCTGGTCCGGGATAGATCCACCGCTGCGGGGTGGCGCCACCCTGGGGAGGCGGACCGCTGCGCTGCGGTGCGGGCGGGTCCAGGTGTGTGACCTGCGGCGGCGTGACCGAGGCGCCCTGTGGTGTCGGCCCGGAGACCGCCGGCGCCGAGTCGGCCGCCTGGCTCTCACCGGCGCGCCGGATGAGCGGGACTCCGCGGTCGCCGTCCGTCGGAGGGCGACGGATCAACGCACGGCCCTTGTCGCCGGTCGCGCCCGGGTCCTCACCGAAGCGGAAGTGGGTCTGCTTCGGCTCGGCGTCCCCACCGGACCCGCCGGTCGGATCGATCCCGGACGCGACACCGCCCGAGCCCTGGCCAGGCACCTTCGCCGGCCCCTGCGGAGCCCGCATCCCCGTGCCCGCCTGCACCGCGAGCTGCCCCGCCGTCTTCGCCGCACCTGCGGCGACCGCCATACCCGCGACACCGGTGCGGTGCAGATCGTCGTGGCCGCCGCCATCGGCCGCCCAGTGCACGAACTTGTACGTGGCGTAGGGGCAGAGCAGCACCAGCACCATCACGACGATGCCCGCGATCGCGTCCGATAGGGCGCTGAGCCCGTCGCTCGCATCGGTCTTGCCCATGGCCGAGACACCCAGCAGGAACACGATCGTCATCAGGAGCTTGGAGACGATCAGGGTGCTGGTCGCCTCGATCCAGCCGCGCCGCCAGCGCCGCGCGACCTCCCAGCCGCCGCCGGCCCCGGCGAACACGGCCAGGGTAACCAGGACCAGGATGCCGACCTTGCGGGCGACCATCACCGCCCAGTAGAGGAACGCGCCCACCGCGCAGCCGAGTGCGACGATTGCGGGGACGCCCCAGCCCAGGCCGTACATCGCCCCCAGCTCGTTGACCTTGATGATGCGGCGCACCGCGTCGTCCACGGAGCTGTTGGCCGCCTTGAACAGGCCCGCGCTGAGCGCGTCGACCACGGTGATCGCGACGGTCGTGCAGGCGATGGCGGCGAAGGCGAACAGAACTCCGGCCACGGTGCCGTACACCGCCTGCGCGAGGGCGCGTTCGTCCCGGCGCCATGCGGCGCGGGTGAGCTGCAGGCAGAACGTGCCGACGGTCAGGATGAGGCCGATGGGCAGGATCAGCTCGTAGTTGCTCCTGAACCACTCGGCGTTGAGATCGATGGCCGTGGTCTTGTCGACGGCCTTCGAGGCCAGGTCCGCCGCGGCCTGGGCCATCTCGCCCATCGACTTGGCGATCCAGGCACCGATGCCGTCGGTGACGGCTTCGCCGGTCGCGCCGACCACGCCGCCGACGGTGTCGCAGACCGTACTCATCAGAGGAAGGTCACAAGCCCCCATGAGGGAACCTCCTTACACAGGTTGAGGACGATCACGGCGCGACGCTCGGCAGGACCCCGACGAGGGCACAGTCGCGGTCCGGTCGGCACTGGACTGCGAGGGTCGTCGAGCGGGACTCGGCTCCGGCACCGGAGCCCTTCCAGGTGATGGCCTGCTTGCCGGTGACCGTGACGGCGTAGACGTACGCCTCGGTGATCGCACCGGGGTCCTGAGCCAGGGCGGTCTTGAACGCCTGCGGGAAGTGGCCCTCGCCGACCGTGGCGCTGGCGTACTGCCCGTTGTCGTGCATCCGCGACCACAGCACCGGGCTGGGCACCTGGTCCGAGACCGACTTCCAGTCGGCGTACTTCTTCTCGTCGGTCATCCACCGCTTGAGGCCGGCCATGTGCTCGGCCTGAGAGAAGGACCGGGTGTCGTACGTCCACAGGACTTTGGTGGCGGTCTTGGCGAACTCGATCGGATCGGTCGTCCTGGGCGGGGAGGCCATCGCCACCTCGGCGTGCGCGGTGGCGGCCGGGGAGGGAGAGACCGAGGAGGACGCCGGCGCGGGGGTGGACTTCGGTGCGGCCGGGCTCTCCGCACGGGTGACGTACGCGATCAGGCCAGCGACGGCCAGCAGGACGGCGAGGACGATGCCGCCTATCGCGGCGCGGCGCAGGACCGAGGACGTGGTGCCATGCCGCCGAGCCCTGGCGGAAGAGAAGCGTTCCTTCGGCATTAGTGAACCTGCGTTCCCATCGCCGAGAAGAACGCGACGACGCCGTTGGCCGCGCCAAGCAGCAGAGCGCAGCCGGCGGCGACGACCGTGCCCTTCTTGCCGTTCGCCTCGGCCTGGTGGCCGCCACTGTGGTGGCCCCAGGCCCAGACGATGGCGGAGATCGCGAGAGCGCCGACCGTGGCGATGATGCCGAACAGGTTGATGCTGCCCATGACCTTCTTCAGGACGTCGAGACCAGGCAGGCCGCCCTCGCTCGGCGTGACGCCGGGGTTGTACGCCAGCATCTGGGCGTGCTGAATGAGCTTCATTGGAACTCCAGTACGAATTTGGGCACGCGAGGGCCCGGAAGGGTGGAGAGGAAGGGGAGGGGAACGGCCAGGTGTCAGATGACCCGGCGAGCGGCGAGGACGTCCGGCCGCCAGTCGGCGAGGGTCGAGATCTTGACCACGTCACCAGTGCGCGGCGCGTGCAGGATCAGGCCATCACCGATGAACATCCCTACGTGCTCAGGGACCTGGGCCGTGCCGCGGGTGAAGAGGAGATCGCCCGGCTTGAGGGCGTCGACGCTGACCGCCTTGCCCTCCTTGACCTGCGTGTACGTCGTCCGGGAGATCGAGATACCGCCGGCCTTGTACGACATCTGCATCAGGGACGAGCAGTCGCAGCGGCCCATCGGGTCCTGGCCGTGCGGATCGTTGCACGCGCCGCCCCACTGATACGGAGTGCCGAGCTGGCCCAGACCCCAGCGGATGGCGGTGCGGACCGACTTGGGTGCATCGGCTGGAATCTTGTAGCCCTTGGGGACGGAGCCCGCGGGGATTGGACCGAACTTGGCCCCGTCCTCGCCGGTGCCGCACCCGCCGGGCACCGCGTCCGTCTGCTCGCCCTTGTCGCCCCCGCCGGAACTCGACTCCGCCGACAGCGACGTGGCGATGGCCTTCTGCAGGGCCGTGGCCAGTGGCTCCCACTTGGCGTACGCGTCGGGGAAGCCGCTCTTCTGGACCGCCTGTGCCGCCTGCGTGACGGTCATGGACTGCCAGCCCGAGACCTTCAGCAGCGCCTCGTAGAACTTCGTGGAGGCGTGCACCGGATCGCGAACCTGCTGGGCCGTTCCCCAGCCCTGGCTGGGACGCTGCTGGAAGAGACCGAGCGAATCCCGGTCGCCGTAGTCCAGATTCCGCAGCCCCGACTCCTGTAGGGCCGTGGCCAGGGCAACGAGCTGGCCCCTGGCCGACACCTTCATGGCGACGCCGGTGGCCTGGATCGTCTTGGCGTTCGGGATCTGCTCCGCGGGATCGTCCAGGCCCGGGACCGACACCGTGGCCTTGCCGTCTCCCTTGAGGATCGACTCCACCTGCTTGGCGACCGCTGCGGAATCCACAGCCTGTGCATCGCCGCCCACGCAGGCGGCCTGGGCGCTGCCCGCGCCGGCCAGAGCCATCGCGAGCGGGGCGATCAGCAGCAGCGGGCCGAGAGCCACGGTTCCGACTATCGCCGCGCCCGCCTTCACAGTCGCGGGCCGTCCGCCAAGCGGAGGGCGCGGGAGTCGGACTCCGGGGAAGGGCGTGCCTGGGCATGCTGCATCAGCAGCTCCTTACTCGTAGGCAGCGCGGCACCAGCGTTCTCGTCGAAAAGGTCACCGGCACCGCACCGGTCAGAAATTCACAACCCTGAGGTCAGGGAATGGGGAACCCAGGGTCGGGAGCGGCTAACTCCCGACCCGTGGAAACCCTTTACTGGAGAACGGCAGCCAGCCGCGCTCTTAATCTCACACGCCACACGGAGAAACCCCATCACCGAAAAGTCAGGCCGATTCGCGACTGCCGTCCGTGTCACCACTTGGACGAGGCGACACGCATCAGCACAGCTCAACAGGCCGGGAGCTGAGCCCCGTCCGTCGAACAAGGCGAGACTGTAGGGACGAATTCCGGCCGCACCAAACGACGCCTCACCTGGCAGTCGTGGCCCGTCATATGGCGGCAGAGCGTCATTAGGTGCGGCCGGGGATGGTGGCTACTCTCCAGCCCATCGCTCTCCTCAGGCGGCTTCTGCTGCCTCCGGGAGCGACTCACGCCGACGTGCGCAGAATTCCGGGAGCACGGAATCACGCGCACGACCGTTCCTGCGGAAAGAGAGAACCGCGCAATGCCGTACACCCTGCATCGAGGCGACGCGCTGACCGCCCTCGCCGGCATCCCCGACAACAGCGTCGATGCCGTCATCACGGACCCGCCCTACAACAGCGGTGGCCGAACCAGCGGCGAACGAACCGGCCGCAGCGCCCGCGCGAAGTACACCTCGGGCGACGCCGAGCACGACCTCGCCAACTTCCCGGGCGAGAACCGTGACCAGCGTTCGTACGCCTTCTGGCTCACCCTCCTGCTCACCGAGTCCTACCGGGCCACCGCCGAGTCCGGCGCCGCGCTCGTCTTCACCGACTGGAGGCAACTTCCCACCACCACCGACGCGCTCCAGGCCGCCGGCTGGACCTGGCGCGGCATCGCCTCGTGGCACAAGCCGGTCTCCCGACCGCAGAAGGGCCGACTCAAGCAGTCCTGCGAGTACATCGTCTGGGGCACAAAGGGCCCTGTCGACCCCGACCGGAACCCCGTCTATCTGCCCGGCCTCTACACCGCGAGCCAGCCCCGGAAGGACCGCGTGCACATCACACAGAAGCCCGTGGAGGTGATGCGGGAGCTGGTGCGGATCTGCCCGCCGGGCGGAACCGTCCTCGACCCCTTCACCGGCTCCGGTACGACCGGCGTCGCAGCCCTGCGTGAGGGCCGCAAGTTCATCGGCGTCGAACTCTCCGAGCACTACGCGAACATCGCCGAGCAGCGGCTGCGAGGCGCGCTGACCCAGGACGACTTCGAACTCGCCGGGCCCGAGGAATGAGACTGAGACGCCCCAGACGGCAGGCCCAGAACACAGCGAAGGGCGGTTGTTCCACCACGCTGGTGGAACAACCGCCCTTCGCCGTACGGGGGACCTACGTCGCCTCGATGCTTCGCTGGATCAGGTCGGTCGCTCGTGCGAGGTCCTCGCGCGAGCCGATCCGCACCTCGACGCCGTCACGGATTCCGAGGGCCCCCAGGCCGCGCATGTCCCGGGAAAAGCCCTCCCGCAGCTCGACCTCTTTCGGGTCTAGCCTCAGGTTGACCACGATGTGTCTCTTGCGCGGCTGCAGGCGCACCGTGGCGACGTTCATGATCCGCCGGTAGGCGATGTAGTGGAGCTGGGGCTCCTTGAGTACGTCCCGGTGCGACAGCAGCAGCTCGTCGAGGTCCGCGTACAGCTCCTTCAGTTCCTCGGGCGACTCGTCGAGGTACTGCTGGACCGATTTCGGCGCCGCCGACGCGGCGCGGACCGATCCCGACGCTCCACCCCGCGCAGAGGTGCGGGTGCTGCCGGCCGACGCGATGAGCTGCAGTGTGAGAACGTCCTCGAAGACCCGGTACGTCACCAGGTCGATCCGGTGGCCGATCATCTCCACCGCCACGGTGTCATGGCGTGTGAAGGCCCCGGCGACACAGACGATCCGAGGCGCGCTCCAGTCGATCTCGCCGGCAACCTGGTCTCCGAGCCTCTCCCGGACCAGGCTCTCGAACTCGTGGTGGTGGTCGTGGAGCCACCACAGGTACGAGAGCCCCTGGTTGATGACGTTCTGGTCCCGGTTGCGCTTGTACTCGACGATGACCGGCGTACCGTTCTCGTCCAGGCCAAGGGAGTCGATCCGTCCACCGTGACGGCCGGTGCGGTACTCGGTCGCCAGGAATCGGATGCCGAGCATCGCCTCCATGTTGGCCTCGATCAACCGCTGCAGCTCGACCTCCACCCCCACGGCCGCCCCCGGTACCTCCGTCGCCTGCCCGCCGCTCACCCTGAAGACCTTCAAGTTGCTCACGAGCCTCCCCGCCCCACCTTGATCACTGCGAACGAACAATCGAGGCCAGGAGGTATTTATTCCGGTGATCCGGAGCGGACAGCGCCTCTCCCCTGTCCCAGAGTCACAGACCCCGCGGTGCGTGTTCGGGTGCAGGCTCCAGCGGAGGGCGGCTTGAACAGGGGACGGCTTTGTGCTTGATCGCCTGGATGGGCGCGATGCCGTGCCTCACATGGGTCAGTTCGTCTTGCCGATGGTGCTGCGGGCTGCAAGGCGGAAGTCCTTGACTGCTTGATAGAGGACTCGCTCTCGTTCAGCGGCGAGGGCGGAGTCTTCGGCTTTGCGGGCGGTGTCTCCCGCGTGGGCGTTCTCGGCCATCCGTCGCATGACGTATGAGAGATCGCTGGAGGCGTGGGTGACTCGTTCCGCGACTTCCGCGAGCGCAGCCGGCCCTTCGAGGATGACGACTTCGCCAGCGCGGTGGACCTCGCGGGCCAGGGTGATGAAGCGGCGTATCTTCTCGTCGATGTCGGTCAAGTCGGGCTCGCCTGAACGCAGGGCATCGAGGACGGCGTCCATGGCGATGTCGCGGTCATGAAGGGCGCTGAGGTAACCGGCGTATGCGTCGCGGCGGTGCTGGCGGCTCCACTGGGCGTGCTGGGACCGTGCCTGAGCACGGCCGTTCACGATCGCGGCCCCGAGGGTGGTGGCGGAACCGACGGCGGCGCCTAACAGTGCGGCGAGTCCTGAGTCCATGGATCCCAGTCTGCCGTTCTTGTCATCCATCAAGCAGTGAGATCAGGACTTGTCCATCGAGCTTCTGAGGCTAGCCATGAGCTGTCGGTTCGCGGTGCAGGCGGCGTCCAGGTCGTCGTCGCGTTCGCCCGCCAGGCCATCGGCTCCTGCTCTGCGGGCCCGGGCTGCGGCAGCCGGCGCAGGAGGTAGTGGCCGATCGCGGCGTCCAGGGCGCCACCTCGGCCCGCAGCAGTAGGCGGCAGAGCGTGGCCGCCTACGGAGCGCGGATGATCCCGGTCAGCGGGTCGGGCCGGAACCCGAGGCGGGCCAGGACATGCTGCGGGGCGTCTGCCGCCCGTTCCCCGATCGCGAGCAACGACTTCGCCCCGGCCAGGATCGCGGCTGCCGCACAGGCCAGCAGCTGCGGCAGCCGGGTAGCAGGACCCGCGTCTTTCCCGTGGATCGGGCACTTGTTCCAGATGGCAGCGCAGGTCAGCGGCGGGTGTCCTCGTTATCAGGCGTGAGGGCAGCCCGCAGTTGATTGAGGGCAGGCGGTATCCGGGATGATGAAGGACGGTGCTCTCCTTCATCGGACTCGATTCCCGAGTCCCACGGGATGAATCAGCTTGAAACGGAGTCTGTCTCGGCCGGCAAGAGGCTGTTGAACTCTTCGACGGTGATGGGGTACTTGGACTTCATGAGGTCAGAGTACGAACGGAGCGCCCTGCTGATTTGAGCCTTTGACCGTGGGGCGAGATGGATGAGAAGGAGATCGTAAAGCAACTGAGTGTAGTCCTTGCCGCTGGCCATCTTGCCCTGCTGGCGGCCTTCGGGAGTCTCGATCCACATCGACGAGAACGGCGCTTCTGCCATTTTCCAGTTCAGGGCTGAGAGACGCTTCATCAGCTCGTCCCATGCGAGTGTCTCCTGCTCCAGGATGTGGTGTACGGCCTTCGCGATCTGTACCTGGACTGCTGGCCGCATGAACGGGTGCCCCGACCCATCCCGGCCTTTTGGCGCACGTACATCCTTCGGGGATTGGGCGGCGAGGTAGCGCTGGCGCAGATTCCCGCACGCGTCCAGGAGGTCCTGAATGCGAGTCGAGAGGAGATCGTAGCTCTGATCGAGGAGCTCATCTGTGGCTCGCTGCTTCGACTCGTTCAGGGTGCACGGCAGGTCGAAGCCGATCTCCTTGACGATGTCGTAGAGAACACCAATCGTGCTCCAGGCCGGACTCGAAGCGTTGATCGAGCGAGGAGCGAGCACCAGCTCGCCGTCCTGACCGACCTTGCTGAACACGAGGACGACCTTGTCGCGGCTTAGGAACGAGTGATCGTCGAGGAGCTGACGGGTAAGGATGGCGAAGCTGTCGTCCTCGTCGAGCGCGATATTTTCCTGCGGGTTAGTACTCTTGGCGTTGCGATTGATGTTAGTGAACAACCGCCTGGTGCGGCGACGTCCGTCGGGGGTGTCGAAGTGAGGCACGACAATGACGTTGATGTCTTCGCCGCCCAGTTCAGGGTCGCGCTTAACGGCATCCTTAATTGCCTTGAGCCGGTGCTGACCGTCCAGGGCAAAGAACTGCTGGGTTCCATCGAAGGTGAGTACGCCGAAGTTGCGATCGAGGCCGGCGAGTACTGCCTGATTGTCGGCATCCGCATCCATGGTCAGTTCAAGATAGTTGGGGTCCCCACCCCAGACCGCGATGATGATAGCTCCGAGGAAGCGGTTCTCGTTGGTGAGCAGGTAATCGGTGATCTGCGCGGTGCGGGTGCCGACGCCGCGCTGGATCATGGTGCCGAGGTCCTGGTTCCCTCCGAGTTCATGCGCGAAGTTGATCTCGCGGGCTACCTGCGCGTAGCTCATGAGGCAGGAGAAGTAAGTCCAGTTCCCCACCTGTGCCTTGAAGGCGGGGACGAATGTCTTGGATGCCATGTCATACCTCGATATTGGGGCTGGGATCAGTTATCGGCGCGCAGGGTGGGCTGGGGGATGGTGCTCAGGCGGGCACGGAGTTTGGGCCGGTTCTGGTTGTTGAGCGGAGGGTTGTACAAGTTGATCAGCCGAGCTTCAAGATTCTTGATCTTGGTCCGGTCTTCAACAGTGGCAAACCAGAACTCCAGAGGGCGGAGGGCGAGGTAGTACGTGAGTCGGCCAGCCCGGGTGGTCGGCGGTTCTTCGGTCCAGAGGTGCTCAGGGTTGCCTCGGAGGTGCTTCTTGTAGTCCTTGTACCTATTTCTCAGCGTGTTGCCCTGCTGGCCGGATCCGCCCGCCTGGCCGATGTAGAGGACCTGATGGAAGCTGCTCTGTGAGTCGTCAGCCATCACGAGCTTGATCGATGGGCGCCAGACGAACATGTAGAGCCCCGCCTCGTGAGGCAGGGAGTCGCCGAGGCTTTCGACCGCCAGGGCTTGTTCCCAGGGGGATGCATGCTCGCTCAGGTCGTCCTGTAAGACCTTGTGGGCTGGGACATCGAGCATCGTGGCGATGCCGAGCTGAAGCTCCAGGGCTGGGCTGGCCTCGGCGCGGTGACGGATGACGGAGCGCTCGTGCATGTTGGGTGACGCCATTCCTCAAGGCACTCCGGCTGCAGTGACGGTAGACGAAGGGAACATCCTTGCACGTGGCACTGACATCCGGTGCGATGAGACGACAGTAGGCCCCGCTGATGATGATCCATCACCAGCAGGGCCTATGAGGGCACTTCAGGTCATCAGAGATGGCAGACCGAGCAGCCCGCCTCGTCGTCGTCGCTGTCGAGAGCGTCTGACAGGACATCCAGAAGCGGCCGGTTCGGCTTGACTCGCTTGGCCGCTCGCTCCATGGCGGCCTCGTGCTTCGCCTGGATCTCCTCGCGGCGCGCTATCAACTCGGGGAGAGACTCCCCCTGTGACCAGGTGTAGTCACGGCCCTGCATCGCCGTGTGCCGATACCGGACCTTGTCTTCGTAAGCGACGGCCTTGTCGTACAGCTCTGGGTGCCGGTCCTTGAGGCCGACCCACTCGTGCTTGCGCTGGAAGAAGCAGAAGTAGCAGCCCGAGCGGGTGCGCCACTCGTAGTAGCCGGGCAGCCCGATGCCAGCCTCGTCGAGGATGCGCATGACGCCATCTTTGTCGATGCCGTCCTCGCGGAAGGGGAACACGGCCTCGATGTTGGGCTTGGTGCTGACGTAGCCGAGCCGGTTCTCATCCGCGCGGATGGCGACGTAGGAGATCACCTCGTCGTCGCCGACCCACTCCTCCAGCGGCTTGATCTTCAGATTCTTGGTGCACCAGCGCATCTGCGGACTCGGCAGGGTGCCCTGGTACACCTCCATCCAGTGATCGAAGTCGCGATCGGCGTTAAGCCGCACGATGGGCTTGCCGAGGGCTGCTTCGAGGCGGTTGAGGTACTCGTAGGTCTCCGGAAGCTCCGCTCCCGTGTCACAGAAGAAGTACTCCATCTCCGGAACCCGGTCGCGCATGTGGATCGCGAGGGCCGAGGAGTCCTTGCCCCCGGAAATGCCTAGGACGTGGCGGACCTTCTTGGGGTTTGTATCGTCAGGCATGGTCACTCAGTCCTTTCTGCTGCCATCGTTGTCGCGGGCTCGGTGACGCGCTGGGCGAGGGCGGCGAGCAGGATGCGGGCGCCGTCGGGACCGAGCATCTTCTCAGCTTGCTCCAGGACACTGACAGCGAGGTCCTCGGCCTCCTGCCGGGATTGCTCCGGAACGTAGATCAGCGTTCGCTGTTCGGCGCCGTCCTTGTCGGTCAGGGTGAGGAGCCGCGCTTCGAGCGCCTCGCCCCTGTCGCCATCCGTCGGGCTTTGGTACAGGTGGCTCACTCGGTCGAGGGCCGCGGCCATCTCCTTCACCCGGCGGGGGAAGATGGTTGCGTCTGTGTCGGACCAGTCGCCGAGAGCGGAGTTCGACAGCCGTACGATCACCGGGTCGAGCCAGTCCTCGTCAGCCAATACTGAGTTGAGGGCGATGGCAACGAATCCCTTGAGCTCCAGGCTCAGGGAGACGCCGGCGAAGCCCTCCAAGCGGGTGGCGAGTGCACGCCGTAGCGCTGGCAGCGAAGCCGGCAGGCGGAATTCCCTGCTGATGGTCTCAATAACCTCTGCTCGCAGCGCTTGTTCGGCACCAGAGATCTCGTCGACTGCAGCCGCGAGCCGGTCCGCATAGCCCTTGTTCCCCGGGGTGGCCCGGCGCGCCTCTGTGGTGATCGGGTCCATGCCGAGAGCCCTGGGCAGCGCATTGAACAGCAGGTCGTCGGGGTCCTGCGCCACGAGCAGTGCTGAACGCACGGCGACTGCATCCGCGCTGATGCGCCGAGTACGCCTGGCGTACGGGGTAAGCACCATCACCCTTTCCAGCAAGGCCCTAGTGACCGCGAGCAGGGCCGGGTTGCGCAGGGCTTGGGAACGAGGCGATTCGACCTTGAGGGCAACAGACAAGCTCTTCACGACGCTCTGGCGCAGGCCGTCCCCGAGAGGGGTGGATTTCACGGCGAATCGCTGGGGAGCCTTGACCATGCGCTCAACGATGTCCGGCGTCAGCCGTGGCAGGTAAGAGCCGTCTTCGAAGAGCGCCACATCCTCGCTGCGCACGATGAGTGCCGTGACGACAAGCAGGGGCACCACGCCTGCCTTGACCCCGTAAGGCGGCACCATGACGACACGGATGATCTCATCGAGCCCGGTGCGCTGGTGCGCCTCTGTGAGCGCGGTCTCCAGGGCATTCCAGACAGGGAGGGTGTGAGGGTGCGCTTCGCTGGGCCGCGAGAACCCGTAAGGGAGGAAGGAGGTCGACGCGTCGTCGGGTGCACTGCGGTTTTCCCTGTGCAGGCCCATGTACTCCAGCGCACCGCTGTACATGGCCCGCTCGGCGGGGTACTTCTCGATCCCGAGGTGCCGTTCTCCAGACTTGAGGAGCATCGCGGTCAGCAGCTCGCGGCGAGACTTTGCGCCCTGGCTCGTGAGCTCGTGTCGGCCGAGCATCTCGTTGCGGATGTGTGGGGCGGCGGAGAACACCTGGTCGCAGGCAAACGACACGAGACCGCTGAGGCTTCGACCTCGAATCGTCTCGCCCTCAGAGGAGTCGGCCGGCATGCCGGTGCGCCACAGCCGCCAGGTGGCGCTCGCGGACAGCGGGAAGAACGCTGCATCAAGCAGTTCTGTCAGCTCGCGTTGAGCGGCTGCCGCGCGTCCCTTGACCTCGCGTGTAGCGACGGGGTCCAACGATGAGTCCAGCAGCAGTTCTTGCAGCGCGACTAGGTAGCTCGCGGCGTTCAGGATGATCTCCGGCTCTTCCGTGACTCCTAGGATCACGGGAAGCGTGGAGTTCACCACCGGTCGGTTGCTGACCTTGCCCAGGTGGAAGAGAAGCAGACCGTCGGCCTGGTCGTTGAGCTCGTCCGGACCTTGGATGTTCTTCGTCTCAGGGCTGGAGACGCGGACGAAGAACGCCCGCAGCATGCCTGTGACCTGGTTGTGGCGGCCAGCGGCGACGGCAAGCGGGAGATAGTCGCCCAGTCTCTTGATGACCGAGGGCGTGTCGAGGTGGTTGATGATCTCCTTGACACGGCCGTCGATGTCGAAGTCCGTGCCTCGCCACACCCGGTACTCGCCGCTGAATTGTCGATGAACGAGGAACCCTCGTGTCACCAAGTTCTGCAGCTGCTTCTCCAGGGCTGCGAATGCCTCGGGGTCTGCGCTCTCGGTGGGCTCGTGCAGGGCGAAATAGATCATCGCCGCAGTGGCACGCAGAGCGCCGTCGGCGTCGATGAGGTTGAGCATGCCAACGGTGCGCAGAAGCTTCTGGTCCGCGGGGGACATGCCGGCGGCTTCGTTGATGCGCGATTCGATCTCGATCCAGCGGCTGGCGTTGCTGGAGGCCAGCAGCGAGGTACGGCCGGAGTTGAGGAAGAAGTCGTACAGCTGCGGGAGCTGAATGGTGTCAGCCCGGCTGGGCTCGCGACTTGAGAACTGCTCCAGAGCGCGGCGCACCGTGTCGGGTTCGTCGCTGTTCAGGAAACCCGACAGGCTGCGGTCGTGCTGGCCGATCTGGGCAGCGAGCAGGGGGGCCGCGACGGCGGTCAGCGGGTGCAGGGGATAGAGGTCCTCGAAGTCTTGTGCCTTGAGGTCGACGAAGGCGTTGAGTCCGTGGTCGAGCCATGCAGCTTCTGCAGCTGCGGCCTGCGCCCGGATGAGCGTGCGCCCGGCATCGGATACACCGGACCGGTCGAGCCGGCGGCGCATCAGCTGGACCGCGTCGCCGAGATGCGGCGTGAAGGTGATGTCCTCGAACCGGCCCTGGATTTTGGCCCACTCGCGGGTCTGGAGCTGGCTGGAATGGGCGGCGTAGTCCATGAACGACATGTGCTGCAGCGTCATCATGAACAGCGGGAGTCCCTGGGGGCCGGCGCTCTTCTCAGCCAGTTCCTGCAGCAGGAACAGGTCGTCTTTGGCGCTGGTCAGATCGCTGTTTCCGGAGAGGTGCTCCAGCGTCTTGCCGAACTCGTCGATGATCAGCAGGAGTGGCTGCTGTTCGCAGAGGGCGACCACAGCGTCCAGGATGTCCTGTGACGTGGCGGTGGCGGGATCCGCGCAAGCGGCGAGGGCAGCTGTGACTGCCTTGGGCGTGCGGGTCTTCCAACGGCGCCGTGCCGCGGTGTGAAGGGCCCGGGAAAGGGTGGCGACTAGAGGCTCACGACGCGCGGTGGCAACGGCACCAAGGAAGCCCATAGGGGCGAGTTCCCCGCGACTGGCCGTGAGTCGCTGAACGAGGCCGATGCTGGTCGCACCGAGCACCGACTCAGCCTCGGTACGGCGGGCACTGTCAGTACCCAGGAGGGCTTCGATGAAGTTTGCCAAGGTGGACTTACCGGATCCGTAGGGTCCAGTGAACGACCACGATCGGGGGCGGCGAAGGTCACCGAGCGCGTTGGTGACGCGATCGACGACATCGACGGCCCGCGCTCCGACGTAGGGGGTGTGCAGCCCGTCCTCGACGTCGCGCTCCAGGTTGGTGGAGCGCATCTGGGAGCCAACGAGGCTGATGCCGTACGGGAACTGCGGAGCGGCGGGGGCCTTCTGAACAGAGCCAGGCCGCGTGGGGGTTGCGGTGGTCACACGGTCTCCTCGGTCAGGGCGAGCTGCGGGTCGATGATGTCCAGCTGCTTGAGCTCGCGCTTTTCAGCCTCGGCGAGCTTGGGGTACCTGCGAGCCCAGTCCTCACGGGTGGGGAAATTCGGCCTGTCGCGGACGTTGTCGTACTGCTCGTCCAGCACGTCCCAGGCAAGATCGAATGGGTTAGCGGTGAACGTCAAGCTCCGTTGGCCCACTGCCTCTACGAGCTGCAGTTCCTGGTGGCTAGCGGCGACCTTCCCCAGGGCCGCCGCGATGTCGGCCTCGCGGATGCGGAAGGCTCGTCCAGGAGCGCCGGGCTCGTTTGCCAAGCGCGCCAAGGAGATCGAGCCTGCATTGCGCGTCGTGCGGGCTGCGTAGTCCAGGCACGCGTAGGCGATGATGCGGGCCGGCAGGGAGGGGCGGGAACCGCTCGTGAATTCCCATTCGCTGCTGCCACGTTGGCCCACCTGCTCCATCAGCCCGAGCTCACGGAACGGGCAGGAGAGAAGATCCTCGAATGCCCCCGGCGCCCCGCCCCTCAGTCGCTGAGCAGGGACGTACATCTTGGTGATGCAGTCGACGTCCTTGGCGATGGAGGCTTCCACCGGGCCTTCAGGGAAGGAGAGGTTGACATGCCGCACGATGACCTGGGTCAGGTCCGCCAGCGTGAACCGGGAGAAGGGAGCCAGGTGGAACGCGACATACCACGAAGGTGCCCAACTCTTCGCCCCCGGCCGGGAAGACAGAAGCCACCAGTGAAGAAGCCACAGGCTGCCGAGCTCTTCCAGGTAGGGGTCGGCTCCATCCTCGTCAAGCAGCCACCGCGCCTCCCAGGTTGGGTAGGACAGCATGGCCCTGGAGTTGGTGTCGTCGCCGTAGTGCTCCCGGGTGAGCTTGAAGGCACGGGACCAGTAGCGCATGGCGTAGACCATGTTTTTGCCAACGCCGAGCTGCACGGGGGCATCATCCGCGAGGAATGCCTCGGGGTTGCTTTGCACCTGCATGTACGCCTTGTGGAGCCACCCGAAGCGCGGCGCGAAGGTCTCGTGGCGCGCGAAGGAGGAATGGGCGGCTTCGGCGAGCCGACTGTCTGACATGCGAGGAATCTCCGTGTACGTTCAGATTTTGGTGGGCGTCAGGACTGAATGCTTCGGGTCAGATCGGGATCGCCAAGGTGGCGCGCACCTGCCGGACTGCGCGGATCGTGGAGGCGATGGCCTGATCGACATCGGCGCGTGTTGACGCGTACCCAAGAGAGAACCGGACAGTGGAGTCTGCCTCTTCCCGGCTACGCCCCATGGCCAGGAGCACGTGGCTCGGGCTCGGTGCACCGGATGAGCACGCACTTCCTTCGGAGGCAGCGACATCTGGCATCGCGGTGAGGACAGCGTCGGCAAGGGCGCCGTGGAATGTGATGCTGGTAACACCAGGTAGCCGGTAGTCGAGCGCACCGTTGATCCGGCAGTCGCCGAGCTGCTCAACGAGAGCACTCTCCAGCAAGTCACGGAGGTGTGTGACCCGTGCGATCTCTTCCGCCAGGCCGCGGTGTGCTGCTGCCGCTGCTGCTCCCGCCCCCGTGATGCCAGCGACGTTGAGTGTCCCGGCTCGCCAGCCGCGTTCTTGCCCTCCGCCGAAGATCAGCGGGTGGTACGGGAGCGAGATGCCACGGCGGACAAAGAGGGCCCCCACTCCTTGCGGGCCGCCGAATTTGTGAGCTGACAGAGACAGCAAGTCCACGTCGACCTCGGCGAGGTCGATCGGCAGTCGGCCAACCATTTGCGTGGCGTCGGTGTGGAAAAGGGCCCCCGCCGCATGTGCCGCTTCCGCAAGCGGTGCGAGGTCGGTCAGGACGCCCGTCTCGTTGTTCGCGGCCATCAGGGAAACGATCGCCACGTCACCCGCAGACAGGGCGGCATGGAGGCCGTCTAGATCCACCAGGCCGTCCGCATCCACCGCCAACAGTCTGAGCGCGTCGGGCGCGGTTGCCGTAAGGTTCTTGGCGGTTTCCAGCACTGCGGGGTGCTCGACTGTGCTCGTAATCACAGTCCCGCCGACGCTGTGGGCAGCTCGCAGCGCGAGGTTGTTGGCTTCGGTGGCTCCAGAGGTGAAGATGATCTCGCCAGGGGAGCAGTTCAACAGATCAGCGACTTGGCGGCGAGCCTCGTCTACCCGTTGCGCGGCGTCGCGGCCGGAACGGTGCGTGCTTGACGCATTACCCACCGTCTGCATCGAGGCGAGCGCGGCCTCTCGCGCTTCGGGTCGCATGGGTGCCGTGGCGTTGTAATCGAGATAGGCCAGACCTGAACTAAGCGTCCGTTCTGTCACTATCCACCCCGCTTCTCTGTGATCCGTCTGCGCAACTGGTGGCTGCTCGCGGCGGTGCGGCAGCTTCCACCAGTTGTCAACGGAGATCCTAGCTGCCGGTGGATGCGGGTGAGACGCAGGCGCGGTTTTCGCGCGTTTGGTGAGCGCATGCGACCGTCGCTGATTGAACATATGTTCGCATCATGACTGCTTCGTGACCACCGGTAAAAGCCATGAGAGGCCGGGGAGTTGAGTCACACGGCCGCGGTCCGCCCGGCAGCTTCGACTGCCAATCGACGTGGATTGCGCCGAGCCGGCTTCGGCTGTCGGTGGTCAGGACTAGGGTTGATCACGCGCTGAACCCCCACTGAATGGGGTGTGGCGGATGAGGGGTAATCGATCTGGTGGGGGGATGGGGTTGCACGCGGTAGGGGCGCGGCGAGTAGATGCGACGCAGACGAACTGGGGGGCGTTGTGATCGGGTCCCCGGGCATCGCGTTTCAGGCAGTCCTTGATGCGGCCCCTCTGACGTACATACGGCGCCTGCTTGGCGAGCACGCCTGTGAACTCCTCGCATTGCTGCGGGAGGGGTCCGTTGAGGATGCCATCCGGAAGGTCGCAGCCTCGGCCGTCTCTCCCGAGCAGTTGATCGGCGATCCCGAGGAGCGCGCTCAGCTGCTGGAGCTGCTTCCCGAGGGCAAGAAGGCGGAACTAGCAGAACGCCTTGGCTGGGACACGTCTTCGTCGCCGGCGGTATTCCTGTCTGCTCTGCCTTGGGCGCTTGAAGAGCGCCGCGCATTCCTTGGCTTCCTTGGGCTCGTCGTTGATCGAGCGCCCGAGGCTCCCGTGTCCTCACGGAGACCGTCCGAACCGAACTATGGCCTCTTCCCGCATCAGCGGCGTGCTGCCGGCAAAGTACGGCGTCTGCTCTACTCCAGTGAACGTCGCACGGTATTGCACCTGCCGACCGGGGTCGGCAAGACGCGCACCGGCATGGACCTGATCTGTGACCACCTTCGGCAGCATGAGCCCACTCTGGTCGTGTGGCTGGCCCGGGGCCGCGAGCTCCTCGAACAGGCCGCGCTCGAGTTCGAGCGCGCATGGGCCTCTCTCGGTAATCGGGAGGTCACCGTAGCCCGGATGTGGGGGGACGCTCCCACCGATCTTGACGACATAACCGACGGCATTGTCGTACTCGGACTGGAGAAGGCGGGTGCCGCGGCAAAGAGTACGCCGGGCTTTCTCGACCAACTTGCGCTCCGCACGACGCTCACAGTCTTCGACGAGGCTCATCAGGCCATCGCGCCCACTTACCGCCGGGTGGTCGAAGCCCTCACGCTGCGTAGCGATTCGAGCCTCTTGGGGCTGACCGCCACGCCGGGAAGGACGTGGGCTGACATCTCGGAGGACGAGAAGCTCGCGGACTTCTTCGCACGCCAGAAGGTGATGCTGGAGATCGACGGGTACGACAACCCCGTCACCGCTCTCATCGAGCAGGGGTACCTCGCCCGCCCAGACTTTCGCACGGTTGCGGCTGACTCCGGGATGAAGCTCAGCGCACGGGACAAGCAGGCTCTCGCTGCGTCCTTTGACATACCCGATGAACTGATCGCAGGTCTTGCCGACAACGTGCAGTGGAACCTTCAGGTCGTCCGCACTGTGCTCGATCTCAGCGAGCAGCACAGGCGCATCCTGCTGTTTGCCGCCTCGATCGAGCACAGCCGCCTGATCGTCGCCATCCTGAGCATGTTCGGAATCGATGCCGAGCAGGTCACGGGTGAATCCTCAACGCGTCATCGCGATCGAGTGATCAACCGCTTCAAGGGCCCTGGAACCCGACCGATGGTCCTCTCGAACTACGGCGTGCTCACCACTGGCTTCGATGCCCCCGCGGCGAGCGCCGCCGTGATTGCCCGCCCTACTCGCTCACTCGTGCTGTACAGCCAGATGGTGGGCCGCGTGATCCGCGGGCCCAAGGCCGGCGGCACCTCCACATGCGACGTCGTGACCGTCGTCGACCCCGCGCTCCCGGGCTTCGGAGACGTGGCAGAGGCATTCACCAACTGGGAAGACGTATGGAAGGCTCGATGACATCCAAGTACTCGATCGTCACATCCGATCTGACGGTCAAAGCCTTGCAGGACAGCGGATACAAGTCGACGGCGCACGCCATCGCCGAACTGATCGACAACGGCATTGAAGCCGGGGCCGACCTCGTCGAGCTGTTCGTTGTTGAGTCGACTGACCGTCCGTCGCAGCGCTCGCGCCACCGAGTCGAGAAGATCGCCGTACTCGACAACGGTAGTGGCATGGACCCCGAGACGCTCCGACAATCCCTCCGCTTCGGTGCGGGAACGCGGCAACAGCGGAAGGGGATAGGACGCTTCGGAGTTGGCCTGCCCAACTCCAGCATCTCCCAGTGTGACCGCGTCGACGTCTGGTCCTGGACCAACGGACCCGACAATGCACTGCACACGTACCTTGATCTGACGGAGGTGCGCGGCGGGCTCGAAGAGGTCCCCGAGCCCAAGCTCGACGGCGTTCCGGACGAATGGCAAGCACTGGCCGAAGGGCTCGGCACCAGTGGCACCTTGGTGCAGTGGACACAGTTGGAACGGGTCCAGTGGCGTGGCGCGGAGGCAACTCTGGCCAATACCGAGAGCTTGATCGGCCGCATCTACCGTCGGCTGATCGCCGAGGGAACGCGGATCAAGCTGGTACCTGCTCGCGGGTGGGCTCCCTTGCCCGGCGTTCGTGATGCACGCCCAAACGATCCGCTCTACCTGATGTCCCCCAGTGCGACGCCGGCCCCGTTCGACACCAAGCCGATGTTCCGCCCATTCGGTGCCGGCAACGTCGGCGAGATCGGCGTCGAGCGGTTCATGGTCCATGGAGCCGACGGCAACGAGTACCCCGTCTTCGTCCGTTCCTCGATCGCTGTCGATGCAGCGCGACGTCCGGACATCGGAGGCGAGGAATGGCCCAAAGCCGTATCTCCGAGTCTCAACCCCGGTGAAGCTCCGTGGGGCAAGCACGCCGCCAAGAACCTCGGTATCTCGCTGATCCGCGCCAACCGCGAACTCGACCTCGACACGGGCTGGACGAACTCCTATGACCCTGTGGAACGCTGGTGGGGCGTAGAGATCGATTTCCCACCCGCATTGGACGAAGTCTTCGGGGTCACCAACAACAAGCAAGCCGCGACGATCTTCTCGGACCTTGCCCACTTCAACTGGCGGGAAGAGGCCGCTGGCCTTACCTGGGACGAGTTCCGGGAGCAGCTCCGCGAGGAGGGGGACCGGCGGCTCCCACTCATCGAGATCGTCTATCACATCCGTGAGAAGCTGCTCGGCAAGCTGCGCTCCGACCTTGCTGACCAGACCCGGGGCACGCGCGCCAACCGGAAGCGGCACGAGGACGTGGAGACTAAGGCCGAGGAAGCGGTCAAGCGACGGCGTGTGGAGACGAAACCCAGCTTCACCGACACGCTCGCCGAGCAGGTCACCGAGGAAGAGAGCAAGGAGATTCAGCTCGAAAACCTCGTGGAGACTCATAAGTACACGCCTGCCGACGCTCAGCGGATCATTGAGGAGTCGATCCAACAGGGCAAGCACATCCGTCTGCTGACAAGCCGCAACCCCGACTCGCCGGCCTTCTTCAACATCGACTACATCCCCAACCTGCTGCAGGTCACCCTCAACCAGGACCACCCGGTCTACGCCGACCTCATCGCCGTGCTTGACGGCGACATCGACGGCGCCAGCAAAGAAGAACTCGCAGAGCGGCTGCGGGGCGCGGCTGGAGCCTTCAAGCTCCTACTCATGTCCTGGGCCAGGTTCGAGGACGAGCTTCCGGACAAGCCTCGGGAGCGAGCCAAGAAGATGCGCCAGGACTGGGGCCGCATCGCCAGCGATTTCCTCGGCGCGGACGAGGCCGACGACGAGGACGATGAGTGACTCGAGATCACGTCTGGCGACAGGTTGAGCAGCTCCTCCTCGGCGCGACTCGCGAAGTGCTCCTGGTGGCCCCCTTCATCAAGCGGGAAACCTTCCAGGCAGCGCTCGCGGCCGTGCCGGACAGCGTGGGACGCATTCACTGCGTCACACGCTGGTCCGTCGCCGAGGTGGCGGCGGGAGTGTCCGATCCGGAAATCGCGGAACTGGCCGAAGCGGACGGGCGGGTGGACATCTCGCTTTGCCATAACCTGCACGCCAAGTTGTATGCCGCTGATGGCCGTTGCCTTGTCGGGTCTGCCAACCTGACCGGCAAGGCGACTGGACGAGTACCGGCTCCGAACATCGAGCTGCTCATCGAAGCCGAGCTTGCGCACCCTGAAGTGTGTCGGGTCCTGGACGCCATCGATGAAGTCTCCGTACCCGGTACGGTGCAGCTCGCTCGCCAGATCCGCGAGCAGGCTGACCTCGTGCGGGCCGACGAGGACGCCCCGCCGATGCTGGTGGTGGGCGAGAGCGAGGCGCAGTCTCGCTGGTTGCCAGAGACCCGGAACCCTGAGCGCCTCTACCGGGTATACAACGGTCGACACGGGAACATCTCCAGCGACGTGCTCGCCGGTGTCCTGCGAGATCTCGTCCATATGGACATCCCTCCAGGGCTGTCCGAGCAGGACTTCGGGGCCGCAGTTCTCCTCCGACTGCGGTCCCTGACCGAAGTCCGCACACTGAACGAGAGCGGGGCCCTGAATCTTGACGACGCGAAGCGGGCACTGATCGCCGGCGGGCTCCACACGCCAGATCAGGCGCAGCGGGCGGTGGAAACGATCGCCAAATGGCTGAGCTACTTCGACGAGGTCTACCTCGTGCCCGTCGGCCCCTGGGAGATCCGCCAGGGCAAAGAGATCAGGTGACGAAAGCCCCGGGCTGGTGCGCGCGGAAGCGCCTGCACCAACCAGCGGCACGACCCTCGGCAGCCCATCAGTGCCCGGCTCCGAGGGACGAGTGAGCGATATCCTTAGCAGCCCCCGTGTTCAGCTGCGGGGCCCTGACTCGCCAGGATGATCGAAAAGGTGCGGCGCATGACGGCGGTACGCAAGCCGTATCTCCTCGGACACGCCGAGATTGCCGCGCTGTACGGGGTGGAACGCCAGACCTCTCAGAAGTGGAGGGCCGACGGCACACTGCCCGACCCGGATCTGCTGGTCTCCGGGAACCCATACTGGCTGTTGACCACGGTGCTCAAGCTCAATGGTGTTGGTGGCCGGGAGGCCACGGCGCAGCGGTTGGCCGCGTTCGAAGCCGGCACTCCCGGCGGCTACCGCGCCAAACCGAAGGCTTCGCTGCCGGTCATCCTCGGAATCACGGAGGTGGCTCAGGTCCTCGGACGAGATAAGCAAGCGGTCTCCCGCTGGCGTCACCGCAAGCAGCTGGCGGACGCCGACTATGTGCTGTCCGGGTCGCCGCTGTGGCTATTGGACACCGTCTTGGCTGACGCAAGGGCACGCGACCGTGCCGTGCGACACGAAGAGGTCGAGCGACTTCGTACGAGAGAGCGTGGCTCCCAGAAGCCACGCGGGCGGACGAGCAAGCCGCCGGAGGCGCGTACTCAGCCGAGCCCGCCGCCAGTTCCTCGGACCTTTACACGCGACCAGGGCGATGAAGCCGAAGCGTTCTTGGCCGCCGTCTTTGCCCAGGGATTCTCGGTCGTCATCCGACCCAAGCGTCAGAAGCCTTAGCGCTCCCAACGGCGAGCAGCGCGCTGCGTCGCTGTGGCAACAGGGCATGGGCGTGTCTCGCGTGGAATAAACAGTTGATTGTGTGGTTGGCATCCATAGAAACTCCCACGGCCGGACCTCCTCAACTGACGGGATACCCCATGCCAGATGACAGCCTGCACCGCGACGCGAGCGCCCGCCTTCGAGGGGTGAGCGCATGAAGGTCATCTCGTACGGGGGCGGGGTCCAGTCGACCGCCCTCCTCGTGCTCGCGGCCCAAGGAGAAATTGACTATCCCACCTGCCTGTTCGCCAACGTCGGCGACGACAGCGAGCACCCAGCGACCTTGGCCTACATCCAGGAGGTCGCCGTTCCGTACGCCACTCGCGCCGGGATTGACCTCCAACAGCTGAAGCGTGTGCGGCGCGACGGAAGTTCTGAGACCCTCATGCAGAGGCTGAACAGGCCGGACACCCGATCGATCCCGATCCCGGTCCGGATGGCTAACGGGGCTCCGGGGCGCCGCTCCTGCACTGCTGACTTCAAGATCAGAGTCGTGGGCCGGTGGCTTCGTGAGCATGGCGCCACGGCCGCCGAGCCTGCCACGGTGGGCATCGGTATATCCCTCGACGAAATCCACCGGGCCAACCGCCGGCGGTGCGAACCCCACGAACGGATCGAGTATCCCCTCCTCGACCTCCGGCTTCGCAGAACAGACTGCGAGCACATCATCAAGGAAGCAGGGCTGCCCGTCCCGCCCAAGAGTTCCTGCTTTTTCTGCCCCTTTCGTACCGTCGGAGCATGGCGGCAGCAGCGGCAGGACGAACCAGAGCTGTTCATCAAGTCGGTGCAACTGGAGGAAACGATCAACGAGCGCCGCGCCGCGCTCGGGCGGGATCCCGTCTACCTCAGCCGGTACGGTCGTCCTCTCGCCGAGGCCATCACGGACCCCGGCAAGGCGCGCGGCCCCGATGACACCGGAGACGGAAGCTGCGACTCCGGCTGGTGCATGACCTGACTTCTGTAAGGGAGTGCAGCACTGTGGAAGGGCGGGGCCGGACAAGCCCCGCCCTTCCACGCATCGACCGTCTGCTTCGGAAGCGGCGCCCCTCTCCGCCTGTCAGCTACAGATCCGGTGGATCCCCGTGATCCAGCTGCAGCACGGCGAGGTAGTCACCGTAGGCAATCTCCTGATCCACCCACCGGCTGCCTCCCGCAGCGTCAGGGACCCACATCCCTTCGTACAAGAACTTGTCCTCGTTGGGGGCAACGATGTGCTGCTCCTCCACCGCCCAGGCGAGGAGAGCCTGAGTGCCCAGGAGAAGGATGGAAGTCGCCTCCTTGGCCGCACAGATCTCGTCGTGGCCAGCGGGGAACGCCTGCATATCGGCGTCGTGTGCTGGCTGGGGAATATGAGTGAACCCGTGAGCTGCCAGCTCGTGTACGCCGATGGCCTGGGTGACCGCGGCGGCGAGCGAAGCGGGCTCGGAGCTTCCCATGGCGTGGTCCAGGAAGTGCCGGGTCACCTCGGGGGCATGCAGCGGGGGCTCCTGGCCCCCCTGCGCGAGGCGCTGCTCTGCAGCTTCAATGGCCGGGCCGGGAGTGGGAAGATCCGGACGGAGGACTCGTACGAGCGCTTCCAGCGCTGCCCGGGTGTAGCCGAGGCGTACCTGGTGCAACTGCCACTCGCCCATCATGTTCGACCAGACGTAGTCGAAGTCATCGCCCGCTGCGCACATGCCGCCGTCTTCATACGCCATGTCGAACGTGACAGCGCGGAGGCCGCTCGCCAGGCGGAGCCAGGTGTAGACGTTGTCCCACGCCTTGCGCTCGGCCGGCTCGGACGACGCAGGGATTCGTTCCACCCAGTCTGCGAGTTCGGAGGCGTGTTCTTGGGGGTCGAGGAGCGCCATCGCTGACCGGGCGCGGTATGGGGGCAGGCAAGGGCCCGGGATCTGTGTGGATGCCATGTGTGGGAGCGTCTCACGCCGGTCTGACAACCCGTCCTGGAACGAGGGCCGTTCACCACGTGTGGCCCTGCCGGGCCTCTTGATCCCTGCGGGAATCTGGGGTCGAGAGCGCACAGGGGACATGGTCTCAGCTAGGACCTGTCCGGCCGATCTTGAAACTCCACAGGAGCGGACGCCGGCCCCGCCGCCATAGCAGCCCGGTAGCTCTCATCCACCAGGCGAACGAACACACGGTCACGGCGATCACCAGCCGCCATGGTGCGGCGCCACCCCGGCCCTTCGCGTTCCCACTGTTCACGAGCGATCTCCCCGCGGAAATGCCCGTCGAGTTTCACCGCGAGCTTCTCGACGGACAGGTGGCCGATACGGAAGCGCTGCAACAGCTCTCCGAGAGCGAGAGACGTGATCAGATGCTGCTGATGCCGCTTCAAGGTCACGGGTGCTACGGGCGGTGACCATGCCTGGAGCAGATTCGGGTCGCTCAGCGCGAGCGTCGCGAGCTGGAGATGGCTGTCCCTGATTGCCTGCTCGTTGCTCGTGCGCGTCTGCCGGACCTGGTAGAGGAGCGAGAGAGCCACACCGGCCAAAGCGATGGCTGAGAGCACGACGGACACGGCCCCGTACGTCTGGCTGATGTCACTGAGCTTTCCCCAGTCCGTGCTCGCCGGAGCCACAGCGGCCAGTACGAATGGCGTGGAAACGATCAGCCCTAACAGTCCGAGCCCGAGCAGGCCATACGCCAAGGCCGTCCGTACCCATTTCGTGCGCTGCGCCCTGCCGCTACCAGTTGACACGTTCCCCCCCCGAAACACTGACTGCCAGTTCGCTGACCAGAATGAAGCTGGCGTTGACGCCCGGCAAGAGGCACTCAATCCGGCCCCACATGATCGGCCGGACAGGTCCTATGCCATCACCTCAGCCGTCGGAACGTCGGACCAGCCGGTGTCCCCGCAACGCACGGCCGCAACGGGCAAGCGCTCGCTCCCAGCCCTCCTCGTTACCAATGAGGTGAGGCTCCTCGTAGAGGCCGGCTCTTACCTCGGCATCGGTGAGACGTTGGTACTTCGGCACGTCGGGGTCGTCCGGCGCGAGGAACTCATGCTTACGGTGGAGGAGAGGACGGTTCGTCGAATCCGCGTAAGACATGAAAGACGACTTTAGGGTTTGCAGGTCAACGCTGTACGACGATGCCAAACGAGGATGGGGGTCGGTATCGAACGCGGGGTAGTCCAGCCAGCTGGCTCCGCGCCCCTGGTGGCGAAGCTTCAGGACGGACCATTCTTCCGGCCGGCCAGCAGCGATGCTGGCGCACTGCTCGTACAGGCGGAGCACGGTCGGGAGCCGATGGACGGCCCGGCGGTGCACATACAGCGCGGTTGCCGTGAACTTGCCCGCAGCCGACCCGGTCATGGCGCGCCGTACGTACGCGTCATCGCGGAGCTTGAACAGAAGCCGATCCGCACGTTTGCACGCTTCTGCGTAGGAAGAGAAGAAGGCCCGGATATCCAGTTGGGCGGGAAGTGGCAGGCTGCTCGCGGGTCCGCGCCCGTGGAAGAGTTCGACGGCGAGGAAGAGAAGGGTGTCGAGGGTGGTGCGCTTCCCGCCCTCCTCGACCTTCAGTGGGTCGGCGGACTGCTCGGCGAGTCGCCTGAGCTCGGTTGTCCGCAGGTGGCCGAGAAGGCTGATGATCGGCTGCGGCATTTCTTCGAGGTTCGGTAGCCGGCCGCGGTGTTCGAGATGATCGACGACTGCTGCGATGGCCGATGCTACGTCCTGGGAAGCAAGCCACCCGGCTTCGGGCGTGATCTGCCGGGCAAGATAGCCGAGTCGCGCTTCGTCGCTCTTGAATGCGTACACGATCCCCGGAGCAGCTGAGAGACAGCGGACGCCAGTGATCTCCTGGACGTAGTCCCGAAGCTCGCTCGCCGCGAACAAGTGCTGGAACGTATTGCGACTGGTCAGGATGCCATCGCCGTACTCGGTGCCCCTGATCTGGTTCCGCTCCCAACGGAGCCTCGCGGACACCACGAGCGCCGACCTCGCGTTGTTCCAGGCGTCCAGGAGGGTCTGTCGTCGTTCGGCGGGGTCTTCGATCACGTTGAGGACGTAGGTGAGGAGCACGATGTCCGCGGGTTTGAGATCACCGTCCGGGTGGTGAACGGGGTCCCAGCCGGAAACGTCGAGCCCGATGTTCTGAAGACCGCGTACGTCGCCACCGCGGCCGCAACCGTAGTCCAGGACCCGCATCCTCGGTTCGAGTTGAAGGTCGACCACGGCCCGACGCGCCGGGACGGACAAACCGACACGGCCGATGGCCGTCCGGTGGCGTTGGCTACTCCAGAGCTGCTCTGACATGAACGTTTCCTGGGATTCGACCGGCGAATCTACATACGGCAGCACCGAACCTTACGCTGTAGCCGCATCAGCCCGCTCGCCGCTGTGCGGGGAGCGGGCGGCTGTCCAGCGGCTCCTCGCGGAACCGACATGCTGTCTGCGACTCCAGAACCCACAGGCAGCTCAGGCATTGCCGGTCCACACGACTCTGCCAGCGAAACCACCCCTCGACGCAGCCTTCTGTGCTCGCCGTTCTTCCAAGCGGCTCGGCGTCATGCCCAGGTCGAGGGCAAGTGCGTGAACCACTTCGAGGATGTCTGCCAGCTCCTCGGCAGCAGCAGAGTCGGCCGCGGTGAGGAACTCGGCTACCTCCTCGCTGAGCTTGTGGCGCAGCCGCTCCCGGTACTCTTCCGGGCCGGCGACGTAGACCATCGGCTCCGCACCGCTCTCGCGGATGATCTGGGGAATCAGGTCTCGTACGAGCTTGCCGTCTGCCATCAGACATCCTCAAATGTGGTCCTACGAGGCGCTTCCCCTCGCCTGTTGATTGTGTCGGATGCCGACAAGAGGCGCTCAGCGCTGGTCATCGGATTGCTGTCCGGGGTTGTAGCCTCGCTGAAGGCGACCAGGGGAGCGCAAGGGGAGCGCGGACGCCTTTGGACAGTGCAGGATGGGACGCGAGCAGCGGGACCGCCATAGGTGCTCTGATCTGGGAAAACGGGATCTGACACGATCGCGCGGTACAGGGCGTCATGATCCCTAGCGGGCTCGTAATGCGTAGGTCTCGGGTTCGAATCCCGAAGGCGGCTCAGAGAAACCCCAGGTCACCTAGCCCGTGACCTGGGGTTTTCTGTTGCTCGGGGCATGATGCGTCACACGGCCGAAGCGTCGTGGATTTGCTTGCGTGAGCGATGCGTGAGCGGCCCGGTGCCCTACTTCTTGGGCTTCTTCCGCTTGCCCTTCTTCTTGGCCCTGGCCGCGGCTTTCGCCTTGGCCGCCGCCTTCTTGGCCACCTTGCGGGCCTCCTCCGCCTCGGTCTTCCGCTGAAGCGGGACCAGTTTGGCGGTGGCCTCGGCGGCGGTCTTGCCTACTTGGGGCAGGACGCTCTGGGAGATGTCCCGCGTGATCCGGGTGTCGCTGTGCCCGAGGGTGTCAGAGACGACCTTCACGTCGACGCCGGCGAGCATCAACGTCGCCGCTCCGTGGCGCAGATCATGCAGACGGACCGGAGGAAGACCCGATGCGGCCACGAGCCGTTCGAAGAGGTCGGTCACCTTGCCGGGGTGAAGCCAGGAGCCGTCCTCCTGGGTGAAGACCATGTCCGTCTCCACCCAAGCCGATCCCCACTCCTCACGGGCCGCGCCCTGGCGTTCGCGGTGTCGCTTCAGGACCCCGACGGTGTCGTCGTCGAGCGCGACCACGCGGAATCCGCTGTCCGTCTTCGGCTCGGACGTCTCGACATCCCACCCGTCCTGTACGAGCTGGGAGGAGACGGTGAGGGAATGGGTGTCGAGGTTGGTCTCCGACCACGGTTGCCACACGCCTCGCCTCGGCGCAGACCACGGAACGCGATCAGGTGCCACATCGCGTACAGCCGGTCCTCGGCGACGAAGTCGAGGAACGAGCCCGTTTGCGCCGGCGTCCAGACCATGACCGGTGAGGCTTCTCGCCGGCAGGGTGGCCTTGCCGGTTATGCCAATGCCGGTGCCCTGTCCGCCGCCCGCCGCGACCACAGCATCGGTCTGCACGGACCGCTGAAGGCGGTGACTGTCCCCCATGCCCGCGGGGATGCCGCCTTCGGCCAGAACGCCTTCACCATCGACTGGGACAACCAGTACGTGACCTGCCCGAATGGCGCTGTCAGCACGCAATGGGCCGAGCACCCCTCCAAGGAGGGCCTGCCGGAGGTCCGGGTCCGGTTCTCTCCGGCCGACTGCGGCACCTGCCCCCAGCTGCCCGAATGCGTCAACTCCCCTAGACTCAACGCCGTTCAGTTAGGGCGGTGGCTGGGGTGTCAAGGGCTGTCCGTGACCATGGTGATGCTGACCGCACCGGTCTGCGCCAGCACCTCGTCGACCATCTCGAACGGGACAATGGGGAGCGCTATCGGAGCATGGGCGACGAGTACGACTGTCTGATGATGGAGCTGATCGTCAGCGCGATTGTCCTTGGTGAGCCAGCCGCCGACCCCAGGGCCGCACGCGTGACCTGGCGCAGCCTCGCGAACATCGCAGTGACCTGGACCGAGCATCCCCAGCTGCCCGCCGACCTCCGCGAAGTCCTCGCCGCCGCCCGGCCCGTGGCCGCCGACGCGTAGCGTCAGAGTGTCCGGGCGGGGAGCGTGACGGCCTCGCCCGGACACCCGCCCGCCCGGAACCCGCGAACGTCACCGGGGCCCCGCCGCCTTCTTCGCCACCAGGGTCCGCTCGCGATGAGAGATCTTCGCCGTCGAGGTCCTCGGCGGGTTCTCAGCCGAAAGCGGAGAAGGCGCGCTCCTTCCTCTCCTGCGCACGCCCCAACCCGCTCCAGTCCAGTGCCCGCTGTGCTTGGGCTTGCGCTTGTTCGGCCGCCTTCCTCGTCTCGGCCAGCACGTCGCCACGTTCCCGGACCAGCCGGTCGTAGATCGGCGGATGCTCAGATATCCCTGCGGTGCTCATGGCACCTGATCCTCCCCGCTCCCACGCGATCTGTCAGGCCCCGGTAGGGAGCCGGCCCATTGGTGGATCGCGCGGTGAGCCTGAGTGCGCTGTACCTGGGCAGACGACGGCCTGGTTGCCGCTGCCGGATGGGCTGAGGCTGATGTCATCACCCACCCGGCACGGGCCCTCCGCCCTGGCTTGATGAACAGGACTTTTCCTTTGTCTTCCTCCGACACCACCAGTCCGGCTGTGCTCGGAGACTTCAGCGCAGGTCCGCCGACCCGAGGCGCCACCGGGTGGTCGGCGTCGGGCATTTTCGAGAACGCGTGAGACGTGGGAAGGTCACTGTAGAGACGCGCGTGAATGCTGTCACGCTCGAAGGGCTGCCACCGAAGGGAATCGACCAACTCCCCACCACGCGGCGTACTTTCGCGAGCCGCGCCGGTCGGGGCGGCCGGGGACGGCTCATCCCTCCGGCGGCGGCAGGGCGACGGTGTACGTATGGGCGCCCAGGCCCGCCGTCATGGGACCGGATACCGGGAGGCGGATCTCGGATTGGGTGCCCGGCAGGACCTCCATGGTCGGTGTGAACTCGTTGCCGCGGTGCCGCCAATCGCACGCGATGAGGCCGTGCGGTGAGATGCGGCGGGCCGATGCCCAGGTGAGGCCGGCGCCCGGCCGTGGGGCGATGATGAAGCGGCGGTATCCCGCCTCGGCCGCGCCCGGGGCCCGGGGTGGCTGGAGGCCTGCGACGTACTGGTGGAGGAAGGAGACGACGGCGCCCTTGCTGTAGTGGTTGTACGACATCCTGGGACGGCCCTTCGCCGAGCGCTACAGGCGCGCCGTCGACGAACTCGCTCGGCAACCGCACAACGCCATGGACGGTGGCACGCTGCGGGAGGGGACCGGCTGTCAGGCGGTGGCCCGCGAGTGCATCGCCGTCAGTGACGGCCTCCAACCACAGTGGGTGATCTCCGGCGGCACGCTGGATCTCCCCGAGCCGTCCGCACCCACGCCGACCGCATCGCCCGGACCGTCCTGCCCGATGGCCGGGGACTCCGACCGCGCCCCCGAGGCCTTTGACCCGCTCCGGTTGTGAGCGAGTCTGCTGTGATCGCCCTCCGGCTGCGGTGGCGGACGGGCTGCGACAGGGCTTCAGGTCCGGGCGTACACCGTCGCACAGGGGAACGCGGGGTCACGGCCGTGTGAACGCCCGCTTCTCCCGCATGCCGAACTGGCAGGTGGACGCCGGGAGCTGGGATGTACCTGCCGTGCCTCCTGGTCCCTGTCCAGCCCGTTTCGACCCGTCGTACAAACCGTCGAAGATCCGCTCCGCGCTTTAGCGAGACGTAGTCGGTCCTTTAGCTGCACCTGTTTCCATGGTGCGGACCGTTGCCCTCGTGAGCAGGAGAATGATGTGCCTACACAGGCCACGCGTGATTTGGTCGAGGAATTCGTTGTCGAAACCCTGGTGGACTGTGGGGCCGAGAGGGATCTCATCAACCTGAGCGCCACCTTCGAGAATCTGGAAATCGATTCCCTCGACATGGTCGATCTCGGCCAGTCGGCGAACAAGGAATTTCAGATAAGGCTGCGTCCCAAGGATTTCGACGGTGTCAAGACCGTGGGTGAGGCCGTCGACGTCATCTGTGCCACCGCAGGCCTGCAGTGACCCGACGGCGGGTGGTGGTCACCGGTGTCGGTGCGGTTACCGCGCTGGGTACCGGCGCGGCGCTGCTGCACGACCGCGCCGTCGCCGGGGAGTCGGGCATCGAGGGTGGCGAGGGCCGCTGCCGTGACTTCGTACCCGAGGAGACGCTGACGCGCCGGGAACGGCGCCGTATGGACCGGTGCTGCCAACTAGCCGTGGTGGCAGGCCAGGAGGCCGTGAGCCAGGCCGGATGGGGCGACACCCCGCCGTATCGGGCAGAGCGTGTCGGCTGCATCATCGGCACCGGGATCGGCGGTCTAGAAAGCCTCGAGCAGCAGCTGGACGTGTTGCGTATCGAGGGTGCGCAGGACGTCTCCGCTCTCACCATCCCGATGATGATGGCCAATTCCGTACCCGCCCAGCTCGCGATCAGGTTCGGTCTCAGGGGCGAGACCTACAGCGTGATGTCGGCGTGCGCCGGCGGTACGCAGGCGATCGGCGCCGGAGTGCGCCTCATCCGCAACGGTGAGGCCGACGCCGTCGTCGTGGGGGGCGCCGAGGCGGGGCTCACCGACTTCATACGGGCGGCCTTCCTGAACGCCGGAGCACTCTCGCCGACCGGCACCTCCGTGCCGTTCTCCCGCGACCGCGACGGCTTCCTGATGGGTGAGGGAGCCGGTGTCCTTGTCCTCGAGGACGGCGACGCCGCCGCCGGGCGCGGAGCGGAGGTGCTCGCCGAGATCAGCGGATACGGCTCCACCACCGACGCCCACCACCTCACCGCGCCCGAACCCACCGGGGCCGCGGCCGCACAGGCCGTGCGACGCGCCCTGGAGGACGCCGGCACTCCCGAGGACGAGGTCACGTACATCAACGCGCACGGCACTGGCACCGAACTCAACGACTTGGCCGAGGCCTCCGCGCTGGCGCAGGCTCTGGGCGGGTGCCTGGCGGACGTGCCGATCTCGTCCACCAAGTCGGCGGTCGGCCATCTGCTGGGTGCGGCGGGCGCGGTCGAGGCGATCGCCACGCTGCAGGCGCTGCGCCACCGCCTCGCGCCTCCGACCGCCGGGCTGCACGACCCCGACCCCCGGCTCGACGGCCTCCGTCACCTCTCCCGCGCTTGCCCTCTCGGGGACGGGGCCGACGGCCCGGTGGTGGGGATCTCCACCTCCTTCGGCTTCGGCGGCCACAACGCGGCCTTGGTGCTGCGCGCCTGACCGGTACGGTCCCTCGATCGACGATGGAGTTCCACGTGACACAGACACGCCGGCCCGGGCCCACTGCGCCCGCGACCGGGCTCGAAGCCGCGGAAGCGCGGCTCTCGGCCGAGCGGACGGTGCCCTGCGGATGGGTGCACAAGCACGCCGTGGAGCAGGTGCTGGTCACCGACGTACGGGAGATCGACGGCCGTTTCTTCGCGCTCGCGCAACTGCCGCGTACGCACCGGCTCTACAACGACTCGCACGATGCCGGCTACGACGTCCTCCTGCTCGGTGAGGTGGCCCGGCAGGCCTCCGAGGCGATGGTTCACCGGCTGATGGGCGTCCCCCTCGACCGGCCGTTCGTCATCGGCACCATGCGAGTGGAGGTGCTGGACCGGGCTGCGGTCGCGGTCACCCGTGCCGCCACCACGGTGCTGGCCGAATTCGTGGTGAAGCGGGCGAAGCGGTGGCCCGACGGCACCCCCCGCCATCTGCTGAGCTCCACGATCCTGCACATCGGCGGCGTCCCCGCTGCCGACTTCAGCGGGACGCTGATGATGCTCAAGGGGGACACCTACCGCGCGCTGCGCGAGGACGGCGCCGTGCCGTCGGCCGGCGCCCCCGCGCACCGCCGTACGGGCGAGCCACGCGCCACGCCGGAGGAGGTCGGCCGCAACGACCCGCGCAACGTGGTCGTCGGCGGCCTGCGCGAGGAGAACGAGGGCATCACGGCGGACCTCGTGGTGGACCTCGACGACCCCGTCTTCTTCGACCACGAACTGGACCATCTGCCCGCCATGCTCCTGCTGGAAGGGGCGCGGCAGAGCGCACTGGCGGCCCTGGCGCGGCGGGACGGCGTTCCCGCCCGCTCGCTGAGCGCCGTCGACTGCACCGTGAACTTCCACCAGTTCGCCGAACTCGGCGCCCCGGTGACGTGCACGGCCGTGCCGGACGGTGCCGGGACCGTCGCGGTCCAGTTGGTACAGGGCGACGATGTGATCGCAGAGGGAGGAATCACGCTGGTCACCGGCAACGGACCGGCCACCGGAACAGCTGACTGACCGCAACACACGCACCGATCCGAGGGAGCAGCAGTGTCGAAGACCAGGCCGACCGAGCCGTACTACCTGGGCGAGAACCCTTCGCAGCCCGTGCCGTTCGACGGCGTGATAACGGCGTCGCACTACATCATGCCGCTCTTCGCGACGATGGACTGGCACCAGGTCCCGCGCGAGAAGGTCATCGAGAACATCCACAGCCTGCAGAACCCGGGCGGGAACATCAATGACGAGATCATGATGTATATCCACGTCCCGTACTGCAAGTCGTTCTGCCATTACTGCAATTTCAACCGGTTCCACTATCCGAAGCAGGACTCGGAGCGGCTTGAGACGTACACGGATTACTTGATCAAGGAAATCGACTGGTACATGCGCCAGCCGTACGTACAGGAGCGCACGTTCACCGGCATCTACATCGGCGGCGGCAGCCCCTCCACGCTGCCCACCTCCGCGGTGGAGCGACTGAGCGAGCACCTGAGCAAGGTCGTGCCGAACTACGACTCGATCGAGAAGAGCTTCACCGGCGAGCCGCGCACCCTGCGCAGGCCGGGGCTGCTGGACGTCCTCAAGGACCACGGCTGGGACCGGATCACCTTCGGCGTCGAGACCCTCGACCCGGTGATCCACAAGAAGATCGGCCGGCACGACACCCGCGAGGACGTCGACGCGGTCTTCGACCGCATGCGCAGCATCGGCTTCGAAGCCGACACCTGTGTCGACATGATGTATGACCTCCCCGGGCAGTCCCTGGTCGGCTTCCAGGACGAACTGGCGGAGCTGGTCCGCTGCTACGATCCGAGCGAGATCGACCTCTTCACCACCATCTACCTGCCGTACCGGCCGCTCCACAAGATGATCCTGGACGGTCGTGTCGCGCAGCCCGGAAGCCCCTGGCAGTTGCTCTCCATGCGTGAGCACCTGTACGACTTCCTCACGGAGAAGGGTTACCACAACACCATCGCCGAAACCTGGTCGAAGCACCCGGAGCCGTCGCAGTACCAGACGGCGCACTGCGCCCGCCAGGACATCATCGGCATCGGCTGCGCCGCGCGCGGCAACCTGAGGGACATGGTCTCGGTCAACCCGGAGAAGGTCGACGACTGGCAGAAGAACGTCGACGAGCACGGTGCCTCGACGGAGACCCTCCAGTCCATCGGGTACGACGGGGTGCTGGACCGGGTCATGGTGATGTTCCCCCGCTTCAAGCAGCTGGACAAGAGTTACCTGGCCGACTTCGGCGAGAAGGTCGAGCCGGAGGTGACGAGCGGGTCCTCAACGTCATCGACGGCCACCTCGACCGGAACGTGATCGAGGACGAGGGCGACAAGTTCAGCGTCACGAAGCTGGGCGTGATCTGGCACGGAAACCTGCAGACCGACTATCTGCGGCACGCCCTCAACACCCAGGGCGAGGTCCTCATCGAGCATCTGACCGAAACGAAGGAGAACTTCGACCGGGAGGACCGCTTCCAGGTCAACGAGGAGACGGTTTTCATCAAGGAGAACGACGTGCTGTACCCCAAGCTGATGAAGTGACAGCGGACCACGGACGCCCGCTCCTTCCCCACCGGCCACGGAGGGGCCCCGGGTTCCCCGGGGCACGGCGTCGGCATCGATGAGAGGACGAGCACGGACATGACGGATCAGGAGCGACACACCGCACCGGACGGGGCGATCCCGGAGAACGCGCGGGGGGACGGTGCGGGACCGGCGGCGGGCCCGGAGCAGGAGTGGGCGGCCGAGGAGTCCGTACGGGTACGGTCGTCGGGCGGCGCCGAATTCTTGGTCCGTCTTTTGCATGCGGAGCGGCCGGACGCCCCGGTGGCGCTCGTGGTCCCCGCGATGGGGGCACGGGCACGGTTCTACGCCCCCTTCGCCCGCCGTCTGCACCGGGCCGGCCTGCACGTGGCCGTCACGGACCTGCGTGGCCAGGGCGACAGCACCCCGGTGGCGCGCCGCGGAGTGGCGTACGGGTACCGGGAGACGGTCGAGGACGACCTCCCCGCTGTCGTCCGGGCGGTCTCCGCGGAGTTCCCGTGTTCGCCGGTGGTGCTCGTCGGGCACAGCCTCGGCGGCCAGCTCGCGCTGCTCAGCGCGACGGGGCTCACCGGGGTGCACGCCGTCGTGCTTACGGCGGCCGGGTCCGTCTGGTGGCGGGGGTTCGGCCCGGTGCGCGGGCTCCGCAACCTGGTCGGCAGCCAGCTGTTCGCGGCGCTCGCCACGGTGCTGGGCTACTGGCCCGGGGAACGGCTCGGCTTCGGTGGCACCCAGGCCACCGGGGTGATGCGGGACTGGGCCCGGCAGGGCCGCACCGGCCGTTACACACTGCCGGGCAGCGACACCGACTACGAGGTGGCGCTCGCGCGGATGAAGCTCCCCGTCCTCGCGGTCGATGTGGACAACGACATTCTGGCGCCGCCGGCTGCGACGGACCACCTGCTGCGGAAGGTCCCGGCCGCCCCGGTGAGCCGGTGGCGCTACACCGCCGCCCTCGCCGGCGGTCGCCGGGTGGACCACTTCCGCTGGGTCAAGCACAGCGACGGCATGAGCGCGTACATCGCCGACTGGATCTCCGGCACGCTCACCCCGCGGCAGGACGGCACTGCCCAGCAGGGCACGCAACAGGACCCGGCCGATGACGGCCGCCCCGACAGAGGAGGAGACTGAGGTGACCGCTGGCGCTACACCGGCGCCCGGCGCGGAGCTGGGCGACGAGCGAAAGGGCGACGGCCCCGACATAGCCGTGGTCGGAGGTGGTTGGTCCGGCATCGCCGCGGCATGGCGTCTGCACTGCGCGGGCGCGTCGGTCACTCTCTACGACGAGCAGGAGGAGCTGGGCGGGCGTTCGGCCGGGGTACCCGTCGGCCCGCGCACACTCACCGCGGGCGGCAAGAACATCGGCCGCAAGTACGCGAACTTCCGTGCCTTCACCGATGCGCTGGGCTGCGGCGACTTCGAGTTCTTCGGCATCAACTCCGCCCGCAGCGAGGGCGGCAAGCTGCGCACGATCGACAGCACCCGCCGTTTCTCCAGCATCTTCCACCTGCTGCGCAAGCTGCCCGCCAGGGACGTCTACCGCATGCTGCGGCTCGTGCGAGCCATCCGCAGCCGCCGGGAGAACAGCTTCTGCGGCGGCCCGGACATGGTGCGGATCGCCCGGAAGGCCGGCGACCCGCCGCTGTCCGAGTACTTCGGCAGGGGCATCCAGGAGAAGCTGGTCCGCTCGCTGACAGTCCGGATGAACGGCGCCGAGGCCGACGAGGTGCACCTGGAGTGCTTCGGTACGCACCTGGGGATGGTGCTGGACACCTTCGAGCAGCTGAGCGCCGGCTTCGACGAGCTGTTCGCGGGACTCGCCAAGCAGATCACGGTGCGGAGCGGGACCCGGGTGACCGGACTGACCGTGGACGGCGGGCGGGTGACCGGCGTGGTCGCCCGCGAGCGCGGCGGGGAGTCGGTGCGCACCGGCCACGACGCCGTCGTGGTGGCGCTGCCCGGGCCTGCCGCCGCGGCGCTGCTGGAACCGCTGTCCGCCCGGCTGGCCGCCGAGCTCGGCGGCATCAGCTACTTCCCGGCGGCGGTCATCCTCGCGGAGTACGACCGGCCCGTCTTCGGCGAGCAAGTGCGGGCGGTCGTCCAGCCCGCCGACAGCCCGCTGAGCAACGCCGGCGCGTACGGGATCAACGACCGCCACATCATCCGGTACACCTTCAGCGGGCGTGCCTACCGAGCGGCCCACCGGGAGGACGACGAGCTCCTGGACCTCGCCGAGAAGCAGCTCGCGCAGCACGTGGACCTCGACGGCATCAACCGGGTCCGCGCGGTGACCAAGCGATGGGAGCACGCGTACGTCGGCTACAGCCGGTACCACAGCTCCACCATCGCGCGGATCGACCAGGAGCTGAAGCCCTTCGAGGCCCTCGCCCTGACCGGCGACTATCTGCGAGGCGCCTCCATCGAGGCCTGCTTCCGGGCCGCCTACGAGCGCACCGACGCGCTGCTGGCCCGGCTGGGCACCCGGTCCGGAGGACGCTGATGGCCGACTTGGTGCTGCTGGAGACCCGGGGAGCCGTCGCGGTGGTCACGCTCAACCGGCCAGACGCGGGCAACGCGTTGGACCACGCGATGCTCACCGAGCTGCGCGAGGTGACCGAAAGGCTGGTGCGCACACCGGAGTTGTGCGGAGTACTGCTCACCGGGGCCGGAAAGGACTTCTGCCGCGGCGGTGACCTCCTCGAGATGCGGGAGCGGCTGGAGGATCCGTCGGTCGACTCGGCGGCCTACAGTGACGAGCTGACCGGACTGCTCTCCGCCGCCGTACGGAATCTCCGAGCGCTCCCGTGCCCCGTGATCGGCGCGGTCAACGGGCAGGCGGCGGGCGCCGGGATGTCCCTGGCCCTCGCCTGCGACCTGCGGATCGTCTCCCGCAAGGCCGTGTTCCACTTCGCCTACGGGGCGATCGGTGCCTCGACGGACGGTGGGATGGCCTGGTTCCTGCCACGGATCGTGGGCTACGCGCGCGCCCTCGAACTCCTTCTGGAACAGCCGATGATCCGGCCCCGCGCTGCCCTCGACATGGGCCTGGTGTCCGCGGTCACCGAGCCCGGCGAACTGCTGGACACCGCGCTGCGCCGGCTCGAGGTGCTGGCGGACGCCGCCCCGCACAGCATCCGTAGCGCGAAGCGGCTGCTCGACTCCAGTCTGGATTCCTCGCTTGAGGAGCATCTGGCGGAGGAGAGCGGGATGTTCGCGGCCGGAGCGGTCTCCGCGGACCTGCGGACCGGCATCGGCGCCCTGCTCGCGGGAGGGTCCCCTGAGTTCGTCGGCCGGTGACGGCCGGCACGGGCCCGAGGCGCGGGTGTGGTTCACCCGCGTCTGCGCCGACCCGCCCGGCCGGATGCCGCAGGAGACCAAGCGCCGGGTGCGTGACGCCACCCGGCGCTGGGTCCGTGCGGTGGTCGCCCGACGGCTCGCCGTCCCGGGCGAGGCGCTGCGCTGGGAACGGGACGACGAGGGCAAGCCGTTCGTCGTCACCGGCGGACGTATCGTCCACCTCAGCTACAGCCACTCCGACGGCGTCGCCGGGCTCGCCCTCTCGGAAGCCGCCCCGGTCGGCATGGACGTGGAGCGGGTGCGGGAGCGCACGCATTTGGAGGCGCTGGCACACGGATGCCTGTCCGCCGACGAGTTCGCGCAGTGGCGACGACGTCCGGAGCGCACGGGGCCGGAGGGCTTCTGCCGGCTGTGGACGCGCAAGGAGGCCGTGCTCAAGGCGTGGGGGAGCGGGGTGCCCGCGCTCCTGGACCAGGTCGGCACGGCGCTCGGCCCGTACGCCGCCCGGGCCCACGGGGGAACTCCGGTCCGGATCGCGCGGCTCCCCCCGGAGCTCGGCCCCGCAGCCGACTGGACGGTGTACGACGTGCCGGCCCCCCGAGGTCATCTCGCCGCCGTGGCCGTCCACGCGGCGGGGGCCCGCCTGCGCCTGGCCCGTACGCCGCCGAGTACGACCGAGCACGACCACACGGAAAGGTCATCCCCCGATGTCGCCCACCGTTAAGAACGCTTCCGAGGACGCCTCCGCGAACGCCGCCGCTCCGCTGCGCCGGGCCATGGAGACGATCCGCTCGCTCCGCGCCCAACTGGAAGCCGCGCACGGCACGCGGCGGGTGGCCGTCGTCGGCGCGGGTCTGCGGGCACCCGGCGGCATCACCGACCGCGAGACGTACTGGCAGGCCGTGTCGGAGGGCCGCGACCTGACCGGCGAACTCCCCGCCCAGCGACGGCCCGCCGGGGACTGGGACGGGCTGCAGACCCGAGGCGGCTATCTGGATGACGTCCTCGGTTTCGACGCGGACTTCTTCGGTGTCTCCCCCCGGGAGGCACGCAATCTGGACCCGCAGCACCGGCTGCTGCTGGAGGTCGCGTGGGAGGCGTTCGAGGACGCGGCCATACCGCCGGCCGCGGTCGCCGAGCGGGCGGGCGTTTTCGTCGGCATCACCGGCCAGGACTACCGGACTTGGGCGGCGGACGACCCCAGCCCCTCCTGGCTGATCGGCAACGGACACTGCTTCTCGGCCGGCCGGATCGCCCACACGCTCGGCCTCCAGGGTCCGGTTCTGGCCATCGACACCGCCTGCTCCTCCTCGCTGGTCGCCGTGCACCAAGCATGCCGCGCGCTGGCCGCGGGCGACTGCGACGTGGCCGCCGCCGGGGGTGTGAACCTGGTGCTCTCACCGCGCTCGACAGCGGAGATCCAGCGCACATCGGCGCTCTCCCCGGACGGCCGCTGCCGCCCGTTCGACGCGCAGGCCAACGGGTTCGTACGGGGCGAGGGGTGCGGGCTTCTCGTGCTGAAGCGGCTGGCCGACGCCGAGCGGGACGGTGACCGGATCCTCGGAGTGATCGAGGGCACCGGCGTCAACCACGACGGCGGCTCCACGGGCTTCACCGCGCCCAACATGCTGGCGCAGGCCCGGCTCATCGAGTCCGTGCTGAAGACAGCCGGACTCTCCGCCTCCGACATCGGCTACCTGGAGGCGCACGGCACAGGGACCCCGCTGGGCGACCCCATCGAGCTGGAGGCCGCCCGGATGGCGCTGGGCACCACCGGCCGCACCTGGCACGTCGGTTCGGTGAAGGCCAACCTCGGGCACACCGAGGCGGCAGCGGGCGTGTTGGGGCTCCTCAAGGCGCTGCTGTGCCTGCACCACCGCCGGATCCCGCCGCAGGCACGGTTCGAGACGCTGAACCCGAGGATCGAGCTGGGCGACGGGCTGACGGTGCCCCGCGAGGCGGTGAACTGGGATCCGTCCGCAGGCCGGTGCGCGGGCGTCAGCTCGTTCGGCATGAGCGGGACCAACGCCCATGCCGTGCTCTCCCCGTACGAGAACATCCCGCACGGGCGCACCGTGCGTCCCGCGCCGGCAAGCGGCTTTCCGGTGTCCGCGCACACGGAATCGGCCCTGCTCACCCTGGCGTCCCGCTACGCGGACCGGCTCCCGGACGTCGGCTACGAGGAGTTCGCGCACACCGCTGCCCACGGCCGTACCCGTCTGCGGCACACCGCGTGGATCAAGGCGGACGGAGTGCGGGAGGCCCGCGAGGTACTGAAGGCGCTGGCCGCGGGCGTGGACGACGGCCGGATCCAGCGGCTCACCCCGCAGGACCCGCTGCCGGAAGAGGCCGCAGGCACCGGGCGCGCGGTGGTCTCGCTCCCGGGGTACCCCTGGGAGCGGCGTGTCCATTCCATCCGCCCGCTCCCCACGGCCTGAGTCACGCCGCCGCCCCGGCCCCCCGTCCGCGCGCACACCCGTGGGCCGGGCCGCTCCCGCACAACGCGTCCTGGCCCGCCGACGCGGAACCCCCGGAGGGGCCGCACCGGCGGGCCAGGCGGGTATCGGCTCAGGCCGGTGCGGGACCGGCGGGGGCGGCTTCCGCCGCCTGCGGATCCGCCTCCTCGATCAGCTCCGACAGCGCCGCGCCGAGGCGGGCGAGGCTGCCGTACTTCCACAGCAGCGTCGGGCTCAACCGGAGGCCCAGCGCGGCCTCCAGCCGGTTCCGCAGCTCCAGCGACATCAGCGAGTCCATGCCGAGCGACCTCAGCGGTACGTCCCGGACCAGCCGGTCTGAGGAGAGGCGGAGCACCTGCGAGGCCTCGGTGCGCACCAGCTCCTCCACCAGCTCGCGCCGGTGCTCCGCGGGCACGTTCCACAGCCCGGTCTCGGCGGCCGGCCCGTCCGTCTGCGCCAGTTGCCGCCAGCTCGCCAGCGCCGCGGCGGCCGGATAGGTCTCCAGCCAGCGCTGCACGTCGAGCGCCACGTAGGCGACCACGTCCTCGTCCGCCTCGATGAACCGGCGCAGCGCCCGCCAGCACTCCTCGGCGGTCACGCTGCCCATGCCCCGGTCCGCGAGCCGGCCGCCGCGTGCCGCGTCGAGGGCCGCGAGGCCGATGCCGGCCACCGGCCCCCACTGCACGCTCAGGGCGGGCAGCCCGGCCCGGCGGCGCTCCTGCGCGAGCGTGTCCAGTCCGCTGTTGGCCGCGGCGTAGGAGGCCTGGCCCGCGGTGCCGACGAAGGCCGCCGCCGAGGAGAACAGCACGAACAGATCCAGCCCGTCGGCGGCGGTCAGTTCGTGCAGCACCCGGGAGCCGTCCGTCTTGGGACGCAGCACCCGGTCGGTGCCCGCGGGATCGAGCCGCTCCACGGTGGCGTCGTCCAGGACGCCCGCCGCGTGGAAGACCCCCCGCAGTGGCGGCATCGTCTCCCGGATCCGCGCCAGCACGGTGCTCATCCGCTGCCGGTCCGTCACGTCCGCGGACCACACCTCGACCTGGGTGCCGGTCGCGCGCAGCGCCTCGATCCGCTCGGGCTCACCCGGCTCCGACCGGCCGAGCAGCGCGATCGCGCCCGCGCCGGACGCGGCCAGGAACTCGGCCAGCGACATGCCGAGCGCACCGAGCCCACCGGTGATGAGATACGTGCCGCGCTCGCGGAAGCGCCCGCCGGGCAGTGGCTCGGGTGTCACAGCGGTGCCGTTCGACGGGTCGGTGAGCACGAGCTTCCCGATGTGTTCGCCCCGCGACATCGTGCGGAAGGCCGCCGGGGCCTCGGCGAACGGTGACGTCCGCACGGGAAGCGGTTCCAGCTCCCCGGCCCGCAGAAGCTCCCACACCGTGCCGAGCGCCCGGGTGAATCGCTCGGGGCGTCGCCGCAGCAGGCCGGCGATGTCCACGGCGCTCACGGAGACCGACTTCTTGAACGCGCCGAGCTCGACGGAGGTGCCGTCGTGGATGTCCCGCTTGCCGACCTCGACGAAGCGGCCGTCCTCGGCCAGTATCTCCAGGCCGAGCGGGATGGCCGCGCCCGACAGTGAGTTGAGTACGACGTCCACGCCGCGCCCTCCGGTCGCCTCGCGCACGCCCTCGGCCCAGTCCAGACCTCGTGAGTCGAAGACGTGCCGTACCCCGAGCGCGCGCAGATGCCGCCGCTTCTCCGGGGTGCCCGCGGTGGCGAGGACCTCGGCCCCGGCCCGCCGGGCTATCTGCAGGGCCGCCAGGCCGAGACCGCCGGTCGCGGAGTGGACGAGCACCGTCTCGCCGGGCTCCACCCGTGCCAGGTGGACGAGTGAGTACCAGGCGGTGACCATCACCATGGGCAGCGCTGCCGCCTCCGGCAGGCTCAGCCCGGCGGGCACCGGCAGCACCTGGCGCGCGTCCACCGTGATCTGCGAGGCGAGCGCCCCGAAGCCGCACGCCACCACTTGGTCGCCCACGGCGAGACCCGTGACCCCGGGCCCCACGGCCGCCACGGTGCCCGCGCATTCCAGGCCCAGCACATCGCGGTCCGGCGAGGTGTCCGGATACACCCCCAGCGCCTTCATCACATCGATGAAGTTGAGCGAGGCGGCGGCCACGTCCACCGTCACCTGCCCCTCCGCGGGTGGTGCCGGGTCCAGCGGCAGGGCACACAGCGAATCAAGGCTGCCCGCCCGGGAGACGCCCAGCCGGTAGGGCTGCGGGCCCGCGCTGGTGCGGTGCGGCGGGGGAGCGGCCGGTGTACCGCTGCGGACACGCTGCCCGACGAGGCGCTCGCCGCCCCGCAGGGCGACCCGGTCCTCGGTGGCACCGAGCTCCTCCAGCACCTCCGCGGAAAAGGCGTCCACCGTAATCAACCGGGCGCCGATATGCGGGTGTTCGGCCTGAAGGACGGCCACGTACCCGTCGTAGAGCCCAGCTCCCGCATCGCCCTCCCGTACCACCACCGTCAGCCGTACGGAGGGATTCTCGGCGAGGCAGCGGCGCACCAGCTCCGTCAGTTCCGCGAGCCCCTGCCGGCCGTCCTCGGGTGCGACGAAGACCACCGTGCCCGCCTCGGCCAGTTCCCGCGGACCGGTCACCTCCGGGAGCACGCCGGCACGCCCGCGTACGACCACCGGGCCCGGGTCTCCTGCTTCCCGGGGCTGCGCCGCGTACCGCATGCGGAACACGTTCCCGGCCAGGTCGTCCTCGTCCTCGCGGACCGGCAGATCCGCGAGGACCACGCCGTCGAGCTTGCCGACCAGTGCGTGCGAGGCGTCGAAGACCCGCAGATCGAAGCCCTTTTCGGTGCGCCGGGCGTGGACCCACAGCCCGGGTGCGTCGACCGCGTCGAGGGCCGCCGACCTGATCGCGACCGGCAGCGAGGGACCGTCGCTCACCACGAGGGCGGCCTGCAAGATTCCGTCCCAGAGCACCGGGTGCAGCGCCCCCTCCAGCCGCCCCGAGGGGCTGCCGGCCGGCAACTCCAGGCGGACCAGGGCCTCGCCCTCGCCGAGCCGGGCGCCGGTCACCGAGCGGAAGGCCGGCCCGTAGCCGAGATTCCGCGCCGAGCAGCGCCGGTAGAACTCCTCCGCTGACAGGCGGTCATTGTCGAGCAGATGGTCCGGAAAGGCCGCGTGGTCCAGCGGTGCGCCCCAGGAGGCCACCGCCCGGCAGTGCCGGGTCCAGCCGGTCTCGCCGCCCGAGGCCGCCGTCACGACCCCCGCCGAACCCGCGCCGGGGCGCCAGGTCACGCCGAGCCGCACCAGCTCCTCGCCCACGGTCAGCGCCGCCGGCAGTTCGACGTCGCGCAGCGCGAGGGGGCCCTCCGCCCGGTCGCGCAGGGCGTGTTGCAGCAGTGCCAGACAGCCGCCCGCGGGGAAGACCGCGGCGTCGTGCACGCGGTGGTCGGCCAGCCAGGGATGGTCCTGGACGGTGAGCCCGACGGAGTCCTCCCAGAGGCCGTTCGCTGTGGACGGGTTCAGCCGCAGTCCCAGCTGCCCGTCGTGCGAGGCGGGCCGCCGACGAGCCGGCACCCAGTAGCGCTCGCGCTGGAACGGATACGGCGGTGGCACCGCCGAGGGCCGCGCGGCAGGGCGCGGACCGTACGCGGGCAGCCCGGACACATACGCCTCGCCGAACGCCCGGACCAGGTCCTCGGGCCGCCCCTCGCCGCGGCGGAGCGTGCCCAGCACCACCGGCGGCTCGCCGCGGCCGTCGCCCAGCTGCCGCAGCGCCGTGCCGAGCCCCGGGTGCGGGCTGATCTCGACGAGGTGGCTGACGCCGTCGTCGAGCAGCTGATCCACGGCCTCGGCGAACCGCACCCTGCTCCGCAGGTTGGCTGCCCAGTACGCGGCGTCGGTCTCGGTGCCGTCGAGCCACTTCAGGCCGACGGTGGACAGCATCGGCGTGTGCGCGGTGCGGGGGACCACCGGGGCCAGCGCCTCGTGGATGGCCGGTCCGATCGCGTCCATCTGCGGGCTGTGCGACCCGTAGTCGACGTCGACCAGCCGGCAGAACACGTCGTCGGCCTCCAGGATCTCCTTCAGCAGAAGCACGGGGTCGGTATCTCCGGCCAGCACACAGGAGCGCGGCCCGTTGTGCACCGCCAGCTCGACCAGCCCCTCGAAGCCCGCGAGCGCCTGCCGCGCGGCGGCCGGATCCAGGTCGACGGCGAGCATCCTGCCCCGCCCGGCGACCCGCCGCAGCAGGCTGCTGCGCCTGCTCACCACCAGTGCACCGTCCGCCAGCGAGAGCGCACCGGCGACGGTGGCGGCGGCGATCTCACCCTGGCTGTGGCCGACGACGACATCGGGCCGTACGCCTGCCCGTTCCCAAGCCGCCGCCAGTGACACCGAGGTGGCCCACAGCGCGGGCTGCACCCGGTCCACGCCGACCAGCTCCGCGCGGCCGGTCACCAGGTCGCGTACGTCCCAGGAGACATGGAGGGAGAGCGCCTCGGCGCACCGGTCCATGGTCTCGGTGAAGGCGGCGTCGTGCCCATACAGTCCGGCGCCCATGCCCGCCCACTGCGCGCCCTGGCCCGGGAAGACGAACGCGACCTTGCCGGGTTCCCTGGCCCGGCCCGCCGCCGCCTCGGTGAGTCCGGGGCCGAGCAGGGCGCGGCGCTCCGGAAAGTGGTCGCGGTGCCAGGCGAGCGCCCACGCCGTCTCCCTGGCGGAGGCGCCGGCCCCCAGCTGCTCCTCGATCTGCTCGCCACGGCGGGCCAGCGCCTGCGTGGTGTGACCGCTCAGCGGGATTAGGAAGGGCTCGGCGGAAGGTTCCGCGGCCTCCGCCGCGGACTCCGCCCGGCCCGTCGCGGGCGGCAGCGCGACGACGGCGTGCGCGTTCGTCCCGCCCCAGCCGAAGGAGTTGACGCCGATCAGGCTGTCCGGCTCCAGCGGCAGCGGCTCCCTCGTCACGGCCAGGTTCAGCCCGTCGAAGTCGATGTCCGGGCTGAGCTCCTTGGCGTGCAGGCTCGCCGGCACGACGCCGTGCTCCAGCGCGAGCACCGCCTTGAAGAGCCCGGCCAGCCCTGCCGCCGGTTCCAGGTGGCCGATGTTGGTCTTCACCGAGCCGATGTGCAGCGGCCCGCCGGTTCGGGCCGTGCCCAGCACCTCCCCGAGCGCCCCCGCCTCCGCGGCGTCACCGCGCACGGTGCCCGTGCCGTGCGCCTCCACGTAGGCCAGCCGCTCGGACGGCACGCCGCCGGTGCGGTAGACCCGCCGCAGCAGCTCACGCTGCGCCTGCGGGTTAGGGGTGACCAGGCTCTGGCCGCCGCCGTCGTTGTTGACCGCGCTGGCGGCGATCACCGCGCGCACCCGGTCGCCGTCCCGCACGGCACGCTCGTACGACTTCAGGTAGACCGCGGCGACGCCCTCACCGCGCACGAAACCGTCGGCCCCCGCCCCGAAGGCGTGGCAGCGGCCGGTCGGCGACAGGCCGCCGAAGTGGCTCAGCCCGATGGTGACTTCTGGGGTCAGCATGAGGTTCGATCCGCCGACCAGTGCCGCGTCGACCTCACCGGACTTTAGCGCCTGGCAGGCCTGGTGGAGCGCCACCAGCGAGGAGGAGCAGCTGCTTTCGATGGTCAGGCTGGGGCCGGTCAGCCCCAGGAAGTACGAGAGCCGGGCCGAGAGGATGTCGAGCGAGTTGCCGACGATGCTGTGCTGGGTCGCGCCGGCGCCGCTGTCCTTGCGGAGCAGCTCGTAGTCGTGCCAGAGCCCGCCCACGTACACCCCGGTGCGCGAGCCGCGTAGCCCCGCCGCCACCTCGCCAGCGTCCTCCAGGGTATGCCAGACGGTCTCCAGCATCAGCCGCTGCTGAGGGTCCAGGACTTGGGCTTCGCGCGGTGATATACCGAAGAACTCGGCGTCGAATTCATCGACCCCGCCGATGAATCCACCGACCTTCTGTATGTCCCGTGTCGGATCGATCACCCGGTCCGGATCCCAGCGTTCCCGTGGCACCGGACCGACCGCGTCCCCACCTGTGACGAGCAGTTCCCAGAATGCTTCTAGATCCGGCGCCTGTGGGAATTTTCCTGCCATTCCCACAATGGCGACCAGATCAGCGGCGACAAGCTCGGATCGGGTGTTGCTCACAAAGCCCTCCTCTGAACCTCGCGTGAACTCGCGTAGGCGCGGTGGTAGTTGAAGAGCCCGGATGTTCTGACATGTCCGGCAGTGCTGCGGGCGTGGCCGACGTGCCACACCCCAGGTTAGGAGCGCAGGCCAAAGCACCGCTAAAGCCCGGCTAACCGGCCGCGCCGGTCGGAGCAGGGCGGGTCACTCCGTGATCATGCCGCTGACCTGCAGACTTTGATCCGATCGCCGGGCGGGTGGCGTCTTTGCCGATACGGTCCGCGACCTGCGTCCTCGCAGGTCGCGACCATGGGCGCGGGACAGAGGCGCAGCAGGGCCCGTGGGTTCCGCGGGCATCGGTGCGAAGGCGGCTCGATCGCCACTTGGCCGTCCTTCCGTGCGGTAGCGTTTTCGGTTGCGCCTGCAGCATTTCCGGGATCAGGCACCGCCGATCGGAGAGTGATGATTCATCGCACGGGCAGTTCTTCCGAGCCTCTTGCCGACCGGGCCCCCGTGGTGGAGTCGGTATGCGACCCGGAATTGGTCCGACGCCTCGTCGCCGACGTGTGTGGGAGTGGTTCCACATTCCGTCTGAGCCCTTTCGATGAGCGGAAGATCGCCGATATACCTGAGTCCTCAACGGACGATGTCCTGCGCGCATTCGCGGGTGCCCGAAAGGCACAGGAGGAGTGGGCGGCCGTCCCGGTGCGGCGCCGGGCGCAGGTGTTGCTGCGGCTCCACGACCTCCTGCTCGCGCGCCAGGAGGAGATCCTGGACCTCGTCCAGTTGGAGACCGGGAAGACGCGGCTGCACGCGCTGGAGGAGGTCCTCGCGGCGGCCGTGGTGGTCCGCCACTACGGCCGTACGGCGCACTCCTATCTCAGGCCGCGGCGCCGCGGAGGGGCGATCCCCGGGATCACCAGGACGGTGCAGGTGCGCCATCCGGTGGGGGTGGTCGGCCAGATCGTGCCGTGGAACTATCCGCTCGCGCTCACCGTCAGCGACGCGCTGCCGGCACTCGCGGCCGGGAACGCGGTGGTGACCAAGCCCGACACCCAGTCGGCGCTGAGCACGCTGTGGGTCCGCGAGCTCCTGGTGGAGGCGGGTTTGCCGCAGGAGGTGTGGTGCACCGTCATAGGCGAGGGCCCCGTGGTCGGCCGCGCCGTGGTGGAGCACGCGGACTACGTCTGCTTCACCGGCTCCACCCGCACGGGGCGCGAGGTCGGCCGGCGGGCGGCCGACCGGCTCGTCGGCTGCTCGCTCGAACTCGGTGGCAAGAACGCCATGGTCGTGTTCGAGGACGCGGACCTCGACCGGGCGGTGGACGGAGCGCTCCGGGGCTGCTTCGCCTCGGCCGGACAGCTGTGCATGTCCATCGAGCGGCTCTACCTGCACGAAGCCGTGGCGGCGGACTTCCTCGCCGCCTTCGCGGAGCGGACGGCGGCGCTGCGGCTCGGCGCGGACCTCGCGTACGGGCCGGACATGGGCTCGCTCGTCTCCCACCAGCAGCTGAGGACCGTACGGGAACACGTGGAGGACGCGGTGGCGAAGGGTGCCGAGGTGCTCGCCGGCGGGCGCCCGCGGCCGGACCTCGGCCCGCTGTTCCACGAACCCACCGTCCTGACCGGGGTGGACGCCTCCATGCGGGTCTTCGCCGAGGAGACCTTCGGACCCGTCGTCTCGGTCTACCGGTTCGCCGACGAGAGCGAGGCCGCCGCCCTCGCCAACGGCACTGACTACGGCCTCAACGCGAGCGTCTGGACGAGGGACGGGGCTCGCGGCCGTGCCTTCGCCGCCCTGCTGCGGACCGGCATGGTGAATGTGAACGAGAGCTATGCCTCCGCCTTCGGGAGCGTCGGGTCCCCGATGGGCGGCCGGAAGAGCTCGGGGCTGGGCCGCCGACACGGGGCGGAGGGCATCCAGCGCTTCACCGAGTCGCAGACCATCGCCCAGCAGCGGCTGGTGCCCATGGCGCCCTTCGCCCTCGGCCCGCTCAGGGTCGAGGGTTACGCGGCTTTCATGACGAGCAGCTTGCGCCTGCTGAAGCGGCTACGGCTGCGCTGACGGCAGCGCCGCGTCATCGGCGCGCCGCCCGGGTGTTCACCAGCGCACGGGCAGCCGTCGCACGCCCCGGATCAGCAGCCCGGGACGCCAGTCGAGGGCCGCCGGATCGGTGTCCAGGGTCAGCCCGGGGCAGCGCTCCAGCAGGGTGCGGATGGCGACACGGGCCTCCAGCCGCCCCAGCGGGGCGCCGATGCAGTAGTGGACGCCGTGGCCGAAGGCGAGGTGGGACTGGGGGGAGCGGTGGATGTCGAAACTGTCGGGGAGCGGGAAGCGGGACGGGTCGCGGTCAGCGGCGGCGAGCACCACCCGCACGATCGCACCCGCGGGGATCACCGTCCCGGCGAAGTCGATGTCCACCTCGGTAAAGCGGAAGGTGGACGTCTCGACCGGGCCGTCGTACCGGAGCATCTCCTCCACGGCGTCGTCGAGGAGCGAGAAGTCGGCCTGCAGAGCGGCCTGTTGTGCGGGATGCCGGAGCAGGGAGAGCAGGCCGCCGGAGATCAGATTGGCGGTGGTCTCCTGTCCCGCCACCAGCAGGAGGAACGCCATGGCGATCAGCTCGTCGCGGGAGAGCCGGTCACCGTCCTCGGCCCGGGTCCGGATAAGGGCGCTGAGCAGGTCGTCGGCCGGCGCGGAGGCCCGCTTGTCCTCGATCAGCTCGTCGAGGTACGTCTCCATGGCGGCGACCGCGGACGCCGCGGACTCCGGGCCGGTCGGCGCCACGAAGTCGTTGGACCAGGTGCGGAACGCGTCGCGGTCCAGCTCGGGAACGCCGAGCAGCTCGCAGATCACGGTCATCGGCAGCGGGAAGGCGAGGGCGTCCACCAGGTCCGCCCGCCGCTCCGGCTTCGCCACCAGCGCATCGACCAGCTCGTCGGTGAGCTGCTGGATGCGGGGCTCGAGCGAGGCCATCCGCCGGGCGGTGAATGCCTTGGACACCAGCTGCCGCAGCCGGGTGTGGTCCGGCGGGTCGGTCTCCAGCAGGTTGGCGTCGATCGGCGACACCCGGCCGCCGTTCGCATTGGGCCGGGACTTGCGGCGCCAGTCCTTGTGCAACCGGGGATCGGTGAGCGCGGCTCGGACGGCGTCGTACCCGACGATCAGCCACTGCTCACCCTCGTCCGTCAGCACCCGGTGCACGGGGCCGCGCTCGCGCAGCTTGGCGTAGAGCGGGTAGGGATCGGCGGTGAACTCGGCGCCGTGCGCGGTGAGATCCACGATATTGGTCATGGGGAGCACTCCAGGTGAAGGGGGTGGGTTGCGGCGGGAAGCCGGCATGTCCCGTTGTCGATCGGAGGATGGGGTGAGGGGCTGCCTGACCGAGCGCGACGGCGCGCCGGGCAGGACCACGCAGCCGAGGTGTGAAGGAGGCCGCCCACGCGCCCGTCGGCGGATCAGCACGATTCCGCCACTGCGGGGGCAGGGCCCGGAGCCGGTCGGTCACGTGCGGCGGCCGGGGAGAAGCGGCGGCAGCGAGCATCGCTTTCCGGTGTGCTCATCGGAAATGATCGTACGAGCACGGGGCCGCCGCTGCTTCGCACCTCCGCAAGGGCCGACCCTATCCGCAGGTACCCAAAGCGATTTCAAGCCCAAAACCAGCACTCGGGAACGCGGGACTCCGGAAACTATGGATCCTGGGCCGGCTGTGCACCTTTGCCTGCCGGTAAAATGTTGTGCATCGTCCGGTAAAATCTCGTGCGCCGGACGGCTACCAGGAGTTCTTCAGCCGGCTCGCGAAAGAGCGGGTGCCGCATCAAGATCCGGATCGCGCACCAGGATCGATTGATGCAGTCGCTTAATTCGCGCACCGGGTTCCAGGCCGAGCTCACGGACGAGCGCGTCGCGAACCTTGTGATATGTATGAAGCGATTCCGATACCCGGCCGCTCCGGTATAGCGAGAGCATGAGCTGGGAATGGACGTCCTCCCACAGGGGATATTCCGCCACCAGTCCGCGGAGCTCGCTGATGATGCCCGCGTGCCGGCCGAGCTGCAGTTCCATGGCGATGCGCTGCTCCAGGGCGTCGATACGCTTTTCGTCCAAATGCCGGGCGAAATTCTCGAAGGCCGGGAGGCCTCGCAGATCCGCCAGAGCGGGGCCGCGCCACAGGTCGCACGCGGTCCGCCAGTACTCCAGCGCCTCGTTCGTACGGCCGGCCGCGGCGGTCGACTTGGCCAGGCTGACCTGCAGCTCGAAGGCGAGGAGGTCCAGCTCCGAGGTCTCCAGCTCCAGCACGTAGCCGGGCGGCCTGCTGACCAGCCGGGCGGCGAGTCCCGCGTGGGCCTCAAGGTGCTTGCGGAGTTTGGAGACGTATACCTGGAGCGCCGTGCGTGCCGTGCGCGGGGGGTTTCCCGACCAGAGGGCGTTGATGATGAAATCCCTGGGGACGACCGTTCCTGACTTCACGCAGAGCAATGCCAAAAGGGATCTTATCTTCGCGGGCCGGGGTGTGATCGGGCAGATGCCTTTGGTGATTTCCACCGGACCCAACACCTGGAACTGAACATGTGCGGTGCCCATTTTCCCCCGTCTCGTTCGGCTGCTGGCAGCTGACCGACATTCCATGCTGCCAGAGGGAAGTGGTCTGAACAACCCCTAGCTAGGGGCCGTTTTCAAGAGCGGGTCGAGATCGACGGGTTCACCCGGAGACTCGGGGGCTCGGTGAGGTAAAAGCCTGTCAGTTCCCTGTGGAAGTGCTCTGCCGAACCGAACGGGTCCGGAGTGTTCTCGACTGCCGAGATGGAGGTTGGTCCTGATTGCCGGAGTTCGGCCGGATGGCGGCCTCCGACCTAATTTCTGGGGCCACGGAAATGCGGAATAGTTGGTTCCGATAATTTGTCGGCAGTGCGGAGCTCAAGGTTTCCTCAATCTCCTTGTCGCCTGCACGGATGGTGGGTAGATTGCGACCATGCTAGATCGTATGTTCGATTGGGGGGCATCCCAACCGCCTCGCGGAGTAGGGGGTGAGGTGCGGGCTTCAGTCGTGCATGTGCCAGGGCAGGCGTCCGCAAGGCGATGCCCGGATGCCGACGGCGCCGGCCGGGGCCGGGGCCGAGCTGGTCGAGAGAGCTCGACGCGGCCGGCCGGACTCCTCGGGGCGGGGTGGCGGCCGAGCGCGTGGCGGTTTCGGGGGAGGGAGGCGAGGTGCCCCGGGGTGGAAGCGGAACGCGGCCCCGTGGCCAAGTCACCAGGATAGGTTGATCAGCGTTCCAGGCTTTGCGAAGACACGGGGGCAAGCAACTTGATGGATCTGTTGGACCGAACACGGGCTTGGCCAGTCCTCAGGAACATGTTCACGCAGGCGGAAGGCGGCGACGGCCGGGCCGTGCTCGTCACCGGCGCGCACGGAATGGGCAAGACGACCCTGCTCCGCGACATCCAGACCCATGCCGAAGCATTAGGAGCGGTGCTCCTCACCGGTGTCGCCTCGCGCGCGGAGCGGGACGTGCCCATGGGGGTGATAGGCCAGTTGACCGGGGCCAGAGGGCTGCCGTCCGGCCAGGCGGCGGAGCTGGACCGGCTGTTGGAGGCCGCGCGACGGTTTCCGGCCGAATGCTGGGACTCCTCGTGCCTCCCGCCCTCCCAGGTGATCCGGGTGATCGACTCGATCCACGGGGTGATCCGGCAGCTGGCCGAGAGGGCGTTCGTCGTCATCACGGTCGACGACGTCCACGAGATCGACCCGGCCTCCTTGCACTGTCTGCTGTACGGGATACGGCGGGTGGGGCGCTCGCGGGTCCTCGTCGTCCTGGGCGAGCGCACCGAAGTACCGGAGGCCACCTCCACCCTGACGACCGAGTTCGTCCGGAACCTCCGGTGCGCCCTGGTCCATCTGACGCCGCTGTCCAAGGAGTGCGTCACGTCCGCGATCGCGTACCAGGAGGTCTGCTCGGAGAGTGCTCTCGGGGCGGTGACCGCCTGGCAGGGCGTCTCGGGTGGCAACCCGCTTCTGTTGCAGGCCCTGCTGACGGACAGGCAGGCGTCCGCGGCGGAGGGGCGGGGGTCCGACCCCGTCACGGGCAAGGCATTCGGACTGGCGGTCCAGTACCTGGTCGGCCAGGTGAGCGAGCCGGTCCGGCGCATCGCGCACGGTCTCGCCCTGCTGGGCACGGCGGCCACGTCGGCACTGGTCGAGCGGCTGATGGACGTGGACGCCGGTGGTGTCACACGCGCGATGGGTGTCCTGGACGCCATCGGCCTGACCGGCCAGGGGCAGTTCAACGCGGCAGCCGCCCGGACGACGGTGCTCGCGGACATGGCCCCAGCGTGCCGCGTCGCACTGCACCGCAAGGCCGCCCGCCTGCTGTACGAGGACGGGGCCGCGTCGGCGGTGGTCGCCAGCCATCTGGTCGCGGGCGGCCCTGTGGAGGAGAGCTGGGCGCTCCCCACCCTGCTGCACGCGGCCGACCAGGCCCTTCGCACCAACGACGCGCAAGGCGCCAGGACGCTGCTGCGGGCCGCGCGCGAAGCGTGCAGCGACGATCGGCAGCTGGCCGCGATCCGCGCAGAGCTCGTCCAGGCGGAATGGGAGATGAACCCCGGCGCGGTCCGCCACCAGCTCGACAGGATGCTGGACGACCACCGGAGCGGCCTTCTCGACCCGCGCCACAGCCTGCGGCTGGTCGCCCACCTGCTGTGGCAGGGCCGACCCCGGGCCGCCGAGGAGGTGTGCTCCGATCTCGATGCCGCCGAGGACCGGCTGGAGGGAGAGTCCAGGACCCGCCTGGAGACTCTGCGGATCTGGTTCGCGTACGTCTATCCAGCTCTGGGAGCGCGCTACGCCGAAGGTGCCGCGCCCGGCGGTTCGGCGCCGGCCCCGTTCTTCGGAGCGGCGGACCCGGAGTCGGAGGGGGCGCTGCTTCTGCGCACCCTGCGGTCCGAGGGGCCGGTCAGCGGTGTCGCCGAGACCGCCGCGCGGCTCCTGCAGGGGCTGTCCCTGCAGGACCCCTCCATGGCGGCCGTGGGCGCGGCCCTGACCTCCCTGTTCGACGCCGCGTGGCTCGACGAGGCCGCCGAGTGGTGCGACCTGCTCTACCGCGACGCCGACCACCGGTCGCCCACGGTCCGGGCGATCCTCGCCGCGGCCAGCGCCGCGGTGGAGACCCGGCTCGGGAACTTCGAGCTCGCCAGGCGGCGGGCCGACGAGGCGCTGAGCCTGCTGAGCCCGGCGGCATGGGGGATCGCCTTGTGCATCCCCCTGTCCGCCAAGGTGCTGGCGTGCACGGCACAGGGGGACCGGGAAGGCGCCGCCGAATGCTTCAGGATCCCCTTGCCCGAGGCCCTGTTCGAGACGGTTCCGGGGCTGCAGTATCTCAAGGCGCGCGGCAGGTACCACCTGTCGGTCTGTCGGTATCAAGCCGCCCTCGGTGACTTCTACGCGTGTCGTGACCTGATCGCCGCGTGGAAGCTCAACTCCTCCGTGTCGCTGGACTGGCAGGTGTACGCCGCCAAGGCGCTGACCGGGCTCGGGCATCAGGAAGAGGCCGAACGGCTGCTCCGGGACTGGCACTCGAAGCAGGAGACGGTGAGCCGGTCACCGCGCGAGCGAGCGGTGTCGTCGCTCGAACGGTTCGGCGGCGGCAGGTGTGTGACGGTCCCGACGCGGGCGTTGAAGGAGGGGGAGCGGGAACGGGCACGGTCCAGGACGGTCCTGCGGGACGGCCCGCACCTCGCGGACGGGCTGGGCAACCGGCGCGTCGAGGTCCTCAGCCGTGCCGAGCAGCGGGTCGCCATGCTGGCGTCCCAGGGCCGCACCAACCGGAAGATCGCCGAGGAGCTGTTCGTGACGACGAGCACGGTGGAGCAGCACCTGACACGGACGTACCAGAAGCTCGGGGTCCGGGGCCGGTCGGACCTTTCCCCGATCATGGGTTTGCTGACGAGCGGGAAACCGGCCCGGAGCGGTCCCTAGCCCGGGCCGGGCCCGCCCGGTGGGAGAGCCGGGGCCACAAAGGCCCCGGCTCTCCCTCCCTACTACGGCCAGCAGCGGAACCCCTGGCCGCTCTTGCGGCCGAGAGCGCCGCCGACGACCAGCTCTTCGAGCATGGGCGGCACCGCGAAGTCCGGTGCGGAGAACTCCGCCCGCAGACGCCGCATGATCGCCAGCGAGACGTCGAGGCCGATGCTGTCCAGCAGGGTGAACGGGCCCATCGGATATCCGAATCCCTGCTCCAGGGCGGTGTCGGTCTCCTCGATCAAGCTGTCGTGGCGGTCCAGCAGCCGGACGGCGTCACCGAGGTAGGGGAAGAGCAGGTAATTCACGATGAAGCCGGCCCGGTCCCCGCACTCGACCGTGGTCTTGCCGAGCCGGGCGCAGAAGGCCCGAGCGGCTGCGACGCTCTCCTCGCCGGTCGTGGACGTACGGGACAGCTCGACCAACCGCATCGCGGGCGCCGGGTTGAAGAAGTGCAGTCCCAGCACGTCCTGGTGCCGTCCGGACGCGTCCGCGCAGGCCGCGACCGAGAGGCTGGACGTGGTGGTCGCCAGCAGCGCGCCCGGCCGGCACACCTCGCCCAGCCGGGCGAAGACGGCCTGCTTGACGGGTAGTTCCTCCGCCGTCGCTTCGATCACCAGGTCGCAGTCGCCCAGCGCTGAGAGGCCCTCGGCGCTCTCGATCAGTCCCAGCGCCGCCGCCCTGCGGTCGGGCGTGACCCTGCCGCGGCGCACGGAACGGGTCAGCGAGGCGCCGATCGCCTCCACCGCCGCGTCCGCCTTCTCCCGGCTGCGGGCCACCAGCACGGTCGGCAGTCCGGCCGCCGCGGTGACTTCCGCGATGCCGCGGGCCATTGTGCCCGAGCCCGCGACACCGACACGCAGGATGTCCGCGGTGCCCGCACCGCCGCCTTCGCGGACGGCGTCCGTCGGGGACGGGGTCCGCACCGCGCCCTCGGCCGCGTCGGCCTCGTCGTACGTGTAGAAGCCCTGTCCGCTCTTCCTGCCCAGCGCCCCGGCGTCGGCCAGTGACCCGAGCAGCGGTGCGGGGCGGAAGGTGTCGTCACCGGTGCGCTGCCACCGGTCGGTGAGCGCCGCGTGCACATGATCCAGGCCCAGTTCGTCCAGGAGCTGCAAGGGCCCGAGCGGTAGCCCGCAGCCGAGCCGCATCGCGGCGTCGACGGCGTCCCGGTCGGCGTATCCGTCCTCGATCATGGCCACGGCGCGGTTGAGGAAGCGGTACACCAGGCCCACCGCGTCGTCGCCCGCGCGTGCGCCGACCGTCGCGGGGGTCAGTCCGAGCGATGCCGTCAGACCTTCGAGCACACCGACGGCTTCGGTGCAGCTCATGGCCGTGGCCACCAGCTCGACGGCGCCCCCGGCCCCGGGCGGCCGAAGAAAGCGCAGCGCCAGGGTCCGGTCCGGCCTTCCGGAGGCGGAGGCGATGCGCACGAGGGGGAGTGCGGCGGTGGTGCTGACGAGGACCGTGTGCGGTGCGCACAGCGAGGCGGCCCGGCGGAGGGTATCGGTCTTCACCGCCAGGTCCTCCTGCACGGCTTCGACGACGACGTCTGCCCGGGCCACTTCCGCCAGGTCGGTCGTCAGCAGCCAGTCTCCGCCGTCCAGCCCGTCCGCTGCCGCGGACTTCATCCGACGGTCCACGCGCGCCAGGACGTCGGGATCGCTCTCGACACCGACGACGTCATGACCGGCCGCGCGCACCGCGCGCAGCAGGGGCTCTCCCACCGATCCGAGCCCCACGATGCCTACCACTGAAGGGTTCATCGCCCTGCCTTCTCTTCCCTCTGGTCCGCCGGCGCCGTGCGGAAGCGGTTGATGGCGTCGATGTGCTTCTCGCGCAGTTCTTCGTCGCGCACGCCCAGGCCCTCGCGGGGGGCGAGGGCGAGGACGCCGACCTTGCCCTGGTGGAGGTTGCGGTGGACGTCGTACGCGGCCTGGCCGGTGTCCTCGAGCGAGTAGACCTTGGAGAGGGTGGGGTGGATCTTGCCCTTGGCGATGAGGCGGTTGGCCTCCCAGGCTTCGCGGTAGTTGGCGAAGTGCGAGCCGATGATCCGCTTGAGGGACATCCACAGGTAGCGGTTGTCGTACTCGTGGTTGTAGCCCGAGGTCGAGGCGCAGGTGACGATGGTGCCGCCCTTGCGGGTGACGTACACGCTGGCGCCGAAGGTCTCGCGGCCCGGGTGCTCGAAGACGATGTCCACGTCCTCGCCGCCGGTCAGCTCACGGATGCGCTTTCCGAACCGCTTCCACTCGCGCGGGTCCTGGTTGTGCTCGTCCTTCCAGAACGTGTAGCCCTCGGCGTCGCGGTCGATGACCGCCTCGGCTCCCATCGCCCGGCAGATCTCCGCCTTCTGGCCGGAGGACACGACGCAGACCGGGTTGGCGCCGCCCGCGAGCGCGAGCTGGGTGGCGTAACTGCCGAGTCCGCCGCTCGCGCCCCAGATCAGGACGTTGTCGCCCTGCTTCATGCCGGCGCCGTTGCGCGAGACGAGCTGGCGGTATGCGGTGGAGTTGACCAGGCCGGGGGCCGCGGCCTCCTCCCAGCTGAGGTGCTTCGGCTTGGGCATCAGCTGGTTCGACTTGACGAGTGCGATCTCCGCGAGGCCGCCGAAGTTGGTCTCGAAGCCCCAGATCCGCTGCTCGGGGTCGAGCATCGTGTCGTTGTGGCCGTCACTCGATTCGAGCTCGACGGACAGGCAGTGCGCGACGACCTCGTCGCCCGGGTTCCAGGCCTGGACCCCAGGACCGGTGCGCAGCACGACGCCCGCGAGGTCGGAGCCGATGACGTGGTAGGGCAGATCGTGACGAGCGGCCAGTTCACTGCGCCGGGCGTAGCGCTCCAGGAATCCGAACGTCGCGACCGGCTCGAAGATCGAGCTCCAGACGGTGTTGTAGTTGACGGAACTGGCCATCACCGCCACGAGAGCCTCGCCGGGGCCGAGTTCGGGCACCGGGACCTCGTCGACGTGCAGGGACTTGCGCGGGTCCTTCTCCCCAGAGGCCATCCCGGTGAACATGCCGACGTCCTCCTTGCGCAGGACGACCGCCCGATAACTTTCCGGCATGCGGAGGGATGTGAAATCCCTCGATGTCGCATCGCCTGCAAGAACAGTATCGATGACTTCCTTCACGTGATTTCCTCGAAAAATAGGAGCCGCCGAAAAGAGTGTGCGCCGGCACGGAAGCCTAGGCAGGCACTCCCGGGCGGATAACCCCTGTTCCACGATCTCGGCGACATCGTGGAGACCCCCAAAAAACAGGGGGGCCGGTGCGGAGTAGGGGTTCGCCCGGCGGTCGCCCCGGAGACCTAAGGGGACCTCACCGCCGCGGTGCTTTTTATGGGTTGTCCGTTCCGGCGGGCTCCGGCATCGTCCCACTGTGACCGCAATTCGTGGTCCGTTGTTCGGCACCACCAAATCCGACGGAGGGACGAATGGTGCGTTTGCGTGTCTTGGGGCCGCTGGAGCTCGTCGACGCCGACCGCGCGGTCACGCCGCAGCCCATGAAGATCAGGTCGGTCCTGGCCCTGCTCTGCGTGCACGCAGGGACGGTCGTCTCCCGGGAAAGTCTGGTCGAGGCGCTCTGGGCGGGCCACCCGCCGAGGACCGCCCGCACCGCTCTGCAGGTCTACGTGTCGAAGCTGCGTAAATACCTCGATGAGTACGGCGGGCTCGCGGACCGGCTGATCACCAAGCCGCACGGCTACGTGCTGGAGGTGCTGTCCGGTGAGCTCGATCTGCATGAGTTCGACCGGCACTTCCGGCAGGCCCGGGCGGCCACGGCTGAGGGGCGTCAGGAAGAGGCACTGGTCAGCCTTCATGCCGCCCATGCCCTGTGGCGCGGTGGTGCCCTGGCGGACCTCCGCGGGCTGCCGACGTTCGACAACCTCGCCCGGCAGCTGGACGAGCGGCGCATCGAGGTCCTGGAGCGGCGGATCGACATCCAGCTGAGCCTGGGGCGGCACAAGAGCGTCGTGGCGGAGCTCTACGGCCTCGTCGGCGAACACCCGACCTGGGAGACCGCCCACGCGCAGCTCATGCTCGCCCTGTACCGCAGCGGACGCGTCGCCCAGGCGCTGGAGGCGTACCGCCGCGTCCGCGATTCGCTGGTTCGCGAGCTCGGGCTGGAACCCGGCGAGCGGCTCCGGCTCCTGCACACGGCAATCCTGGCGAGGGACCCCTCACTGGAGTCGCACCGGGTTCTGTCGACCGCCTACTGATTAGCGGAATTTTAGCGGGATCAATCGTACCCACTGTTACCTTCGCTACGCCCCAGCAGCGGGCGGCAGTTACTCGACATTCCATCGTCCGACGCGGGAGGACTCTTGCTGTCCCATCTCTCTGAACGCCTTCACGACCCCATCATGTACGCGCTTCCCGCTGTCGCACTCATTATCCTCGTCGAATTCGTGGCGATACGATTCGATGACGACGATCGCGAGCGTTTCTCGACGGAGGACACCCGCGCCAATATCCTCACCGGGCTCGGGGCCCTGGCCATTTCGAGTGTGCTGCGTACCGCGGCTCTGGTCTTCTACGCCTGGCTCTACGTCTATGTGGCGCCGTTCCAGCTGCCCGCGGATTCCTGGTACACGTGGGTCATTCTCTTCATCGGAGTCGACCTCACTATCTACTGCTACCACCGCATGACCCACCGCATCAGGCTGCTGTGGGCCGGACACCAGGTGCACCACTCCAGCCAGTACCTGAACGTCTCGGTCGCCCTGCGGCGCAAATGGGCCCAGTGGTTCGAGAAGCTGATGTGGCTGCCGCTGCCCCTGATGGGTGTCCCGCCGGCCCTGGTCTTCACGATGCACTCACTGCATCTGATCTACGGGCTCTTCGCGCACACCGAGAAGATCGGCAAGCTCCCGCGTCCCATCGAGGCGATCTTCGTGACGCCCTCCCACCACCGGGTCCATCACGGCAGCGACGCCGAGTACCTCGACAAGAACTACGGCAGCATGCTGATCATCTGGGACCGGATGTTCGGGACGTTCCAGCCGGAGCTCCACCGTCCCACCTACGGACTGACCAAACAGCTCACCACACACAGCATCTGGCGCATCCAGGTCCACGAGTTTGCCCAGATGTTCCGTGACATCCGCGGCGCTTCGTCCTGGCGTGACCGTGCCGGTTACGTGTTCGGCCCGCCCGGTTGGAAGCCTCCCCAGGCCCGGACCGGCCAGGCCCCGGAACGCACCGCGGCATGAACCGCCTGCGCGGGCACCCGTGGCTCACCCTGGTGCCCCTTGCCCTCGGCGGCATGATGGTGTCCCTGGACACCACCGTGGTCGCCGTCGCGCAGCCCGCCATGCAGGCTGATCTCGGAGCGTCGGTCGGGGACATCCAATGGGTGACGACGGGCTATCTGCTGGCGCTGGCGGCCATGCTCGTCCTCGCTGGGAAGCTCGGCGACCGGCTGGGACACCGCCGGGTCTTCCTCGCGGGGACGGCGGGCTTCGCCGCGACGTCCGTCGCCATCGGCCTGTCGCCGGACATCACCTCGATCACCGTGCTGCGGGTGGCCCAGGGGGTGTTCGGCGCGCTGATGCAGCCGCCGACCCTCGCCCTGCTGCGCGCGACGTTCCCCGCGGACCGGCTGAACGTGCCGATCGCCGTCCGCAGCGGCGCGCTCGGCATCGCCACGGCGGCCGGTCCGGTCGTGGGCGGCCTGCTGGTGGAGTACGGCAGCTGGGAGTCCATCTTCTTCATCAACCTGCCCCTCGGCATCGTGGCCATCGCGATGGGCCTGCTGGTCCTGCGCGAGGCGCGCCTCGACACGGTGGCGAGGTCCTCGGATCCCGTCGCCGTGATCCTGCTCGCCGGGACGCTGCTCGCGCTGCTGTGGGGATCGGTACAGGCCCCTGAATACGGCTGGGGCGACGTCCGTATCTGGGGGGCACTCGCCGGCGCCTGCGTCATGGGCGCCGGTTTCTGCGTGTGGGAGGCACGGGCACCCGAACCGCTCGTGCCCCTGTCGCTGTTCCGCTCGGCCGCGTTCTCGGCCGGGGTGATGCTGATGGTCCTGGTCTCCTTCATCATGTTCGGCGTGCCGTTCGTCTGCACGTTCTTCCTGCAGAACGTGGTGGGGCTGTCCCCCGTGGAGTGCGGCGTCCTGGTGCTGTGGCTGACCCTCGCCATGGTCGTGGCGGGTATCGCCACGGGTCTGCTGATGCGGCGTACCGGCTCACGGGCGCCCGCCCTGCTGGGCATGGCGCTCACGGCCGTCGCCGCCGCCGGTCTGGCGCACGCCACCGGTGCCGGGTCGTCACCGGACGAACTGCGGCTGTGGTTCATCGTGTTGGGGCTCGGATTCAGCGCCGTGATCGTGGCCTCCACCCATCTCATCGTCGCCGCAGCTCCGTTGCGTCACTCGGGCGTTGCCGGCGGGCTCCAGCAGACCGCCATGCAGGTCGGCGGGAGCCTGGGTACCGCCGTGCTGGGCGCGGTGCTCGTGGCCCGGGTGGACGCGCTGCTTCGGCAGCGTCTCGCCGAGACCGGTACGCGGATGACGGGACCGGAGCTGGACGAGGCGGTCCGGTCGGTCTCGCTGGGGATCACACCGGCGTCGTTCGGGCCCGAGGCGGCGTCCGTCGTCCCGGGCACGTTCGTCGCCGGCATGGACACCGCACTTCTGATCTCGGGCGGCGTGGCGGCGCTCGCGGCCCTTGCCGGGTGGCTGCTGCTGCGCCGTCCCGCGGCCGAGGCGGCGCCGGAAGCGGGGGCGGAGGTGAAAACCATGGCGTAGCGGGCCGCACGGTGACGAGATCCCGAAGACGTGAGGAGGGGCGGGAACCGCGACCGCGGTTCCCGCCCCTCCTCACGTCGCTCACACCCTCACGTCGTCCGCGCGGTGCCGGTCCGCCGCTCCGGCGCTCTCCAGTACCCGCCAGAAGTTTTGGAGCCAGGTGAGCGTGTCCCGCATGACGTAGTGGTCGGAGCCCGGGCGCAGCGCGGAGAGAAGGAACGACCTGCGGCCCTCGGCCGCCGGCCCCAGCACCGTGAGACGGTCCTCGACGCTCCCGTCGGCACGCACGGGGTGGGAGCGCTCGGTGAGGTCGAGCCCTCCGGGTTCGAACATGTCGCCCGCTCCGGAAGCGTTGCGCCAGAGCCGTACGGTTCCGTGCTCCAGCAGGTTGCGGAACAGCGGCGACGCGTCCAGCTGCGGGTCGAAGGGGTGGATCCTCGCGTCGGCCAGGGTGTCCACGAGGCACGACGCGCCCGTGGCGGGCCCGTCGACGCGGAAGCGCCCGGCCTCCCCGTCGCTGACGACGACCGCTCCGGGGCCGGTGCCGACATCGAGCACACCGTGCCGGATCAGAGCCCTGATGCGGGACATGACCTCGGCGGCGGCGCCGTTGGCGAGCCGGTTGTGGATCCGTACGTACCGCGCTAGGAAGACGCGGTGGGACGCCGGAGTGAGACCGCCGTCGTCCACCGCGTACGAGATGACCCCGCGCAGATCCCGCCACACACCGTCCGCGGCGGCCTTGTGCGGGTTGTTCAGATTGCCGTGCACCGCCCAGAGGTGATCGCGGTCCATGAAGTCGAGGACCGCCTCCCGGTATTCCCCGGGTGACCGCGAGGGGCCCCCTGCCAGGGGGGCGACCGTGCGCTCCCAGCTGAACCGGTTTCCGTGCGGCTGTTCGTCGAGCCGCCAGGGCGAGACCCACGACGCGGCGACGCGCTCCGGTGCGGCGAGGTTGTGGCACAGGGCAGCCCGGGTGATCGCCTCCCGCTCGGTCCCGAAAACCACCCCGATCCAGCGCAGGACGGTGGGCTCCACCGCCCAGCCGGACGTGCCGGCCGCGGCCCGCGCCACCGTCACGCGGCCGTGCAGGACACCGTCGACCACGTCGGCCAACTCGTTCACGGCGGCTTCCAGCGGACCGAGCAGCCGCGACGGGTCCTCGGGCCGCTCACCGTGCGGCGGCCCGCCCGCGAGGAACCCGCGGTAGACGCCCGCGAGCCGGTCGGCCAGGAAGTCGGCCACATGGCCGCCGAAGAGGGTGGTGTAGTGGACGAACGCCATCTCCAGGACCACGAGCGGCAGTACGTCCCGCTCGAAGTCCAGCTGACCGGATCCTCCGCCCGCTCCGGGAGTGCCGACACTTGTCCGCATCTGGTCCAGGGCCGTGGGCGTCAGGAACACCGCCCGGTGTTCCAGCCGGGCCGGGTCGGCTTCCTTGTGGTTGTCGGGACGGGCGAAGGTGAACAGGCCCGTCTCGCTGAAGGCGAGCAGCTGCGCGGGCTCGGCTCCGCCAGGCCGGTAGCGCAGGCCGTGCTGGCCGTCGGGCTCGAAGCTTCCCCCTCGCCCTTCCGTGAGGAAGAGGATCTCGTCGATCGCCGTGAGCCCCATGCCGGCGATGCCCACGACGCGGCCCGCGCCACTCACCTCGGCCGTCAGCGCCTTGTCCAGCGGGTAGGCGTACGGGACGTAGGCGGCACCGGTGGTCTGCGCGAAGTCCGTCAACGCCCGCGACCGCGCGGACCGGCGCGGATCGTGGTGGGTGTGACCCGTCACCATCAGCACCTGGTCGCAGGGGAAGCCGACGCCGTCGGCCCCGTGCACCGTCAGCCCCTCGCCGTCCGGCCGCACGTCCACGACCTCCTCGTGGTGGAGGAACACCTCGACCTGCGGATGCGCGCGCAGTTCGCGGACGTAACCGTCGAACATGTCCTGGAGCGCCATGCCGTGGACGTAGCGCTTGGGCCAGTCCTCCGGGCCGAGGTCGAGGTCGGGGTGGCCGGTCCGGAGGAACCGGCGCCGGCACCACTGGTGGAGGTCGGGCCGCTGATCGGGGTGGCGCAGCGGCCCGGCGCCCTTCACCGACTCGTCGGCGGCGAAGGACACCTGATTGCCGATGCGGTTCAGATAGCTCGTCCTCGGCTGTGTCGGGCTGTGCGCCTCCCCGGAACCGAACTCCCCGGTGCGCTCGAAAACCCGTATCTCCAGCGAGCGGTCCGGGCCGAGGCGGTCGATGCCCGCCGACAGCCGCTCCAGGGCGTACGTGGCGCGGGGCCCGCCACCGACGACGGCCAGCCGGTGGACCCCCGGTGTGCCGGTCACGCGGCCTCCCCGGGCCCGGAGCGCACGGGAGTGCCCCGCCCTTGCCCGGCCAGCGCCTCGCCGAGCGCGGCGAGGAAGCCGTCGATGTCCCGCTCGTCCATCGCGCCCATGGTGGAGAGGCGGAAGAAGCCCCCAGCCAGCTGGTCCTGGGCCGCGTAGATCACGAACCCGGCGCGCTTGCAGGCATCGTGCAGGCTCTCGTACGGCACTCCGTCGGGCAGCCGGATCGCACTCAGGCTCACCGCGCGGTGCCCGGGCTCGAGCATGATGTGCAGGCCCTGTTCCGTCAGGCCGGCGCGCAGCCGCTCGGCGAGGGCGCGATAGCGCGCGCCCCTCCCGGCGACGCCCTCGGCGAGTGCTAGGTCGAGGGCCGCCTCGAAGGCGTAGAACGCGGGGACCGACGGGGTGAAGGCGGGCGCACCGGCCTTCTCCTGGGCTTGGAAGTGCCGGTTCAGATCGAGGTAGTACGTGTGCGCGGGGTGCGCGGCCAGGGCGTCGAAGTCACGCCGGGAGGCGCAGACGAAGGAGACGCCCGGCATTCCCTCCAGGCACTTGTTCGCCGTGCCGACCAGCCAGTCGATGCCGTCCCGTGAGATGTCCAAGGGCTCCGCGCCCACGCTGCTTATGGCGTCCACGATGGTGAGGCACCCGTGCTCGTGGGCCACGGCGCCGATGCCGGAGACGTCATTGAGCATCCCGGTGCTGGTCTCGTGGTGCACCACCGCGACATGGGTGAGGGACGGTGCGGCGGCCAAGGCGCGGCCGACCGCCGCCGGGTCCACGGGGGTGCCCCAGCCCAGGTCGAGGCGGGTGACGCGGATGCCGTGGACGCTCGCGATGTCGAAGAGGCGCCTGCCGTAGTGGCCGTTGTCGACCACCAGCAGCCCTCCGTCCGCCGGAATCGCCGAGGTCACGGCGGCCTCGAGCGCGGCCGTGCCGGAGCCGGTGAGCAGGACGGACGTGTGATCGGCGCCGCCCCCACACACCGCGGTGGCCTTGCGCCGGATCCGGTTCATGAGCGCGCCGAACTCCGGCTCGCGGTGGCACATGTCAGGGCCGCCGAGTGCGCCGCGCACCGCTTCGACGGTGTTCACCGGACCGGGGTTCATCAGTACCAAGCGGCGTCCGGTCGGGGCGGTTCTGGCCGGGACGGCGGGGGAGTCGCCGGTCACGAGGCGATCATCTCCTGGAATCGGGCGGCCGAGGCCGGCGGTGGGAGGGCCGGACGCCCCAGCCCGGGGTCGGAATACGAGGCGATGCGTACGCGGAGCAGGGAGGGCCCGGCGTGCAGCAACTGCTTCTCCAGCGCGGCCACCAGCCCCTCGGGGCCGGTCACCTCAGCGGCCTGTACGTAGCCGCAGGCCGCCGCCAACTCGGTGAAGTTCAGGCTGGCGGAGCCGGTCGGCTGGCCGCCCGTCGACTCGTACGCCTCGTTGTCGAAAATGATGTGCAGCAGGTTGGGCGGTCCCAGCCTGCCGATCGTGGCCATCGCCTCCAGACGCATGAGCGCGGCGCCGTCGCCGTCGAGCACGACGACCTGGCGGGCGGGCGCGTGCAGGGCGATGCCCAGGGCGATGCTGGAGGCACAGCCCATGGAGCCGACGACGTACAGATTCCCGGGCCGGTCCCAGTCGTGCTCCAGCTCCCGGGCCGTCTTGCCGGTGGTGGCGACGACCAGGGCCCGATCGCCGACGACGCGCATCACGTGCGCGATGGCCTCGCTGCGCAGCATGGTTCCGCCGGCCGGCGCCTTTGCCCGTGCCCCGGGAACCGAGGCCACGATCTGCCCGGAGGCGGCCGGGGGTACATAGGGGGCTATGGCCCCCTTGCGGACGACGAAGGCGAAGGGCAGACCCGTGTCCCGCATGTGCGCGTCGGCCACCAGCAGGCGCTCGCGCAGGGTCTCCTCGTCCTGCGGCAGGATCTCGCTCCGGATCTCCATGGCCGTCAGGAGGTCCGAGGTGATCCGGCCCATCAACTCGTGCTGGGGCTCGTCGGGCGAGCCCGGCTCACCGCGCCAGGTGACGAGCAGCAGGACGGGCAGGCGCAGGGTGTGGCACAGCGAGGTCAGCGGATTGACGGCGTTGCCGAGACCCGAGTTCTGGAGGATGACGACGGGGCGCCGGCCCGCCAGACGCGAGCCGGCGGCGATGGCCACCGCCTCGCCCTCGTTGGCGGCGATGAGGTACTGGTCGGGGCGGGTGTCCTGAAGGCAGCTGATCACGGGGCCGAGGAACGAGCAGGGCACTCCGGTGAACGGACCGAATCCCGCTTCGTCCAGGAGTGCGACGACCTTCGCGGGGTCGAGGGTCGCGGTCAAGCCGTCACCTGCTCGGACACCAGCGCGCGCAGCTCACGCAACTCATTCTGCGAACGCACATGCGTCCACCCGCCGGCGATGCCGGTCGCCCGGACCGTCCAGCCGGTGGCGATGAGGTCGGACAGCAGGTCGACCAGGGACACCGGGTGGTCCTGGACCGTGCCGCGCTTCTCCGCCGCCTGCTGGAGCGCGGTGAACCCGCGCGCCGAGAAGGAGGCGATGCCGGTGAACTCGCCGTTCGCCGGACCGGCTACCTTCTCGCCGAGAGCGGTCACGACGTGGCCGCGGTTGCCCGCCAGCAGCCGGCCGCCGATGCTCTTCGAGGACAGCGCCACCGGTACGCCGCCCCGCGCGGCCACATCGACCAGGACCGCGACATCGGCGGTCGTGGTGGTCAGCCGGTTGAGGGACTCGGCATCGGCGAAGACGTCGTCGGAGCTCACCAGGGTCCGGCCGGCGAAGCCGGTCGGGACCTCGGTCAGCGCCGCAGCCGCGTCCCCGGCCGGCTGCCCGGAGTGCTCGGGGGCCTCCACGACGTCAGCGACCCCGCTCTCCTTCAGCGCGTCGCCACGCAGCAGGGCGAGACCGGAGTGGGAGTCGTCGGAGGGATCCCGCGGGACGCCGGCGGGCGCGCTGGGCACGATCACCGCACGGGTGCCGGGGCCTCGCTCACGGACGAAACGCTCCTCGTCCGCCTTCAGCGCGGCCATGCCCTGGAGGTCGAAGACCGTGGCGAGCGGCGCGATGTCCTTCTCGAACCCGGTGGTGCGCCCCTCCGCGAGGATCTTGCCGAACACCTCGGTGACGGCGCTGATCCCAGCCCGCAGACCGTGGTTGGCGTAGATGACCATCTTGGCGCCCGCTGCGCCGAGCTCGTCCGCGGTGATCGTGTGATAGGTGGTGGGCACCACGACGACGGGCAGGTCGAGACGCCAGCGCCGGAGGAACTCGAGTATGGGGTCCGGGGACGAGCCCTTGGCGTGGATCAGCACCGCGTCCGCGCCGGACTCGGCGTAGGCCTCGCCCCGCTTGAGCGCCTCCTCCATCCCGTGTCCGGCGATCAGGGCCTCGATACGGGCGATCACCATGAGGTCGGTGCCGCGCTGGGCTCTCTTGGCGCCCTCGATCTTCCCGCAGAACTCGTCGAGACCTGCGAGCTCCTGTCGGCCCGGGATAAAGCTGTTGACCTTGGGGAAGACCTTGTCCTCGATGCTGACGGCGGCCAGCCCGGCGCGCTCGTAACGCCGAATCATGTGCATGACGTTGAGGGCGTTTCCGTACCCCGCGTCACAGTCGGCGACGACGGGGATGTCCACCGTGTCGGCCAGCGAACCGGCGATGGAGAGCAGTTCCGCCATCGTCAGCAGATCGGTGTCGGGCAGTCCCTGGGACGCCGAGATCTCCAGGCCGCTCGACCAGACGCCGTCGAACCCCGCACGTTCTGCCAGCCGCGCTCCCAGAGGGTTGTGCGCGCCGACGATCCGGACCACCCCCGGCCGTGCGAAGAGCTCCCGCAGTCGCGTCGCTCCGCCCGTGCCGACACTGTTTTCCACGACGGCTTCCATACTGCCCTCTGCTTTCCTGTGATGTCCGGGCCGTTGTGCCCGGGTGTGTGGCGGCATCGCGTCGTCGCTGCCGTCGCGGTGATGGACCCGTGTACTCATCCGTAGTCGAAGGTGTCCGGGTCCGGCCCCCTGCGCAGGCCGGAGTCCAGATCCGCGATCGCGGCCATCTCGCCGTCGTCCAGGGCGAAATCGAAGACGCGGAAGTTCTCGGCGATGCGGCTCGGTGTCGCCGACTTGGGGATGACCAGGTTGCCCAGCTGGAGATGCCAGCGGATGGCCACCTGGGCCGGGGAACGGCCGTGCGCCCGCGCGATCTCCTCGAGGACCGGAAGGTCCAGGAGGCCGTGTCCCGAACCGAGCGGGCTCCAGGCCTGCGTGGCGATGCCGTGGGCCGCGTGGAACGCGCGCAGCTCCCGCTGCGGGAACAGGGGGTGGAGCTCCACCTGGTTGACGGCCGGCACGATGTCACAGGTCTCCATCAGCCGGGTCAGGTGCCCGGCCGTGAAGTTGGAAACCCCGATCGCGCGCGCCCTGCCGTCGGCGTGGATCTTCTCCATCGCGCGCCATGTCTCCACGTAACGGTCGCGCATGGGAAGCGGCCAGTGGATGAGGTACAGATCGACATGGTCCAGCCCGAGGCGCTCCAGGCTCGTGTCGAAGGCGCGCAGCGTCTCCTCGGTGCCGTGGTCGCCGTTCCACAGTTTGGTCGTCACGACGATCTCGTCGCGCGGGAGGCCGGAGGCGGCGACGGCGGCGCCGATGCCCCGCTCGTTGCGGTAACTGGTGGCCGTGTCGATGCTGCGGTAGCCGGCCTCCAGCGCGGTCGCGACGACGGACTCCGCCTGCTCGTCCGGGACCTGCCACATGCCCAGGCCCAGCCGGGGGACCGTGACGCCGGTGTTGAGGGTGACTTCGTTCTTCACGCCCCCTCCTTCAGCCCGAGGTCGACCGGCAGGGAGTAGCAGCCGTGCAGATGGGTGGTGGTGCGGAACTGGATCTGGTCCTGCGGGATCGCCAGCCTCATGTCCGGGTAGCGCGTCACCAGGTGTTCCAGGACGACCTCGAGCTCAATCCGGGCCATCGCGGCGCCCAGGCACACATGGATCCCGTGGCCGAACGCGAGATGGCGCGGGCTGCGCGGGCGGTCGAGGTCGATCACGTCGGGGTCGGGGAATGCCGCCGGGTCCCAGTTCGCCGCCTGGACCGAGGCGATGACGCCCTCACCCGCGCGGATGGTGACGCCGCCCAGCTCCACGTCCTCCACGGCCACCCGCCGCGGCGAGTCCCGGACGATGGCGTGGTAGCGCAGCAGTTCCTCCACGAGCACCGGGATGACCGAGGGGTCCTTACGGGCCCGCTCCGCGAGGTCGGGGCGCTCGATGAGCGTCAGGGCCGTCAGCTCGATCTGGTGGGCCGTGGTGGAGAAGCCGGCGAAGAGCAGCAGCGCCACGAAGGACACCAGTTCGATGTCACTCAGCTCGGGATGGTCGCTGATCATCATGCTGAGCAGATTGCCGTCGGGCTCGGCATGCTTGAGCTCGATCAGCTTCAGCACGTACTGGAGCAGCTCCAGCTTCGCGTGGTCACGCTCCTCCGATTCCAGCTCGTCGTGCGCGAGCACGATCCTGACGTTGCGTTCGAAGAAATCGAGTTCGTCGGCCGGAACACCGAGCAGCAGGCTGATCGCCGTGGCGGGAATGGGGGTGGAGAACTCCTTGACGAGGTCCACCGGCTGGGGGAGGGCCTCGATGGCCTCGCACCGCTCCCGGGTGATCCGCTCGATGTCCGGGCGCATCCGGGCGATGCGCTTGGGCGTGAACTCAGCCGCCACCATTCCCCTCAGCCTCGGGTGCTCGGGCGGGTCGGCGTGCGTCATGCTCAGGGGCAGATCCGTCCCACCCGGCAGGTTCCAGCGAGGAAAACCCGGCGCCTTCGGATTGACGCTGAAGCCCGGAAGGGTGAGGATCTCGCGGACAAGTTCATAGCTCGTCGCCAGCCAGGCAGACGTGCCGTCGGGCAAGGCCACCTGAGCCAGCGGGCTCTCCTCACGCAGCTTCGTGACCGCCTCCGGCGGGGCGAAAGGGCAGCCGGCGGGGGCGCCTTGGGGGAGCTCGGGCAGCTCAGGCGCTCCGGGGCGGTCTGAGGCGTCGGCGTTCACATCAACAGTCATCTGTTCCACCACTTCAGGGCTCATTGCTGGACGGCTTGCTTCATGCGGGCTCACCACTTCACGACGCTGGCGCACGCCGCCGTTCCGCCCCCGAGGCCGGCGAGCATCACGCGGTCACCTCGCCTGATACGCCCCTGCCGCACCTCGATGGCGAGGGTCAGGGGGATGGAGGCGGCCCCGGTGTTGCCGAACCGGTCCGCCGACAGCGCGACCTTGCCCGGAGCGGCACCGAGCCACTTGGTGCACAGCTCGACCATGCGCGGGCTCCCCTGGTGCAGCACGAAGCGGTCAATGTCGGCCAGCGTCAGCCCGGCCTCCTCGCACGCCTGCTGCGCCACGACCGGCAGAGCCGTCTCGGCCCAGGTGACGATGGCGCGCCCCTCCATCTCGAACCGGTCGGCGAGCGGGTCCTCTGTGTCCCGCAAGGGCAGCGCGCTGCCACCGGCGCGCACCCGTACGAGGTCCAGGTGCTCGGGCTGACACCGGGCCACGACACTGACGAGCCCGGAGTCCTCGGTCGGCGGCTCGAGGATCACGGCGCCGGCGCCGTCGCCGAACAGGCTCACCGTCCTGCGGTCCGCCGGATTGACGATCGAGGAGTACTTGTCGGCGCCTATGAGGGCCACCGGTCCGTGGCGGCGCCACCCCTCGGCCGCACCGAGCCCGTAGAGGAACCCGGCACAGACTCCGTTGACGTCGAAGGCGGGGATCCCCGTGAGGCCTAGGCGAGCCAGGACGAAGGCCGCCGTCGGAGGCTGCGGCTGGTCCGGTGTGGAGGTGCAGACGATGACTCCGGCCAGGTCCTCACCGCGCAGGCCCGCGTCCTCCAGGGCCATGGACAGCGCCCGGGCCGCCAGCGCGGACGTCGGCTCGTCGGAGGCCGCGTACCTGCGCTCCTCCACGCCGGTGCGATCGACGACCCACCCGGGGTCCGCGCCGCTCCACCGGGAGATCGTCTCGTTGTCGATGCGCAGACCGGGGACGTGCCACCCCAGGCCCGCGACCCCCATCCCCTGCTCAGCTGTCTTCATCGGTATGCCTCGTAGACCTTCCCTAGGATGCGGGCGGTGACACGGGAGCCGGCTCCCGAAGGGGCCACAGCCCCCGGTGGCGTGTCCGTGCCGGCCCGCGGCCGGCTCAGCGCACGGGCGACGGCCGCCGCTTGCGGTTCGGCACAGCGGACCGCGGCCTCGCCGCACCGGAACCGGTTCATGAGGAACAGGCCGGGGCAGCCCGGCGCCTCCAGGGCCAGACCGAGCCGGCCCTCGCGCAGCACCCGCCGCACCTCGGCCGGCAGATGTGGCGAGCTCTCGCTGAACCCCGTGGCGGCGATGACCGCGTCGAATTTCTCCGAGGTCCCGTCGGCGAAGCGCACCGCCTCGTGCTCCAGGGACTCGACCTGGCCGTACACGCGCAGACGGCCATGGCTCAGATGCGGCAGGAAGTGGTCGCTCAGTACAGGGGTCGAGGCGGCCAGCGGCTTGCCCGGACTCGGCAGGCCGTAGTCGGCGTAGGAGCCCGTGAGCCGCCGCACGACCGACTCCGCCACCTTCGCGGCGAGGCCGCCGACCAGCGGGACACGCTGCAGCATGCCGTCCGACGCGTGGTCGACCGGTCTGCCCAGGATCACCTTCGGCAGATGCCACTTCGGCGTCCGGATGCTGATGCCGACTCCGGCCGCCGCGGCGACGAGGTCGCAGGCGATGTCGACGGCGGAGGCGCCGTTGCCCACCACCAGGACGTGCTTGCCGCGGTACGGCTCGGGATTGCGGTACTCCGACGAGTGGGCGTACGCGTACACCGGGTCGGCGGCCACCGGGACCTGGGGGCCCCTGGGTTGGCCGTTGTGCCCCGTGGCGTCGACGACGGCATCGAACTCCGCTTCGGCGTCCGAGCCGTCGGGCTCCACCCAGCGAACCCGCCAGACACCGTCCGGCTGCCGCTCGACCGAGGTCACACGGCACTCCCAGTGGCGCTCGGCGCCCTCGCACTCTGCGGCGACCTCCTCCAGATACGCTGCGTAGCGTGAGTGGTGGAGGTACTGGACCGGTGCCTCGGCATGGATGGGGCTGCCGGTGAAGGCACTCAGTTCCCGTGACGTGTTCAGGTAGAGGGCGTCGTACACCCGGCTCCGCCGCGAGGAGGCGTTCCACAGGCCTCCGGCCTCGCGGTCCTCGGAGAGCCAGTGCAGGGACCCGGCCGGAAGGTGCCGCTGGAGTTCGCGTACGGCGGCGATGCCGCAGACGCCCGAACCGATGACACAGACCTTCACCGCGACCGTACCTCCGGGGTGCCGGGATCCGTGAACAGATCGGAGCCCGGGCGGTTGCGGTACAGCTTCTTGGCGTAGTCGTAGGCGGGCACCTCGATGTACCGGTAGATCGGGACGGCGAGAAGGATGATGAGGAGGAAGTACGTGAGCGCGATGGGTATCTGGTAGAGCGCCCCGTTCAGCGTCTCGGTCGGCAGCGACAGCGCCCCGGAGAGCCAGCGGACGACGAACGGCCCGGTCGGGAGGAAGACGAGGAGCTGGATGGCGTACATCCCGTAGGAGAGCTTGCCCAGTTCGACGAAGAGCCGACGGCGCAGGAGCGAGGGCCGGCCGGCGAAGTCCGTCTGGGCCAGGGCGACCACCAGAATCGTCAGCGGGACCATGCCGACCGCAGTGCGCTGGAGCGGCCCAGGGACGTACGTACCGATCAGATAGGCGACGGCGCACAACGACCAGGCCCAGCGCAGCCGGACGGTGGGCAGCACGCCCCGCATCAGCAGGATGCAGGCGATCACGCCGACCAGGAACTCCAGAAAGCGGTAGGGCGGGAACGGCAGGGTGAACCAGTAGGCCAGGTCGCCGCCCTTGGAGCCCGTGCTCATGTACGTCTCGTGTCCGCCGGTGCCGGTGACCGCGAAGTACTTCATCACGTACAGCGGCAGGGCGAATTCGAGGAGGACCGCGCAGCCCAGCAGCCAGTACAGGGATCGGGTGGGCAGCCTGCGGACCAGGAACAGGGCCACCGGGAAGAGCAGATAGAAGAAGCCCTCCGTGCTGAGCGACCAGGTGACGGGGTTGACCCCGTGGTAGATGTCCTGGAACGGCACCCATGACTGGAGCAGCGTCAGGTGCAGCACCACGTTGCTCACGCTGATCGGCATGCCGATCAGGAGGATGGCGCCGATGGCGAGCAGGGACGTGAACAGGTAGACGGGCACGAGTTTGCCGACGCGCTTGGCCGCGAAGTTGGCCATGCTCGTGCCCTGGCGGGTGGTGAGCGCCAGGACGAATCCGCTGAGGATGAAGAAGCTCCCCACGGCGAAGTTGCCGCTCATAGTCAGGAAGCGGGGCCGCGACAGCGACGCGAACTCCAGGTGGCCGCTCTCGCCGAACACCATCCGGAAGGTGGTGAAGTGGAAGAAGAACACCAGGATGGCGGCCAGTCCCCGCAGGCCGGTCAGGGAATCGAGCAGTGGTGGGCCCCCCTTGGGCCGGGACTGTGGGGTCTCGACCGGCACCTTCACAGGGCTTGGCGTGGTCATCCAGGTACTCCCGTTTACTTCGTCTCGCGTAGGTCTTCCGGCGGCGCCGGCGATCCGGTGGTCGGGCCTTCAGGCGGTACGGGGGTCGGCGGGCTGCTCGGTCAGCATGCGAAGACCAGGGCGGTGTTGTGCCCGCCGAAGCCGAACGACGTGGACAGTGCGACGCGGTGCTCGAGCGCTCGGGGCTTCGTCCGCACCAGGTCCAGATCGATCCCGTCCCCGGGCCGTTCGAGGTTGCGGATGGGGGGGACCAGTCCGTCGCGCAGGGTGAGTACGGTCGCGACCGCCTCCACGGCTCCGGAGGCGCCCAGCAGGTGCCCCGTACACGACTTCGTGGCGGTCACCGCCGGGCGGTGGCTGCCGAGCGCCCGGTTCAGTGCGCGGGACTCGGCGAGGTCTCCCGCCGGTGTCGCCGTCCCGTGGCTGTTGACATGGCCGATGTCGGCCGCCGTCACACCGGCGTCGCGGAGGGCCGTCTCGATGCTCCGTGCTGCGCCGCTGCCCGAGGGGTCGGGGGCCATGAGGTGGTACGCGTCGGAGGTGGCGCCCGCACCCAGCAGGGTGCCCAGGACCGTGGCCCCCCGGGCCTCGGCGTGCTCGGCCCGCTCCAGCACCAGCATGCCCGCGCCCTCACCCAGGACGAATCCGTCACGGTCCCGGTCGAACGGCCGACTGGCCGCCGAGGGGTCGTCGTCTCGGCGGGAGAGCGCGCGCAACTGGGCGAAGCCGGCCAGGGTCATCGGATGCAGGCAGGAATCCGCTCCGCCCGCCACGACGACGTCCGCCCTGTTCAGCCGCAGCAGATCCATGGCCATGGTCATGGCCTCCGAACCGGAGGCGCAGGAGCTGACAGGCGCGTGCGCCCCCGCCCGCGCCCCCAGATCCATGGCCACCTTGGCCGCCGCGGCGTTGGGCATCAGCTGGGACATGAGGTACGGACTGATGCGCTGCGGCCCGTGCTCCTGCACCAGCCGGAACTGCTCGGGGACCGCCTGGACGCCGCCGATGGCGGTGCCGATCACCACCGCGAGCCGCTCCGGAGCCACATCCGTGGCCTTCGCCTGGTGCCAGGCCTCACGGGCCGCGATCAGCGCGAGCTGCTGGACGCGCTCTATCGTCCGTGCGGTCATCCTGTCGAGGCGGCCCTCGACGTCGGCGGTTCCCGCGAGCCGGGTCGGCAGACCTTCGAACCCGGGCCCGTCCAGAAGCCGGATGCCGGACCTGCCGGCGAGCAGGCCGCGGTAGAAGCTCTCCGCGTCCGTGCCGATGGGTGTGACGGCACCGGCCCCCGTGACGGCGACGCTCATGAAGCCGCCTTGTGCTCGGCCAGGTAGTCCAGGACCGCCTCGACGTCGCGCAGTTCGTTCACGACCTCGTCGGGGATCTGGACGCCGAACCGGGTCTCGCAGGCGACCATCAGCTCGATCTTCGCCACCGAGTCGATGTACAGGTCATCGACCAGATCGGCCTCCGGGACGACCGCGTTCTTCGGCAGGCCGGTGATCTCGGCGATGAGCGAGGCCATCAGTTCCAGGTTCGCCGCCTTGGCGGCAGCGGCCCCGGCGGCGGTGCCCGGCCGGCTGTCCGTGATGTCGGACGCAGTCATCTGTGAACTCCCATCAGAGAGTGGTGTGTCGAGGTTGTCCGGGGCGGGCCGCTCCCGGCGAGACCAGGTGGCGCCGGCCGGGGCCGCGCTCATTTGGCGGCCAGGGCCGCGCCCTTGACGGCGAACCCGGGAGCGAGCTCCTGGCCCGACAGGGCGCCGATCTCGCGCATGATCCGGTCGGTGTACTGCCGGCGGCTGAAGCTCTGCTTCTCCCGCCCGGCGTATTCGCCGGGCGTGAGCGGTTCACCAAAGTGCACTTCGAACGTGGTCCGCTTCAACAGCAGTCGCCCCGGCCGCTGCACCCGGTCGGTGCCGACCAGTCCGCACGGCACCACGGGCGCCCCCGTCGTCAGGGACAGCCACGCCGCCCCCGTCTGCCCCCGGTAGAGCCGGCCGTCCGGCGAGCGGGTGCCCTCGGGGTGGATCCCCACCCCTACTCCCTGCACCAGGAGTTCACGACTGGTCTCCAGGGCGGCGACACCACCTCGGCCTCCGTCCCGGCGAACCGGGATCATGCCGACCTGCTCGAAGAACCAGCTGCTGACGCGTCCCCTGAGCCCCTTCCTGCCGAGCCGTTCGGCCTTGCCCACGAAATACACCGGGCGGGGCACGAAGACGCTCAGGAAGATGTGGTCCGAGAACGACAGGTGATTAGCCGCGACGACGAACGGCCCGGATTTCGGTATGTGAGCCGTGCCTGTGATGCGGGGCCGGAAATAGGCGACCGCCAGGCCCGACAGAATCTTGCGCGTGATCTCACGGCCGGCCATGACTTCCCCCAAGGCAGAATTCATTCTCGGGTCCGCGTCGGACACCGTCTCGGCGGCTCACTATGTCGAAGTCCGCGAGCCCAACTCAAGGCCGATTCAGCGGGCTTTACCGCGCTCGCAAAAACCGCTTTAGCGAGGCACGCGGTGCGTCGTTACCCATGGGCGACCCGAGCCCGCCGGAACGGCCCCGGGCCGCCCGGCGAGCGGTCCCGGGCAGGCCGAGAACCGTTGCCCCGGCCACCGGCTCGGATATCGTGGCGGGCGTTCATCCCCACCGGCGCGCAGTTCTAGGCGGTTCGCATGTCACGTATCGACGACCCGAGTATCGGCGGGAGCATGCTGCCCGAAGTCGTGCCGACCGACGGGGACTTCGAGCCGCGAAGAGCATGGCTGACACTCGCCGTCGCCGCCTTGGGCGCCATGATGGTCTCGCTCGACGGCACCATCGTCCTGCTCGCCCAGCCCGCGCTCCAGGACGACCTCGGGGCGAGCCTGGAGCAGGTCCAGTGGGTCACGACCGGCTATCTGCTCGCGGTCGGCAGCCTCCTGGTGATCTCCGGGGGCATCGGCGACCGCATCGGCAACCGATGGGCCTTCCTGATCGGAGTCACCGGATTCGCCGTGACCTCGGGTCTCATCGCCGGAGTCCACGACGCCGGTTGGCTGATCGGCCTGCGGGTGCTGCAGGGAGTCAGCGGAGCGGTGCTCCAGCCGGCCACACTGGGGCTGCTGCGGGAAACCTTCCCGGACGACCGGCTCGACATGCCCATCGCCATCCGCAGCGCCGCGATCGCCGCCTCCACCGCGGCCGGACCGGTGGTCGGCGGACTGCTGGTCGAGCACGTCTCATGGCGAGCGGTCTTCATGATCAATCTCCCGCTGGGCCTCCTGACCGTGGTGGCGGGCGCGCTTCTGTGGCGTGGCAGGCCCGCGCGCCGCGTCGCCCTGCGGGGCCAGCGCGGATTCGACTTCGTGGGCGCCGCCGTCCTGGCGACGGTCCTGTTCGCCCTCTTCTTCAGCGTCTCCAAGATCACCTCGTACGGGGTGCTCGACCTGCGCAGTGCCGGACTGGTCGTCGTCGTGGTCGCCCTCACCTGGGTCTTCACGCGCATCGAGAAGCGCGTCCGCGACCCGCTCATGCCTCCCGCCCTCCTGCGGGCGCCGGCGCTCGGCGTCGGGTTCTTCCTGGTCATCACGTTGTCGTTCACCATGATCGGCACTCTCTTTGTGCTCTCCTACTACGTGCAGAACCAGTTGGGGCTCGATCCGGTCGCGGGCGGCATCCACGTGCTTCCGCTCACCGGGACCCTGATCGTCGCCGCCGCGCTGTCGGGCTTCGCCATGCGGCGGGCCGGGCCCCGTGTGGTGGTCGGCGTGGGACTCCTGGTCACCGCCGGCGCCACCTACGGGCTGTCCCGACTGGGGCCGCACGCCGGTTCGATGGAGCTGAGCCTGCTGCTGTTCGCCCTGGGGACGGGGCTGGCGCCCGCCCTGGTCGGTACCACCAAAATCATCGTGTCGAACGTGCCACCGGCGCTGGGCGGGCTCGCGGGCGGGCTGCACCAGACCGGCATGCAGATTGGCAGCGGCATCGGCATCGCCGTGATGGGCACGATGCTCGGCAGCCGCGCCGAGGCTCTCGTGCACGCCGGACTCGACCGGGCAGGCAACCCCCCGGTGGACCCCGACGTCATGACCCGGGCGATCGGTGAGACGTCGGTCGGCCTGCACCGTCCCGTCCCCGGTATGCCCGCCGAACTCGCGTCGGCCTGGGAGCGGATGAGCTCCGCCGTCTTCATGGACGCGATGGCGTACGCCCTCGGTGCGGCGGTGGTGGTGGCCCTCACGGGGGCGGTCGTCGCCGCACTGGGGGTGCGCGGCAAACACACCTGACGTTTCGCCCCAGCCCTTTTCGGACAGCGCCCCGTCCGCTCCGGCCTACTGCCGAGCGGACGGGGCGCTGTCTTTTTAGCCGGGATTAAGTGAAACCGGCGGTGAGAATTCAGTAATTCCTCGGCGTATCAAGACCGCTTGACGGGCCGATGGGTGGTGTTTAGGATCCGTCGGGCCTGCGTATGAAATTCCGATCGCTCATCACATCGATATACGGGAACAGAGCGGAGTAACCCGAAGTTGCCGATCTACCAACACATCAGGCGGATAGCCGGTCCGTTGCTGCGCGCTGCGGTACGCCTCGAGGCGACCGGCTTGGAAAACGTGCCGCGGTCGGGTCCGGTGATGCTGGTCTCCAATCACCTTTCGATCGTGGATTCCACATTCCTTCCGCTCGTCCTGGACCGCCACGTCACGTTCATGGCCAAGGCCGAATACTTCCGGGGACGCGGCCTGATGGGGAAGTTCATCTCCTCGTTCATGAACGGCAGCGGCCAGATCTCCGTCGACCGAGCCGATCAGCGGGCGGCGGTCGCCTCTCTGGACCCGTGTCTGGCGGTCCTGGAGCAGGGCGGCGTCTTCTGCATCTATCCGGAGGGCACGCGGTCGCCGGACGGCCGGCTCTACCGGGCCCGTACCGGTGTGGCGTGGCTGGCCCTGAAATCCCAAGCACCGGTGGTGCCCGTTGCCATGTGCGGCACGGACAGAGTGCTCCCTCCCGGCCGGCACGTGCCTCGTCCTGCCAGGGTCCGGATCATCTTCGGGCCGCCCGTGGACCTGACGGAGTACGCGGGCCGGGCCGGGGAGGCCCGCGCCAGGCGCCTCGCGGCCGACACCGTCACGGACGCCGTCGCCGCGCTCTCCGGTCAGGAGTACGTCCCCGTCTACGCCACGTCCGCGGCCACCTGAGCCCGGACCACGCCTCCATCCCCTTCCGAGGAGCCCCCAGTGGAACTTGCCCTGAACGTGCTGGATGCCCAGTCCATGATCACTGCCTTCGGGCTGGCGGGCATCCTCGTGATCATCTTCGTCGAGACCGGATTACTCTTCGGCTTCTTCCTGCCCGGCGACTCCCTGCTGTTCCTGGCAGGCGTGGGCGCCTCCGGCGCCGCCGCCGAGGTCTTCGACCGCCCCGGCTTCCACCTCTCCCTGCCGATGCTCCTCATCGGGGCGCCCATCTGTGCCATAGCCGGGGCGCAGTTGGGGCATCTGCTCGGGGCGAAGGTCGGAACGAGGCTGTTCGCGCGGCCCGACTCCCGCCTGTTCAAGCAGGAGTACGTCCAGAAGGCCGAGGCCTACCTCAGCCGTTACGGGGCCGGCAAGGCGATCGTCCTCGCGCGCTTCATCCCCGTCGTGCGGACGTTCCTCAACCCGGTGGCAGGGGTCCTGGGAATCCGCGCGGGCGTCTTCCTCCTGTGGAACACGATCGGGGGCCTGGTGTGGACGGTCGGCATCCTGCTGCTCGGCTACCGCCTGGGGGACACCCTCAAGGGCAGCATCGACAGCTATCTGCTGCCGGTCGTGTTCCTGATCATCGGCGTATCGATGCTCCCCGTCCTGATAGAGGTGGTCCGCACTCGCAGGGCCTCACGCGCCGCGGCGGCCGCCGGCCTCACCGAGGCGACCACAGGTCCCTCCGGTTTGGGTACCGTGCCCGAGGGGCTCGCCGCCGACCGCTCCGGGACCGGCGCTGTGCGGTGATCCGCAGCCGGACGCACGACGCACAGGCGTGTCAGATGTGAAGTGCGCGGCGTTAGCGCCTGCAACCGATCCGGAAGTGGGGGCGCCATGGGCGACATGTGGACCGGCGAGAACGTACGCCTGCGAGGTGTCGAGCCCGAGGACTGGGAGGGCTTTCACGACCTGGCCCGGAACACGCTCGACGCCCGCACCGCCGACCTGGTCGAGCCTCCGCGCTCTGCCGAGAGTTTCCGCGCCTGGGCCGCCGAGCGGGCAGGTCGCCCGCCGGGGGGCGAAGCCTTCCGCCTGGTGATCGAGGTGCTGGCCGACCAGGCGTTCGCGGGAGCCGTGACGGTCGGAGAGACCGACAGTCGTGCGGGACGATTCAGGACCGGCATCGAGATCACCCGCGATCACCGCCGCAGGGGATAGGCAGCCGAGGCGACCTGACTCGTCCTCACCTACATGTTCGCCGAACAGCGCCACAACAGGCGCGAGGTGGAGGTCTATGCCTTCAACGACGCCTCCCTCGCCCTCTACCGCAACCTGGGCTTCGTCGAGGAGGGACGGCTTCGCCAGTACGAATACTTCGCCGGCGGCTACCACGACGTCGTGCTGCTCGGAATCACCGCCGTCGAACACTGGGCCGCCCACCCGTGCCCGTCGGTGCGGTGGCCTCCGCGTCACCTCCCCGACGGGCTCCTCCCTGCAAGGAGAGGGCTGAACGCTCCACGCCCGGCGGCCCGGTCCACCTGTTCCACGCGGAAGGTGACCGGGTCTGCCCCCGCCGGGTCGCCCGGAGACGGGCGCGTCAGGTGCCGTAGCCCGAAGGGCGCTTCTCCCCGCGGATGTCCTCCAGCAGGGTCACGACCGCGTCCATGATCCGGCTGCTGGCTTCCCTGAGCACGGGGACGGTCAGCCCGGCGTCGTACAGGTCTGAGAGGTCCACCGGGGGCCCGGCGTGCACCACCAGGGTGGGCCGGGGGCGGAGTCTGACCCGCCTGCCGCCCCTGGCGTAGGGCGGCACGAGCTCGTGAGCGCCCCACTGGGCGACCGGTATGACCGGGGCCCGCGTCATCAGTGCCAGACGGGCGGCCCCCGTCTTCGGCGGCCCCGGCCACAGCTCCGGGTCGCGGGTGAGCGTCCCCTCCGGATAGATGGCCACACACTCCCCGCTCCGCACGGCCTCGTACGCCGCCCGCAGGGAGTCGGCCGCGCGGGTGCTGCGCCGCTCGACGGGGATCTGGCCGGTCGCGCGCAGCGCGGCGCCGAGTACGGGGACCTTGAAGAGCGAAGCCTTCACGAAGAAGTGGGGCGGCTTGCCGCTGTCGTACTGGAAGTGGCCGTAGGCGAAGGCGTCCACGTACGAGTTGTGGTTGATCACCGTGATGTAGCCACCCGCCACGGGCAGATGATGGCCGCCCTGCCACTCGCGGCGCGCGAAGACGCGGTTGGCCGCGCGCACGACGGTGGCGATCAACCAGTAGGTCATTCCGATCCGGCCGGGCTTTGCGTCCCGCTGATCCGTGTTCTCATCCATGTCAGTCCGTACGTTCCGTGTCCCGGGCCCGGCACTGCGCATGGCCCGGCCACAGTATCGACGGGTGGCCGGGCCAGGCGTGGCCGAACGCCGTCGGGAGCCCTCGCCGACACGGTCGGAATTTAGGGCTCCGTTAGTCACGGCCCGGATGAACCGCGCATTCTCGAACGCGAGGCCTGATCTGCCTTGGGCGAGATGCCTCAGCCGATGGTCACCACCCGCCCCAGGAGGGCGGCCCGTCCGGGACGTAGTCGGGATCGGACTCGTCGTAGGACGAGCGCCCGCGGAGTCGGCCGAACAGACCCACCACCGTCCGGCACCGCGGGCGCCGGGACGGCCAGGGGTCTGCCGTTGGTCAGCATGACCACGACGGGTGTGCACCGGGGTGCGTGTTCGCGTTGTACGGGTTCACTCCGTCGCCTCCATCCGGGCGAGCAGGGAGCGGACCAGGGTGGGCAGGCTGCCGGGCCCGTCGCCGAGCCAGACGTGGTCGGTTGCCTCGTCGAGGACGTACGTGGCGTCTTCGAGCAGGCCGCTGGAGCCATGCAGGCGTCGGTGATCCGGGAGGCGGCGAGCAGCGACTCGGAGAGGACCTCGACGTAGTCATCGGGCGTGAGACTGGCGGCTTGGGCCGCGGTGCGGATCGCCGCCAGCTCCAGCGCGCTGAACGCGAAGTCGAACTCTTCGTTCCGTTCGGCGCCGTCGGTCGCGGTGAGGACCGGACCCCGAGGTTCGGTGGGGATGCCCACGCGGGTGCAGATCTGGTCGACCGAGGCGGTCAGCTCGCTGTCGTGCCAGCGTGCCAGCAGGTGGTCACTACGTGCTGCGCGACGGCGTCCTCCGGTGGACAGCCGGTGGACAGACGCCCTTGGACGGGGCGGCATGGGGCAGCACGGGGAAACCCAGCGCACATGGTCTGATCAGGGGAAACGTCACCCGGCAGCGCCATGCGGCACCACACGACATGAACGCTCTCGGTCTCGTAATGCTGAGGTCTCGGGTTCTAATCCCGAAGGCGGCTCCACTTGTACCCCAGATCAGGCTTCTGGGCTTGGGTTTCTTGTTGCTCGTGCCGCCTCGTCCGGGTGGGAATGCGACTGTCGGCCTACGTAGCCGCAATGGATGGGTCAAGGGTTTTGGTGACGAGGGCAGCACGTGGAGTTGGCGCAGTATGGGCCCCTCGCGACGTATACATTCTCTGTGTCCGATGCCGTGATCCGAGTGCCTGCCGAGGTGCGGGATCGCCATGCGGTCGTCGTTGGGCCGAGGGATACGTCGATGCGTTCGCTGGTTCGGGTTCGCTTGGGCCACGCTGACCGACGAGGAGCGGCGGGAGCGGACGCGCGCTCATCTGGACGAGCACCCCCGCGTGGGGCCACCGGCAGGGCGGGAATCCGGCCCTCGTAGGCAGACGGCACCGACTGCTTCCCGCCTGAGTCGGTGATGCATGAGCACCTCACCAGAGCGAGCCCCAGCAGGGCCCTGAGCTTCTGGAAGGGCGTGGCCCGCTACTGGTGTGTCGGGCGACTTCGCACTTCGGGGCCGCTGGCTTATGCTCCAAGGGAATAAGCTTGAGCCATTAGGGGAGTGGATGAAGACGCGTCCGGGCCTGACCGTCGACAAGATCGCACATGCCGCTGCCGCCTTGGCCGACGAGATCGGCTTCGAAGGGGTCACACTGTCGGCCCTTGCCCGCGGTTTCGGCGTCAAGGACGCCAGCCTGTACTCGCACGTCAAGAACCTTCAGGACGTACGGACCCGGGTGGCTCTGCTGGCGGCCGAGGAGATGAGCGCCGAACTCGCCGTGGCCATCGCCGGCCGGTCGGCCGAGGACGCGCTGGTGGCCTTCGCCGACACCTACCGTGCCTTTGCCCTGCGCTGCCCGGGGCGGTACGCGGCGACACAGATGCGGCTGGATCTGGATCAGATCGCCGATGAGAAGGGGTTCGTCCGCAACATCGAGCTGACGTACGCGGTACTGCGCGCCTACGACCTGGAAGAGCCCGATCTGACCGATGCGGTGCGCTTCATGCGCAGTACGTTCCACGGCTTCATCAACATCGAGTCGGTCGGCGGGTTCGGGCACCCGCGCGACATCGAGGGCTCTTGGCGCAAGACCGTTGCGGCGGTGCACTCGGTGCTCCGGCAGTGGCCCCGCGCCAAGGCCGCCTAGAAGGCGGCCGGTGGCGCGACGGGTGGGACGAGGCCCTGTCGTGCCGACCTGGCTTCCGGCACTCGCCCCACTTCATGTAGATGACCGGCGGCTCGCGGCCGGGCAGCTGGCGCAGAGGGGCGTGGTCGAGGCCGAAGACCTCCCGCAGAGCGGTGGTCTCGCCGGGCCACTTGGGGTGGGCCAACTCGTCGAAGGCGAGGATGCTGCCCTTGGTCAGGTGCGGCTTGATCGCCTCGAGGAGCTCCTTCGTCGGCTGGTACAGGTCGAGGTCGAAGTAGGCCATCGCGATGACCGTCTCCGGGTTCTCTTCCAGGTATCGGGGAACGGTCTCACGCACGTCGCCCTGGACGACGAGGGAGCGCTGGGTGTGCTGCCCGAAGGGCTCGGTGGCCTCGTGGGCCGCCAGGACCTCGCGGAGGTGGTCGACCTCGCCGTCGGGCGTCGCGAAACGTCCCGGGACGGCACTGGTGCTGACCTTGTCGACGGCGTTGATGTCCTCGGGAAAGCCGGTGAAGGTATCGAAACCGATGATGCGGCGCAGCGAGTTGTACGGCTCGTAGATGCTGCGCAGCGCCGTCAACGTGGCCAGGTGACGGCCGTGGAGCACGCCGAACTCCATGATGCTGCCGGGGATCTCGGGCAGCATGCGGGAGAGCGCGTCCATGGACAGCAGGTCGGCCAGCTGGTGCCGGCGCATGTAGACCGACAGGTTGTCGATCCGGTACTCCGGCGGGATCGGCGACTCGACGAGCAGCTTGGTCAGCCGCTCGCGCGCGTCGCGGTCCTGTGCCGACTCGTGTGGGACGAGCCGCGGGTCGGTGAAATTGTTCTCGGCCATGGAGCCGTTTCCTTTCAGTTCGGTTCAGGTCACGTGAGTCGGGTCGGGTCAGGAGAGCCAGCAGTCGGGGGCCGGGCCGCCGCGACCGAACGGCGGGAAGAGCTCGTCGAGCCGGGCCAGCGGGGACTCGGGCAGCGCACACTCCAGAGCTTCGAGCGCGCCCTCGATGTGGTGCTCCGTACGAGGCCCGATCACCGCGGCCGTCACACCGGGGCGCGACAGTGTCCAGGCCGTGCCGACCACCGCCGGGTCCGGCCGTGCACCGGATCCCGGTGGTCTTCATCTGTGAGAACAACCTGTACTCGATCTCCTCGCCGCTGAGCGTCCGGCATGCCGAGGGCACCTCGGTGCACGGCCGCGCCGCGGCGGCCGGAGTGCGGGCGCGGTCCGTCGACGGCAACGACGTGTTCGCCGTGCACGCCGCCGCGCGGGACGCGGTGGAGAACGCCCGCCGGGGCGAGGGACCGGTCCTGCTGGAACTGGCGACCTACCGGTGGCGGGCGCATGTGGGCCCCGGCCTGGACCACGACCACGGCTACCGCTCCAAGGAGGAGATCGAGTCCTGGATGGCGGGCTGCCCGATCCTGCGGGCCACGGACGCGCTGCGCGCGGACGAACCGGACATCGACGCGGCCGTCGCCGCCTGGCGCGCCGAGTTCCAGCAGGAGACCCACGCGGCGGTCGGCCGCGCCAAGGCGCTGCCGTTCCCGGACACCGCCCGGCTGCTCGACGGCGCGTATCTGCCCGCACCCCACTGACCACCGCACATCCCAGGAAAGAGGAGACCGGACTTGCACACCCTGACCTACGGGCCGCGGCGGGAGCACGCCATCCATCCGCTGGACCCCGAACTCGCCCTGCCTTTCCCGCAGGGCCTGGACCTCGTTCTGTCGGACCGAGACCGCGCGGCTCCGACGCTGGCCGAGGCGAAGGAGCTGGGCATCCTGCCCGACTACGCCGAGAGCCTGCGCCTCGACGCGCGGTCGGGCGCGGTGCGCAGCTGACAGCGGGAACCGCGACAGGCGCAGAACAACGCCGTGGTGGGAGGCTCCGAGGGAGCCTCGCACCACGGCGTTCGGGTGTCCGGCCGGGGGCTACTCGCCCTTGGCCTTCGCGATGATCTCCTCGGCGACGTTCCTCGGCACCTCGGCGTAGGAGTCGAACTGCATCGAGTAGCTCGCGCGCCCCGAGGTCTTGCTGCGGAGGTCGCCGACGTAGCCGAACATCTCCGACAGCGGCACCAGAGCCGTGACGAGCTTGGCACCGTGGCGGTCCTCCATGGACTGGATCTGACCGCGACGGGAGTTGATGTCGCCGATCACATCGCCCATGTAGTCCTCGGGAGTCGTCACCTCGACCTTCATCATCGGCTCCAGCAGGGCCGGGGACGCCAGCTTGGCGGCCTCCTTGAAGGCCATCGAACCGGCGATCTTGAAGGCCATGTCCGAGGAGTCGACCTCGTGGTACGCACCGTCGAGGAGGACGACCCTGACACCGGTGAGCGGGTATCCGGCGAGCACGCCGAAGTCCATGGCCTCCTGGCAGCCCGCGTCCACGGACGGGATGTACTCGCGCGGGACGCGGCCGCCGGTGACCCTGTTCTCGAATGCGTATCCTTCGCCGACGAGTGGCTCGAGCGCGATCTGCACCTTGGCGAACTGGCCGGAGCCGCCCGTCTGCTTCTTGTGCGTGAAGTCGTGCTTCTCGACCGTCCTGCGGATCGTCTCGCGGTACGCGACCTGCGGCTTGCCGACGTTGGCCTCGACCCTGAACTCGCGCTTCATGCGGTCGACGAGGATGTCGAGGTGGAGCTCGCCCATGCCGGCGATGATCGTCTGTCCGGTTTCCTCGTCGGTCTTGACGCGGAAGGACGGGTCCTCCTCGGCCAGGCGCTGGATCGCGACGCCGAGCTTCTCCTGGTCGCCCTTGGACCTGGGCTCGATCGCGACCTCGATGACCGGCGCCGGGAAGTCCATGGACTCCAGGATCACCGGGTTCTTCTCGTCGCACAGCGTCTCACCCGTGGTGGTCTGCTTCAGACCCATGACGGCGACGATGTCACCGGCGCCCACCGAGTCGATCTCCGTACGCTTGTTGGCGTGCATCCGGTAGATCTTGCCGATGCGTTCCCTCTTGCCCTTGACCGAGTTCAGCACGGCGGTGCCGGCGTCCAGGCGGCCGGAGTACACCCGCACGAAGGTGAGCTTGCCCAGGTGCGGATCGCTCGCGATCTTGAAGGCGAGCGCGGAGAGCGGCTCGTCGTCGGTGGGCTTGCGCCGCACGACCTGCTCGGGGTCGTTCACCGCGTGGCCCTCGATGGCCTCGATGTCGAGCGGGGAGGGCAGGTAGCGCACGACCGCGTCGAGCAGGGGCTGGACGCCCTTGTTCTTGAACGCGGTGCCACAGAACACCGGGGTCACTGTGGTGCCGGTGCCCTTGCCGGAGGCGATGGTGATACGGCGGATCGCGGCGTACAGCTGCTCCTCGGACGGCTCCTGGCCCTCCAGGTACAGCTCCATGATCTCTTCGTCGTTCTCGGCCACGGCCTCGAGCAGCTTGCCGCGGTACTCCTCGGCGGCCTCGGTGTGGGTGCCCGGGATGTCGACGGTGTCGTAGGCCTCGCCCTTGGTGGCCTCGGCGGACCAGACCAGGGCCTTCATACGAACGAGGTCGATGACGCCCTTGAAGTCGGCCTCGGCGCCGATGGGCAGCTGCATGACGAGCGGCTGGGCGCCCAGGCGGTCGCTGATCATGTCGACGCAGCGGTGGAACTCGGCGCCGGTGCGGTCGAGCTTGTTGACGAAGCAGATGCGCGGGACGCTGTAGCGGTCCGCCTGACGCCACACGGTCTCGGACTGCGGCTCGACGCCGGCGACGCCGTCGAACACCGCCACGGCACCGTCGAGCACCCGGAGGTTGCGCTCGACCTCGACGGTGAAGTCGACGTGCCCCGGGGTGTCGATGATGTTGATGGTGTGATCGACGTCGTCGAGCGGCCAGTGGCAGGTCGTCGCGGCGGACGTGATCGTGATGCCGCGCTCCTGCTCCTGCTCCATCCAGTCCATGGTGGCAGCGCCGTCGTGGACCTCACCGATCTTGTAGGACACACCGGTGTAGAACAGGATCCGCTCGGTGGTCGTCGTCTTGCCCGCGTCGATGTGGGCCATGATCCCGATGTTGCGGACCGTGGCCAGGCCGAGCGAAGTGATAGCCATGACTGAGTACTTTCCTGGACGGAGGGGTGGGGCGGGTTCCGAAGGCTCAGGCCTGTGCGTCCTGCTCAGGCATGCTTGGAGCTGCCGGGCGGGAGGAACAGCGCGGGGACCGCGGTGAGGGCCACGAAGACGAGGGCCCACCAGAAGACGGCGCCGAACTCCGCGGCCGCTCCGCCTGCCGAGTAGACGTAGTGCTGCAGGAGCAGCGCGATGACCGTGGTGCCCACGGCACCGCCGAGCTGCTGCGAGACCGCGTTGGCCGTGGTGGCGGCCGGCACGCTGGTGGTCGGCAGCGAGTGGTACAGCGTCACCATGACGGGCGCCGCCGCCAGGGCCAGGCCGATGCCCTGGGCGAAGAGGGCGGCGAGCAGGAGGACGGTCACCTCGGCGGTTTCGGCCAGGGCGAACGTCGTGAGGCCCGCCGCGACCAGGAGGAGCCCGAGGAGGACCAGCGCCCGGGGGTTGCTCTTGGTGTCGATGACCCGGCCGACGAGCAGCACCGCCGCCGCCGTTCCGGCCCCCTGCGCCACCATGATCGCTCCGGCACCCAGGGGCCCCTTCCCGCCGGCCTGCTGGAAGAACAGCGGGACCAGCACGACGACTCCGTAGAGACCGAAGTTGTTGAGCAGGGTGATGGAGGTGGAGGCCGTGAAGGCCCGGTCACGGAAGAGTGAGAAGTCCACGACACCAGGGGTCTCGGACCGGGCGGTCCGCACCCCGTGCACGGCGAGCAGCAACACGCCCACCGCGATCGGCAGGAGCACCGGCGTGTCGGTCACCGACGTGCCCTTGGCCAGGTTGCTGAAGCCGAGGATGGCCGCGGCCAGGCCGCCGCCCATGGTGAGCAGCCCGGCGAGGTCGAGACGCCCCGGCGCCTGCCCCTTGATGTTCGGGATGTTCCGCGCGGACAGGACGATCACGGTGAGGATGATCGGCACATTCAGGAAGAACGCCCACCGCCAGGAGAACTCCTGGATGAGCGTGCCGCCCAGCACGGGGCCGAGCACCGGCGCGACCAGCAGCGGAACGGACATCATCGTCATCATCCGGCCCATCTGGGCCCGGCCGGCGACCTCGACGACGATGATCCGCATCAGCGGGAAGAGCATGCTGGCGCCGAGACCCTGCACCGCCCGGAAGACGATGAGGCTGCCCAGCGACCAGGCGACACCGCACAGGAGCGAGCCCAGCAGGAAGACGGAGAGCGAGGCGATCCAGGTGGCGGTCGCGCCGAAGCGCTGAGCCGCCCATCCGGTCGCCGGGATGACCGAAGACATCGCGAGGAGATACGCGGTGGACGCCCACTGGGCGTCCGCGAGGCCGACGTCGAAGTACTCGGTGAACGAGTGCATGGCGACGCCGACGATCGTGGTGTCCAACAGGGCGACGAACGCGCCCATGGCCAGGACGAGTGCGACGACGACGGGCGAGCGCTCCGTCGGCGTGGTGGCCGCTTCGGCCGGCGCCTCCCTCCCGGTGCTCGTGGTGCTGATCTCCTCGGACATGAACGTGGCCTCTCCTGTGCAGCGTCTGGGCAGTGGCCCATAAGCCACAACCTAGGGGTCATTGTTTTTTGCCTACTATACATAGGCCCTGCTAGGGTCCGGATCATGAAGGAATTGACCGATCCCGAAATCCGCTCATCGTTCGTCAACTGCACGAAGGGCGAGGTCAGTCGACTCACGGTGCCGCGGGATCTCCCCGAACTTCCCTGGGACGACCTGGACTTCCTCGGGTGGCGCGACCCGGCCGCGCCGCAGCGCAGCTACATCGTGGCCGAGCACGACGGTCGGCTCGTGGGCGTCGCCCTCCGTCTGGCGGCCCGCACCGGGAGCACGCAGCACCACTCCATGTGTTCCATCTGCCTGACGACGCACCCCGCGAGTGGGGTGGCGCTGATGACGGCCCGCAAGGCGCGCCAGACCGGCAACGGCGACGAGACGGTGGGCCAGTACCTCTGCACCGACCTGGCCTGCTCGTTGTACGTGCGCGGCAAGAAGCGGGCTCAGCCCGGAGGCCGCCTCCAGGAGACCCTCACCGAGGACGAGAAGGTCGAGCGCATGCGTGCGCAGCTCGCCGGTTTCCTGAACAAGCTCCTTTAGTGCCCCAGCGGGCGACGTTCGCCCCGTCGCGACGGGGAAACGTTGCCTTTCAGGCCCTAGATGAGTAAGTCCGAAGGGGCCGGGTGCATGAAGCGAGGGTCTCGTTGGTCCGTTTGTGACGACAGACCTCGAAACCCTCGCAACTGCACTGTACGTGAGGATCGATGACTCTCTGGTGGGATCGCGTCGATGGGGCCGACCGCCGAGCCTGACCGACGCCGAGTTGTTGACGCTGGCGGTGATGCAGGCCCTGCTCGGATTTGTCTCCGGAGCCCGCTGGCTGCGGTTCGCCCGCGCCCACCTGGCCGCCGAGTTTCCCTACCTGCCCGGGCAGTCCGGCTACAACAAACGCCTGCGGGCCGCGAACACACTGATCAGCAGGTTCATCCGTACCCTCGCCCGCGACACCGACCTGTGGCACGACGACGTCTGGATCGTGGACTCCACACCCGTCGAATGCGCCCGCTCAAGGCCCACCGTCAAGCGTTCCGACCTGGCCGGCTGGGCCGGATACGGCTACTGCCCCTCCCACTCCCGCTTCTTCTGGGGTCTGCGGCTGCACCTGCTCTGCACACCCGGCGGCCTGCCGGTCGCCTGGGCCCTGGCCAACCCGAAGACCGTCGAGCGGGAGGTCCTTGCCGACATACTCACTCAACACGCCGACCTGCTGGTCACCCGCTCCGGGCAGACCGTGATCGGTGACAAGGGCTACGCGCGCAGAGCATGATGGACTTCACCCGCGACTCCCTGGTGCAGGAGAAGCCGTTCTACGTGGACCCGATGCGGTTCCCCAACACGGTGATGAACTGCGCCGCCGGCCAGTGCGCGATCTGGCACCAGCTCAAGGGCCCCAACACCACCGTCGCCGGCGGCCGCGCCTCCGGGCTGCTCGCGCTGAACTACGCGCTGCGGCTGCAGAAGGCGGGGCACACCAGGACCGTGCTGTGCGGGGCGGTCGAGGAGTTCTCCACGGCCCGCTCCTGGCTGGAGGTGCACACCCGGCAGGAGGACGAGGCCGGCGGCCTCCTCGGCGAGGGGGCGGCGGTGCTGCTGCTGGAGTACGCGGAGGCCTCCGCGGAGCACGGCCGCCCCGGCCTGGCGGAGATACTCGCCCTGGAGTTCGGGGTCTTCCACACCGCCGACGAGGTCGCACCCGTACTCGCCGACAGCATCCGCCGGGCACTGGAGCGGTCCGGGGTACGCACCGACGAGATCCGCCTGGTGGCCGACTCACAGGCCTGCGGCGTGCGCGGCGAGGCCGAACGCGCCGCCCTCAAGGACGTCCTCGGCACCCACCGTCCCGAGCGGATCGCCTGCGCCGAGCTGATCGGTGACACCCACGCCGCCTCGGCGACCTTCCAGATCGCGGCCCTGCTGGCCGCCGCCGAGGAGCGGGCCGGCCTGAGCGGCTCCCTCGGCCTGATCACCTCGGTCGACCGGGACGGCGTGGTGGGCTGCGCCGTACTCCGGCTGCGCTGACCGAGTGACCGGCGCGCTGTTCCGCCGTATCCGACACCCCTGACCCCTGACCCCTGGCCCCTGCCTCACGAGATCAGCAGAACCGAAGAGATCCGTTCAGAAGGAGAAACATCATGGCCGACACCACCACCCACACCGTCCTGGAGAAGGAGAACCTCCGCCAGACCGTCGCCGACGTCCTCGACGTCGAGGTGGCGGAGCTCACCGACGAGGCCCACTTCGTCACCGACCTCGGTGTCGACTCCCTGATGGCCCTCGAAGTGATGGTCGTCCTGGAGAAGAAGTACGGCGTCAAGCTCGGCGAGTCCGAACTCAAGGAGGTCACCTGCCTGCAGAAGGCCTACGACCTGCTCGACGCCAAGCTGGCCGCCTGATGCCGCCGCGCGCCGCCAGTCCCGTACGTGCCGTTCCGCAGGTCTCGCCCGAGGCCTCCGACACGCTGCGCACCACCGTCCGGGTCGACGCGGACGAGCAGGTCTTCCCCGGCCACTACCCGGGCTTCCCCATCTTCCCGGGAGTCTGCGTCGTCGAGCAGGTCCGGCGCAGCGCGGTGGCCACCGCCCCCGCGCCCGGCGGCCGGGTCACCCTGGCGGCCATCGAGTCCACCCGGTTCCTCAGCCCGGTGTTCCCGGGGGACCGGCTGACCGTCGACCTCACGTGGCGGCGCCGGGGCACGCACTGGCGGTGCGACGCGGTCGCCAGTACCGGCCGGGGCCGCGCCGCGACGGTGCGCCTGCGTTTCGACGAGAGGAGCCCGCAGTGCTGACGACGACCGGGATCAAGCAGGTCCTGCCGCACCGCTACCCGATGCTGCTGGTGGACCGCGTGGTCGAACTGGTGCCGGAGGAGCGGCTGGTCGCACTCAAGGCCGTCACCTGCAACGAGCCCTGGTACCAGGGCCTTCCGGAGGACGCGGGTGACGAGGAGCACGGCTATCCGCAGACACTGCTCGTCGAGTCCTGGTGCCAGGCGGCCGGTGTGCTGGCCGCGTGGGACAAGCCCAATCCGGATGTGCTGTCGGGCCAGGTGATGCTCTTCGGCAGCATTTCCGACGTCGTCCTGCACCGCACGGTGCTCCCCGGCGAGGTGCTGGAGCACCGGGTGCGGCTGGTCCGCGCCCTCAGCGACACCGTGGTCTTCGAGGGCGAGTCGCTGTCCGGCGGCGAGACCGTCATGGAGGTGGGCCGGGTCGTCATGGCGATGCGCCCGGCCGAGGAGCTGACCGGTGCCCGGCCGCCGGCGTGAAGCAGACGTGAAGCAGAGGAGAGTCCAGATGTCAGACAGCACACGCAAGGTCGCCCTGGTCACTGGCGGCACTCGCGGCATCGGCCGTGCCACGGTACTGCGCCTGGCCCGCGACGGCCATGACGTCGCCTTCTGCTACGCCTCCCGTCCGGACAGCGCCGCGGAGGTGGAGAAGGAGGTCGCGGAGCTGGGCGTACGCGTCTACGCCCACCGGGCGGACGTGTCGGACCCCGACGCCGTACGCGCCCTGGTCGCCGAGACGGAGGAGCGGCTCGGCGTGATCGACACGGCCGTCACCTCCGCCGGCATCGTCCGCGACCAGGCCCTGTTGATGATGGCCGACGAGGACTGGCAGCAGGTGCTGCGGGTCAACCTGGACGGCACGTACCACGTATGCCGTTCCGTGGTCTTCGAGATGATGAAGCGCAAGAGCGGCTGCGTCATCAACATCTCATCCGTCGCCGGCGTCTACGGCCATGCCACGCAGACCAACTACTCCGCCTCGAAGGCGGGCATCATCGGCTTCACCAAGGCGCTGGCGAAGGAAGTCGGCCGGTACGGGATCCGCGCGAACGCGATCGCGCCCGGATTCATCGAGACCGACATGACGGCGGGCCTGTCCGACAAGGTCAGAGAGCAGGCGATACGCGGTATCCCGCTGCGCCGGCTCGACCGCCCCGAGGAGGTCGCGGACATGGTGTCGTACCTGGTCGGCGCCGAATACGTGACCGGGGCCGTCCTCCAGATCGACGGAGGCCTTGTTGTCTGAGACCGGGCCCGCCGCGCCCAGGACGCCCCGCCGCCAGGCGCCGCCCCGTTTCTACTTCTCCCTGCGCAGCCCGTACTCCTGGCTCGCCTACCGGGACATGCGGCGCAGCCACCCGGATGTCCTGGACGCCGTGGAATGGCGGCCGTTCTGGGAGCCCGACGCGGTGAGCGCCCGGGCCCTGGCCGAAGCCGGCGGGCACTTCCCGTACGTGGCGATGTCCCGCGAGAAGCATCTGTACATCCTTCAGGACGTCCGTCGGCTGACCCGGGAGCGGAAGCTGGAGATGACATGGCCGCTCGACCGCGAGCCCGTCTGGGAAGTACCGCACCTGGCCTGGATCGCGGCCCGTGACGAGCACCGCGGACGGGAGTTCGCCGACCTGGCCTACCGGGCGCGCTGGCAGGAGGGCCGCGACATCTGCGACCCCTCGGTCATCGGTCAGCTGGCCGTGGACCTCGGGCTGCCGCAGGAGCGGCTGGCCGGCGCGGCCAAGGACCCGCTGCTGCGCGCGCGGGGGGTGGCCGCGCTGCTCGACGTCTATCAGGACGGTGTCTTCGGGGTGCCGTTCTTCGTCGACCGGTACGACAAGTACTGGGGCGTGGACCGGGTTTCCGCGTTCGGCGAGGCCGTACGGGAGCGCCTGGACGGCGGAAAATGGAAGATCGGGAAAGCAAGCGTGCCCCTGGTGGTCGCGGATACGGTGATCCGGTCGGCTGACGGGGGTCACGCCGGCGGCTGCGGCTGACACCGGCATTCCGGCGGGCCGCAGGAACATGAGTCATGAGGGGGGCACCACATACAGAGCAACGGGAACCGGAACGGCAACGGCCCGCAGGAGGAATCCGCTGTCCGGACGGACACGGTGGACACGGTGGACGGGAACACGGGGAGGACCTCACCGTGTGGCCGCGGTTCGCTGCTGGGCGCGCTGACGGCGACGCTGGCGCTGCCGGCCGCACCGGTCTACGGCGCGATGCTCTCGTACCTCGTCTACCACCCCCCGCGGCGGCCCCACCACAAGCACCCGAGCGATGTCGGGCTGCCGGTGGAAGAGATCTCCGTCGCCCTGCCCGGCGGCAGGCGCAAGCTGCACGTCTGGCTCTGCCGCGGCGGCACGGACCGGGTCGTGGTCATCGGCCACGGCATCGGCCTCAGCAAGTCGGCGAGCCTGGCCCAGGCTGCCTTCCTGCACGAGGCCGGCTACACGGTGGCCCTGTTCGACCACCGCAACCACGGGCTGAGCGACGCGGACAAGGCTTTCTGGGGTCTGAGCGAGCGCCACACGGACGATGTCGTGTCCGTCGTGGATCACCTGCGGACGACTCCGGAGTACGCCGACGCGCGCTACGCGGTCTTCGGTTTCTCCTTCTCCACCTTCCCGTCCCTCTACCTGCTCAAGAGGGCCGATTGCCCGGTGGAGGCGATCGTCTGCGACAGCGGCCCCGCCCTGGAACTGCGCCCGCTGTTCCAGAACTTCCTGCGGGCCAAGGGACTTCCCGTGCCGGGCGCGCTGCGCTCCCGGCCCTCCTGGGCGCTGCTGACCGCGGTCTTCTCGCGCCTTGGTACGGCGATGCTGCAGGCGCAGTGGCCGCCGCCGGCCGAGGGCGCGTACCTGCGGACACCCGTGCTGATCCTGGCCGGCGAGGACGACAGCATCATCCCGGTCGACGGAGCGCGGGTGCTGGCCGCCCGCTATCCCGAGGCCGAGGTCGAGGTGCTCCCCGGAACCGAGCACCTGCAGGGCATGAAGACGGATCCGGACCGCTACCGGACCGCCGTGCTCGACTTCCTCAAGCGGGCGCTGGGATAGTGCCCGCCATGGGAATTCCGCAGGTATGGGGGGCCAGGCCCGAGGAACTGGCGGCGTCGTACCCGTGTGACGGCCTGCTGGGACCCTCCTCCGAGCCGTGGATGCGGGCAGTCACCGTACGGACGGACGCGCCGACCGTCTTCCGCTGGCTGTGCCAGCTGAAAGTGGCACCGTACAGCTACGACCTGCTGGACAACTTCGGCCGGCGCAGCCCCGTGGAACTCACCCCGGGCGCCGAGGTGCTGGAGACCGGCCAGCGGGTGATGACCATTTTCGAACTGGTGGAATTCGAGCAGGATCGTCGACTGACGCTCCTGCTGAACACACCCTGGGCGGTGCGGGCCTTCGGTGAATTCGCGCTCAGTTACACGCTGCTGCCCGAAGGGCCGGACAGCACCAGACTCGTCGTCAAAATGATGGTGGGCCGCCGACCCGGGGTGCTGGGCGCTGTCCGTATGCGCGCCATGGCCTGGGGCGACCTGCTGATGATGCGCCGTCAGCTGTATACCCTGCGCGATCTGGCCGAGGGGCGCGGAAAGCGGGTAAAGGGCCGAGCTGGCAGGTAACTGCCAGCTGGAACAGGCTGGTTGACCTTGATACGGGGCGCCGTGAAGGATTCGGACGGCAGTTCAGGCGCCCCATATCGAGAGGTCACAGTCACGTGGTGCAGCAGCTTGCGGGGCAGGACCCGGACGAGACGGTCGCGGATGCCACCCGGACCCCGGGCGGGCGGCGCTGGCTCGCGCTCGCGGTACTGGTGCTCGCCCAGCTGACGGTGTGGCTCGACAACACGATCCTCAACGTGGCGCTCAAGACCCTCGCGGATCCCGTCGAGGGCCTGGGGGCCACGACCAACGAGCTCCAGTGGAGCATCAGCTCCTACACGCTGATCTTCGCCGTCATGCTGTTCAGCGGCGGAGTCCTCGGCGACCGGTACGGCCATCGGCGGCTGCTGCTCATCGGCACCCTGATCTTCGCCGCCTCCTCGTTCTGGGCCGGTCTCTGCGACAGCCCGGCCGAGCTCATCACCGCGCGCGGCGCGATGGGTGTCGGCAGTGCGCTGATCATGCCGGCCACCCTTTCGTTGATCGCGGCCGTCTTCGACGCCCGGGAACGGGCGATGGCCATCGCGATCTGGTCCGGCTCCAGCGGACTGGCCATCGCCGCGGGTCCACTGGTCGGCGGCGCCCTGCTGGAACGCTTCTGGTGGGGCTCGGTCTTCCTGGTCAACGTGCCCCTGGCAGCCATTACGCTGGTCGGCGCGGTCCTGCTGCTGCCGGCCGCCAGGGACGCGAGCCGCACCAAGCTGGACCCGCTGGGCGTCCTGCTGTCCACCGCCGGCCTGCTCGCCCTCGTCTACGGACTGATCGAGGGCGGCCACCGCAACGAGTGGACGAGCCCCGGTGTCCTGGGACCGATCGCCGGCGGAATCCTGGTGCTGGCCGTGTTCGTGCTGGTCGAACTGCGGGTGACCACCCCGAGCCTCGACGTCCGGCTGTTCCGCAACGCCCGCTTCACCGGTGCGACGACCTCCGTGATGCTGACCTACTTCAGCCTGTCCGGGTCGATGTTCTACACCGCCTTCTACCTTCAGGGCGTACGGGGGCAGACGCCCTTCGAGGCCGGGCTCAACCTGTTGCCGGTGGCGGTCGGGGTGGTGCTGGGCGCTCCGCTCTCGGCGGCCCTGGTCCGCAGGCTCGGCCTGGGCGCGGTGGTGTGCGTGGCCATGGTGGTCGCCGCGCTCACCTTCCTCGCGTACATCCAGCTCGACGTGGAAACGGGCATGGCGTACTTCTGGCTGCTGATGCTGGTCCAGGGCGCGGCCCTGGGCGCCGCCATGGCACCCACCACCGAGGCGGTCATGGCGGTCCTGCCGGAGGACCGCACTGGCGCGGGCTCGGCCGTGAACAACTCCATGCGGCAGATCGGCGGGGTTCTGGGCGTCGCCATCCTGGATTCCCGTTCAAGGAGGCCATGCGGCTCTACCCGCCGGTCTACATGTTCTCCCGGCAGGCCACTGCGGACGTGGACGTGCTCGGATACCGCATCCCGGCCGGCGCGGCGGTCATCTTCAGCCCGTACACGCTCCACCGGCGCGCTGACTACTTCCCCCATCCGGAGCGCTTCGACCCCGACCGGTTCGCTCCGGACCGCGAGGAGAAGCTTCCGCGCCACGCCTATCTGCCGTTCGGCGCGGGCCACCGGGTCTGCATCGGGAACCACCACGCGCTGCTGGGCGGCCACGTGGCCCTCGCCACTCTCGCCGGCCAGGTGCGCCTGAGCGCCCTGCCGGGGCCCTCCCCGGTCGAGGAGCCCATGGTCACCCTGCGCCCGCAGGGCGGCCTGCGGATGAGGGTCGCCCGCCGCGAGCGCCCAGCCGGGGTGGCGCCGGCGCCGGACGGCGCCGCCTCTTCGCAGACGGCGGCGACCTGCCCGTACGGGCACGGGAACGCATGACCGAAGGGCCGGTGGAGTGCGCGGCACTCCACCGGCCCTGGCGGCGTAAACCCTCCGACCCGGGTTCTCAGCTCGTCCAGAAGTCCCACCAGCGGGTCAGGATCAGCATCCCGATGATCCCGGTGTGCAGCACGGGCAGCACCCAGGTGAACTCGCCGAAGAAGCCGCGCACCGCCGCCGGGGCCGGCAGCAGACCCTTGCGTACGGTGTGCGAGATCACGTACCAGAACATGACGATCGTCGCGACCCACGCCGAACAGCACCACAGGCAGAGCGAGTTGATCGTGTAGAGCGACTGGTACATCAGCCAGGTGCAGAACCCGACCCCGAAGAGGGCCCCGGCGTTCAGCCCCAGCCAGTACCAGCGCCGCAGCCGCGCCCCGGACAGCAGTGCCGCGCCGATCGCGATCAGCATGCCGTATGTCACCAGCCCCAGCATCGGGTTGGGGAACCCGAACACCGACGCCTGCTCACTCTTCATGATGTTGCCGCAGGAGACGACCGGGTTCAGGCTGCAGCCCGGAGTGAAGTCCGGGTCCTCCAGCAGCCTGAACTTGTCGAGCGTGATCACCCACGCCGCCAGCAGCCCGACCGCACCCGTGACCACCAGCATCCACCCGAACGCCCGGCCCGCGCCGACCGTCGTGCCGTGCCCGGCAGCCTCATCCCGGTGGAGGGAAACCTCGTCCTTCACGCGCGTCATCGTCATGGCGGCGACGTTACACGCCGAATCCTTTCGTCTCGGTTTTCCACGATTTCTTCCACCGGAACGAGGGAGGCCCCGGCGCCAGGTCAACACCCCTCGCGCCGGGGCCCCTTCGGGCTGTCCGTCAGGTACGGACCCGGCGCACCGGCACCAGGCAGTGGGCGCTCTTCGCCACCATCTCCTCCTCGCCGAGGAACGCCCGCAACTGCTCCTCGCCGACCGGCTTCCCCTGCACGGCCTCCGGCCACGGGCGCAGCGCGCAGATCAGGTAGGCCGTGCCGCTCTCGTGGGCGGCCTTCTCCCACTCCGGCGGCACGGGACACTGCACCTTCATGAAGGGAAGGTTGAGCACGGCCTGTTCGGCCTCCACCAGCAGGGTGACCGGGATCCGGGTCTCGCGGGACAGGTCCGTCACCTTGTCGCCGATCGACAGGCCGATCTTCTCCAACTCGGCACGCAGCGCCTCCGCCCCGGCCTCGGTCCCGTCGCGGCCGTCCCCGAGGGAGTACACCATCAGGAACGGCGTCACGGGGGTGCCGGCGTCGGACTCCGGCTCGCTGACCCACGGGATGACGGTGAGGGTGCCCAGGAGGGATTCCTGCTGGCCCGGCGTTGCGGCGGTGGAAGAAGTCATGCTGCCGGATGGTAGTGGCGTCCTTCCGGGTGTTCGGGCGCGTTTCCACCCGTTCGGCCCATACGTCGGGGTCATGATTCACCTGGCCGGGTAACGGATGCGGTGACGTCCTTACGAAACGGTTCGCGAGCGGGGTCGTTGTGCCCGGTGGGAGCCATGACGAGCAGGGAGCCCGATCGATGAGCGCCAGACCGCCGCTGTCCCGCCTCCTGCCGCGCCGCCGCGCCGTTGTGCGGGCGCTGTTCACGCTGACCGTCACCGCGTTCACCGGCGGGTCGCTCGCCCATGTCGCCGGCACCCCACGCGACAGGGCCGCGCGGGAGTCCACGGGAGGGTTCGACGAGACGTACCGGGGCCGCCGCATCCAGGGCCGCCCGGCGCCACCGGACGGCCGGCGGTTCGACGTACGCGTCGACGGCCGGCCCCTGCACCTGATGCGGTGCGCCGACGGCGGCTACCTCACCCTCGTCGACCACTACCAGTCGTACCCGACACCCCTCGCGGCCGCCCGCGCCGCCGTGGACGAGCTGGGCTCCGCCCAACTGGCCCCAGGAGCACACCATGGCAGCGTACGTCCGTAAGAACCAGCGCGACCTGACCGGCGCCGAGCGCAAGAGGTTCGTCGGCGCCGTGCTCGCCCTGAAGCGCAGCGGCCGGTACGACGACTTCGTCCGGACGCACATCAGGTACTACAGCGCGGACGGCGACGACGATCTGCGGGTCGCCCACATGGCGCCGTCCTTCCTGCCCTGGCACCGGCAGTACCTGCTGGAGTTCGAGCGGGCCCTCAGGAGCGTCGACCCGAGGGTGACCGTGCCCTACTGGGACTGGACCCGCGACAACACCCCGGCCGCCTCCCTGTGGGGCGAGGACTTCATGGGCGGCAACGGACGGCGCGGCGACCAGCAGGTGATGACCGGGCCCTTCGCGTACGCCAAGGGGAACTGGCCGATCACCGTCGGTGTGACGACAAGCCCCTTCCTGACCCGGAACTTCGGCAACCCGGCCAACCCCATCGGCCTGCCCACCAAGCAGGAGCTGGCCCGCGCCACCGCCGAGACCGTGTACGACTCCGCCCCGTGGGACTCCACCAGCCGCACCGGCTTCCGCAACGCGCTGGAGGGCTGGACCCGGGAGAGCGGCAACGGCCGCTGGCGCAACCACAATCGCGTCCACCGGTGGGTCGGCGGCCTGATGCTCGGCGGCGCGTCCGTCAACGACCCGGTCTTCTGGCTCCACCACTCCTTCATCGACCTGATCTGGTCGCGCTGGCAGCGCGAGCACCCCCGGGCCGGTTATCTGCCCGCCACACCGCCGCCACCCGGCTCGGCCCAGTACCGCCGGGTCGTCGCCCGGGACGAGCCGATGCCACCGTTCACGGTCACCCCCGCCGACGTGGCCGACCACCGGGGCATCTACCGCTACGCGTGAAACGGGTGCGCGGACAGCGCGGACACGGAACGGCCCCCCGGCCGGTGAGCCGGGGGGCCGTACGCGCGGCGGGGTTCAGCCGCCGTAGCCGTCCTTGTGGTCCTTCTTGTGCTGGATGTTCGCGCACTGGTTGCCGAACGCGGGGTTGAGCAGGCCGATGATGTCGATGGTGTTGCCGCACAGGTTGATCGGGATGTCGATCGGGACCTGGATCGCGTTGCCGGAGATGACACCGGGGGACTCGACAGCAGCGGCGTCGGCGTCGGCGCCGGCCATGGCCACGCCGGATCCGCTCAGGACGACAGCGCCTGTGCCGACGATGACGGCGGCAGCCTTCGCGATGCGAGACATCAAAATCTCCTTGTACGTGGAAATCCGACCGCGGACCTGCGGTCGTCACTCCCCTACAACGCCGCTTTTCAGGCCGGGTAACGGCCGCGCCACTCCAACAGCCGGTCGTGGCACAGGGTTCGCCCTTTTGGACGCGTACGGGAAAGGGGGGAGGTCGGAAAGGGGCGCGGATCAGTCCTTCGGCTGCGCCAGTCCGAGCGTGGAGTCCAGTGCCCCGGTCACGGTCGGCGCCAGGAAGCCGACCTGCGGCAGCTCCAGGCCCGGAAGGCCGAGCGACTCGGCGCGCGGCAAGGTGACCGGGGAGCCGAGGATCGCGCCCGGTGTGGTGGCCTGCACCTCCGAGGCGGGGGCCGCGATCAGTGCCCGGCCGGTCGGCTCGCCCTCCACGACGTTCGGCAGCGGCGCGCTGACCAGCGTTTCCGGGACCCCGGTCGTGAAGGGAAGCTGCGGCAGGTGGATCGGCTGGACCCGGCCCTCCCCGTGCCCGGTGAGCCCCATGGGCGCCCCTGGCAGGGGGATGGGGACACCGGTACGCAGCGTCGGCGTCTCCGTGGGGAGTACGGTTCCGAGACCGTGCAGCGGCACGTCCACGGGTGCAACGGGTACGGCGGCGGCTGCCGCCGCGGGCGACGCCATCGCCGCTGATGCGAGGCAGGTGACGACAAACCCCATGCCGGCCTGAGATTTCAGGTTCATTGCTGCGTACGCCTTCCCGGGCTTTGTGAGTACGGTGCTGCCTCAAAGAACGAGCACGCGCCGACAAACGCGTCAGAATTCGCCTGATTGCAGCAATGCCATCGGCCGGGTGGCGCCCGGGTACGCCGAAAGGCCGACGGAAACGTCTCGTTTCCCGTCGGCCCCGGCAGCAGTACGTACGATTTACTGGGCGTATTACTCGGCGTCTTACTTGCCCAGCGGGGGCAGCCCACCCAGGAGCGGCTTCGCGGTGTCCTTCGCGGGCTCCAGCGCACCGGCGGTGCCCTGCACCTTCTCGACCGCCTGGCCGTCGGTCACCTTGCCCACGGCGTCGGCGGGAACCGCCTCGGTGAGACCCTTCTTGCCCAGGGCCTCGACTCCTCCGTTGAGGCTGGAGGGGGTGAGGCTGTCGACGGCGAAGGCCGGGGCGGCCGCGCCCAGAGCCATCACGGAACCGGCGACGACCGCAGCAACCTTGGTGGGCTTCATTGGAGTGAGTCCTTCCTGGAATGGCGTCTGTTCGCTGCAACTCACGCACATCACAGGCCACTTGAGATCACCTGTGCAGCGCTCTGTCTTCTGTAACGAGCCCTCCGCGTGGGGGAAACTCCGCGAGCCGTGAATTCTCGGCACTGCACCCGAATGATGTGAATCGGTCCTATTCTCCGATCAACGTGAGAAGGGACGGCCGGCGGCCGTGTCGGCTCAGCGGGAGAGGCAGAGGCTGAGGCGGCACGGCCGTCGGGGCGGGACGGGGCCTAGAGGCTGGTGGCCGGGAGGGTGGTCATGCCCGTGGCCGGCGTACCGGTCATCTTGGCGACGTCGCGCATGATGGTGTCGACAAGCGTCTTGGTCGCTGCCTGGACCTGGGACGCCGAGGTGACTGCCTGGCCCTTCGCCGCGGCGTTGACCAGGTCGTCGATCGCCTTGTCCATGGCGGCCATGGCCTTGTCCATGTCCGCGTCCATCGTATCGGTGACGTTCGTGGAGCCGGTGGAGCCGGTGGAGCCGGTGGTGTCGGTGGTGTCCATGGAGATGTCGTCGGCCGCCGTCATCCCGCTGTCGGCGGGGGCGGTGTTCTTTTGCTCCACCGCCTTCTTCAGGGCTTCGATGGCGGCGGTGAGGTCCTTCATCTGCTGGCTCATGTCCGTGGCGGGCAGCGTCTGGGCGCTGCTCGTGCCCGATACGGTGCCGAGAACGGAGTCCAGCACGCTGCCGATCGAGCCGAGGATGTCACCGATGTCCTCGGGCGCCCGGACCTGCTGCTTGGCTGCTTGGTGGGTGGAGTGGGCGAGGGCGGGTCCCGCCGTACCGAGCGTGAGCGCGGCACAGAGCGCGGTGACCGCCACACGGCGGGGTGTCAGGAGACGCATGCCTTGTCCTTCCAGTGATGCGTCGAGAACGTGACATCACCGTGAGTCCGCTCATTGCGGCCCGCAAACGCATACGTGACGACATGGGAATGGGCCCGTCGGGTGAATCGGGCCGCCTGACCTGCCGGGAAAAGGGCCGGTCGCGCCGCCCCCGGGCGACGGCGGCGCGCCGCCGATAGGGTGGCCCGCCCTCTTGCGTACATGCGAAAAGTGCGCCACCCCCCGCGAGGATGGCGCACCGCTTTCGCGCCGGCTGTGCGCGTGGCGGCCTGCGTCAGTCGTTGACGCAGACGTTGCCGAAGGTGGGGTTCAGTGCGCCGATGATGTCGATGGTGTTGCCACACAGGTTGATCGGGATGTGGATCGGAACCTGGATCACGTTGCCGGAGATGACACCGGGGGACTTCACGGCCGCGGCCTCCGCGTCGGCGTCGGCGTGCGCGACGCCGGTGGCACCGGCAACGGACGCGGCGACGGCGGAGGTCAGGACGGCTGCCTTCGCGATACGGGACATGGTGACGAGCTCCTAGTTTGGTGAGGCACAGCGGCCGACGTGGCCGGCTACACCAACAACGCCCCAGCATTTCGCCGGTTGCGCGACCGAATGGGTGACGCGTCCGCCGGAGCGCTCGCGCGCGACACGCCACACCGGGAACGCGACGTGAAAATAAGGAAGTTGCTCCGGCGGTGTTTCATATGCTTCTGGTCGTGTTTGTTGAGTTATAACGTTCCTCTCGCCGGTCCTCATTCGTCAAAGCGGAGAACCACCAGGGGGAATTCAGAGGTCTGACATTCGCCCGCGCGCCGGAAAGCGCCGACCCCTCACTGCCACCAGCTTCGTAGAAAGGGTCACGCGTGCGTCCTCCACTCACCGCATTGCATGTTGTCCAGCCGGGTGACGGCGGGGTGGCCCGCGTGGTCACCGACGTGGTCGGCGCGCAGGTGGACCTGGGGATGCGGGTGTACGTCGCCTGCCCGCCCGGTACACCGCTGGCGATGGCGGCCGGCGCGCGGGGCGCCGAGGTGCTCCCGTGGCGGGCCGGCCGGGAACCGGGCCCGCGGCTGGTGGCGGAGAGCCGCCGGATCGCAGACCTCGTCGGCCTCGTACGCCCCGACCTGGTGCACGCGCACAGCGCGAAGGCCGGGCTGGCCGCCCGGATCGCCGTACGGGGCCGCGTGCCCACCGTCTACCAGCCGCACGCCTGGTCGTTCGAGGCGGCCGACGGGGTCACCGGCGCGCTCGCCAGGCGCTGGGAACGCTGGGCCGCCCGCTGGACCGACCGGGTCATCTGCGTCAGCGAGGCGGAACGGCGGCGCGGTGAGTACGCGGGCGTACGGGCGTCCTGGTCGGTCGTCCACAACGGCGTCGACACCGCCCGGTTCACCACCGGACCGGACCGGGCGGCCGCCCGCGCCGCGCTCGGGCTGCCCGCCTCGGCACCGCTCGTGGTGTGCGTGGGGCGGCTGTGCCGCCAGAAGGGCCAGGACACGCTCCTGGAGGCGTGGCCCGCCGTCCTCGACCGCGTACCGCACGCGCGGCTCGTCCTCGTCGGTGACGGCCCCACGTCCGAGGCGCTGCGCGCCACCGCCCACCGGCTGGGCGCGCCCGGGTCGGTCACGTTCGCCGGGGCCGTGGCCGACCCGGCGCCCTGGTACCGGGCCGCCGACCTCGTCGTGCAGCCGTCCCGGTGGGAAGGGATGGCCCTCGCGCCCCTGGAGGCCATGGCGGCCGGCCGCCCCGTCCTCGTCACCGACGTGGACGGCGCCCGCGAGAGCCTGCCGCCGGGCCAGGAGACGCACTGCCTGGTCCGCCCCAGTGACCCCGCCGCCCTCGGCGCCGCCCTGGCCGTGCTGCTCCAGCGGCCCGTCCTGCGGGAGGCCCTCGGCCGCCAGGCCCAGCGGCACGTACTCCGGCGATTCGACGTGCGGCGCGCGGGCGTGGCCATCGCGGACGTGTACCGCGAGGTGACCGCCGCACCACGCCCCGAGCTCAGGGAGCCGATCTCCCAGTGACCACGGAAAGCACCAGCCCGGCCACCACGGTCGTCCCGCCGCGCGGGAGGGCCGACCGGGTGGCCCTGCCGCCGAGCCGCCCGGTGCCCGCGCCGCCCTTCGTCTCCTCCCTGGTCGCCGCCGACTGCGCCGCCGTCCTCCTCGCCGCGCTCACGCTCGACCACGAGCAGCGCGGCGCCGCCCTGCTGATGCAGCTCACCGCCTGCCTGGCCGCGCTCAACGCGTACGCCGGCCTCTACCGCCCCGGTGCCATCGCCTCCGTACTCGACGAACTGCCCACCCTCGCGGGACGCGCCGCGATCGCCTGGTGCGCGGCCGCCGCGCTGCTCGCCGCGCAGTCCCCACGGGGCGCCATCGGCCCGGCGGCGCTGGCCGCCGCGTACGCCGTCCACCTCGCCTTCGTGTGCGGCTGCCGCGCCGTCCTGCACCACCGGCGCCGCACCGCCGCCCGCGCCCACCCGAGCTCCGCGCTCGTCATCGGCACCGCGCCCGCCGCGCGGCGACTGGCCGGCGTCCTCGCCAGGCATCCGGAGTACGGCATGCGGCCGGTCGGCATCGTCGCCACCCAGCGGCCGGAGCCCGCCGAATCGTCACTGCCGGTGCTGACGACCCCCGAGGAGATCCACCGGGCCGTCATCCAGAACAGCGTGCGCGACGCGGTGTTCGCCGGCGGCGCCGAAGCCGGCGGCGCCGAACATGCCGACCTCGTCGCGCTGCTGCGCCACTACGGCTGCGCCATCCGGCTCGTCGGAGACACCGGCGGTGGCCGGACGCCGATGAGCCAGCACCTGTGGGGCCACGCGTGCCGGCGCCTGGACCCGCCGCCCGCGCACCGGGGCCGGCTGCCCAAACGGGCCCTCGACATCACGGTCGCCGGGCTCATGCTCGCCGCCCTCTCCCCGCTCCTGCTTTTGTGCGCGGCCGTGATCCGGTTGTCCGACGGGCCCGGGGTGATCTTCCGTCAGGAGCGCGTCGGCCAGGACGGCCGGCTGTTCACGCTGCTGAAGTTCCGTACGCTGCGCCCCGCCGACGACGAGGAGGCCGCGACCCGCTGGAGCGTCGCCCACGACGAGCGGATGAGCGTCGTCGGAACGTTCCTGCGCCGTACGTCGCTCGACGAGCTGCCGCAGCTGTGGAACGTGCTGCGCGGCGACATGAGCCTGGTCGGCCCGCGCCCGGAACGCCCCTACTTCGTCGCCAAGTTCAGTCGCCTGCACCCCGGTTACGCGGCGCGGCACCGGATGCCGGTCGGGCTGACCGGGCTCGCCCAGGTGCACGGGCTGCGCGGCGACACCTCCATCGAGGACCGGTGCCGCTTCGACAACCACTACATCGACCACTGGTCGCTCTGGCAGGACGTGTGCATCCTGCTGCGTACGGCGGCCTCGCTGATCCGCCCGGCGGGCAGCTGATGCCGCTTCGCCTGCCGCCGCTTCGCCTGCTGCCGCTGCTCGCGGTGGTCGCGCTGCTCGCCGTCCCGCCACCGCACGGCGCCTCCGGTACCGGCACGGTGGCGGACGCGGCGTCCGCCGTGCTCGTCGTCTTCTGCGCCGTACGCCTGGTACGGGACCGGGCGCGGCCGCTGACACCGACGGCGGCCGTCGTGCTGGGTCTGCCCGTGCTGGGCGTCTGTACGGCGGCCGTCGCGTCCCACGACCCGGCGGCGAGCCTCCCGGGCGTGGCGCGTTACCTCCAGGTCTTCGTCCTCGTACCGGCCGCCGTGGTGCTGCTGGTGCGCGACCGGCGGGACTTCGCGGTGGTCGCCTGGGCGGTGATCGGCCTCGCCCTGGTGCAGGGGGCGGTCGGCGTCGTGCAGTACCTCACCGGGACGGGCGCGTCGTACATGGGGGAGGACGTCCGGGCGGTGGGGACGTTCGGGGCCGGCGATGTGATGGGCATGGCGACGGTCGTCGCGTACGGGATCGTCGCGGCCGCCGGGATCGCGCTCGGTTCACCGGGGCGGGGGCGGGCCAGGACATGGGCGCTGGTGTGCGGCGGGCTGCTGCTCGTGCCGCTGGTGGTGTCGTTCAGCCGCGGCGCCTGGATCGCGACGGTGCTGGCGTGCGGGCTGCTGCTGGTGCTGTGCGGGGTGCGGCGGGCGGTGCGGGCGGGACTGGCGGCGGGCGCGCTGGGCGTGGTGCTGGTGGCGGGGCTGGGCATCGGCTCGCAACTCGTCCAGGAGCGGGTCGCGAGCATCACGCAGGTCACCGCGGCTCCCGACCGGTCGGTGACCGACCGGTACACCATGTGGGCCGCGGCGGCCGGGATGTGGCGCACCGAACCCCTCACGGGCGTCGGGCTCAAGGGCTTCCCCCACTACCGGGACAGCCACGCCTCACTCGCCCTGTCGTCGGGCAGCGACACGGCGGGCGCGGGGCGGGGCTTCGAGCGGCAGCCCCTGTTGTCGCCGCACAACATGTACCTGCTGGTGCTGGGGGAACAGGGCCTGCTCGGCCTCTTGACGCTCGCGGGCAGCTGGCTCGCCCTGCTGGTGTGCGCCCTGCGGCGACTGCCGGAGGCCCGCCGGGACGGCCTGGACTGCGCCTTGGTCGCGGTGGGCCTGCTGGTGTGGCAGCTCGTCGACTTCGTGTACGCGGACATCGGCGGCCCGGCCACCGTCCTGACGGCCCTGGCCCTCGGCCTCGCCGCCTGGTGGGCCCTGGCCCCGTGGTCCCCGTGGTCCCCGTCGGACGCCGCCCCGCGTCCCGTCGGCCCACGGGGCGGCCCGTGCCCCGTTCCGCGCGGCGCGGCGACCGGGCGGGCCGGGGGCGCCGGCCAGGGCGCGGGCGTGTGTGCGGGTACGGACGCGGGCGGGGTACGGCCCGGCAGGGGTGGCGCCGGCTCGGACGCCGTCCGGGGCGGCGCGCGGGAGCCGGGCGTCCAGGCCCCGGCACGTGGCGCCGTCCAGCGAGGTGCCGTCCCCGGCCGTGGCGCCGTCCAGCGGGGTGCCGTCCCGTGCGCCGGCGCCCTTCCCGGCACGGGAGGTCCGCATGGCTGACGCCCCGCAGCGCGTCGCGGTGGCCGCGCGGCCCGCGCCGGAGGCTGGCGGACTGTCATGGGCTCCGTCCAGCCGCGTCCTCGCCCGGGCGGCCGCGCTCACGGCCGGGCTGACGGCGGTGGGCGCCCTGCTGGGGCTGGTCCGGGACCAGTTGCTCGCCCGCACGTTCGGCGCGGGTACCGGCACGGACGCCTTCCTCGTCGCCTGGACCGTCCCGGAATTCGCGGCCACGCTGCTGATCGAGGACGGCATGGCCCTCGTCCTCGTACCCGCCTTCGCCGCCGCGCTCGCCCGCCGGGCGGGCCAGGGCGACGACCCCGTACACGCCCTCGTCAGGGCCACCCTCCCGAAGGCCGCCCTCGGCATGAGCGCCGCCGCCGGGGGGCTGGCCCTCGCCGCGCCCTGGCTCGTCACCCTGCTCGCGCCCGGGCTGCCGGATCGGCAACTGGCCGTCGACTGCACCCGGTTGACCGCGACCTGCCTGCTCTCCTTCGCGCTCGCCGGGTACTGCAGCGCCGCGCTCCGCGCCCATGGCCGGTTCCTCGCACCGGCCGCGATCTACGCGGCGTACAACACGGGCATCATCGCGGCGGTCGTCCTCCTCGGCCCCGGCGAGTGGGGCGTACGCGCGGCGGCTGCCGGGGTCGCGGCGGGCGGCGTGCTGATGGTGCTGATCCAGGCGCCGGTCCTCTGGCACGTGCTGCGCACACCCGGCGCGCCGCGCCCCACCCCCGCGACCCCGGACCGGCCTGCGTCCCTGTCCGCCCCGGGGAAGGCCGAGCACCCGGCACCATGGTTCGCCCCGGCGGAACCGGAGCAGCCGACGACCCGCCCCACCCCCGCGACCCCGGACCGGCCTGTGTCCCTGTCCGCCCCGGGGAAGGCCGAGCACCCGGCATCCCGCCTCGCCCCGGCGAAGGCCGAGCAACCCGCACCCCCGTCCGCCCCGGTGAAGCCGCACCAGCCGACACCATGGACCGCCTCGGCGGAGCCGGACCGGCCGACACCATGGACCGCCCCCGCGGAGCCGCACCGGCCGGCGCCCCCGTCCGCCCCCGCGAATCCGGGGCAACCGGCCGTCCAACTCGTCCTGGTCGCGCTCGCGCCGGTGGTCGTGTTCGCGGTGAGCCGTCAGTCGCAGGTCCTGGTCGAGCGGTTCCTCGCCGCGCCGCTGCCCGCCGGGGCCATCTCGCACCTGAACTACGCCCAGAAGGTCGCCCAACTGCCCATGGTCCTGTCGCTGATGCTGTGCACGGTCAGCTTCCCCGTCGTCGCGCGGGCGCTCGCGGCGGGTGACACGGCGGCCGCGCGGCGGCGGGCCGAGCGGGATCTGCTGCTCGCGGGCGTGATCGTCCTGGTCGGCGCCGCGACCGTCGTGGCGGCCGCGCCGCAGATCGTGCAGGTGCTCTTCCAGCGCGGCGCGTTCGACGGCGCGGACACCGCCGCCACGGCCGCCGTCATGCGGGTGTACGCCCTCGGGCTGCTCGGCCAGACGCTCGTCGGTGCCCTCGTACGCTGCTACTTCTCCGCCTCCCGCCCCCTGTGGTACCCGGCCGCCGCCATGCTCGGCGGCATCGCCGTGACCGCCGCCGCCGGCCGGGCGTGGGCCGGCCCGTGGGGCACCCCCGGCATCGCCGCCGCGAACGCGCTCGGCATCACCCTCACCGCCGCCCTCCTCCTGCTCGGCGTACGCAGGCAGAGCGTCCCCCTCGACGCCCGGCGCCTCGCCCTCGGGCTGGCCCGGCTCACCGCGGCCGCGGCCGTCGCCACCGCCGCCGGGTGGTGGTGCGCGGCCGGTCCACCGCCGCTCGCCGTGGCGCTCGCACTCGTCACGGTCACGGCCACGTTCACCGCCACCGCCTGCGCCCTGCGCGCCCCGGTCGTCCCCTCCCTCATCCGTTCCGCCGTGCTGCGAAGGCCCACTCATGAACCAGCCGAGAATCCCCCTCTGGGTGGCGATGTACCACTCGATCGACGACACCACGGACGATGACCCGTACCACGTGACCGTCTCGCCCGCCCGCCTCGACAAGCAGCTGCGCTGGCTGCGCGACCACGGCCTGCGCGGGGTCGGCGTACGGCAGTTGCTGCTGTACGCGGCGCGCCACGGCGACACACGCGGCCTGGTCGGCCTCACCTTCGACGACGGGTACGCCGACTTCCTCGACAACGCCGTCCCGATCCTGCGCCGCCACGAGTGCACGGCCACCGTCTTCGTCCTCCCCGGTCGGCTCGGCGGCGACAACACGTGGGACGCGCTCGGCCCGCGCAAGCCGCTGCTCACCGAGGACGGCGTCCGCCGCTGCGCCGCCGCCGGCATGGAGGTCGCCTCGCACGGCCTCGCGCACGTCTCGCTGCCCGCCGCCCCCGAGCACGTCCTGCGCGAGGAGACCGCGCGCAGCCGCGAGGCGCTCCGTACGCTCACGGGAACCGCCCCGGACGGCTTCTGCTATCCGTACGGCCACGTCAACGGCCGCGCCATCCGCGCCGTGCGGGAGGCCGGGTACACGTACGCCGCCGCCATCGACCCGGGCGCCATGAGCAGCCTGTACGCCCTGCCCCGGGTGCACATCGGGCAGCGGGACACCGCCTGGCGGCTGCACGCCAAGCGCCGGCTGCACGGGGTGCGGCGCGCCCCGGTACCCGTGTCATGAGCGCCCTGAACGTCCTGCACGTCATCACCGGCCTCGGCATCGGCGGCGCCGAGCAGCAACTGCGCCTGCTGCTGCCGCACATGGGCCGTGTCCGCAGCAGCGTCGTCACGCTCACCAACCCCGGCCCCGTCGCCGCCGCGCTGCGCGCCGACGGCGTACCGGTCGCGCACCTGGGCATGCGCGGCAACCGCGACCTGTCCGCCCTGCCCCGCCTGACCCGGCTGATCCGGCACGGCGCCTTCGACGTCGTCCACACGCACCTGTACCGGGCGTGCGTGTACGGGCGGCTCGCCGCGCGCCTCGCGGGCGTACGGACCGTCGTCGCGACCGAGCACTCGCTGGGCGCCGCCCAGATCGAGGGCCGGCGCCTGAGCAGCGGCGCGCGCGCCCTGTACCTGGCGAGCGAGCGGCTCGGTACGTCGACGGTCGCCGTCTCCGACACGGTCGCGCGGCGCCTCGCCGGGTGGGGCGTGCGCCCGGCGCGCATCCGGGTCGTACCGAACGGCATCGACGTGCGGCGCTTCGCCTTCGACCCGGCCGCGCGGCGGGCGGCGCGCCGGCGGCTGGGGCTGGCGCCCGGCGCGTACGTCGTCGGCGGGGTGGGGAGGCTGGCGGCGGGCAAACGGTTCGACACGCTGATCCGGGCGGTGGCCGCGCTCCCCGAGGACACCCGGCTGCTGCTGGTCGGGGAGGGCGAGCAGCGGGAGCCGCTGGAACGGGTCGCCCGGGAGTGCGGGGCGGCGGACCGGGTGGTGTGGGCCGGCGCGGTCGACCGTGGCCTGCCGGAGCTGCTGTCGGCGATGGACGGGTTCGTGTCCACCTCCGCCGAGGAGGCGTTCGGGCTCGCGATCGTCGAGGCGCTGGCCGCCGGGCTGCCCGTGCGGTACGTGGCGTGCCCCGCGCTCGACGACCTGCCGCCCGAGGAGGCGCCCGGGGCGCGCCGGATCGGCGGAACGGTCCAGGACGTGGTGGCCGCGCTGCGGTCGGTCACCCGCGACCGGCTGCCGGTCCCCGCCGCCGTACACCGCTACGACATCGCGCGCAGCGCACAGCAGTTGATGTCCCTCTACGACGAGCTTTCGACGAGCTCTACGAAGAAGTGAGTTGTCGATGACCACGACCCAGTCCCTTGCCGTACGCCGCGCGATCGGATGGCTCACCCGTCTCAAGCGCACCCGCCGCCGCTGGCTCGTCCCGGCCGCCGCGCTGCTGGGCGTCCTCGTCGGCGGCGCGTACGGGCTGCTGAAGACCCCGGAGTACGCGGCGACCAGTTACGTCATCGTCGTGCCGTCCGCGAAGTCCGACCCGGCCGGCGCGATGGGCCTGGCGCAGGCGTACGGGCGGGTCGCCACCGACATCGCGGTCGTCGGCGACGCCCAGGTCGCGGCCGGTGTGCCGGCGGACACCCTGCGCGCGAGCGTGCAGGCCGCGACCTCGCCGGACGCCCCGATGATCGCCATCACCGCGCGGGCGCCGGAGGCCGCGGTCGCGGCGGGGATGGCCGACAGCGTGGCCAGGGCGCTCGTACAGAAGGGCTCCCACACCGAAGGCAGCACCGGCGTGAAGGTCCTCCAGTTCACCCGGGCCGCCACGCCGACGAGCCCCGTCTCGCCCTCGCCGTCGCTGTCCGCGCTCGTCGGCGGCTGCGCGGGCGGGCTGCTCGGCGGGCTCGCCCTGCTGGTGCGGCCCCGCTACGCGCGGCGCGGGCAGCGGTACGGGTACGGGCACGGGGCGGTGCCGGGGCCGGTGGCGCAGCAGGAGGCCCTCGTATGACCTGGGAGGTGACGGTCTGCCGGGACGGCGAGGAGTTCGGCCGGCTGGCGCGGGACTGGGCGGGCCTGTACCGGCGGTGCGCCACGGCCACCCCGTTCCAGGCGCACTCCTGGCTGCACTCCTGGTGGGTGTCGTACGGCACCCCCGGCACCCTGCGCGTCGTCCTCGTACGCCGGGACGGGCGGCTCGCCGCGGCGGCGCCCTTGCGGCTGGTGCGCGGGCCGCTGCCGGTGCTGACCCACCTGGGCGGGGCCATCACGGACTTCTCCGACGTGCTCGTCGACGACGCGTACGCCGACGCGGCGGTACCCGTACTGACCAGGGCGCTCGGCCGGCTGGCCCGTACCGCCGTGATCGACCTGAGGGAGGTACGGGCGGAGGCCGCCGCCCAGCGCGTCTACGCCTGCTGGCGCGGCCCGCGCCACCGTATGCCCGACTCCGTCTGCATGGAGCTCCCGGCAGCGCCCATCGACGAGCTGGTCGGCCGCCTGCCGTCGTCCCGCGCCCAGCGGGCCCGCTCGAAGCTCCGCAAGCTGGACAAGCTGGGCATCGAGGAGCACGTCGTCCCCGCCGCCGAGGTCCCGCACGCCTTGAAGCGGCTGCTGGACCTGCACCAACGCCAGTGGGGGGAGCGCGGGGTGACACCGGAACACCTCAAGCCCCGGTTCGCGGAGCACCTGGAGCGGGCGGTGCGGTCGATGGTGGCGTCGGGTGACGCGATGGTGACGGAGTTCCGCATGGCCGGTGACGTGGTCGCCGCGGACCTCACGCTGATGTCGCCGCTGCTGTCCGGCGGCTATCTGTACGGGGCGCATCCGGTGCTGCGCGCCAACAAGGTGGACGTGGCGACGCTGCTGCTGCGCAACGGCGCCCGGGAGAGCAGCGCCAGCGGCCGCACCACGCTGAGCCTGCTGCGTGGGCGCGAGTCGTACAAGAGCCACTGGCGCCCCGAACCGGTCGTCAACCAGCGGCTGCTGCTCGCCCGCCGGCGCACGGCGGCTCCGCTGCTGCTCCTCGCCGGGTACGCGGCCGGCCGCCGCCGGGCGGCGGACCGGCTGCGTGACCGGGCGTGGGTGCGGCGGCTCATGACGTGAGGTGACGGCGCCATTCGACGCGTACGCACAGCTTGCGGCCGAGCCACTTCTCGACCCAGTCGCCGAGGTCCAGCGGCGTGCAGGCGGGCTGCGGCTCGGGCTGGGGCTGCGGTTCCGGTTCCGGCTCGGGCTGGGGCTCCGGCTCGGGTGCCGGTTCCGTGGGCTTGCCCTTCCCGGAGAGCATCGTGCGGAACACCTCGGACGACTTGGGGTTCTCGTCGCACTGCCACACGCCGTGCGGGCAGTAGTCGGTGATCGTGTGGTACAGCGGCTTGTGCCGGTCGATCCACTCCAGCATGCGCCGCATGTACTCCGGGTTGTCGCCGTTGCGGAACAGGCCCCACTCCGGGTACGAGATGGGCTTGCCGTGCGCGGCGGCGAACTCCACGTGCTGCCGCAGCCCGTAGGGCTCGTTCACCTGCTGGTCGAAGGTCTGGCCCGAGGGCTGGTCGTAGGAGTCCATCCCGATGATGTCGACGACGTCGTCACCGGGATAGCAGGCGGTCCACGGAATGGCGTCCCGCCCGCGGTTGGGCGCGAAGTCGAACCGGAACCGCTGGCCCGGCACCGCGCGCATGGCGGTGACGATGCGTTTCCAGTACGCCTTCCAGGCCTCCGGATCGGGGCCGCAGCGGTGCGAGTACGTGATGCCGTTCATCTCCCAGCCGAGGACGATGACGGTGTCCGGCACGTCGAGCCGTACGAGGCGCTCACCGAGGGCCCGGAAGTGCCGGTCGAAGCGCCCGTCCGCGCCCAGCCGCAGCAACTGCCGTACGACGGGGTCCGGCAGGTGGCTCTCGTTGCGCTCCAGCATGGGCACGTTGAGCACGAACAGCCGGTCCTTGCGCGCCTGCCGCCACTGCGCCCAGTGCTCCAGGAAGCCGGGGCGGCCCTCGATGTTGGTCCACACGTCGCCGGGCAGGTAGGTGTGCCCCACCCGCAGGTCGGTACCGCCGAGCCACTTGCGCAGCCCCGCCATGCGGTGGATGCCCCGCGGCCCGTAGTCCAGATAGGCCCCCACCGCGGTCCCGGCACCCGCGTCGTCCCCGTCCCCGGCCCCGTCCCCGGCCTCGGTCGAGGTCCCGGAGTGCGGCCGGGTAACCGCTGCCGCCCCCGATCCCGCACCGGCCTTGGAACCCGTCCCTGGCCCCACCCCGGCTCCGTCGCCGGCTCCCGCCCCGGCTCCGGCTCCCGCGCCCTGGCCCGCCCCGGCTCCGGCGGCCGTCCCGGCCCCCGCCCCCGCCCCCGCAGCCGTCCCCGCGCCCGCGCCCGCCTCCGTACCGGCTTCCGCGTCGCCGGCCGGGCCTGGGCCGTGCTCCGGTGCACGCCCCGCTGCCGGGGCCATGGCAGGGGGTTCGGCCGCCCCCGGGGCGGCCGGGGCGGCGGCGTGACCGGGCGGGGCCGACAAGGCGGATCCGGCCATCAGCAGGCTCAGCAGACCGGCGGTGAGCACCCCCCGCCGCGCGCCTTTCGTGTTCGCTCTCCGGTGACCCATGTCCGCTCCTTCGCCAGGCGTCAGGATTCCGCCAGTCACTCGGAGCAAAAGTATTCTTAATGGGCCGACCGGGATCGCGGTCCCGGCTTTCAGTAGGCCGTTGGTGGATTTCATCGCCCGCATGGGGCATCCGGGCAGAGAAAAGCCGGTCCCGGAGCGCTCCGGGACCGGCTGTTACGCGGACGCGGCCGAGGCCTGCTGCTGCGTCACTTGTTGACGCAGACGTTCCCGAAGGCAGGGTTCAGCAGCGCGATGATGTTGATGGTGTTGCCGCACACGTTGATCGGCACGTGAATCGGCACCTGGACGACGTTGCCGGAGATGACGCCCGGCGAGCCAACAGCGGCAGCCTCGGCGTCGGCGTCGGCCACAGCAGGCGCGGCCGCACCCAGCGCCATGACCACACCGGCGACGGCTACCGCAGCCTTCTTGCACTTCATAGTTTCGGGTCCTTTCCACAGGAGGAAGTCTTGCCACGGATTTCGTGACGAACGAGCCCGACGAGGCCCGGCTTCCACTGCGAAAATCACAACGAATGCGAAAGCGGAAAGACACCACTGCGGCAACTTTCGGCACCGATTCACTCGAACTGCCGAGCTGCGGCCGGAGGCAGATGGCTCAACGGCTGGGCCACACGGGGCGGGACGTCAGAACCTCCCATTCGTGGTCCGGCAGTCCCGGGACCGCCCGGCCCAGCGCTCTCCATTCGCGCAGCAACGACGAATAGACGGGGGCCGTGTCGGCCTCCGTCGCTTGCCTGCTCTGTGGGATGAGGGGCACACGCTGCCACTTACCGGCGCGAGGAGCCATGCCGAACCTTTCCGTTCACAGCAGCCTTGGCGAGGCTCTCGCATCATGTCACAGCGCGTACTCGTCTCCTCACAGCCGCCGTCACGGGCGATGGGGCAGGGCCGCGAAGCGCAGGCCGAAGTGGTCGAGGGTGCGCGGCAGCGGCCGGTCCGGCCGCAGCCGGCCGGGCCGGTCCGGCAGGTAGGTGTGCCGTTCGAGGAGGGCCGCCAGCATGGTGGAGGTGACCAGCAGCACCAGGTCCTCCCCCGGGCACTCGCCCGGGCCCGCGCTGAACGGCATCAGCGCCTCGGTGTCCTGGGCCGTGCCGTCCAACCAGATCTCCGGCGTGAACCGGTCCGAGTACGGCAGCGACTCGTCCCGGTGGAACAGCGGGGTGTAGATCAGGAACTCGGTCCCGGCGGGCAGCGCGTCCTCGCCCCAGTCCGTCTCTCGCACCGACTCACGCAGCACGAACGGCGAGGTCGGCCACAGGCGTACCGACTCCAGCAGGCAGGCGCGGGTGTACGGCAGGAGGCGCGGCTCGGTCAGGTCGGTGACCGCCAGCTCATTGCGTATCTGCGTCTCCTGCGCGGTGTGTGTGGACAGCAGGGCCAGGGTCCGGTAGGTCGCGATGCCCGCCGCGTCGAAGGCGAACAGCCAGTGCGGCACCTGGCCCGCCGGGTCGGTGCCGGGCTCGGCGGGCGTGGCGGCGAGGGCGGCGGCGAGGCTGCCGGGCTCGGCGCGGTCGAGGTGCGTGCGCAGCCGGCGCTCGAAGCGGTCGCGCAGGGCGGTGCGGCGCGGGGCGGCGCCGGCCCAGTTGGCGGTGGAGCGGAGCCGGCCGAGCATCGCGGTCAGGCCGGTGTCGTCACGCCCGGTGTCGCCGAGCACGAGGCGCCGGGCCGTGCGGTCCCAGGCGGTACGGAAGGCCTGCCAGTCGATCTCGCCGTCGCCGGCGGTCGTCGCGCCCAGGAGCTTGCCGGCCTCTTCGCGTACCGTCCGCACCATCCGCGGGGCCAGGCTGTGCATCTGGTGGCCGTACTCCAGCACGGCCTCGTTGAACGCGCGCCGCGTGTCCCGTTCCGTACCGCGGGAGATCAGCACGCCGTGCGGCTGGAACTGTTCGAGCGAGGCGCGCTTCTCGCGGGTGGAGGGGGAGTACGGGTCCGGCGTGCCGTTCAGGATCCGGGTGGCGTCACCGGCCTGGAGGACGACGGCGAAGTGGCGCCCGGCCACATCGACCCGGAGCGGGCCGGGGCCGTAGGCGCCGCGCAGCTCGGTGAGCAGCCCGGTGGCGCGCCGGTCGACGGCGTACCGCTCGGCCAGGGCCATCCCGGCGCGGCGGCGGACGATGACGCCGGCCGCGAGGGTGGGTGCGAGCACCTGCGCGGCCAGCCGCGCGGTGTCGCGCGCGGACGCCCGGGCGGGGGTGTGCGTGGCCCTGTCCGTACTGGTCATGGGCCCCGGGTGCCCAGGCGCCCCCAGCACGAAACGGCACGTGGGAGTACGCGGCCCGCTCGCCGCCGGGGCCGTACGCCGCCGGTGCCAGCCCCCGCCGGGGCCGTGCGCTACCGGCCGGCCTTCGGCCGCCCCGTGCCAGTCGCCGCCGGGGGCAGCCACCGCCGGGCCGTGCGCCCGCCGGGGGCAGCCGCCACGGGGTGGCCGTGCGCCTGCCGGTGCCGGCCGCCGCCGGGGGCGTCAGCCGCCCGTGGTGGGGCCGCCGCTGCCGAAGCCGCCGCTGGGGGCGCCGCCCCACTTGGCGTCCTTCTCGCTGCGCGGCGAGGGGTCCGGGTCGGTGTTCTGGTGCCTCAGCTCGTACGGCATCACCCGGTCCTCGCGCTCGTCCAGCTCGGCGGGGCGGCGGTGGCCCTCGGCCTCACCCGGCAGCCCGGCGTCCGGCGGCCGGTGCGGCTGCTCGGCCGGGTCGGGAGGTGCGGGCTCCCGGTTCCGGATGCGCCGCCCCAGCCAGAACGCGCCGATCAGGAAACCGACGAGGAGGACGCCCGCGACCAGCGGACCAATGCCCACGACATGGTCCTTTGCGGCGAATTCCGTAGTGAACGCAGTAAGAGAGTCCATATGGGGCGTGTACCCCGGTCAGGCCCGATCAGACATGCGCACGGGCCGGGCACGGGCAGGGACAAAACCATCATCGTAAAAGCGATTCATCCGTTGTTAGGTGATTGATCTCTTCGGGTGACCTGGCGCAACTTAAACGGTGCGGCGCTGTTGATCAGGGCGACCCCGAGCACCGGGTCTCTCGACGAGAAGGATGGACCATGATCAAGAAGGTTCTGGCCACCGCCGGCGTCGCCGCGGCCGTCCTTGGCGCGTCCGCGCCGATGGCCGCCGCCGTGGGCGACCGCGGAATCGACACGCAGAACGGCAACTTCGCCACCCAGTCGTACGGCAACACGACCACCGGTGGCTACATGAGCCCGCAGATCGGGCTGATCCAGGGCTCCCTCAACAAGCCCTGCATCGGTCTGCCGGTCCAGGCCGACGTTCAGAACATCGTGGCCCTGGTCAACGTCGGTGTTCAGGACATCCTCAACGACACGCAGAACCAGCAGTGCGCCGAGAACTCCACGGCGGTCAAGGGCGACAGCGCCCTGTCGCACCTCCTGGAGAAGGTTCTCTCCGAGAACGTCTCGGCCTCCGTCGAGGACTGACGTGACGCCACCGTCCCGCACGACCACTGGGTCGGTCGTGCGGGACGGTACCGCGTGGCGCTCGCCGCCACGCGCACAGGGCTGACACCCCCCTTCACGCGCCCGATGCCGGGCGCGGCACGACCCGAGCACCGGGTCTCTCGACGATTGGATGAACCATGATCAAGAAGGTTCTGGCTACCGCCGGCGTCGCTGCGGCCGTGCTCGGCGCGTCGGCGCCGATGGCCTCGGCCGTGGGCGACCGCGGTATCGACACGCAGAACGGCAACTTCTCCAAGCAGGTCTACGGCAACACCGTGACGGGCGGTCACCAGAGCCCGCAGGTGGGCCTGGTCCAGGGCACGCTCAACAAGCCCTGCATCGGTCTGCCGATCTACGCCGATGTCCAGAACATCGTGGCGCTGGTCAACGTCGGTGTTCAGGACATCCTGAACGACCAGCAGGACCAGCAGTGCGTGGAGAACTCCACGGCGGTCAAGGGTGACAGCGCCCTGTCGCACATCCTGGAGAAGGTCATCGCGGAGAACGCGGCTGTCGCGGTCCAGGACTGACGCACGACACGCGCGTAGCCACCACTTGGGCGGGCCCCACATCCGGCACCACGGATGTGGGGCCCGCCCTCGTGCGCGTGGTGGGAGGCGGAGAGGGAGGGAAGTCGTGTGAAACATTTGCCGGGGGCTGCCGCGTCAATGGGGTGAAGGACGACGGCAGCGGGGTGAAGGGGAGGGCATGAGAAGGTCCCGAGCGGACGAGTTCATGGAGTTCGCGGGGGGCCGCACCGGGCATCTTTTCCGCTCCGCCTGCCTGCTGACCAGCGGCGACACCCACCTCGCCGAGGACCTGGTGCAGGAGACGCTGGGACGGATGTACGCGCTGTGGGGCCGGATGGCGCGCATCGACAGCCCCGCGGCGTACGCCCAGACCGTCCTCGTCCGCACCTACCTCACGCAAGCGCGACGGCGCTCCTCGGGCGAGCGGCCGCTGGCCGAGCTGCCCGACACCGCCACCGGGCGCGGCGACGATCCGGCCCTGCGGGTGGCGCTCCTCGACGCGCTGGCGCGGCTGGCGCCGAAGGACCGGGCCGTGGTGGTGCTGCGGTACTGGGAGGACCGCAGCGTCGAGGAGACCGCCGCCGCCATGAACGTCAGCGCGGCCGCCGTACGTACGCGCTCCACCCGGGCGCTCGCCCGGCTCCGCGAGCAACTGGGCGGCAGCCTCGCCGAACTCGTACCGGCGCACTGAGCGACTGCCACCCCCACCGACCCTGCGACCACGAACGTCACACGACCCACGAACGGTGGTTCCCCATGCCCTTTGAGGACGACGTCTCCGAGGCGATGCACCGCACCGGCGAAACCTTCATCACGGACCACCGCGCGATCGTGGAGGGCGGGCTGCGGCGGGGGCGTGCCCGGGTGATGCGCCGCCGTGCGGCCGTGGGGGCGGCCGCCGTGATGGCGCTGACCGGTTCGGCGGTCTACGGGGGCTGGCTGCTCGGCACCTCCTCCGCCCAGGAGGTGGCCACCGTCAACGGCCCGTCCCCGTACCCGTCCCCGGACGTGACACCCTCCGGCACGCCGGACCCCCAGACGAACGACCCCGACCAGCACATCCGCGTCTCCGCCGACCAGATGATCCAGATCCTGGAGCGGGTTCTGCCCAAGGGCAAGCTGACCCAGCAGCGCGGCACCAGCAACTTCGGGGACCCGAACCAGGCGGCGGACGCGTCCCTGGTGTACGACGACGGATTCGGCGAGGCCCTCGTCGAGGTGTCCATCAAGCGGGCCGACATCAAGGCCCCGGCCAACCGCAAGCTGGTCGTCTGCCCGAAGAAGCTCACCCCGCCCGCCATCAGCTGTCACAGCGAGCCGTGGGCCGGGGGCTCGGCCACCGTCGTGAGTGAGGACAGGGGCCTGCGCACGTCGCGCTCGGTGAGCCTGTCCGAGGAGGGCTACCTCGTCGAGCTGACCACCTTCAACGGTCTGCCGAAGGAAGGCAGAGCCACCCGCGCGCACCCGCCCTTCACGGAGATGCAGACGTCCAACCTGATAGGGATGCTGAACTCGGCGATGACCAAGTACGGCATCCCCAACCCGGACCTCTTCACCCGGGAGGTGCACGTCTCGGGAAGCCTGGCCGTCATGGAGCGGTTGCAGAGGCTCTCACCGAAGGGACTGTCGCCGCGCGGTGGCGGCGGCGACGGCACGACCGGCTACATCATCGCGTACGACGTCAAGAACAAGACCAAGAGCCACCTCCGGGCCACCCTCACCCCGAAGGGCGCCCCGGGCGACGGGGAACCGCGGTGGAGCGAGACGCTCCCGGACGGTACGAGGATCGCCACGTCGGAGCGGCCCGCCAAGGGCAAGGGCGTCACCGAGTGGCGGGTCGACGCGCTGCGGCCGAACGGCCTGCGCGTCACCATCACCTCGTACAACGCGGAGTACCCGCACCGGGACGCCAACCGGACGACGCCGCCCGCCACGATGGAGCAGCTGAAGGCGGTGGCCGTCCACGATTCCTGGCTGACGCTCAAGTAGGAGCGAGCGACGAGCGAGCGAAGGCGTCGGCGACACTTCACTTCGCATCGGAGTAGCGCCCCACCGTCGCCGTCGTGAACGGGAACCGCACCGGTGTGTCCCCGAACGCGATCCGGCCGGCCGCGTCCCCGGCCGTACGGATCGCTTCGTCGACCTCCGGGGCCTCCTCGGCCGGGCAGTGCACGATCACCTCGTCGTGCTGGAAGAAGACCAGCTCCGCCCGCATCCCGGAGAGGGCCTGCCGCAGCGCGGCCAGCATCAGCAGCGCCCAGTCGGCGGCGCTGCCCTGTACGACGAAGTTGCGGGTGAACCGGCCGCGCGCGCGGGCGTTCACCGACGCGTACCCCGGCGTGAACTCGGCGTCGGACAGCGGCTCTTCCACGCCCTCCTGTGGGATACCCGCCTCGTCGGCCTCCGCCGCGCCCGCGGCGCGCGGGCTCGTCCGGCCCAGCCAGGTGCGCACCAGCCGGCCCTCCTCGCCCGCCTTCGCCGCGTCGTCCACATAGGCCACCGCCCGGGGGAACCGGCGGCGCAGGGCCGCCAGGTTCTTCAGGCCGTCCCCGCTGGTCTGCCCGTAGACGGCGCCGAGCAGCGCGAGCTTCGCGTGCTCCCGGTCACCGGAGAACGCCCGGTCGGACAGGCGCGTGTACAGGTCGTCCCCGTGGCCCGCCACCTCCATCAGGCCCGGGTCCCGGGAGATCGCCGCCAGCACCCGCGGCTCCATCTGGTCCGCGTCCGCGACGACGAGCCGCCAGCCGTCGTCGGCGACGACCGCCCGCCGTATGACCTTCGGGATCTGCAGGGCGCCGCCGCCGTTGGTCGTCCAGCGCCCGCTGACCGTGCCACCCGGCAGGTACTCCGGCCGGAAACGCCCGTCCCGCACCCAGTCCTGGAGCCAGCCCCAGCCGTGCGCCGTCCAGATCCGGTACAGCTTCTTGTACGCGATGAGCGGCCCGACCGCCGGGTGGTCGATCTCCTCGAGCTCCCAGCGGCGCGTCGAGCGCACCTTGATCCCCGCCTGGGCGAACGCCTTCACCACGTCGGCGGGGAGGTCCGGCCGCACCCGGCGGCCGAACGCCGCCGACACCTCGTCCGCCAGCTCCGCCAGCCGGCGCGGCTCGCCCCCGCCCGCGTACCGCTCGCCCAGCAGCTCGTGCAGGACGGTCCGGTGGACGTCCGCCCGCCACGGCAGGCCGGCCCGGGTCATCTCGGCGGCCACCAGCATCCCCGCCGACTCGGCCGCGGTCAGCAGCCGCATCCGGCCGGGGTGCTCGGCGGCCGTGTGCCTTCGGTGCTGGTCCGCGTACACCTCCAGCAGGCCCTCGAAGGGCACCTCCAGACGCGTCTGCGGCTCGAACAGGGGCGACTGCGCGCCCGGCTCGGCGGCCCGGAGCGGCGGATCGGCCGGTACGGGACGGTCGTGCAGCCGCGCCCAGGCCGCCGCCGCCGAGCGGGGCTCGCCCAGCCGCCCCTCGTGCCCGAGCAGCAACTGCTCGGCGTCCTCGATGTCGTAACACCGCTCGACCCGGACACCGGCCGCCAGGAGCCGTGGGTACAGCGCGGCCGTGGACCGCCACACCCACCGGCCGACGCCCGGCCGCGACCGCACCGCCTCGACCAGGTCGGGCTCGGTCAGCACCGGACCGGCGGGCAGGCCGTCCCCGCCGAGGGGGACGAGCCGCGCCCCGCCGCCCTCGGTGCCGTCCACCAGCCAGCGTTCGCTCACGCATGCGAGTCTGGCACCCGGCACTGACAACCGGCCGGCACTGACCGCGCTGCGAGAGCGTGCCGGTCCGGCCCCGCCCGGCTCCGGTACGGGTGCCGGGCCCCGGCGCTCACCGGCCGGTGCGGGCTGCGCCCAGGAGGGCCGAGGCGACGGCCACCACGGCGCAGCCGCCCAGGGCGGCGCCCAGCGTGCCCCAGGGGACCGTGATGGTCGCCGGGGCGGACAGGGAGGCAAGGGCGGCGCCGAGGCCGGCGAGGCCGACCGCCGCCACCGCCGCGCCGAGCACCGCGCCGACCGCGACCGCGAGGAGGGTTTCGCCGGCGACGACCGCCAGGACCTGGGGGCGTGTCGCGCCGGTCAGCCGGAGCGAGCGCAGTTCCCCACCCCGTACGGACGTGGCCATCGACAGCGTGCTGGCGAGGGATATCGCGGTGTAGACGAGGGCGATGCCCAGCACGACGAGGAGACCGAGCCGGGTCTGCGGGCTCGTGCGGGGCGCCGCCCATGCGTCGGTGGTGGTCACCGTGCCGCCGGTGGCGCGGAGCACGGCGGGGCCGGTGCCGGGCGGGAGCCGTACGTCGATCCGGTCGACCGCCGCCGCGCGGGCGTTGGCGGTCGTGACGTATGGGCCGTTGTCTCCCGTCCCGGTCGCGAGCACCGCCGCGATCCGCAGCGACACCTGCCGGCCGTCGCCCAGCCACACGTTTATGCGGTCGCCGACCGCCCGGTTTCCGGACTCGCTGTTCGCGATCTCCTGGTTGATCACGATCGAACCGTCGTCCAGGTTTCGTATGTCACCCGTCACCACGGGAAGCCGCGCCAGGACCGCGAAGGCGGCCGGGTCGGTGACCGCCCGCGCCTCGTACCGGACGACGGCCGACTCCCCGTCCCGGACGAAGACACCGGTGGACGCGGTGGGGGACAGGGTGGCGCCCGGGACCGGTATCGGTTGCAGGTTACGGCCCGTCACCACGTGGTCCGCCGCCGTCTGCTGCCGGGCCTCCGCCGCCTTGGACGCGGTCACCGTCCCGGCCGAGCCGAGCAAGGACCCGGCCAGCGCGACGGTCACCAGGACGGGCGCGGCGACGGCGGCGGTACGGCGCAGGGCGGCGGTCGCGTTCTCCCGCACCAGCATCCCCGTGGCGCCGGGCAGCGGCAGGGCGCGCGCCACGGGACGTACGAGCAGGGGGGCGAGCAGCGCCACCGCGGTGATCAGCACCATCGGCTGGGTCGTGTACGTCTTGCGCTTGAGCAGCTCCGACGGGTCGCTGAGCAGCGTCCAGGCGAGCAGGGCGGCGCCCATGACCAGCAGCGCCGCGCCCAGCAGGCGGCGGCCGAGGGGCAGGACGCCGCTGTCGACGTCGGCCTCGCGCAGCGCCTCCGCCGGGCCGGTGCGCCCCGCCCGGCGGGCGGCCGCCCAGGCGCCGGTGACGGCGACGGCCAGGCCGGTCCAGAAGGCGACGTGGAAGGGCCAGGCGGCGTCCCGGATCGTGAACCATTCGGGCGCGATCCCGCCCTCGACCAGGACCCTGGCCAGCTCCGGCGCACCCCACGCGCCCAGTGCGCACCCGGCGGCGGAGGCGGCGACCCCGACGAGGGCCGCCTCGGTGAGCAGCGCCCGCCGCACCTGCCCGGGCGTCGCCCCCGCCGTACGCAGCAGCCCGAACTCCCGGCGGCGCAGCGCCACCGCGAAGGCGAACGTCGACGCGACGACGAACACCGACACGAAGGCGGTGACCCCGCCGGCCGTGCCCAGCAGGGCGTTCACGGTGACCAGCGCCTCGGCGTCCCGCTCCGGCTCGGGGTCGGCCTGCCGCCGCTCGTCACCGGTCAGGACCCGGCCGCGGTCGCCGACGACCCGGTGTACGGCGGCGGGATCGGCGTCCACGCCGACGGCGTCCGGTCGCCCGTCCGTCGCCACCGGCCCGAGCGCCCGCAGTTCGGTGAGCAGTCGCGCGTCCACAGGGTGTGGATGGAACAACCGGTGCGACACGCGCCCGACGGTGAGCGTGTCCGTACCGATCACCACCACCGGCGAGGCCGCGAACCGCCGCGGTGCCCGCTCCGGCGCGTCGAACGTCGACGCCAGGCCCAGGCCCATGGTCACCAGCAGCCCCACCCCCAGGGCGACGGCGACGAAACTCCCGGCGAACGCCGCCCACCGGCTGCGCAGCCCACTCATCGCGAGGCTCAGGCTCAGCACGAGGCACGCTCCAGGGACTCCAGCCCGGCCATCCGGCCCGCGACCGCCTCGGCGGTGGGCGCGGTCAGCTCGCCGCTCACCCGCCCGTCCACCAGGAAGACCACCCGGTCCGCGTACGACGCCGCCACCGGGTCGTGCGTGACCATGATGACCGTCCGACCGTCCCGGTCCACCACCTCCCGCAGCATCCGCAGCACCTCCCGGCTCGTCGTGGTGTCCAGCGCCCCGGTCGGCTCGTCACCGAACAGCACGGCGGGCCGCGTGATCAGTGCCCGCGCGACGGCCACGCGTTGTCGCTGGCCGCCCGACAGCTTGTTCGGCCGGTGCCGCGCCCGGTCGGCCAGCCCCACGCGCGCGAGGGCGGCGCGCACCTCCGTGCGGGACGGCCGCCGCCCGGCCAGCCGCAGCGGCAGCGCGACGTTCTGCGCGGCGGTCAGCGACGGCAGCAGGTTGAACGCCTGGAACACGAACCCGATCCGGTCGCGCCGCAGCAGCGTCAGCCGCCGCTCGCTCAGCCCGCCCAGGTCGACCCCGTCGACCTCGACGCGCCCGCCGGTCGGCCGGTCGAGCCCGGCCGCACACCGGAGCAGCGTCGACTTGCCGGACCCGGACGGCCCCATGACGGCGGTGAAGGAACCGGCACGGAAGCCGAGGTCGACTCCGTCGAGCGCGGTGACGTCGCGGTACGCGCGACGAAGGGCGGTGAGCCGGACGGCGGTTGTGGTCATGCCTCAAGCGAACCGCTTTCGCCGCTCGTGATCACGACCGCTGGCAGGTGTCTTCGGGGTAGGGCCGGCCCTACCTGCGACCATGGAGGTGACGGGCGAGGAGGCACTTTCATGACAGCGGGGCACACGGGGACAGGCGTCGTCGAGCGGGCGCTCGCCGCCGCCCTGTACGCCGAGGACGACGCCGCCCTCGACACCGGCGCCTCGCTCCTCGCCGCCGACCCCGGCGCGGACGCGGAACTGGCCCGGCGCGGCGAGGAGTTCGTACGCCGGGCGTGGCAGCGCGGCTGGCAGCCGGCCGATGTCGTCCGGCTCGTACGCCGTGACCTGGACGAACACCATGTGCGGCTGGTCGCCGGGCTGATCGTCGCCGAGACCCGCGGGTACGAGCAGCTGCCGCCTCGCTGGGCCGCGCAGCTCGCCGAGCTGCCTTGCGGCGACTGGCGCGCCGACCGCTTCTCGTACGCCACGGCCGTGCTGGAGCTGTACCGGCTGCTCGCCCGCCTCCCCGCGATCGAGCCGGTCGGCCCCGTGCCCGGCGCGTCGCCGCTGCACACCGCGCCCGTGCACGGAGAGCCGCGCATGCTGGCCCGGATCCGGGCGCTGCTGGCCAAGGCGGAGGCGACCGGGTTCCCGGAGGAGGCCGAAGCGCTCACCGCGAAGGCCCAGGAGCTGATGGCCCGGCACAGTCTCGACGAGGCCGCCCTCGCGGCGCGTACGCACAGCGCGGAGGAGCCCGCCGCGATACGGATCGGCGTCGACGCGCCGTACGAGACGGCCAAGGCGATCCTGCTGGACGCGGTCGCGTCGGCGAACCGCTGCCGGGCGGTGTGGAACGAGGCGTTCGGCTTCTCGACGGTCGTCGGCTTCGAGCCGGACCTGGAGGTCGTCGAGCTGCTCCACACCTCGCTGCTGGTCCAGGGCATGGGCGCCATGGTCAAGGCGGAGGGGGAGCAGAGGGCGGGGGGACGGAAGCGTACGAAGACCTTCCGCCAGACGTTCCTGCTGGCGTACGCCCACCGGCTCGGCGACCGGCTCGCGTCCACCTCCCGCCGGGTCACCGCCGAGGAGCCGACGCTGCTGCCGGTCCTGGCGGCCCGGGACGTGGCGGTCACGGCCCGGGCGGACCGGATGTTCCCCGAGACGACGACGACCCGGGTCCGGGGCGCCACCGACGAGGCGGGCTGGCACCACGGCACGGCGGCGGCGGACCGGGCGCGGACGGACCACGGGCGGACGGACGGCCCGGGGCGGGGGCGGCTGCCCAAGTAGGGCGATCCCAAGTAGGGCGATCCCAAGCAGGGCAAACCCCAAGCAGGGCAAACCCCAAGCAGGGCAAACCAACCCATTACGCTCGACCCCATGAGCTGGCTCCGAGCGCTGAAGGCCACCGCCCGTTCGGGGCTGAAGGTCGAGCGGCGGCGCCTGGAGCCGCTGGTCGCGCTGCGCGGGGCCGCCGGGCTGGCGCTGGTCGTCGGGGCGAGCCTGGCGCTGTTCGGCACCGGTGTCGCCGTGAGTTCCGCGTTCGGCGCGTTCCAGGCGGCCATCGCCACCTTCCAGCGCAGCTGGCGCCCGCGCCCCACTCTCGCGCTCGCGTCCGGGGCCAGCCTCGCCGTGTCCACGTTCCTGGGGTACCTGACGGGCGCGCACCTCGTGCTCTTCCTCGCCCTGCTCGCGCTGTGGACGTTCCTGGCAGGCCTTGCCTGGGCCACCGGGCCCACCACCGGCATCATCGCCTCCTCCAACGTGGCGATCATGCTGGTCACCGTCACCCTCCCCACCTCCGTCGCGGACGCCGCCGGCCACGCCGCGATGATCGCCGTCGGGGGCCTGGTCCAGGCCGCGCTCGTCGTCCTGGTCCCCATCCGCCGCTGGGGCGCCCAGCGCGACGCGCTCGCCGACGCGCTGGCCGCCGAGGCCGACTACGCCCGGCGCCTCCGCCACGACCCGTACGCCCCGTTCGACCCCGTACCGCTCATGACCGCGCGCAGCGCCGCCGCCGTCACGCCCCACCAGGCCCGCCGCCGCCCCGCCGAACTGCACGGCGCGCGCGGGCTCGCCGAGCGCATCCGCCCGGTCCTCGCCTCGCTCGCCGACCCGGCCGTCGGCGTGGAGCGCGAGGGCCCGCAGCGCGACCGGGTGTGCGAACTGCTCGGAGCCGCCGCCTCCGTGCTCGACACCGCCGCCCGCGCCATCCGCCACGGCCGTCCCGCCACCCTCCCGCCCGCCGCCCTCGCCGCGCTGCGCACGCCCGACACGGGCGCCGTCCTGACCGGCCCGGCCCGTCGCGCGGCGACCCGCCTGGCCGCCCTCCTGGAGGATGTCGTCGAGACGGCGACGCCCACGGACCGGGCCGAGGTGGGCGAGCTGCGGGCGCGCCCGACCCTCCTCCAGCTCGTCCCCGTCGCCGTACGCACCATCCGGGGCGAACTGCGCCCCGCCTCCCCGGTCTTCCGGCATGCCGTCCGCGTCAGTGCCGTCGCCACGGGCGGGTACGCCATCGGTACGGCCCTGCCCCTTGGACACGGCTACTGGGCGCCGATGGCCGCCGTCATGGCCATGCGCCCGGACTTTACCCAGACGTACTCCCGCTCCGTGGCCCGCTTCTGCGGCACCCTCCTGGGCGTGGCGCTCGCCACGGGCGTGGTCCAGGCGGCGCACCCGGGCCGGTACACCTCGGCCGCGCTGGCGGTGGCCTGCGCCTTCGGGATGTACCTGCTGATGCGCACGGGGTACGCGGTCGGGCAGGTCTGTGTATCGGCGTACGTGGTGTTCCTGCTGGGCATGGGCGGTACGGAGTGGACGCAGACCGTTCCCGAGCGGGTGGTGCTGACGCTGCTGGGCGGTGTCCTCGCGATGGTGGCGTACGCCGTGTACCCGGCCTGGGAGACGCCCCGGCTGCGTACCCGGCTGGCCGACTGGCTGGCGGCGGACGGGCGCTACGCGGCCTGTGTGGTCGCCCACTACGCGGACCCGGCGGCGCGCGGCACGGCCGCCGTGCGCGAGACGCTGCTCGCCACCCGGGACGCGCGCGTGGCCTGGCAGGACGCCGTCGAACGGGCCGCCCACGAACCGGTCCGGCACCGGGGCCTGTCGCGCACCGCGGCTGCCGACGCGGGGGACGCCCTGGCGCAGCTGGGCCGGGTCGCCATGCTGATGGAGGCTCACCTCCCGGACCGCGACGCCGCCCCGCTGCCGGCCGCCGCCGATTTGGCGGAGGCGCTGCGCCACGCCACGGAGGAGGGGGCGAAGGCCGTCCGGGAACGCCGGGTCCCGCGCTGGGGCCCGGTGCGTGACGCCGTCGCCCGGTGGGACGCCGACACGGTGCCCGACTCCGTCGTACGCAATGGGGCGCGGCTGCTGCTGGAGGCCCTGGACGCGCTGTCGGACGCCCTTGAGGACGGCCCTTCTGAGGAGGGGTCTCTCGAGGAGGGCTCTCTTGAGGAGGGCTCTCTTGAGCAGGGGGACAACAAACAGGGGCAATGAGGCCGTGACCTCCCCAGGTCACGGTTTCGGCGGGACGGCCGCCTTGGTGAGCGTGTCCTTGACCCCGGCACTCCATGAGACGACCAGCTTCTCCTTGTCCGCGTCCGCGGAGCCCTTGGTACGAGCGGTGTAGCCGTCGTCGCACGTCAGGGTCAGTGTCACGGTGTCCGTGCCCTGGGCGGTGCCCTGGCAGACGTGCGCCTCGGCCAGCACCAGGGCGTGGCCCTTCTTGATGGTGAGGCTGACGGGCTTGCCGTCCGTGAGCCCCACCCACGACCCCTCGAACGCCGCCCCGGCCGCGGGGGAAGGGGAGGCGCTCGGGGACGCGGTGGGGCTGGTCACAAGTTTCCCGCCGTCGCCGGGGTCGTCGCCGCGCTGCTGGTCCCGGCCGCCGCCGCAGCCGGCCAGTGCGAGCACGGCAGCCGTGCCCGCCGCCGCGACGATCCCTGCCCGTACGAGCCTGTGCGCGTCCACGCCACGTCTCCCCAAATCGGTGTCGGAAACGCGCGACAAGCTACCAGCCGGTAGTTGCCTGCTACCAGGACGACTTGGTGACTCCGGGCAGGAAGCCCGCGTGCGCCTGCTGACGCACGTTCACCCGGGACAGCCCGAACTTCCGCAGGTGGCCGCGGGGGCGGCCGTCGACGCTGTCGCGGTTGCGTACGCGGGTGGCGCTGGCGTCGCGCGGCTGGCGCCGCAACTCGGCCTGGGCGGTGGCCCGTTCTGCCTCCGGGGTGCCGGGCCGCCGGATGATGTCCTTCAGCTCGGCGCGCCGGGCCGCGTACCGCTCGACGACCTCCTTGCGCCGCTCATTGCGCGCGATCTTGCTCTTCTTGGCCATCAGACCCTCACTCCCCGGGCGCGGATCCGGGCCACAGCGGCCTCGATCCCGATGGTGTCGACCGTCTTGATGCCCTTGGTGGACAGGGTGAGCCGGACGTACCGGCCCTCGCTCGGCAGCCAGTAGCGCTTGCGCTGGATGTTGGGGTCGAAGCGCCGGGGCGTACGCCGGTGCGAGTGCGAGATGCGATTGCCGAAGCCCGGCTGGGCGCCGGTCAGCTGGCAGTGGGCGGACAAGGGTGACCTACCTCTCTGAACGCTGTCTTGGTAATGGAGACCATTTCCACTTACTCTAACCCCATGGCCCGCAACGAACTCCGACCGATCATCAAACTCCGGTCCACCGCCGGCACCGGTTACACCTACGTGACCCGCAAGAACCGCCGTAACAACCCCGACCGCATGACGCTGCGCAAGTACGACCCGGTCGTCGGACGCCACGTCGACTTCCGAGAGGAGCGCTGACGCGCGATGAAGCCCGGAATCCACCCCCCGTACGAGCCCGTCGTCTTCCGTGACAAGGCGGGCGGCTTCGCCTTCCTGACCCGCTCCACCGCCACCAGCGACAAGACGGTCGAGTGGGAGGACGGCAACACGTACCCCGTCATCGACGTCGAGATCTCCTCCGCGAGCCACCCCTTCTACACGGGCCAGGCGCGCGTGCTGGACACGGCGGGGCGCGTGGAGCGGTTCGAGCAGCGCTACGGCCGGCGCCTCGGGGCCCGCTGATGCTGTCCGTCGCTCTTGTCGGCGGGCTGCACTCCGAGGCCCGCGCGGCCGCGGTCGAGCGGCTGCTCGCCACCGTTCCCGGCAGCGTGGCGCTCCACCACGACCTGGCGGCCGCCGCCGAGCGGGGCACGGTCACCCGTACCGTGCGCGACGCGACCGGTGTCCTGTCGACGGACGAGACACCGCTGGTCAACGACTGCGCGTGCTGCGCCCTGCGTGAGGACCTGGTGCCCGAGCTGGAACGGCTCGCCGACGCCGGGCTCACCCGGCTCGCGGTCGTCGAGCTCTGGGACTCGGTCGAGCCCAAGGCGATGGCCGAGGTCGTCGCGGCGGCCGGACTGACGGTCAGCTCGGTGATCACCGCCGTCGACCCGGCGCTGCTGTTGCCGTACCTCGGCAACGGCGACGACCTGATGGAAGCGGGGCTCGCGGCGGCCGCCACCGACCAGCGCACGGTCGCCGACACCTGGGCGCGCCAGCTGGAGTACGCGCCCGTGCTCGCCGTCCTCGACAGCCCCGAGGCCGACGACGAGGACCGCGCGCTGCTCGCCCAGCTCCACCCGACGGCCCGCCGGGTGCCGGTGCCGGACGGCGACCTGGCCGCCGCCGCGCTGGCCGGGTTCGACGTCGAGGCGGCGGCGGCCGCACAGCACCCGGCCTGTGCGCTGCTGCCCCAGGAGGCGGACGCGCACGGCGTCGGTACGTACGTGTGGCACCGGCGCCGTCCGTTCCACCCGGAGCGGCTGTACGCGGCGCTGGAGGACCTGTGCTGTGCGGCCGCGCGCAGCCGGGGGCGGTTCTGGCTGGCCGACCGGCCCGACACGCTGCTGGCGTGGGACGCGGCGGGCGGCGCCCTGTGCGTCGAGCCCGCCGGGCCGTGGCTCGCCTCGCTGCCGGACGCCGCCTGGGAGATGGTCCCGCCCGTGCGCCGGGCGGCGGCCGCGCTGGACTGGGACCCCGAGCACGGGGACCGCTGCCAGCACCTGGTCTTCACCTCGCCCGGCCTGGACCGCGAGGGGCTCGCCGAACTCCTCGACTCCTGCCTGCTCACCGACGCGGAGTACGCCGCGGGCCGCGAGGCCTGGAAGCGGCTCCCGCCCGCCTTCGACGCCCTCCTGGAGGTCTGACCCATGTCCCCCCGCCGCTCGGCCGAGCGCAAGCCCGCGAAGTCCCGCCCCAACCCGCTGGACCGCGACGGCATCACGTACATCGACTACAAGGACACGGACCTGCTGCGGAAGTTCATCTCCGACCGCGGCAAGATCCGCAGCCGCCGTGTGACGCGCGTATCGGCGCAGCAGCAGCGCCAGCTGGCCCGCGCGATCAAGAACGCGCGGGAGATGGCCCTGCTGCCGTACTCCTCGTCGGCGCGCTGACGTCCCTCGCGTACGCACGTTCGGTACAAGGCCCTCCTTCCAGGAGGGCCTTTTCGTATGTCGTGAGAGGAAGAAGGGAGCCATAAGGGCCCGTCGTACGTCTCTACTGGCGTACGGGGGAGTAGCACGAGGGCCTGTAACCGAGGGAACACACGGCGTGCACGTGCATCTGCACGCGCGTATGCATGTGAGTCGACGCTATGATCCCGATAGTTGACACCTGCATCATGTATCTCGGGGAGCGTCCTGTGCACCACGTGTACAACGGCATGGCGGCCACAGAGCTTCACGGCGTCGTGTGGCAGAAGAGCAGGCACAGCAACTCACAGGGCTCGTGCGTGGAGTTCGCCAAACTGCCCGGCGGCCATGTGGCTGTACGCAACTCCCGGCACCCCGACGGCCCGGCGCTGGTCTACACCCCGGCCGAGATAGAGGCTCTGCTGCTGGGCGTCAAGGACGGCGAATTCGACCACCTGACAGCCGGCTGAGCCCACTCGGGGGCCCGGGCCCGCGTCTGGGTCCAGGTCCGGGCCCGGCCCTAGCGGAGCGCCCCGCTAGGGGCGCCCCTGCGGCGTTCTACGGCGTCCGCCCCTGCGCCTGTTGGGCGTCCGGGAGGCGGAACAGGGCCCAGACCACCTTGCCGTGCAACGTGCCGGCCAGCGGGTGCCAGCCCCAGCTGTCGCTGAAGGACTCGACCAGGAACAGCCCGCGACCCGACTCCGCCGAGAAGTCCTCCTCCGACTCGCGCGTCGCCGGGCTGTCCGGGCTCGGGTCGCGCACCGCGCACACCAGCCGGCTCGCCCAGCGCATCAAGTGCAGCCGTACGGGCGGGTCGTGCGGGGCGTCGCGGGGCGTGTCGGCGGGCAGGGCGTGCCGGAGCGCGTTGGTGACGAGTTCGGACACGACCAGAGCGACGTCGTCGAACCGGTCGGTGAGGTCCCACTGGGCGAGCGTCGTACTGGTGAACTTCCGTGCGCCGCGCACCGCTTCGTAGCGGGCGGGCAGCGCGCACGAGGCGGAACTGGAGACGGAAGCGGCGTCGATCGGCGGAAGCCCCTGCCTTAAAGGCTCGAGCATGGTCGATCCATTCGTCCCCATGCGAGGCACTCCCGGGATTCGCGGCTGTGGTGCGACAACACGAACGGCTACGCAGGTGCGCGGGCTCCATGGTTCCGAATGCGACCATCCGATGCAAGGGCAGATGCACGTGCACGCGCCCGACCTGTCCACCCCCGTGCCGGTTGCTGGTCATATCTTCCCCCCATGACTTTCACCGGTAGGACCCCCGCAGGGGCGCCACTCGGTCAAGGCTTCGTCTTTCCGTAATCGAGCGAGTACGCGCTGAAGCGTTTTGGTGGCAGAATCCGGCGTCTCGGAGCTCGGGGGTGCTCCGTCGTACACATCAGCGATGGGGAGGGTTGGAGACGTGACCGCAAGTGAATCGAGCGGTTCCGTGGTGCGGCGCATCCTGCTGGGCTCGCAGCTGCGGCGGCTGCGTGAGTCGCGCGGCATCACGCGTGAGGCCGCCGGTTATTCGATCCGGGCGTCCGAATCCAAGATCAGCCGTATGGAGTTGGGCAGGGTGAGCTTCAAGGCGAGGGACATCGAGGACCTGCTCACGCTGTACGGCGTCACCGACGACACCGAGCGTGACTCCCTCCTCGGCCTCGCCCGGGAGGCCAACGTCGCCGGCTGGTGGCACAGTTACGGAGATGTGCTGCCGGGCTGGTTCCAGACGTACATCGGCCTGGAGGGCGCCGCCTCGCTCATCCGCATCTATGAAGTGCAGTTCGTGCACGGCCTGTTGCAGACGGAGGCGTACGCGCACGCCGTCGTCGCCCGTGGCATGCCGGACGCCCCGCAGGCCGAGATCGACCGGCGCGTGGCACTGCGCCTGGAGCGCCAGAAGGTGCTCGTCTCGGAGCGGGCACCGCGATTTCACGCCGTTCTCGACGAGGCCGCCCTGCGCCGCCCGTACGGAGACCGCGCCGTGATGCGCGACCAGCTCAAGCACCTGATCGAGGTCTCCGAGCAGCCCAATGTCACGCTCCAGGTCATGCCCTTCAGCTTCGGCGGCCACGCGGGCGAGAGCGGCGCCTTCACCATGCTCCGGTTCCCCGAGTCCGACCTCTCCGACATCGTCTACCTGGAGCAGCTGACGAGCGCGCTCTACCTCGACAAGCGCGAGGAAGTGGCCCAGTACGAGCGGGTCATGGCGCGGCTGCATCAGGACAGTCCGGGCCCCGAGGAAAGCCGCGACCTTCTCCGAGGTCTCCTCCAACTCACCTGACTCGCCAGTAGGATGACGTCTCATCAAACGTCTCGTCATGAGTCAGAGTGCGCGCCCTCGGGAAGGGATGGCATGTCCTACTTCACAGACCTGGCCCTGCAGTACATAGACGGTGAGTGGCGGGCCGGCGGCGGCTCGTGGGACATCATCGACTTCAATCCGTACAACGAGGAGAAGCTCGCCTCCATAACCGTGGCCACGGTCGAGGAGATAGACCAGGCCTATAGGGCGGCCGAGCGGGCACAGCGCGCGTGGGCGGACACCAATCCGTACACGCGCCGCGCCGTTTTCGAGCGGGCGCTGCGGCTCATCGAGGAGCGCGAGGCCGAGATCACCGAGGCGATCATCGCCGAGCTCGGCGGTACGCGGACCAAGGCCGGCTTCGAGCTGCACCTGGCCAAGGAGTTCATGCGCGAGGCGGTCAACCTGGCGCTGCGCCCCGAGGGCCGGATCCTCCCCTCGCCGGTCGACGGCAAGGAAAACCGTCTCTACAGGGTCCCGGTCGGCGTCGTCGGCGTCATCAGCCCCTTCAACTTCCCCTTCCTCCTCTCGATCAAGTCCGTCGCCCCGGCGCTCGCCCTCGGTAACGCGGTCGTCCTCAAGCCCCACCAGAACACGCCGATCCTCGGCGGCAGCCTGGTCGCGAAGATCTTCGAGGACGCCGGCCTGCCGGCCGGTCTGCTGAACGTCGTGATCACCGACATCGCGGAGATCGGTGACGCGCTGATCGAGCACCCGGTGCCCAAGGTCATCTCGTTCACCGGCTCCGACCGGGTCGGCAAGCACGTCGCCACCGTCTGCGCCGCCAACTTCAAGCGGTCCGTCCTGGAACTGGGCGGCAACAGCGCCCTCATCGTGCTGGACGACGCGGACATCGACTACGCGGTCGACGCGGCCGTCTTCAGCCGGTTCGTGCACCAGGGGCAGGTCTGCATGGCCGCCAACCGGGTGCTGGTGGACCGGTCGGTGGAGCGGGAGTTCACCGAGAAGTTCGTCGCCAAGGTGCGCACCCTGAAGACCGGCGACCCGGCCGACCCGGCCACGCACATCGGCCCGCTCATCAACGCCTCCCAGGCCGAGGCGGTCACGACGCTCGTCGACCAGACGGTCGGCGCGGGTGCGACGGCCCTGCTGCGGGGCGGCGCGGAGGGCAACGTCGTGGCGCCGACCGTACTGGCCGGCATACCGGCCGATTCGCCGGTCCTGGGCCAGGAGATCTTCGGCCCGGTCGTGATGCTCATCCCCTTCGACGGGGAGGAGGAGGCGGTACGGATCGCCAACGACACCCCGTACGGGCTCAGCGGGGCCGTGCACACGGGCGACGTCGAGCGCGGTGTACGCGTCGCCCAGCGCATCCACACCGGAATGATCCACATCAACGACGGCACCGTCCACGACGAGCCCATCGTGCCGTTCGGCGGCGAGAAGCACTCGGGCGTGGGGCGGCTGAACGGCGAGTCGACGGTGGACGCCTTCACCACGTACAAGTGGATCTCGATCCAGCACGGCAGGAGCCGCTTCCCCTTTCTGACGGCGGCGAGTCGAGGACAGAACCTGTCCGCAAGGGTCCGTACCTTGGTCGATGTAAGGCAAACGACCGGAAGGCGGACCAGGTCATGGTCACTCACGTTCCCGCAGAGGCTCACGGCGACGAGCGCGGCGCGCTGCTCTCCTTCATCGAGGCGCAGCGCGGCGCGGTCCGCCGCTCGGTGCTCGGGCTGACCGAGGAGCAGGCCGCGTCCCGGCCGAGCGCCAGCGAACTGTCGCTCTCCGGCCTGCTCAAGCACTGCGCCGAGATGGAGCTGACCTGGCTGCGGATGGCGCAGCGGAAGCCGAACGAGAAGCAGCGCACCGAGGCGACCTGGGGGGACAGCTTCCGGCTGGTGGAGGGCGAGTCGATCCAGGGGATCCTGGTGTTCTGGGACGGGGTGGCCAAGGAGACCGAGGACTTCCTGCGGACGGTGCCGAGCCTGGACGACACCTTCCCGCTGCCCGAGGCGCCCTGGTTCCCCAAGGACGGCCGCGTCTCGATGCGGTGGCTGGGCATGCACCTGGTCGAGGAGATCGCCCGGCACGCCGGGCACGCCGACATCATCCGCGAGTCGCTGGACGGTAGGGACGCGTTCGGGCTGATCGCCCTGGAGCATGCCTGACGTCCATCGGCTGCGCCCCGGGCTCCGCCCGCCTGCGTACCCTGGTCAAAATTGACTAGGAAGGTGCGTGAGGTGATGTCAGCGATCCGGTTGCTGGTTCTGGGTGCCGTGCGCCAGCACGGGCGGGCGCACGGCTATCAGGTCCGCAACGACCTGGAGTTCTGGGGCGCGCACGAGTGGTCCAACGCCAAGCCGGGCTCGATCTACCACGCGCTCAAGCAGATGGCCAAGCAGGGGCTGCTGCGGGCCTACGAGACCGCGCCGAGCACGGCGGGCGGGCCGCCGCGTACCGAGTACGAGATCACCGACGAGGGCACCGCGGAGTACTTCGCGCTGCTGCGCGAGGCGCTGACGGCGTACGACCAGAAGACGGACGTCCTGTCGGCGGGCGTCGGCTTCATCGTCGACCTGCCGCGCGAGGAGGCCGTCGCGCTGCTCAAGCGGCGGCTCGAGGGGCTGGAGCGGTGGCGGGCGGGCGTCACGGAGTACTACACGCCTGCGGACGGGCCGGAGTCGCTCGGTCACATCGGCGAGATCATGAACATGTGGGTGTACTCGGCCGACGCGGGTGCCGAATGGACACGCGGGCTGATCGAGCGCATCGAGGGCGGCGCGTACACGTTCGCGGGTGAGGGTGACCCCTTTGTGGGCGTGCTGGCGGAGGACCAGGAGAACCCGTACGCGACGGGGACTGCGCATCCGGACGACGCGCGCTGAGCTCTGGCTAATCAAGTTTGATTAATGAGTCGATCCGGTTTAGCGTTGTGTGGTAGTCAATTTTGATTACTGGCTGGGGAGGGATGCATGGCGGACGCGATCGTCGTCGAAGGCGTACGGAAGCGGTACGGCGACAAGCAGGCCCTGGACGGGCTGGACCTGGTGGTCGGGCGGGGCACGGTGCACGGCGTCCTGGGGCCGAACGGCGCCGGCAAGACCACCGCGGTGCGGGTGCTGGCCACGCTGCTGCGGCACGACGAGGGCACGGCCCGGGTGGCCGGGTACGACGTGCGGGCCCGCCCGGACGAGGTGCGGCGGCGGATCGGGCTGCTCGGGCAGCACGCGGCCCTGGACGAGGGGCTGAGCGGGCGGCAGAACCTGGAGATGTTCGGGCGGCTGCATCACCTGGGCGCCCGGCGGGCGGGCGCGCGGGCTGACGAGTTGCTGGAGCGGTTCGGGCTCGCCGACACCGGCCGCAAGGCGGTCAAGCAGTACAGCGGCGGGATGCGGCGGCGGCTGGACCTGGCCGCCTCGCTGATCACGGAGCCGGAGGTGCTGTTCCTGGACGAGCCGACGACGGGGCTCGATCCGCGCGGGCGGGCGGAAGTGTGGAACTCGGTGCGCTCCCTGGTGGGGGGCGGGACCACCGTCCTGCTCACCACGCAGTACCTGGAGGAGGCCGACCAGCTCGCCGACCGGATCTCGGTCGTCGACCGGGGCCGGGTCATCGCCGACGGCACGGCGGACGAGCTGAAGGGCAAGGTCGGCGGCGACCGGATCGACGTCGTCGTGCGCGACGTACGGCACCTGGCCGCCGCGGCCGCCCTGGTACCCGCGGGGGCCCACGTGGACGAGGACCGGCGGCTGGTCAGCGCCCCGGTCGAGGACCGGATGGCGGCGCTGACCCGGGTCGTACGGGACCTGGAGTCGGCCGGGATCGAGGCGGAGGACATCGCGGTGCGGCGGCCGACGCTGGACGAGGTCTTCCTGCACCTGACGGGCGAGCCGAAGGAGGTCTCGGCGGTATGACGGCGACCGGCACAGGAATGACGAGCACGACGGACACGAGCGGGTCCGGTCTGGGCCGGCTCGGATGGGCCCTGGCCGACTCGTGGACGATCACCCGGCGTGAACTGGCGCACTGGGCGCGTGAACCGGTGCAGATCGTCGTCGGGCTGGCCTTCCCCGTGATGATGCTGCTGATGTTCGGCTACCTCATCGGCGGCGGTCGCGGCGTGACCGGCGCGTACATCGACTTCCTCGTCCCCGGCATGTTCGCCCTGACCATGGCGTTCGGCCTCGAAGCGACCCTGCTGGCGGTCACGCAGGACCTCAACAAGGGCGTGATCGACCGGTTCCGGTCGATGCCGATGGCCGACGGCGCCGTGCTCGTGGGGCGTTCGGTCGCCGACATGCTCCAGTCGGTGCTCGGCCTGGCCGTGATGATCGGTGCAGGGTACGCGATCGGCTGGCGGGCGCACGGCGGCTTCGGCGCGTTCCTGGCGGCCGTGGCACTGCTGTTGCTGCTGCGGTTCGCGATGCTGTGGATCGGCATCCACCTCGCGATGGTGGCGGGCAGGCCGGAGCTCGTGCAGGCGGTGCAGATCCTCGTCTGGCCGGTCGCCTTCCTCTCCAACGCGTTCGCGGCGCCCGGCACGATGCCGGGCTGGCTGGGGTCGGTGGTCGAGTGGAACCCGCTGTCGTCGACCGCGACGGCGGTACGGGAACTGGTCGGCCCCCCGGGGACCGCCCAGGCCGCGGGGTCGTCGTGGGCGTCGCAGCACGCGGAACTGCTGGCGGTGGGGTGGCCGCTGGCGCTGCTCGCGGTCTTCTTCCCGCTGGCGGTGCGGAGATTCCGGCGGCTGAGCCGCTGAGTGGAACCTGACGGCGGTTCGCGGTGTATCCAAAGCAGCACGGTTCGCCGCGGACCGGCCCGAGGGCAGGGGGAGCTCCATGCACAGGTGTGCTCGCGTGATCGGGATGGTGATGGCGCTGTCGGCGTCGCTGCTGGCCGGGGGCTGTACGGGGGAGGGGGCGCCCGCCTCGCGGCCGCCGGCGCCGTCGGCTTCGGCATCGTCGTCGGCGCCGCCCCGGTCGGAGTCGCCGTCGTCCGTGCCGCCGTTGCCGCGTGTCCCGTCGGCCCCCGAGCTTCCCGGCTGGGCGCACAGCGTCGGATTCGCCGCCGACGGCAGCGGGTTCGTGCTGCTCGCGCAGTGCGTGGAGGACGAGGTGACGCCGGCGAACGGCTTCTGCCGCCAGCATGTCGCGGTGCTCGACAGGGGCGCGGCCCGCTGGGTGCTGCGCACCTCGCCGCTGCCGGAGGTGCACGGCACGGTGGGCGTCAGCGCGATGATCACGGTGCTGGGACCGGGGCGCGCGCTGATACAGGAAGCGAGCGAACGGCACCCGCTGCGTACGTGGTTCACGACGGACGCCGGCCGGTCCTGGCGGATGGGCGACCTGCGGGCGGCGGGCACGGCCGACGCGATACCCGAGGGTGCGGTGCTGTCCACGCAGTGCCCGGGGCCGGCCGGGGCGGTCGTGCAGGAGTGTGCGAGACCGCGGCTGGTGGTGATCTCACCCCAGGACGGCAAGGTCCGGTTCCTGGCGCGGGAACCGCGGCTCGGCGCCCACCCGGCGCCGGCGGGCGAGGCGGAGCCGGACGGGTCCTGGTGGGTGTCGGGCACCGATCCCCGCTCGGGCGGTACGGCGCTCGCCGTCTCCCGGGACGCCGGCCGGACGTGGACGGTGAGCCGGCTGCCCAGCCCCGGCGCCGATCCGGCGTGGGGCGTCGCGGTCTCGGTCGGCCCGGACGCGGTGTACGCCGCGGAGCGCGGCGAGGTGCCGGGCGTGGAGCCGGCCAAGAACCCGCTGCGCGCACTGCACCGCTCGGTGGACGGGGGCCGGACCTGGACGCGCGTGTGGGTGAGCGGCCCGCAGCGGGAGCCGCGCACACTGATGGGCGTGCCCGTCGCCGGCCCGGGCGGGCGCCTCGTGGTGCACGGGGAGCGGGGAACGTACGCCGGCGCCGACGGCGGCCGCACCTTCCGGGACGCGGGGCCCGGCATGTACCACGTCACGCGCGGGCGCCTGGGGTACCTGCGGTCGGCCGCCATCGGCTGCGCGTACGGGATATCACCGGACGGGGTGCGCTGGGTCACGTTCCGGCTGGCGTGCCAGGACTGAACGGACTTGCACCTCACGTTGCGTGAGGGCTCAGGCTGAGGTGCGTACCGAGAAGAAGGGAGCGGAGAGCCATGAGCTACTCCGTGGGGCAGGTCGCCGCTTTCGCCCACGTCACGGTGCGCACCCTGCACCACTACGACGAGATCGGGCTGCTCTCGCCGAGCGGCCGCAGCCATGCGGGACACCGGCGGTACGACGACGCCGACCTCGACCGGCTGCAGCAGATCCGGTTCTACCGGGAGCTGGGCTTCCCGCTCGACCAGGTCGCGGTCCTGCTCGACGACCCCGACGCGGACCCGCGGGAGCACCTGCGGCGCCAGCGCGAGCTGTTGTCCGCGCGGATCGCCGAACTGCAGAAGATGGCCGAGGCCGTCGAACACGCCATGGAGGCGAAGAAGATGGGCATCAACCTCACACCCGAGGAGAGGTTCGAGGTCTTCGGGGACAAGGATCCCGAGCAGTACGCGGAGGAGGCCGAGCAGCGCTGGGGCAACACCGAGGCCTACCGGGAGTCCCAGCGCCGTGCGGCCCGCTACACCAAGGCCGACTGGCAGCGGATGCAGGAGCAGAACGCCGACTGGGGCGTCCGCTACCAGGCCCTGATGTCGGAGGGCGAGCCGCCGACGGGCGAGCGGGCGATGGACGTGGCCGAGGAGCACCGCCGGCAGATCGCCACCTGGTTCTACGAGTGCCCCTTCGAGATGCACCGGTGCCTCGCGGACATGTACGTGTCGGACGAGCGCTTCACGGCCTTCTACGACGCCATGCGCCCGGGCCTGGCCGAACACCTCCACGCCGCCATCCACGCCAACGCGGACCGGCACGCCTGACGGACCCGGGCAGGGGGCGCCGAGCGGGGAGAAGGGGGCGGTGGAACCGGGAGGCGGGTGGAAGCGTTGATAGCTTTGGGCAGCCGTCCCCCGCCCACCAAAACCAGGAGCCCCGGAACCCGTGAATACGCTTGCGCTCGGACCGAGCTGGCTGGACCCGGACTATCTCATCGAGACCTTCGGCCTCATCGGCGTCCTGGTCATCGTCTTCGCCGAGTCCGGACTGCTGATCGGTTTCTTCCTGCCCGGTGACTCGCTGCTGTTCACCACGGGTCTGCTGGTCACCACCGGCGTGCTGGACACCCCTCTGTGGGTGGTGTGCACCCTGATCGTGCTGTCCGCGATCATCGGTGACCAGGTGGGCTACCTGTTCGGCCGCAAGGTCGGACCGGCCCTCTTCACGCGCCCGGACTCCCGCCTCTTCAAGCAGGAGAACGTGGAGAAGGCCCATGAGTTCTTCGAGAAGCACGGCCCGAAGTCGCTGATCCTCGCCCGGTTCGTCCCGATCGTGCGGACGTTCACGCCGATCATCGCCGGTGTGAGCCGGATGAACTACCGCTCGTTCATCACCTTCAACATCATCGGTGGCGTCCTGTGGGGCGCCGGCGTGACGCTGCTCGGGGCGTCGCTGGGCAACATCCCCTTCGTACACGAGCACATCGAGGCGATCCTGATCCTCATCGTGCTGATCTCGGTCGTCCCGATCGTGATCGAGTACCTGCGGGCCCGCTCGCAGAGCAAGAAGCAGCCGGTCGTCGAGGACGGGACACCGCCCGCCCAGCGCGGGCGGCACGCCAAGCGCTGACCTCGCTGACCTCAGGGCGCGGCGTCCTGGACCTGCTCCTCCTCCGCGGCCGTCATCGAGTGGACCAGCGGCGACAGGGCCGTACCGAGCAGGGTCGCCGCGGCGATCGAGCCGAGCGCGATGCCCCAGCCGACCGGCCCCAGCGGCGTGCAGCCGAAGAACTGGCTCACGCCCGGCGTCTGGATGACCGCGGCCAGCACCGCCGCCGACCCCAGGCTCGCCCCCAGGACGTTCCGGTCCAGGCCGCCCGTCGCGAGAGTCTGCGCCAGCTGCGTACCGACGACGGCGGCGAGCGCGACCGTGCTGGCCCGCTTGCGGCGGCCGGTGAGGCGGGCACCGGTCCACGCCAGCCCCGCGCCGGTCGCGGTGATGGCGCCGCGCAGCAGCATCTCGTGGGTGAGCGCGCTGCCGAGCGAGCGGCTCGGGCCCTCCGCGAGGAGCCGCTTCGCGGCCTGGCCGGCCGGTTCGCGCACGGCGATGGCCAGCGAGGGAGCCAGGTCGGTCAGCAGGTTGACCAGCATGATCTGGCGGGCGTTGAGCGGCGTGGCGCCGGTCAGCGTGGAGATCAGCACGCTGAAGGTGACCTCGCCGAGGTTGCCGCCGATGAGGATGCCCAGCGCGGCCCGCACCGACGCCCACATGGAGCGGCCCTCCATCAGTGCCGAGACGATCGTCTCCAGCCGGTCGTCGCTCACCACCAGGTCGGCCGCGGCGGTCGCGGACGGAGTGCCGCGCCGCCCGAGCGCGATGCCGATGTCGGCGAGCCGGATGGCGGGCGCGTCGTTGGCGCCGTCGCCGGTCATCGCGACGACCCGGCCGACGCGCTGGTACGCCTGGACGATACGGACCTTGTGGTGCGGGCTGCACCGGGCGATGACGTCGACGGTCGGCAGCAGCTCGTCCAGCTCGTCGTCGTCGAGTTCGTCCAGCTCGGCGCCCGTACAGACCTTGGGGTCCGTGACGTCGCTGATGGTGGACGCGATGGCGTCGGCGGTGGCCGGGTGGTCGCCGGTCAGCATCACGGTGTGCACGCCCGCCTCCCGCAGCCGCGCCGTCGCCGGAGCGGCGCCCGCCCGGACCGGGTCGGCCAGCGTGATGAACCCGAGGAAGGCCAGGTCCCGCACGCTGTCGTCGGTGAGGTCCTCGCCGGTGTCCATCCGGCGCTCCGCCACCGCCAGCACCCGCCGCCCGGCGCCCGCCAGCTCCTCCGCCTCGGCGGTCAGCCCGGCGAGCCCCTCGTCGTCCAGCGCCTCGGCCCGGCCGTCGGGGGTCCGGCGCCGCGCGCAGCGGTCCAGTACGTTCTCGGGCGCGCCCTTCACGCTCAGCAGCAGGCCGTGCGCGGTCTGCCCGGACGTGGCGTGGTAGGCGCGGGACGGCTCGAACGGCAGCGTGTCCAGCCGCCGCCAGCGCGCCGCCCCCTGCCGTACCGACACCTTGGCGCCGCGCGCGCCGGCCGTCACCGCGCGGTCGGTCTGGTGCGCCATGGGTTCGGCCTGCCGGGCGGGCGGGGTGGCCCGTAGCGCCGCGGCGAGGACGTCCTTGTGCCGGCCGTCGAGCTGGTCCAGCGGCACGGCGCCGTCCCCGTCGCTCACCGCCGCCAGCTGCAGCTTGCCCTCCGTGAGGGTTCCGGTCTTGTCGAAGCACAGCACGTCGGCGCGGCCGAGCGCCTCGATGGTGCGCGGGTTGCGGACGAGGGCGCCGACGTCGGCCAGGCGCCGGGCGGCGGCCAGCTGGGCGGCGTTGACCAGGAAGGGCAGGCCTTCCGGTACGGAGGCGACGGCGAGGTTGACCGCGGAGGCGAGGTTGTCGGCGAGCGGCCGCCCGTGCAGCAGGCCCGACGCGGTGACCGCGCTGGCCGACCCGATCGCGATCGGCAGGCTGGACCGGGTCAGCGAGGCGAGCCGGGCCTCCACACCCGTCTCCGGCGCGGCCTGCCGCGCGGTGGCGAGGCTGCGCCCGACCTCGGTGCTCGAACCGGTCGCCACGACCACGGCCACGCCCCGGCCGGAGGAGACGGTGGTGCCCTCGTACACCATGGAGCGGCGTCCGGTGATGTCGGTGGCGACCACCGGCGCCGGGTCCTTGTGGACGGCGAGGGACTCGCCGGTCAGCGACGACTCGTCGACCTCCAGCCCCTCGGCCTCCACCAGCCGGCAGTCCGCCGGTACGACGTCCTCGGGCCGCAGCAGGACGATGTCGCCCTCCACCAGGTCACCGGCCGTCACCAGCCGCTCGCGGCCCCCGCGGCGTACGCGTGCGCCGACGGCGGAGCGGGCGAAGAGCTCCGCGAGGGCGCGTTCGGTCCGTACCCGCTGGAAGCCGCCGATGAGGGCGGAGGTGCCGGTGATGGCGGCCACCAGCATGGCGTCGGTACGCGAGCCGACGGCGGTCGCGAGGGCCGCGCCACCGGCCAGGACGGGCGTCAGCGGGTTGGCCAGCTCCTCGATGAAGGCGGACGGCAGGGTGAGCCGGGCGGGTTCGTTGCCGCCGCGGGGACCGCCGCTGCGGCCCGCCGCCTCGTCGGCGGTCAGGCCGTCGGTGGTGGTACGCAGCCGCTCCAGGACCCGTTCCGTGGGCATCAGGTGCCAGGGCACGGTGGTCACGGGCGGGGCGAGGGGCCGGGCGAGCAGTTGCCTCGTACGCCAGGCGCCCATGCAGAACGCCACGCTCGCGGCGGTGGTCCCGGCCGCCATGCCCCGGGCGGCGGCCTGCGCGGGCTGGGCCTGGAGCGCGGCGACCGCGCCGACGCCGCTGCCGCCCGCGGCGAGCACGGTGGAGTCCCGGTCCACGCGCGCGGCCGCGCCGACGGCGTCCACGATGATCCCCGCCGATTCGAGGTCGGAGCCGACGATCAGGTGGGCGCCCCAGGCGGGCGGCTCGCCGTCACGGTGCACGCCGACGCCGCAGTCGGCCACGCCCAGCGCCCGCCGGTTGCCGGAGACCAGCAGCACGACCGCGCCGTCGGCCTGGAGGCCGCGTACGGAGGCGACCAGGCGCCCGCCCGCCGGGACCACCGCGTCGGCGAACGTGAACGCCGGTGCCTCGCGGTCGGTCGCCAGCACCACCCGGGCGCCCGCGCGCCGGGCGGCCGCCGCGACCGCCTCGGCGCCCGGCGCCGTCTGCGTACCGAGCCCCGCCACCGCCTGCAGCCTGCGCCCCTTGGCCAGCCCGAGCGTCCGCTCGGCGCCCCGGCGCCGCAGCCGCGCCTCCGCCTGGCGTCCGGTACGCCCGGACAGATCGAGTTCGTCGAGCGGGCCCAGCACCCAGCCGTCGTCGTCGCGGGCGGTCCCCAGGGGCGCGTCGGCGTCGAACAGCGTGAAGAGCCGCTCGGCGGTCCGCTCCGGGTCGGCGCCGCTGAGCAGCTCCAGGTCCACGGGTTCGTACTGGTCGCTGCGGAGCGCGTCCTCCTCCAGGACGACGGTGTCCACCTGACCGAGCCGCCGCAGGGCGCCCCGGTCCATGGTGACGACGCCGCGCAGCGCCAAGGCCCGGCCCAGGCTGGTGGCGAAGCCCTCGCGGCCGGCCTCCGGGGCCTTCGGTACGGCGGACAGGGCGACGGCCAGGCCCTTCCGGAGGCCCGCGAAGGGGACGCTGAGGCCCCCGGCGGTCAGGCCCGCGACCATGGCCCGCTCGGCGTAGCGGTCCACCGAGTCCTTGGGCGTCGGCCCGGCGCGGTCCACGACGAGCGGCTCCGCCTCGGCGTCCTCCGGCCCGTGGACGAGGTCGGGCTCCGCGTCGGCCCACGCCTTGCGTTCCGCGGTGGCCTCCCGCCACTGGGCGACCCTTTCGAGTACGTCGAGGGCGAGCCCGCCACCCCTTGTGGCCACGCCCTGCGCGAGGGCGCTGACCACGGGCAGGACCGACTCGGCCTGCTCGACGCTGCTCAGGTCGGCGACCAGGTGGCGCAGGTCCGGGTGGTGCTGGAGGGCGCCTGCGACCGCCGCCACCTCGGGCGGCAGCCGGAACCACGGGGCCAGCTGCCGTACGGAGGCGATGGCGAGCCCCGCGGTGTCGGCGGCCAGCGCGGGCACCGACTGGCGGGTCCTGGGGCCCTCGCAGGGGTGGTGCGGTTCGGGACACCACTCGTCGAACTCGTCGATGTGCGCGGCCAGCTGCCCCTCCGCGCGCTCGACGAGCGCGACCAGCTCGCGGTCGGACGGCGGCGGAGCGGACACGGCCACCACCACCCGCTCGGACGGCGCGTTGACCCGGGCCCACAGCACCCTCGGGTGCCCCTCCAGGGCGCGCTCGACGCGCCGGGCGACCCGCTCGCCGCCGACGCCGTGCACGCCGTGCACCTCGATGTAGCAGCGGCCGGGCCGCCACCACACGCCGCGCTGCGGCAACCCGATGAGCTGCGCGGCCACGTCGGCGGCCCCGCGCACCCCGGCCGCGACCCCGTAGGTCACGCCGGACGCTATCGGCCCGAGCAATTGCAACGGTGACATGGGCTGGTGCCTCCGGTCCGATTCAGTCGTCCCGGAACGGATACCCTGAAATGTAGACAACCCGCCCATACCACATCCATGGATGTGAGATCTGTGGCCACCTCTTCAGCACCGCGTAAGCGGACCACGACGAAGTCCACGAAGACCACCAACAAGCAGAGCGCGGCGCAGCCGCGCAAGGAACCGGCCCCCGCCCAGACCCAGGACCAGGCCTCACCGGGAGGCCGCACGGTCAGCTTCACCGTCCCGTCCCTCGACCGGGTCGCGAACGGCGCGGCCAACGCGGCGCTGCTGCCGGTGGCGGCCGCCCGCCAGGTACTCCCCGCCAAGGGCGGCCTGCCGCTCTACCTCGGCCTCGGTGTCCTGGGCGCCGCGGACGTCATCGAATGGCCCGTCGCCATCGGCATCGGCGTCGGCTACGCCGTCCTGCGCCGCGGCGGCCTCATGACGGGCGCCGCCCGCCCCCGCGCCACCGCCTGACACCCCGCGCGGGCGCCCGGCTGGCCCCCGGTCGGGCCAGCCGGGCTACGGCGTGGGCGGGGCCTGTTGGGCCCGGTGGGCCGGGGTCGGGGCCCCTCCGGGCTCACCTCCTCGCGGTCGGCGGGGTGCCCACCCGGACTTCGTGACCGTTTCTCGCCGCCAACCGCTGCGGGGGCGACCCTGCACGGCCCCTTCTCGCCGTAGTCGACAGCTCGTACCCGGCCCGCCACGAGCACCGCACAGGACATCCGGCCCGCAGGCCGCGTACGACCGTGCCGTGCAAGGGATTTGGGAGCGCCCCACCGGTCCGCAGTCGGCGTACGACCGGGGCGGGGCCGTGCAGGGTCGCCCCCGCAGAGGCCGGCGGCGTCGGAAGGGCTCCCAAGTCGGCGTACCCAAGGCCGCCGGCCTCGAGGAGGTGAGCCCGGAGGGGCCACGCCCCCCACCCACCGGCGCGCACCGACCCAGGGGCGCCCGGGGCGCGACGCCCCGGTCAGAAGCCCCGCGTGCGCTTCGCCGCGCGGCGAAGCGCGGCCGAGCCGGGGGCGCGGATGAACAGGCGGGCCATCTCGCCGCCCAGGTTCACCCCGATCGCGATGGCCAGCGCCAGCGCCGCCGCCCGCGCCAGGGAGGTGAAGCCGGCGTCCATGTTGTTCTGGGCGATGTTCAGCACCCCGAGGTACGTCGCGCTACCGGGCAGCAGCGGCCCGATCGCCGCCGTCACGTACGGCAGCGACGACGTGTGCTCGTACCGGGCCATCAACTGCCCGAACAGCCCCACCAGCCCCGCCGCGACCGCCGTCGCCATCACGGTCGAGCCGCCCGCCGTCACCGCTATCGACGCGTAGATCACCCACGCCGCCCCGCCGTTCAGCGCCACGAACAGCACCGTGGAACGTTCCTGCTGGAGCAGGACCGCGAAGGTCACCGACAGCAGCACGGCGGCCAGGATCTGGAGCACCGGCCGCTCGACCGCGCTCAGCACGCCTTCCGGGTTGAGCTTGGCGCCGAGCTGCACACCCCCGTACAGCACCGACAGCACACCCACCACGATGGCGACGAAGAAGTACGCCACCTCAAGCAGCCGCGCCGACGCGGTGATGTAGAAGCCGGTCAGGCCGTCCTGTACGGCGGCGACCAGCGCCCGCCCCGGAATCAGCGCGAACAGCCCACCGGTGATCACCGCGTTCGGCTGGAGCCCGGCGTGCAACAGGCTGACCAGCACCCCTATCCCGGCGGGCGGCACCGCGGCCACGGCGAACTGGTAGAACTCCGGAAGCCCGCGCCCCGCGCAGAACCACGCCAGCCGGTCGCCCAGCATCGCGCCCGCCGCCGCCACCAGGAACACCGCCATGTCACCGCCCAGCAGCATCGACGCCGCGCCCGCGAGCCCGCCCGCCGCCACGGTGAGGACCCACCCGGGGTACGGGTGCCGGTTGCGCCGGATCTCCGCGAGGCGCCGGTAGGCCTCCTCCAGCGAGACGTCGTAGTCCTCGGCGTTGATGTCGGCGACCAGCGCGTAGACGGCGGACAGCCGGGTGTAGTCCGTGCCGCGCCGCCGTACGGTCCGGCTCACCGTCACCGGGTCGTCCACCAGCGACGGCTGGTAGGTGACGCCCAGCAGCGTGAACGTCACGGTCGGCTCGCAGCGGTCGAGCCCGTACGAGCGGCAGATCGCGAACATCGCCGCCTCGACGTCCTCCGCGCCCTCGCCGCCCGCCAGCAGCAGCTCGCCGATACGCAGCGTCAGGTCGAGGACGCGCGGTACGGCTGGGGCGGCCTCGCCGTGCCTCTGCACCGGCTCCGGCACCGGCCGCTCGCTCACCGGCATGCGCAGCATGGTGCGCATCCGGTCCTGCCACGGCGCGTCCTTGGACAGCCTTATCGCCGGGAACCCCTGGGCGGGCGTGAACGCCGGTGGGGACTCCTTCGCCGAGTACGTCGAGGGCGGGGCGAACGCCGATCGCTCCGGCTCGGCGGGCGACGGCTCGGCCGCCAGCCCCTCGGGCAGCGCGAACTCCGACGTCGTCTGCTGGTCCTCCTCGGTGCCGGAGGGCTGCTCCACGCCCGGCGGCGGCGTGAAGGCGCTGTGTGCCTCATCGGACTGAGGCTTACGGTCCTCAGGACCTCCCGTAGGACCGTCCGTCTCCGGCGCCACTGTGCTCGTCCTCACTCCCATCCGACCCATCCGACCCGCCTGCCCAGTATGGACATGGCCAAGGCCTCGGACACGACGACGGGCGGCGCACCCATCAGGGTGCACCGCCCGTCATACGGCGAAAAAGGGGCTCAGTGAGCGCCGCCCTGCGCCTCCAGGCGCTTGATGGACGCCTCGATCTCGGCCTCGGCCTCGGCGCGGCCGACCCAGTCGGCGCCCTCGACCGACTTGCCGGGCTCCAGGTCCTTGTAGACCTCGAAGAAGTGCTGGATCTCCAGGCGGTCGAACTCCGAGACGTGGTGGATGTCGCGCAGGTGCTCCATACGCGGGTCGGAGGCCGGCACGCACAGCAACTTGTCGTCGCCGCCCGCCTCGTCCGTCATGCGGAACATGCCGATGGCGCGGCACTTGACCAGCACACCCGGGAAGGTCGGCTCGTCCAGGATGACCAGCGCGTCCAGCGGGTCACCGTCCTCGCCCAGGGTGCCCTCGACGAAGCCGTAGTCGGCCGGGTAGACGGTCGACGTGAAGAGGTGGCGGTCCAGTCGGATACGACCGGTCTCGTGGTCCACCTCGTACTTGTTCCGCGACCCCTTCGGGATCTCGATGGTGACGTCGAACTCCACGGGTGGCTCCTCCAAGATCAACACAAAATGTCGGGTGATACTGCGCCCCCAGCAGGACCGGACCACCGTGCTCACCGGGGGTGCCGTGCTCACGGCACAGCTCAGTGGTTAAGTGTCCCTCACGCAACTGTGTGCTCGCGAAAGGGGCTGGTCAGCCGTGCTGGAGCCGAAGATGCTGCAGCTCTCCGCAGGCTCCGCCGTGCTCGGTCTCGTCCTGGCCTCCGGGGTGGTGACCCTGGCCGGGCCCTGGGACTCGGGTCAGCGTACGGCCGAGCGGGCCCGGGCCGCCGCCCTGGCCGGCACAGGTGGCGCACATCACGACGCGGCCGGTCCGGAACGCCCCGCCCCGAAACCGCCCGCCCCGGCCCCCAGCGCCCCGGGCGTACTCACCGCCCTCACCGCCCCCCGCACGGAAGCCGCCCCCGAGCCCAAGTCCCCGCCCGAGCCCGCCGCCCCGGCTCCGGCCGCCCTCGCGGCCACCCTGGACCCGCTTTTCGCCGACCCCGGGCTCGGCCCGCTGCGCACGGCGTCCGTCGTCGACGTACCGACCGGCAAGCAGCTGTACGGGAAGGGGGCCGGCGTCCCGATGACGCCCGCCTCCACCATCAAGATCGCCACCTCGGCCGCCGCCCTCACCGCCCTCGGGCCCGACCACCGCATCCCCACCACGGTCGTGGCCACCCCCGACGCCCGCCGGATCACGCTCGTCGGCGGCGGCGATCCCACCCTCGACGCCGGCCGGCTGCGCGCCCTGGCCGCCGACACCGCCCGCGCGCTGCGCGGCCGTGGCGTCACCGCCGTCACCCTGGCCTACGACACGTCCCGCTACACCGGCCCCGAACGTCACCCGATCGGTGTCAACGACAACATCGCCCCCGTCACGGCCCTCATGACCAACGAGGGCCGGCTCGGCACCTCGGCCAACGGCCCCGCCCCGCGCTCCGCCGACCCCGCCGGCGACACCGCCCGCGCCTTCGCCGGGCTGCTCGCCGAACACGGCATCGCCACCGGAAAACCCCCGGCACGCGCGCGTGCGCCCAAGAAAGCCACCCCCCTCGCCAAGACCTGGTCCGAGCCCCTGTCCGCCCTCGTGGAGCGCGCCCTGGTCCACAGCGACAACGACCTCGCCGAGGCCCTCGCCCGCCAGACCGCGATCGCCACCGGCCGCCCCGCGAGCTTCGGCGGCGCGGGCCGGGCCGTCACCGACCAGCTGCGCGCGCTCGGCGTACCGCTCGCCGGAGCGAGGTTCGCCGACGGCAGCGGCCTGGACCGCCGCGACCGGGCCTCCGCCGCCCTCCTCACCGCGCTCCTCGTCCGCGCGGCCGACCCCGCCCGGCCCGAACTGCGCCCCGTCCTCACCGGCCTGCCCGTCGGCGGCTTCAGCGGCACCCTGCAGGACCGTTACGCCGACGGTTCCCCCGGCGCGGCGGGCGCGGGCCTGGTCCGGGCCAAGACCGGCACCCTCACCGGCGTCAACACCCTGGCCGGCACGGTGGTGACCGCGGACGGACGACTGCTGGCCTTCGCGTTCCTGGCCGGGCGGACCACGTCCCCGTACACCGCCCAGCCCGCCCTGGACGGCCTCGCCGCCGTCCTGGCCCGCTGATCCGGACGGCGCCGCACCCTGACCCGATCCGGCGCCGAGCACGTACGGTTGACGCATGACGAGCATCGGTGGTGCCGAGATGGTCGACTGGAACCTCGCGGTCGCGACCGCGACCCGACTGGTACGCCCCGGGCCCGAGGTGAGCCGCGAGGAGGCCCGCGCGGTGGTCGCCGAGCTGCGGCGGCACGCCAAGGCGTCCGAGGAGCACGTCCGGGCCTTCACCCGGATGATCCCCGAGGGACACGAACCGGAGGACACCCCCGTCCTGGTCGTCGACCGGGCCGGCTGGATCAGGGCGAACGTCGCCGGTTTCCGCGAGCTGCTCAAGCCGCTGCTGGAGAAGATGCAGGAGCGCCGCTCCGGCAGCCCGGGCGGCGCCGTTCTCGGCGCGGTCGGCGGCAAGGTGACCGGCGTGGAGCTGGGCATGCTGCTGTCGTTCCTCGCCTCCAGGGTGCTGGGGCAGTACGAGACGTTCGCCCCCGCCACCCGCGAGCTCCCGGCCGGGGAGAACGGCGGCGGCAGGCTCCTGCTCGTCGCGCCCAACATCGTCCACGTGGAGCGGGAGCTGGACGTCGCCCCGCACGACTTCCGGCTCTGGGTGAGCCTCCACGAGGAGACGCACCGCACCCAGTTCACGGCCGTGCCCTGGCTGCGCGACCACCTCCAGGGCGAGATCCAGTCATTCCTCGGCGCCACCGACATGGACCCGATGACCGTCCTGGAGCGGCTGCGCGAGGCCGCCCAGGCCCTGACCGGCGCCCGCCCCGAGGGCGAGGAGGACGAGGGCGGCCGCTCGCTGGTCGAACTGGTCCAGACGCCCGAGCAGCGGGAGATCCTCGGCCGCCTCACCGCCGTGATGTCCCTGCTCGAAGGGCACGCGGATTATGTGATGGACGGCGTCGGCCCGCAGGTCGTGCCGTCGGTGGCGGAGATCCGCGAGAAGTTCCAGCAGCGCAGGGCGAAGGGCGCCTCCCGCCTGGACCAGGCGCTGCGCAGGCTCCTGGGCCTGGACGCCAAGCTGCGCCAGTACCGGGACGGCGAGCGGTTCGTACGCGCGGTCGTCGAGGAGGTCGGCATGGCCGGCTTCAACCGGGTGTGGACCTCTCCGAACACCCTCCCCACCAAGGCGGAGATCGCCAAACCGGCGGACTGGGTCGCGAGGGTGCACCGTAAAGCAGAATGAGGAGTCCAATCCGGCCGACGGCAGGAGAACGCCCCTCCAATCACCCATCCGAGGGACCGTGGGCAGTGGGTGGGCGTGCGATGCTCGGGTAACGGCCGAGTTCTGTCACCATCGACGCACTCTGAGTGACCGAACCCCCCGCTCCGGCCGTTAAGACTCCGACCGAGGCACCCCCCCAACTTCACACGAAGGGCACCGGACATGGGTCCCCATCCTGCGGTCGCGGCGATACGCCTGGCGGTCCGCCGCGTACTCCACGACGTACTCACCGAGCACACCACCCCAGCGCACCCCCCGGCCGCGCGCGCCGCGAGCGGAGCAGCCGAACACGCCCCCACCGGCGAGTCCCCGCAGCCTCAGCAGCCCCAGCAGGGCCCGCAGCCGCCGCTCGTCCTGGTGGCCTGCTCCGGCGGCGCCGACTCCATGGCGCTCGCCTCCGCCCTCGCCTTCGAGGCCCGCAAGCTCGACGTCCGCGCCGGCGGCATCACCGTCGACCACGGCCTCCAGCCCGGCTCGGACCTCCGCGCCGCCGAGGTCGCGGCCCGCCTCGTCGCGATGAACCTCGACCCCGTGGAGGCCGTCTCCGTGACCGTCGGCCGCGACGGCGGCCCCGAGGCGGCCGCCCGCGACGCCCGGTACGCGGCGCTGGACGAGGCCGCCGAGCGTCTCGGCGCCGCCGCCGTGCTGCTCGGCCACACCCGCGACGACCAGGCCGAGACGGTGCTCCTCGGCCTCGCCCGCGGCTCCGGCATCCGCTCCCTGTCCGGCATGGCCGCCGTCTCCGGCACCGCCGACCGCTACCGGCGCCCGTTCCTCCAGCTCGACCGGCAGACCGCCCGCAAGGCCTGCATGGTCCAGTCCCTGCCCGTCTGGGACGACCCGATGAACGCCGACCCGGCCTACACCCGGTCCCGGCTGCGCCACGAGGGCCTGCCCGCCCTGGAGAAGTCCCTCGGCAAGGGCGTCGTGGAGGCCCTCGCCCGGACGGCCCAGCTGTGCCGCGACGACGCCGACGCCCTGGACGCCTGGGCCGCCGACGTCGACCCGACCGTACGGGACGAGGCGGGCCTGCTGGAGTGCGCCAAGCTCTACGCCCTGCCGCCCGCCGTCCGCCGCCGCGTACTGCGCCGCGCGGCCATCGCCGAGGGAGCCCCCGCCGGCTCCCTGTTCGCCCGGCACGTCGAGGAACTGGACCGGTTGATCACCAGCTGGCGCGGTCAGGGAGCCATCAATCTGCCCGGCCGCGTCGTGGCACGCCGCCAGGGTGGCAGACTGGTCATTCGGCAAGGCTGACGCAGGCTGCAACGAAAGTGACCCGGGTGAACGAGAAAGACATGGGCACCGACCTCAAGTCGGTGCTCATCACCAAGGAAGAGATCGACGCGAAGCTGGCGGAGCTCGCCGCGAAGATCGACGCTGAGTACGCGGGCAAGGACCTCCTCATCGTGGGTGTCCTCAAGGGCGCCGTCATGGTGATGGCGGACCTGGCGCGTGCGCTGTCCACCCCCGTCACGATGGACTGGATGGCCGTCTCGTCGTACGGCGCGGGCACCCAGTCCTCCGGTGTCGTCCGGATCCTCAAGGACCTGGACACCGACATCAAGGGCAAGCACGTCCTGATCGTCGAGGACATCATCGACTCCGGCCTGACGCTGTCCTGGCTGCTGTCGAACCTCGGCTCGCGCGAGCCGGCCTCCCTGGAGGTCTGCACCCTGCTGCGCAAGCCGGAGGCGGCGAAGGTCGCGATCGACGTGAAGTGGATCGGCTTCGACATCCCCAACGAGTTCGTGGTCGGCTACGGCCTGGACTACGCGGAGAAGTACCGCAACCTGCCGTTCGTCGGCACGCTCGCGCCGCACGTCTACGGCGGCTGAACCGCCCCCGGACACCCGCCGGGCCCCGGGAACCCTGACCGCCCTCCCGCCGTTGGAGCATGGGAAGGCGGTCGCGGGTGACAATGCTGGGGTACCGTCCGAAGAACAGTCTTTTCTCATAGCAGCATTTACCTACGGGCAGGAGGGACGGGGCGTCATCGCTCCGTATGGATGGACGTGAAGCGATACTTCCGTGGGCCGGTCATGTGGATCGTGCTGGCCGTCCTCGCCGTGGTCGTGTTGATGCAGGTCGTCGGCTCGTCCGGTGGCTACAAGACGGTGGACACCGGCGAGGTCGTCCAGGCGATCGACAAGAACCAGGTCGACCAGGTCAAGCTGACCACCGGCGACGAACAGATGATCAAGGTCGACCTCAAGGACGGCCAGAAGGTCAAGGGCAGCGACAAGATCCAGGCGAGCTACATCGGCACGCAGGGCTCCGACCTCGCCGCCACGCTGCAGAAGAAGTACGAAGCCGGCGACATCGACAAGGGCTACACCGTCTCGCCGACCAAGCAGAGCGCCATCGTCTCGGTGCTGCTCTCGCTGCTGCCGTTCGTGCTGATCGTCGTGGTCTTCCTGTTCCTGATGAATCAGATGCAGGGCGGCGGCTCCCGGGTGATGAACTTCGGGAAGTCCAAGGCCAAGCTGATCACCAAGGACACCCCGAAGACGACCTTCGCCGATGTGGCGGGGTCGGACGAGGCCGTCGAGGAGCTCCAGGAGATCAAGGAGTTCCTCCAGGAGCCGGCGAAGTTCCAGGCCGTCGGCGCCAAGATCCCCAAGGGCGTGCTGCTGTACGGCCCGCCCGGCACCGGCAAGACGCTGCTCGCGCGCGCCGTCGCGGGCGAGGCGGGCGTGCCGTTCTACTCGATCTCCGGTTCCGACTTCGTCGAGATGTTCGTCGGTGTCGGTGCCTCCCGTGTCCGTGACCTCTTCGAGCAGGCCAAGGCGAACGCCCCGGCGATCGTCTTCGTCGACGAGATCGACGCCGTCGGCCGGCACCGCGGTGCGGGTCTCGGCGGTGGCCACGACGAGCGCGAGCAGACCCTCAACCAGCTGCTCGTCGAGATGGACGGCTTCGACGTGAAGGGCGGCGTCATCCTGATCGCCGCCACCAACCGGCCGGACATCCTCGACCCGGCGCTGCTGCGCCCGGGCCGCTTCGACCGGCAGATCGCGGTCGACCGCCCGGACATGCAGGGCCGTCTGGAGATCCTCAAGGTCCACCAGAAGGGCAAGCCGGTCGCCCCGGACGTCGACCTGTCCGCGGTGGCGCGTCGTACGCCGGGCTTCACCGGCGCCGACCTGTCGAACGTGCTGAACGAAGCCGCGCTGCTCACCGCGCGCAGCGACAAGAAGCTCATCGACAACCACTCCCTGGACGAGGCGATCGACCGGGTGGTCGCGGGCCCGCAGAAGCGGACCCGGATCATGTCGGACAAGGAGAAGAAGATCACCGCGTACCACGAGGGCGGCCACGCCCTGGTGGCGGCGGCGTCCCCGAACTCCGACCCGGTCCACAAGATCACCATCCTGTCCCGTGGCCGGGCCCTGGGCTACACCATGGTCCTGCCCGACGAGGACAAGTACTCGACCACGCGCAACGAGATGCTCGACCAGCTGGCTTACATGCTGGGCGGGCGCGCGGCCGAGGAGCTGGTCTTCCACGACCCGACCACGGGTGCGGCCAACGACATCGAGAAGGCGACCGCGACCGCGCGGGCCATGGTCACGCAGTACGGCATGACCGAGCGGCTCGGCGCGATCAAGTTCGGCGGCGACAACACCGAGCCCTTCCTGGGCCGGGAGATGGCGCACCAGCGCGACTACTCGGAAGAGGTCGCGGCGCTCGTCGACGAAGAGGTCAAGAAGCTCATCGAGACCGCGCACAACGAGGCCTGGGAGATCCTCGTCGAGAACCGTGACGTCCTCGACAACCTGGTCCTCCGGCTGCTGGAGAAGGAGACGCTCAACAAGGAGGAGATCGCCGAGATCTTCGCCCCGATCGTCAAGCGCCCGGCCCGCCCGGCGTGGACCGGCTCCTCGCGGCGTACGCCGTCGACGCGGCCGCCGGTGCTCTCCCCGAAGGAGCTGGCGCTGACCAACGGCGCGGCGGGCGCCAATGGCGCCACGCCGACGGACGTCACCAAGGCGAACCCGGCCGCCCCGGCGGCCGAGGCGGTCCCGGAGGAGCGTCCGGAGAGCTGACCGACCCGGTGGCCCTCCGCCCCCGGAATGAAAGCCGCGCCCCCCAGGTTCTAGCCTGGGGGGCGCGGCTTTCGCGTGCGCGGTTGGGCGCGTACTCAGGCAACACGGAACGAGGCACACATGACCGACCCGGTGACGTTGGACGTCGAGGGCACGATCGGCGAGTTCGACGAGAAGCGAGCCGAGAACGCCGTACGGGAACTTCTCCTCGCGGTCGGTGAGGACCCTGACCGAGAGGGTCTGCGGGAGACGCCGGCGCGGGTGGCTCGGGCCTACAGGGAGATATTCGCGGGCCTGTGGCAGGAGCCCGAGGACGTGCTGACGACGACGTTCGACCTGGGGCATGACGAGATGGTCCTGGTGAAGGACATCGAGGTGTTCAGCACCTGCGAGCACCACCTGGTGCCGTTCCGGGGTGTGGCCCACGTCGGGTACATCCCCTCCACCACCGGCAAGATCACCGGCCTGTCGAAGCTGGCGCGGCTCGTGGATGTGTACGCGCGCCGCCCGCAGGTGCAGGAACGGCTCACCACCCAGGTCGCCGACTCCCTGATGAAGATCCTGGAGCCGCGGGGCGTGATCGTGGTCATCGAGTGCGAGCACATGTGCATGTCGATGCGCGGCATCCGCAAGCCCGGCGCGAAGACCATCACGTCGGCGGTGCGCGGACAGCTGAGGGACCCCGCGACCCGCGCGGAGGCGATGAGCCTCATCATGGCCGACTGAGCGGACTGGATGGCCCAACTCCCTTTGACCGCTTGTCTTTTATGCCGGACAGGCGGTGGACGCGGGTGTGTTCTGCCGCAAGACTCACCGGCATGACGATCACGAACGAGCAGTCGAAGGCCCTACCCGTTCGCAGCCTCGGTGGCCTTGAGGTGTCCGCTCTCGGTTTCGGCGCGATGGTGCTGTCGCCCGGGGTGTACGGAGAGATCGACGACGCGCGTGCCGAGCGGGCGCTGCTCGCGGCGGTGGACGCCGGGGCCACGCTCATCGACACGTCGGACGGCTATGGCGCGGACGGCCACAACGAGCGGCTGATAGGCAAGGCGCTGGGCGGGCGGCGCGACGAGGTGGTCATCGCCACCAAGTTCGGTTTCCGGCTCCCCGAGGGCGTCGAGCCGCACCCCTTCCCGGTCGGGTACGCCTTCGGCGAGCTGGCCGTCAACGCGGACCCGAAGCATGTGCGCGGGTACGCCGAGGCCAGCCTGCGGGAGCTGGGCACCGACCGGATCGACCTGTACTACCCGCACTTCCCGGACCCCCAGGTGCCGCTGGAGGACACCGTGGGTGCGGTCGCCGACCTCATCGAGGCGGGCCTGGTCCGGCACCTCGGCCTGTCCAACGTCACCGCCGAGCAGTTGCGCGCCGCGCACGCCGTGCACCCGGTGGCGGCCGTCCAGACCGAGTGGTCCATGTGGCGGCACGTCGACGAGGAGCTGCTGGCGGCGGCGCACGAGCTGGGCGTGGGCATCGTCGCCTGGTCACCTCTGGGCGCCGGCTTCCTGACCGGCAAGGTCGACAAGGTGGAGGACGGTGACTTCCGGCAGCACATGCCCCGGTTCGACGCCGCGAACCACCAGGCCAACAACGACCGCTTCGCCCCCGTGCGCGGGATCGCCGAGGAGCTCGGCATCACCCCGGCGCAGCTGGCCCTGGCCTGGCTGCTGCACCAGGACGAGCACGTCGTTCCCATCCCGGGCAGCCGCACCCCGGCCCACATCCGGGAAAACCTCGCCGCCGCGCATGTGCGGCTCTCCCCGGACGTCCGCGACCGCCTCTCGGCAGTCCTCGCCGAAACGGAGGTCTCGGGCGGCACGCTGCTGTAGCCCCAGCCGCCGACCGGGCCCGGCCCGGGCACGGGTGCCGGGGCACGCGGCCCGCCGTCGTGAGCCGGGCCGCGTCCGACCCCGCCCGGCCGGCGCGCCTGCCGACCCTCCCGCGTGGCCCCCTCCGGGCGCGGCCGACCCTGGCGGGGCCGTTCCCGGTGGCCGGGCTGCCTGGCGCGAGCCCTTATGCGCTCGCCGTGATCAGCCCGGGTCAGCACGCCCGGCCGAGCGTCCGGCTTCAGGCGCCAGGCCTGCGGTCCGCGCAGGTCGGCACCCGTGCCGGGGGCCGTGTCCGGCGCGCGGGGCGCGGGGCGCGTAGGGCGACGCCCTGTGCCTGGGCGGGGTCCGGCGTGCGGGGCGCGTACGCCCGGCACCCGTGCCAGGGTCCGGCGTGCGGGGCGCGTAGGGCGATGCCCTGTGGCTGGGCCCGGGCCGGGGTCGGGGGCCGTTCGTGCCGGGCCGCGGTCAGGTCCTGGGCCAGCTCCGGCGAGGTCGCGGCTATGCGCGGGACGTGGTTTCGTCGTCGTCCTCCGGGAGCTTGCAGACCCGCTCCAGGAAGATCGCCGCCGCGATCACGCCGATCCCCGCCAGCACCGAGAAGCCGGCGTAGATCGCCTGGTCGCGGCGGGCCGGGATGTCGAGCGAGCCGAGCAGGTAGACGCCCGTGCCGCCGTACATGCCGCTCACCAGCGCCGCGACCAGGGCGCTCGCCTGGCCGAACACGACCGCGCGGGCGGCCATCATCGGTTCCACGCCCTTGGCGTCGGGGCGGCGCTCGCGCTGGGCGCGCAGCCGGGAGCGAAGCGAGAGCGCCGTCGCGGTCAGGACGACCGCGATGACCGCGAGGACGATCGGCGCGGCCAGGGGCACGCTCGGCAGGGTGCCGAACGACTCCCACAGCCGGGCGCCGCCCCACGAGAGGATGCCGGCGACGGCGAACAGTCCGGCCAGTACCTTGAGCCGCAGTTGTTTCACCGGGGGCCCTTCCTCTTGTGTCGCCCGTGCTTGCCGATCACTCAACGCTACTCGGGCAGGCGCAGTTCCAGGTCCGCCCGCGGCAGGACACCCTGGCGGCCGACGCCGCCGAGCAGCTCGGCGATCGCGCCCACGCCCGGCAGCAGCGCCTCCGGCTCCACGTCGTGCCACGGCGCCAGGACGAAGGCCCGCTCATGGGCGCGGGGGTGCGGAAGGGTGAGGACGGGGTCGTCGGAGACGACGTCCGCGTACGCCACGATGTCGACGTCGATGGTGCGCGCGCCCCAGCGCTCGTCGCGCACGCGGTGGAATGCCTCCTCCACCGCGTGGGCCCGCTCCAGCAGGGACGCCGGCGGCAGCGTGGTCTTGAGGACGACGACCGCGTTGAGGTACGACGGCTGGGAGCCGGGGTCGACGCCCCAGGGCTCCGTCTCGTACACCGGCGAGACCGCCTTGACCCGGACGCCGGGGGTGTCCTCCAGCGCGTCGATGGCGCCCTGGAGCGTCTCCAGGCGGTTGCCCAGGTTGGAGCCGAGGGAGATCACGGCCCGTTTGGGGTTGGACAGCGTGATGTCGGCGGCGTCGACCTGCTCCGTCACGGAGGCGGGCACCGGCTGTACCGTCGGGTCGCTGTGCGTCTTGTTCATGCGCGGCTCCGGGTGATGGTGATGGTCACGTCGTCGAAAGGCACGGTGATCGGGGCGTCCGGCTTGTGGACCACCACCTCCACCTCCTGGACGCCGTCATGCTTGAGGCACTGCTGGGCGATGCGCTCGGCGAGCGTCTCGATCAGGTCGACCGGCTCCCCCTGCACCACGTCCACGACCTCTTCCGCCACGACGCCGTAGTGCACGGTCTTCGCCAGGTCGTCGTCGGCCGCCGCGGGCCGGGTGTCGAGGCCGAGCACCAGGTCCACGATGAACGTCTGGCCTTCCTCGCGCTCCCGGGGGAAGACGCCATGGTGCCCGCGGGCCTTGAGGCCGCGCAGCGCGACACGATCCACGCGAATCACTCCTGCTGTCGTTGGTCTGGCGGGCACGCGGCCGGGTGCGGACGGCGCGATGCCACCAGTCGAATCTACCTGCGAGCACTGACAGGACCTGCCCACGGTCTCCTCATGCCGCTCGCCTACCCACTCAGGAGGGGTTCTCGTCGGCCTCTTCCTCGCCGGTTTCGGCCAGAACGGGTGAACCGTGGTGCGACCAGATCCGCCACCCGTCCGGTGTGCGGCGGAACACATTCGTCGCGACGACCAGCTGCCCGACGAGCGGCCCGAGGTCGGCGCCGTCCTCGGCGGGGCCGCCGCTGAGGATGTTCTCCGTGCAGGTCACCAGGGCCGTGTCGCCGGCCATGGACACCTTCACATCGGTCAGGAAGAACTGGATGTAGTCGGTGTTCGCCATGATCAGCGCGTACGAGCGGAGCACCTCGCCGCGCCCGGAGAGCACCGGCCAGCCGGGGTGGACGCAGGAGATCTCGCCCCGCGACTCGTCCAGCCAGAGGTCGGAGATCTCCTCGAAATCACCGCGTTCCATCGCCTCGTAGAAGGCGGTGTTGGTGAGCTCGACCGCCTCGATGTCGGCGCGTGCCGCGTCGTTCACCGGGCTCCCTCGACAGCGCGGGCCACCCGCACCGCGTCCGCCGTCGCGCGCACCTCGTGGACCCGTACGGCCCAGGCGCCTTCGTGCGCCGCGATCGCCGAGACGGCGGCGGTGGCCGCGTCCCGCTCCCGCGCGGGCGGCGGGGCGGCGCCCTCACCGGCCAGGACGTGGCCGAGGAACCGTTTGCGGGACGCGGCGACCAGCAGCGGGCGGCCGAGGGCCCGCAGGTCGGCCAGGTGTGCCACCAGGGCCAGGTCGTGCGGGGCCATCTTGGCGAAGCCCAGGCCCGGGTCGACGACGATCCGCTCCGGGTCGATGCCGCCCTCGACGACCGCCTCCATGCGCGTGCGGAGCTCGGCGACGACTTCGGCGACGACGTCGTCGTAGACAGCCAGGCTGTTCATGTCCTTGCTGAAGCCGCGCCAGTGCATGACCACGAACGGCACCTCGGCGGCGGCGACGGAGGGGACCATGCCGGGGTCGGCGAGGCCGCCGCTCACGTCGTTGACCAGGACCGCGCCGGCCTCGACCGCGCGGCGGGCGACCGAGGCGCGCATGGTGTCGACCGAGACGGTGACCCCTTCGGCCGACAGGCCGCGTACGACGGGGACGACCCGGCGCAGCTCCTCCTCCTCGTCCACCCGGGTGGCGCCGGGGCGGGTCGACTCGCCGCCGACGTCCACCAGGTCCGCGCCCTGGGCGACCAGCTCCAGGCCGTGCTTGATGGCGGCCGTGGTGTCGAACCAGCGGCCGCCGTCGGAGAAGGAGTCGGGCGTCACATTGACGACGCCCATGACCGCACACCGGTCGAACGTGGGCAGGCCCCGGGCCGTGCCCCGTCCGCGCAAGGTACTCATGCGTCCAGCCTAGGGGGTGTCTCGCGGGCGGCCCCGTCAGGCGGCGCGGACCTCGTGCTCGCCGTGGGCCGGGGTGATGTGGGCGCACGGGCGGCCGGTGGTGGCCGCGGCGCGGCGGCGGAACGGGCGGGGCAGCTCCACGTTCACGAAGCCCTCCGCCTGCATCGCGGCGAAACCGATGCGCGGGAGGTCACGGGCGTTGCGGTAGACCACGAAGCGGGGCTCCCAGCGGGGCTGGAACTTGGCGTTGAACTTGTACAGCGACTCGATCTGGAACCAGCGGGAGAGGAACACCAGCAGGCCGCGCCAGACCCTGAGGACCGGGCCCGCGCCCAGCTTCTCGCCGCGCGCCAGGGCGGAGCGGAACATCGCGAAGTTCAGCGAGACCCGCTCGATGCCCAGCTTCGGGGAGGCCTGGAGGGCGGCGACGATGAGCAGTTCGTTCATGCCCGGGTCGGCGGAGCGGTCGCGGCGCATCAGCTCCAGCGACATCCCGTCCGTCCCCCACGGCACGAAGTGGATGATCGCCTTCAGGTCGCCGTACGGGGAATCCGGGTCCTCCTTGTGCGCGGTGGCGATGACCGCGTCCCCGTCCGCCGGGTCACCGATCCGGCCCAGCGCCATGGAGAAGCCCCGCTCGGTGTCGGTGCCCCGCCAGTCGGCCGCGGCGCGCCGGATCCGCTCCAGCTCGCCGTCCGACAGGTCACGGGCGCGCCGGACGCGGGTCGTGTACCCATTGCGCTCGATGCGCTTGACCATCTGGCGCACATTGCGCATGGCGCGCCCGGTCAGGGAGAAATCCGCGACGTCCACCACCGCCTCGTCGCCCAGCTCCAGGGCGTCCAGGCCGGTCTCGCGGGTCCAGACCTCACCGCCGGTCTCGGAGCAGCCCATGACGGCGGGCGTCCAGGAGTGGGCCTTGGCCTCGTCCATGAACCGCTCGATGGCGCCGGGCCAGGCCTCGACGTCACCGATCGGGTCGCCGCTGGCGAGCATCACACCGGAGACGACGCGGTAGCAGACGGCGGCCTTGCCGCTGGGGGAGAAGACGACGCCCTTGTCGCGACGGAGCGCGAAGTGGCCGAGCGAGTCACGGCCGCCGTGCTTGTCCAGCAGGGCGCGCAGCCGGGTCTCGTCGTCCTCGGTGAGCCGGGCGACCGGGTGCTCGGGGCGGAAGGCGAGGTAAATGGTGGTGATGGCGGTCAGCAGGCCGAGGGCGCCGAGCGAGTAGCCGACGGTCCAGTCGACGCCACCGAGGTACCCGACCGGGCCCTCGATGCCGAACAGGCCGTACAGGACGTGCTCCAGGCGGTCGCTCAGGCTGGGGCTGCCGATGACCCTCCCGGGGTGGGCGCTGACGATGACCAGGCCGAGCGCGATGGAACCGGCGCCCATGAGGACGAAGTTCGCGAGGGCCTTCCAGCGGCTGCGCGGGTCGGGCAGGGCCGCGAACTCGCCGCGGTGGCGCAGCAGCAGCGCCAGGAGCAGCAGCGAGAAGAGCACCCCGATGACGGAATGGCGGTAGACGAACTGCGCCACGGCCCCGGCCGGCAGCAGGACCACCGCCGCGCGCCAGGCGCGGCGCTTGTGGCGCTTGAGTCCGTGGGCGAGGAGCAGCAGCAGGACGCCGGCGCTGAGGGAGAGCGCCGCGGACAGCGGCCCAAGGGTGCCGGGCAGCACCTCGGCGATGGCGTGCATCCGGCTGGCGCGGAAGCGCGGGAACACCCCGGCGGCGATGTCGATCAGACCGATGAACGTGCACGCCGTACCGACCAGGGAGGGCACCTTCCCGGCGCGTGGCCCGCGCAGGACACGGCGTATCCGACTCGGAACCGATCCTGACTTATCCCCATCTACCGTGACAGACATCGCTTCCCAAGGCTCCGCAAAGATTCGTTGTGTCCCTTCGGCCGGAACTGATTCGGTCCGGCCCGGACGATTCGCGCTCTCTAGGACGGGGCTTGTGGGGGGCGGGTTCACTCCCTTCCCGGAAAATCTCGACGAAGAAGGCTTGAACGACTCATGGGTCTCACCAGCAACAAAGTTCTGGCGCTGGCCGCCCTCCTGGCCGTGGTGCTGTTCGCCGTCACGGTCTGGCTGTGGCCCCGGCTGGCGCGCGGCGGCTGGCGGCCGGTGCTCGGCAGGATCGGCCTGCTGCTGGCGACCCAGGTGGCGCTGTTCGCGTCCGTCGGTCTCGCGGCCAACAACTACTTCCTCTTCTACGGCTCCTGGGCCGATCTCTTCGGGCAGGAACAGGAGCTGGGTGTGGTCGTCGACCACTCGGCGGGCGGCAAGGACATCAAGGTCGTCGGCAAGCAGAAGCTGGAGGGCGTGCCCGGGGGCGGCCACCCGGCGGTGGGCGGACAGGTCCAGAAGGTCGTCGTCGCGGGGGAGACCTCGAAGATCGACAGTCCGGCGTACGTCTATCTGCCGCCGGAGTACTTCCAGCCGGCGTACGCGAAGAAGACCTTCCCCGCCGCCGTCGTGCTGACCGGCTACCCGGGCACCGCCGAGAACCTGCTCAAGGGACTGAAGTACCCGCGTACGGCCTATGAGCAGGCCAAGGACAAGAAGATGCAGCCGATGATCCTGGTGATGATGCGGCCCACCGTGGCCCCGCCACGCGACACGGAGTGCGTCGACATCCCGGGCGGCCCGCAGACGGAGACCTTCTTCGCCAAGGACCTGCCCAAGGCGGTCTCCGAGACGTACCGCGTCGGCAACGCACCCCGGAACTGGGGCTTCATCGGCAACTCGACCGGCGGCTACTGCGCGCTGAAGATCGCGATGCACCACCCGGAGCAGTACGCGGCCGGCGCGGGCCTGTCCGCGTACTACAAGGCCGCCGAGGACATGACGACCGGCGACCTCTTCCACGGCGACCAGCGCCTGCGCAACCGGGCCAACCTGCTGTGGAGCCTGGACAACCTGCCGCAGGGCCAGTCGGCGTTCCTCGTCACCACCTCCCGCAAGGGCGAGGGGAACCTGCAGGGAACCCTCTCCTTCATCAAGAAGGTGAAGTCGCCCGCGCGCGTCTCGTCGATCACCCTGGACAGCGGCGGGCACAACTTCAACACCTGGAACCGGGAGATCCCGCCGGCGCTGGTGTGGATGAGCGGCCGGCTGAGCGCGGCCTGATGCTCAGCCGACCGTCTGGACGTCGACTTCGGTACGGGGGACGTCCCGCGTGTCCGCGTCGATCGAGCGGCGCAGCGCCTCGTGCAGCCGGGCCGGGGTCAGGACGCCGAGGAAACGTCCCCTCTCGCCGCGGTCGATGACGGCGATCCAGCCCGCGTCGTGCTGGAGCATGGTCGCGAAGGCCTGCTTGAGCGTGGCGCCGACCGGCAGCCACGCCTCCATGCGGCGGGCCTGGTCGCCCACGGTCCCGGTGGAGCGGGCGGCCTGCTCGGCGGAGATCCAGCCGTGCAGGTTGTCGTCGCGGTCCAGGACCACGGCCCAGCGCGAGTCGAGCTCGCGGGGCAGCGCGTCGTCCAGGTGGACGACCGGCGGCTGTTCGAGGTCGCTCTCCTCGATGGGCGTGACGGACAGCCGCTTCAGGCCGCGGTCCGCGCCGACGAAGTCGGCGACGTACGGGGTGGCGGGCGCGCCCAGCACGGTGGCCGGCGCGTCGAACTGCTCGATCCTGCCCTGGCCGTAGACGGCGATGCGGTCGCCGAGCCGGACGGCCTCCTCGATGTCATGGGTGACGAACAGGACCGTCTTGCGCACCTCCGACTGGAGTTTGAGGAACTCGCTCTGCAGGTGCTCGCGTACGACCGGGTCGACCGCGCCGAACGGCTCGTCCATCAGCAGGACGGGCGGGTCGGCGGCCAGGGCGCGGGCGACGCCGACGCGCTGGCGCTGGCCGCCGGAGAGCTGCTCGGGGTAGCGGTCGCCGTGGAGGGACGGGTCGAGGCCGACGAGGTCGAGGAGTTCGGCGGCACGGGCGCGGGCCGTGGCGCGTTTGACGCCGAGCAGGTGGGGGACGGTCGCGGTGTTCTCCAGGACCGTCTTGTGGGGGAAGAGACCGACCTGCTGGATGACGTAGCCGATCCGGCGGCGCAGCTGGACGGGGTCGGCGTCCGCGATGTCCTGGCCGTCGACGAATATCCGGCCCTCGGTCGGCTCGATCAGCCGGTTGACCATCTTCATCGTGGTGGTCTTGCCGCAGCCGGACGGCCCGACGAGCGTGACCAGTTCGCCCTCGGCCACCTCGAACGACAGGTCGTCGACGGCGGTCGTGCCGTCCGCGTACCGCTTCGTGACGCGCTCGAATCGGATCATGGCTCCCATTGTGGCCGGTGGCGGCCCCGGCGGGGTCGCGCGGCGTGTGAAGGCCGTGTTTCCAGGCTGTGGTGACGACCGGTGATTGTCAGTGGTGGAGGTTAGGGTCGTTGTCGGGTCGAACACCGGCTCGGACGCTGACAGGGGAGGAGGTGGGGGCGGGTGGCCGGCGAGGGATGCCTGGTGGCCAACGACTGGATCTGCGGGGAGTATGTCCGCTCCCGCGCCCAGGAGTTGACCGAGGCCACGGTCCAGCATGTGTGGATCACGGCGGTGTCGGTGCTGATCGGGCTGGCCGTGGCCTTTCCGCTGGCGCTGCTGGTGCGCGCCCGGCCGCGGCTGGCGGCGCCGGTGCTGGGCCTGACGACCGTGCTGTACGCGATTCCGTCGCTGGCGATGTTCTCGCTGCTGCTGCCGTTCTTCGGCCTGTCGGCCGCCCTGGTGGTGACCGGGCTGGTGCTGTACTCGCTGACCATTCTCGTACGGAACATCCTGGCCGGGCTCGCCGCGGTGCCCGACGAGGCGCGGGAGGCGGCGCGCGGGATGGGGTACGGGCCGGGGCGGCTGCTGTGGGAGGTCGAACTGCCGCTGGCGATACCGGCGGTGATGGCGGGCGTGCGGATGGCGACGGTGTCGACGGTCGCCCTGACGACGGTGGGCGCGCTGGTGGACTACGGCGGCCTGGGAACCCTCATCACGACGGGGCTGAAGAGCTTCTTCAAGGCGCAGGTGCTGACCGCGTCGGTGCTGTGCGTGCTGCTCGCGGTCACGGCCGACCTGCTGCTGCTGTGGCTGCAGCGGCTCCTGACGCCGTGGACCCGCACGCCCGGGACCCGAATACCCGGCACACGGACACGCATACGCATACGCAAGGCGGGGTGAGCGATGGGCGCGGTGGCCGATGCCTGGGCGTGGCTGACGACCGGGGCGAACTGGCAGGGCGAGAGCGGCGTGGGGAACCGGCTGGCCGAGCACCTGTGGTTCAGCGGCGTGTGCCTGGCGGTCGCGTGCCTGATCGCCCTGCCGCTCGCGCTGTGGCTCGGCCACATCGGCCGGGGCGGCGCGCTCGCCGTCAACATCTCCAACGCGGGGCGCGCGGTGCCCACGCTGGCGGTGCTGGTGCTGCTGACGCTCACCCCGCTCGGCAGGCACGGCGACCTGCCGACGATCATCGCGCTGGTGCTGTTCGCCGTGCCGCCGTTGCTCACCAACGCGTACGTGGGGATGCGCGAGGTGGACCGGGCGGTGGTCGAGGCGGCACGCGGGATGGGGATGTCGGGCGGTCAGGTGTTCCGCCGGGTGGAACTGCCCCTCGCGTACCCGATGGTGATGACGGGTCTGCGGTCGGCGACCGTGCAGGTGATCGCCACCGCGACGCTCGCCGCGATGGCGGGCGAGGGCGGGCTGGGCCGGATCATCACCGCCGGCTTCAACACCAACGACACCCCGCAGGTGGTCGCCGGGGCGCTGGTGGTCGGCGCGCTCGCGCTGCTGGCCGAGGGCCTGCTGGTGCTGGCGGGCCGGGTGCTCGACCCCATGCGGGCGACCCGGCGCGCGCACTGACCGAAGCCGAACGACTGGACAGCTGGACCGGACGGAGAACGTGATGAGCAGGATCTCAAGCATGGCGGGTGCGGTGCTGGGCGTAGTGGCGCTCACCGGCGGGCTGGCCGCGTGCGGCGGCGGCCAGAGCCTGGAGGAGCGGGGCGGTTCGGAAAGCTCGCCGGGCGGCGGCGGTGCCAAGGGGACGCTGGTCGTCGGCTCGGCGGGCTTCACCGAGGCCAATGTGCTGGCGGAGCTGTACGCACAGGTACTGAAGGACGCCGGATACTCCACGTCCATCAAGACCGTGGAGAACCGCGAGCTCTACGAACCGTCCCTGGAGAAGGGCGACATCGACGTCGTACCGGAATACGCGGCTACGCTTGCGGAATTCCTGAACGCCAAGGTGAATGGTCCGAAGGCGGTCGAGGAGAAGCCGGTCGCCTCCAGCGATGTCACCGCCACCGTAACGGCGTTGGAGAAGCTCGCCGGACCGCGCGGTCTGAAGGTGCTCCCGGCGGGTTCGGCGGTCGATCAGAACGCGTTCGCGGTCACCCGGGAATTCGCCGAGAAGAACAAGCTCAGGACGCTTTCGGATCTCGGCGCGGCCAAGCTGAAGGTCAGGATCGCGGCCGGTGACGAGTGCGCGATACGGCCGTTCTGCGCGCCCGGGCTGAAGAAGACGTACGGCATCGATGTGACGGGCATCGATCCCAAGGGCGTGGGCACGCCCCAGGCCAAGCAGGCCGTGAAGGACGGCGTCGACCAGCTCGTCCTGACCACGACGACCGACGCGACCCTGGACAACTTCGGGCTGGTGCTGCTGGAGGACGACAAGAAACTGCAGAACGCCGACAATGTGCTGCCGGTCGTGAATGCGAAGGACGCGGGTTCGGCGGAGATAGCCGCGGCTCTCAACAAGATCACCCAGGCGCTGACGACCGAGGATCTGGTGGAGTTGAACAGGAAGGTCGACGCCGAGCGGGCAAAGCCCGCGGACGTGGCGAAGGCTTACCTGGAGTCCAAGGGGCTGATCAAGAAGTAAGGGGCGCGCAGGGTGCGCCGGCCCGGTGGGGAAGGCGTGCGCACACGATTCGGATCACAGGGCCGAAACATTGCCGGGGCGGCCCCCCATACGACACCTACGCACGGTAAATTTCAGGCCATGCCACGTGGACGCCACCGCCATTCCCCACCCCTGCACAAACTTCTGCCCCCTTCCGCGGTAGCCGGAGCGGCCGTTGTGTGCGCCGGCGGCGCCTGGCTCCTCGCCGATCCGCTGGTGCTGCGCCTCCTGGCCGCCGCCGCGGCCGCGGCGGCCGTCACCGGCTCGGTCCTGATGCGCAGTTGGGACCGCGCCGCCGGCCGCCGGGTCGCCGAACTGACCCGCGCCCGGGCCGGTGACCAGTGGCGCACCGAGGAGCGCATAGCCGAGCTGGAGAGCGACCTGGAGGAATCCCGCGAGCTGCGCGCCAAGCTCGACGCCAAACTGCGCGCCAAGCGGGTCGAACTGGCCGCGCTGCGCAGTGAGCACGCCGAGCTGCTGCGGCGGTACGCCACCGCAGAGACCGAGCGCGCCAGCGCCCTGGAGGGCCGCAGGCAGCTCGCCCTGGAGGCCGCCGCCCCCACCCGGGCGCTGCCCGCCGCGAGTTCCACGCCCACGCCGGCCGCGTACCTCCAGGCCGCCAGGGCGCTGGAGAACCTCACGCGCAACGCCGCCGTCCAGGAGGCCAGGCGCACCACCGAGGAGGCCCGGCGCCGCGACCTGGCCGAGCGGGCCGGTGAGGCGGACGAGCCGCAGGGGAAGCACGCGGCGGCCGTCGAGCGGCAGCAGCACGCCCGCCCGTCGTCCGCCGCCCCCTCCGTCACCGGCGCGTCCGCGATGCGCCCGGTCCCGCCGGCCGCCGCCGTCGTGCCGTACACCGAGCCACGCCGCCCGGCGCCGCGCCTCCAGGGCGGCTTCGACTTCTTCGGTACGCAGAAGGCCCCCGCCGCCATCGAGGCCGTGCAGCACGAGGACCTCGCGGACGTCGTGGGCGAGGAGGCCCTCGCCGTACGGCGCAGGGAGGACCGCGCGGTCGGCAAGGTCATCGACCTGACCTCGCACGACGAGACCGAGCAGCTCGACGTGGTGGAGCTGCGGCGCGACGCCGTGTCCTGACCGACCGCGGGTCTACTTGTCGATGTCGCCGACGACGAAGAAGAACGACCCGAGGATCGCCACCATGTCCGCGACGAGCGTGCCGGGCAGCAGTTCGACCAGCGCCTGGATGTTGTTGTAGGACGCCGAGCGCAGCTTGAGGCGGTAGGGGGTCTTGTCGCCCTTGGAGACCAGGTAGTAGCCGTTGAGGCCGAGCGGGTTCTCGGTCCAGGCGTACGTGTGGCCCTCGGGCGCCTTGAGGACCTTCGGCAGCCGCTGGTTGATCGGACCGGGCGGCAGCTCGGCGATCCGGTCCAGGCAGGCGTCCGCGAGGTCCAGCGAGTTGTGGGTCTGCCCCAGCAGGCACTCGAAGCGGGCCAGGCAGTCGCCCTCGGTGCGGGTGACGACCTCCAGGGTGTCCTGGAGCTCCCCGTACGCCAGGTACGGCTCGTCGCGGCGCAGGTCGAAGTCGACACCGGAGGCGCGGGCGATCGGCCCGCTGACCCCGTACGCGTGGACGATCTCCGGCGACAGGACGCCGACGCCGCGGGTGCGGCCGCGGAAGATCTCGTTGCCGAGGACCAGCCGGTCGTACACGTCCATCCGGGAACGGACCTCGGCCACCGCCTCGCGGGCCCGGCCGAGCCACCCGGCCGGCAGGTCCTCCTTGAGGCCGCCGACCCGGTTGAACATGTAGTGCATCCGGCCGCCGGAGACCTCCTCCATGACGTGCTGGAGGTCCTCCCGTTCCCGGAAGGCGTAAAAGATCGGGGTGATACCGCCCAGTTCGAGGGGGTACGAGCCGAGGAACATCAGGTGGTTGAGGACCCGGTTCAGCTCGGCGAGGAGCGTGCGGGTCCACACGGCACGCTCCGGGACCTCCATGCCGAGCATCCGCTCGACGGCCATGACGACACCGAGCTCGTTGGAGAACGCCGACAGCCAGTCGTGGCGGTTGGCCAGCATGATGATCTGGCGGTAGTCGCGCGCCTCGAAGAGCTTCTCCGCGCCGCGGTGCATATAGCCGACGACCGGCTCGGCGTGCCGGATCACCTCCCCGTCCAGGACGAGGCGGAGGCGCAGCACGCCGTGCGTGGAGGGGTGCTGGGGCCCGATGTTCAGCACCATGTCGGTGCTTTCCGCGGCACCGCCGATGCCGACCGTGGTCTCCGTCATGCCGGACAGTATCCCTCGCCGGGCACGCGCTGCAGCAGCCAGGTGAAGTCCCCGAGCCCGCCGCGCGCGGTCAGCTCGGCGGCCTCCCCGGCCCGCGCGAGGGCCCGTACGTATCCGGCGGGGTCCGTCCGGGCCGTCTCCAGGGGCGGCCGCCCCCCGCTCACCGCGAGCCGCCGCAACGCTTCCCGCTGGCTGACCAGCTCGGTCCCGTACGGGAGCGGGCTCCCGCCCCCCGCTGGACCTCGCCCGACGTACCCGGCGCCGCCCGGGGTGCCCGGGGCGCCCGCGCTGCCCGTGCCGCCAGCGCGGCCCGTGCCGCCAGCGCGGCCCGTGCCGCCAGCGCGGCCCGTGTCGCCCGGGCTGCCCGTGTCGCCCCTGCTGTCCGGAGCGCCCGCGCCGCTTGCGCTGTCCGGAGCGCCCGCATTGCCCGCGCTTCCGGGAGTGCCCTCGCCGCCCCGGCCGCCCGGAGCACCCGCGCCACCCGCGCCACCCGCGCCACCCGTGTCACCCGCGCCACCCCGGGCGTCGGTGGCCGTGTGCCGGGGCGGGGGCGTGGCTGCCGCGCCCGCCGCCGCGCAGGCGTCCAGGGCAACGTGGGACGTGATGTCGCACGTGCCGTCCGGGGTCGGGGGGACCTCGCGGCCGGCGCGGAAGCCCGTCAGGGTGCCGTACGGGGGGCGGGCGGCGGCCGTGTGGGCGTAGTCGACCGCCACCGCCAGGCCCGCCGACAGGGACGACACCGCCCGCGCCCACGCCTCGTCACGGGGCAGGCCGATCTCGGCGCGCTCGCCCGGCTCCCGCAGCGGCCACCAACGGGCCAGCCACGCGGCGTCCGCGCCCGCCACGGGGGCGCCGAGCCGTTCCGTGCCGTCGGGCGCGACCTCCACGTACCGGGGCGTGCCCGACTCGTCGACCTCGGCAACGTCCACCGGGACGTTGTCCAGCCACTCGTTCGCGAACAGCAGCCCGCGCACCCCGGTCGGGGGCTCGGCCGCCCACGTGATGCGCGGGTCGAGGCCCTCGGGCCGGGCGGCGCGTTCGACGGCGTACGCCCGTACCCGAAGACCCGCCGGGGCGGCCGCCAGCACCCCCGTCAACAGCTCGCCGCGCCCCGCACCCATGTCGACCAGCGCGATCTCGTCCGGGCCGCCCAGCCCCTCCGCGACCTCCGCGAGCAGCCGGGCCACCGCCTCCGCGAACAGCGGCGAGGCGTGCACGGACGTACGGAAGTGCCCCGCCGGCCCCTCGGGGCGCAGGTAGAAGCCGTCAGGCCCGTACAGAGCCGCCTCGGTCGCCGCGCGCCAGCCGCGCCATTGACACGTCTCATCATTCACGGGCACCAGTCTCCACCTTGCGGAGTACGCCTCCGCCCCGTGGATCGAACCTCCGGTTGACCCCTGCACCTATCCGGTTTCCCTACGCTGGGTTACGTGCAGCGCCTCTACGACTTCATCCGCAGACACCCCACGGGCGTCGACAGTTTCTGGGCTGTGATGCTCCTGGGGTTCTCCATGCTGTGGGTGGCCCAGGTCCCCGTCGGCGCCGAGCCCCGCCTCCTGGCCGCCGAGATCGTCCTGCTGCTCTGCCTCGCCGTCGCGCTGCGCCGCCGCGCGCCCGAGAAGACGCTGCTGCTCGTCGCGGGCCTCGGGGCCGCCCAGCTCGCGCTCGACATCGCCACGAACCCGGCCGACTTCGCGATGCTCGTCGTCATCTACACGGTCGCCGCGCAGGGCGACGGCCCGCGCTGGGCGTCCCGCCTCGCGCTCGTCGGCGGCGTGGCCGCGGCACCGCTCTCCCAGCTGCGCTGGCCCGTCGAGAACGTCTCCACCGCCGGCAAGATCTTCTTCACCGTCGTGATGACCGTGCCGTTCATCCTCGCCTGGGTGCTCGGCGACTCCATGCGCACCCGCCGCGCCTACTTCGCCCAGCTGGAGGAGCGCGCTTCCCGCCTGGAGCGGGAACGCGAGGCCCAGGCCAAGGTCGCCGTCGCCGCCGAGCGCGCCCGCATCGCGCGCGAGCTGCACGACGTCGTCGCCCACAACGTCTCCGTCATGGTCGTCCAGGCCGACGGCGCCGCCTACGTCCTCGACACCTCCCCCGACCAGGCCAGACAGGCGCTGGAGACCATCTCCACCACCGGCCGCCAGGCCCTCGCCGAGATGCGCCGGCTGCTCGGCATCCTCCGCACCGGCGAGCCGCAGGACTCCGAGGACTACGTGCCGCAGCCGGACGTCCAGCAGATCGAGGACCTGGTCGAACAGGTCCGGGCCGCGGGCCTGACCGTCGACTTCAAGGTCGAGGGCACCGCGCGCCCCCTGCCCAGCGGCGTCGAGCTCACCGCGTACCGCATCGTCCAGGAGGCCCTGACCAACACCCGCAAGCACGGCGGCCCGGACGCCGGGGCGAGCGTGCGGCTGGTGTACTTCGACGACGGTCTCGGCCTGCTCGTCGAGGACGACGGCCGGGGCGCGGCGCACGAGCTGTACGAGGACGGCGGCGCCGACGGCCGCGGCCACGGCCTGATCGGCATGCGGGAACGCGTCGGTATGGTCGGCGGCACCCTGGACGCCGGGCCCCGGCCCGGCGGCGGCTTCCGGATCAGCGCCCTGCTCCCCCTCAAGCCCGCCCACTGACGATCCTTAAGGACCCCGTTTCATGTCGATCCGTGTGATGCTCGTCGACGACCAGGTGCTGCTGCGCACCGGTTTCCGCATGGTGCTCGCCGCCCAGCCGGACATGGAGGTCGTCGCCGAGGCGGGCGACGGGGCCGAGGCCATCGAGGTCCTCCGCGCCACGGCCGTGGACGTGGTCCTGATGGACGTACGCATGCCCAGGCTCGACGGCGTGGAGGCGACGCGCCGTATCTGCGACCGGCCGGATGCACCCAAGGTGCTGATCCTCACCACCTTCGACCTGGACGAGTACGCGTTCTCGGGGCTGAAGGCCGGCGCCAGCGGCTTCATGCTGAAGGACGTGCCGCCGGGCGAACTGCTCAGCGCGATCCGCTCCGTGCACAGCGGCGACGCGGTCGTCGCGCCGTCCACGACCCGGCGGCTCCTGGACCGCTTCTCCCCGATGCTCCCGGCCACCGGCAAGGAGCCGCGCAACAAGACGCTGGAGAAGCTGACCGAGCGGGAGCGCGAGGTCATGATGCTGGTCGCCCAGGGCCTGTCGAACGGCGAGATCGCGGCCCGGCTCGTCCTCTCCGAGGCCACGGTAAAGACCCATGTGGGCCGCATCCTCACCAAGCTGGCGCTGCGGGACCGCGTCCAGGTGGTGGTCCTGGCCTACGAGACGGGCCTGGTGCGGGCCGGAGGCGGGGGGCTCTGAGCCGGTGCTCCTCTGGATCAACGGCCCGTTCGGGGGCGGCAAGACCCAGACCGCGTACGAGCTCCGGCGGCGCCTGCCGGGAGCGGTCGTCTGCGACCCGGAGGAGGTCGGCTTCGGGCTGCACCGGATGATGCCGAGGGACCTCAGGGGAGACTTCCAGGACTTGGCGGCGTGGCGGCAGGGTGTGTACGAGGTGCTCGACCTGACGCTGCGGCGGTACGAGGACGGGCCGGTCATCGCCCCGATGACGCTGACGGACCCGGCGTACTTCGACCAGATCGTCGGCCGGCTGCGGGCGGCGGGCCACCAGGTCCACCACTTCGCGCTGCTGGCCGAGCGCGAGACCGTGCTGCGCCGGCTGACCGAGCGCGGGCTGGGGCGGGGGCTCAAGCGGGAGAGCTTCGCGGTGCGGAAGCTGGACGAGTGCCTGGAGCGGCTGGCCGGGCCCCGGTTCGCCGAGCACCTCCGTACGGACCGGCTGACCGTCCCGCAGGTCGCGGACCGGATCGCCGCCTCGGCGGGGCTCCGGCTCGCCCCGAACACGGACGGGGCGCTGCGGCACCGGCTACGTCGCATCGGGGTGGGGCTGCGGCACATCCGGCTCGCCTAGCGCAGCACCGTCTCCAGGAAGTCGCTGCCGATCCGGGCCACCGCGGCCACGTCCAGCTGGTGCAGGACGTAACGGCCGCGTCGCCGGGTCGTGACCAGGGACGCCTTCTTCAGCACGGCCAGGTGGCGGGAGACCTCCGGCGGGGTGATGCCGTACGTGTCCGCCAGCTCGCCCGTCGTGTACGCGGCGCGCGCCAGTTGCCGGCACAGTCGCATCCGCATGGGGTGGGCCAGGGCGTCCATGCGCAGCTGGAGCAGCTCCACGGAGGCGGGGCTCGGCAGCTCCGGGGCGCCGACCGGGTAGTGGACGACGGGGCGCCAGCCCGGGGCGTGCAGCACCACCAGGTGGGGCCAGCCGAAACTTGACGGTACGAACGACACGCCCGCGCCGACCACCGGGTCGGCGGCGGTGGTCCGGCCGTCCGCCAGCTTGTCCACCTCGATGCGCTGCCGGCCGCCGTCCTCGGAGAGCCCCAGGGTCACGGCGGGCGACACCGCCCGCAGTGTCTCGGGCAGGCCCTTGCGGCGCAGCAGCTCCGTCTTGTGCCGGGCGTCGGAGGCGAGACCGGGCGCGACCCGGCGCCAGGTGTCCGCGAAGAACGCCCGGTCGCAGTCCTCGAAGAGCCTGCGCAGCCAGGCGCGTACGCCGGCGGGGTCGGCGAGCAGGCGGCGCGTGAAGTCCAGCTGCTTGGGGCCCCGGTTGGCGGCCAGCTCCAGGGCCCGCTCGGTGCGTACGGGGCCGCCGGCCGCGTACTGCGTCGAGCAGGTGAACTCCAGCGCGGAGGCGACGAACCGGTCCTCGTCGAGCCGGTCCAGCATGTCCAGCTCCTCGGCGAGCGTCGCGCCGGTGCGGCCGTCGCCGCTGCGGATGCCGGCGTACGGCATGAAGATGTCCGAGAAGGTGGTCGTCCAGAGGAAGTTCGCCTCGTGCAGCCGGTCGGCCAGGTCCGGCTTGAGCGCGGCGGCGGTGGCGGTCGCCCAGCCGTGGAGTCCCGGGTGGTGGCCGGGCTCGGCGAGCGCGTGCAGCGCCACGCCCAGCTCGGCGAGGGGCGACGGCTCGAAGACGATGCGCTCGGGCGGCAGGCCGGTGATGTCGATGGTCACGCTCACGCCCCCATGGTGAGGGGTCGGGCGGCGGGCCTCGCGTCATTTGACGGGGGTCGTCAATCGACGGGGCGGGCGGGCGCGGGCGGGCGGAGGGTGGCGTACATGGATGCCATGCAGCAGCACATGCTCGACGCCTACCGGGCCGCCCAGCGCGGCGAGGCGCCCCCGCCGCCCCCGGGCCGGGGCGACCTGGCCGCCCTCCGCGCGGCCCGCGACCACCTCCGCCGCTCCGGTTCCGGTTCCCGTGCGCGGGACGGGTCCACAGGCTGTGGACAGTGACGTAGCCCCGCGTAACGCTGGCGTAGCATGACGAGAAATCGTCCGGTACCCCCCGCGGACTGGAACGGAAGGCCGTCGACGCGTGAACGCATCATCACAACCCCGCCCCGCCCGGCTCACCGTCGGCGTCGTAGGCGCCGGCCGGGTAGGACCCGCCCTCGCCGCGTCGCTGCAGCTCGCCGGGCACCGCCCCGTCGCCGTCTCGGGCGTGTCGGACGCGTCCCGGCGCCGCGCCGCCGAGCTGCTGCCGGACGTGCCGCTCGTGCCGCCCGCCCAGGTCCTGGAGCGCGCCGACCTCGTCCTGCTGACCGTCCCGGACGACGCGCTGCCCGGCCTCGTCCAGGGCCTGGCCGACACCGGGGCCGTACGGCCCGGGCAGCTCCTGGTCCACACCTCCGGGCGGTACGGCACCTCCGTGCTCGACCCGGCCCGCCGCGCCGGCGCCCTCCCGCTCGCCCTGCACCCCGCCATGACGTTCACCGGAACGAGCGTGGACGTCCAGCGGCTGGCGGGGTGCTCGTTCGGCGTCACCGCGCCCGACGAGTTGCGCCTGGCCGCCGAGGCCCTGGTCATCGAGATGGGCGGCGAGCCGGAGTGGATCGAGGAGGCGGCCCGCCCGCTCTACCACGCGGCCCTCGCCCTGGGCGCCAACCACCTGGTCACGCTCGTCGCCCAGTCCATGGAGCTGCTCCGGCAGGCCGGGGTCGCCGCCCCCGACCGGATGCTCGGCCCCCTCCTGGGCGCCGCCCTGGACAACGCCCTGCGCTCCGGCGACGCCGCCCTCACCGGCCCCGTCGCGCGCGGCGACGCGGGCACGGTCGCCGCGCACGTGGCCGAGCTGCGCAAGCACGCGCCCGCCACCGTCGCCGGATACCTCGCCATGGCCCGTACGACGGCGGACCGCGCCCTCGCCCATGGCGTCCTCAAGCCCGAGCTCGCGGAGGACCTGCTCGGGGTCCTCGCGGACGGCTCGGCGTCAGCCGAAGACGGCTCCGCGGGAGCTGAAGGAGACAGCGGCCGATGAGCCCCGACTTCGAACTGATCCCGATGCGCGACGACCTGGAGTACGTCCTCGAACACGCCGCGCCCCGGGGCCGTACCGCCGTCGTCATGACCATGGGCGCCCTCCACGAGGGGCACGCCACCCTCGTCCGGGCCGCCCGCGAGCACGTCGGCAAGAAGGGGTACGTGCTGGTCACGGTCTTCGTGAACCCGCTCCAGTTCGGCGCGGGCGAGGACCTCGACCGCTACCCCCGCACCCTGGACGCCGACCTCAAGACCGCCGAGCAGGCGGGCGCGAACGCCGTCTTCGCGCCGTCCGTCGACGAGGTCTACCCGGGCGGGGCGCCCCAGGTCCGGATCACGGCCGGCCCCATGGGGGAGCGGCTGGAGGGCGCCTCCCGCCCCGGCCACTTCGACGGCATGCTCACCGTCGTCGCGAAGCTGCTGCACCTGACCCGCCCCGACGTGGCGTTCTTCGGCCAGAAGGACGCCCAGCAGCTCGCCCTGATCCGCCGCATGGCCACCGACTTGAACTTCCCGGTCGAGATCGTCGGCGTCCCGACCGTCCGTGAGCCGGACGGGCTCGCGCTGTCCAGCCGCAACCGCTACCTCTCGCCCCGCGAGCGCCGCACCGCCCTCGCCCTGTCCGCCGCGCTGTTCGCCGCCCGCGACCGGCTCGCCGCGCAGACCGCGCTGCTGGCCCGCGCCGAGACGCTGCCCGCCTCCGAGAGCCGCGCCGAGGCCCTGTCCCGGCTCGGCGAGTCCCGCGCGGCCGCCGACGCCCACGCGGTGGCCGCGGCGGTCCCCGGCGGCGGCGCCCACGCGGTTCGCGCCGCGGCCCGCGCGGTACTCGACGAGGCGGCGAAGGCCGACCCGCCGCTGCGCCTGGACTACCTGGCGCTGGTGGACCCCGCCGACTTCACCGACGTCTCCGACGACCACACCGGCGAGGCGATCTTCGCCGTCGCCGCGAAGGTCGGCACCACACGGCTGATCGACAATCTCCCCCTCACCTTCGGAGCCCCCGCATGACCGGCATACGCCTCCAGGCCCCCGCCCCCGGCTGGTCGATCGACGCCGACGTCGTCGTGGTCGGCTCCGGCGTCGCGGGCCTGACCGCCGCACTGCGCTGCACGGCCGCCGGGCTGCGTACGGTCGTCGTCACCAAGGCCCGCCTGGACGACGGCTCCACGCGCTGGGCGCAGGGCGGCATCGCGGCGGCGCTCGGTGAGGGCGACACGCCCGAGCAGCACCTGGACGACACGCTCGTCGCGGGCGCTGGCCTGTGCGACGAGGAAGCCGTACGGCTCCTGGTCACCGAGGGCCCCGACGCCGTACGCCGGCTCATCGCGACCGGTGCCCGCTTTGACACCGACGAGGCCGGCACCATCGAGCTCACCCGCGAGGGCGGCCACCACCGCCGCCGCATCGCGCACGCGGGCGGTGACGCGACCGGCGCGGAGATCTCCCGCGCCCTCGTCGACGCGGTTCGCGACCAGGGCGTACGCACCATCGAGAACGCGCTCGTGCTGGACCTGCTCACCGACGCCGACGGCCGCACGGCGGGCGTCACCCTGCACGTCATGGGCGAGGGCCAGCACGACGGAGTGGGCGCCGTCCACGCACCCGCCGTCGTCCTCGCCACCGGTGGCATGGGCCAGGTCTTCTCCGCCACCACGAACCCGGCCGTGTCCACCGGGGACGGAGTCGCGCTCGCGCTGCGGGCGGGCGCCGAGGTGAGCGACCTGGAGTTCGTCCAGTTCCACCCCACCGTCCTGTTCCTCGGCCCGGACGCCGAGGGCCAGCAGCCGCTGGTGTCGGAGGCGGTACGCGGAGAGGGCGCCCATCTGGTCGACGCGGACGGTGTCCGGTTCATGGTCGGGCAGCACGAGCTGGCCGAGCTCGCCCCGCGTGACATCGTCGCCAAGGGCATCATGCGCCGCATGCGCGAACAGGGCGCCCGGCACATGTACCTGGACGCCCGCCACTTCGGGCCCGAGATGTGGGCGTCCCGCTTCCCCACGATCCTCGCCGCCTGCCGCGCCCACGGCATCGACCCGGTGACCGAGCCGATCCCGGTCGCCCCGGCGGCCCACTATGCCTCCGGAGGCGTCCGCACGGACCTCCACGGCCGCACCACCGTGCCCGGGCTGTACGCGTGCGGCGAGGTCGCCTGTACGGGGGTCCACGGCGCCAACCGGCTCGCGTCGAACTCCCTCCTGGAGGGCCTGGTCTTCGCCGAGCGCATCGCGGACGACGTCGCGGCCTCTTCGGTACGGGCCGGCGCCCCCGTACCGCACCCCGCCCCCACCGTCCTCCCGCTGCTGGACCCGGCCGCCCGCGCCCGCGTCCAGCACGTCATGACGCACGGCGCCGGGGTGCTGCGCTCCGCCACCAGCCTCGCCGAGGCGGCGGACGCGCTGGACGCCGTGCACGCCGAGGCGCTGCACGACGGGCCGGACGGCAGCAAGGCCGCCGAGCCGGGCGTGGAGTCCTGGGAGACCACCAACCTCCTGTGCGTCGCCCGCGTCCTGGTCGCCGCCGCCCGCCGCCGCGAGGAGACCCGCGGCTGCCACTGGCGTGAGGACCGCCCCGACCGCGACGACGCCCTGTGGCGCCGCCACCTGGTGGTACGCCTCGGCCCGGACCGGAACCTGGACGTCCGCCCCACCGACACCCAAGACTTCCCCCCGACCGACGCCGACGCCCCCAGGGAGCCGTAACCGTGAGCACGCCCGAAGAACGCCCGCAGCCCGTGGACGTACCGCTGATCAACATCGGCGCCCCCGCCGCGTCGTCCGGTGGCTGCGGTGACGGCTGTGGCTGCGGCGGCGACGACGAGGTGTACGAGTGCGGGCTCGACCCGGCGCTCGCCGCGCTGCTCGTGAACGCCGGCCTCGACCCCGTACTGGTCGAGGACGTGGCGTACCGCGCGATCGAGGAGGACCTGGACGGCGGCGAGGACGTGACGAGCGTCGCGACCGTCCCCGAGGACGCGGTCGCGACCGCCGACTTCACGGCCCGTGAGGCGGGTGTCGTCGCGGGCATCCACATCGCGGAAGCGATCCTGTCCGTCGTCTGCACCGAGGAGTTCGCGGTCGAGCGACACGTGGCGGACGGCGACCGCGTCCAGGCGGGCCAGAAGCTGCTGTCGGTCACCACCCGCACCCGGGACCTGCTCACCGGCGAGCGCAGCGCGCTGAACATCATGTGCCGCCTGTCCGGCATCGCCACCGCCACGCGCGCGTGGGCCGACGCTCTGGAGGGGTACAAGGCGAAGGTCCGCGACACCCGCAAGACGACTCCCGGGCTGCGCGCCCTGGAGAAGTACGCGGTGCGCTGCGGCGGCGGCGTCAACCACCGCATGTCGCTGTCCGACGCGGCCCTGGTGAAGGACAACCACGTGGTGGCGGCGGGCGGTGTCGCCCAGGCCTTCAAGGCGGTACGGGACCGGTTCCCCGACGTACCGATCGAGGTGGAGGTGGACACCCTCCACCAGGTCCGCGAGGTCCTCGACGCGGGCGCCGACCTGATCCTGCTGGACAACTTCACCCCCGCGGAGACCGAGGAGGCCGTCACCCTCGTCGCCGGGCGGGCCGTGCTGGAGTCCTCCGGCCGCCTGACCCTGGAGAACGCCGCCGCGTACGCCGCGACCGGCGTCGACTACCTGGCGGTGGGCGCGCTGACCCACTCCTCCCCGATCCTCGACATCGGCCTCGACCTCCGAGAGGCGGACCAGGGCTGATGCTGCTCACGATCGACGCGGGCAACACCCACACCGTCCTGGGCCTGTTCGACGGCGCGGAGATCGTCGAGCACTGGCGCATCTCCACCGACGCGCGCCGCACCGCCGACGAGCTCGCCGTGCTCCTCCAGGGCCTGATGGGTATGCACCCGCTGCTCGGCGACGAGCTGGGTGACGGAATCGAGGGCATCGCGATCTGCTCCACCGTGCCGTCCGTCCTCCACGAGCTGCGCGAGGTCACACGCCGGTACTACGGCGACGTCCCGGCCGTGCTCGTCGAGCCCGGCATCAAGACCGGCGTGCCGATCCTCACGGACAACCCCAAGGAGGTCGGCGCGGACCGCATCGTCAACGCGGTCGCGGCGAACGAGCTGTACGGCGGCCCGGCGATCGTCGTCGACTTCGGCACGGCGACGACGTTCGACCCGATCAGCGTGCGCGGCGAGTACATCGGCGGGGTGATCGCCCCGGGCATCGAGATCTCGGTCGAGGCGCTCGGCGTCAAGGGCGCCCAGCTCCGCAAGATCGAACTGGCCCGCCCGCGCAGCGTGATCGGCAAGAACACGGTCGAGGCCATGCAGGCGGGCATCGTGTACGGCTTCGCGGGCCAGGTCGACGGCATCGTCAGCCGCATGAAGCGCGAGCTCGTCGGGCGGGACGGAGACCCCTCGGACGTCACGGTCATCGCGACGGGCGGCCTGGCGCCGATGGTCCTGGGCGAGGCCGCGGAGATCGACGAACACGAGCCGTGGCTGACCCTGATCGGCCTCCGCCTGGTCTACGAACGCAACGTCTCCCGTATGTAGCACCGTGCGGGGCGCCTGCCCAGCGCGGGCGCCCTCGTTGTGGCCGGCCGCCCTGCCGGGCGGCGCCTCCCCCCGTTGTGGGCAGTCGTCCGGTCGCGCGCCTTCCCCCGTTGTGGGCAGTCGTCCCGGCCCGCGGGCCTTCGTCCGTTGTGGGCAGTCGTCCCGCAGGGCGGGACGGGTGGGCACAACGGGACGGGGCGGTGCCCTTCCCGGTTCGCCCCGGGGCGGTGCCGGTGGCTGGGGCCGGTGGGCCTGGTCGGGGCCCCTCCGGGCTCGACTCCTCGTGGTCGGCGGGGCACCCGAACGGTTTCCTGGCCGTCACTCGCCGCCGATCCGCTGCGGGGACGACCCTGCACGGCCCCTCCGCGCCGCGGCAGGGAAGCGGCCCGGGGCGCAGCCTCCGCGAGAGACCCCGCCCCGGGGCGGGGGGCAACGCGCCCAGCAAGTGGCCGGTAAGCGAAATTTGTCCTATTTGCACGTATCGTCGGGGCATGCCCACGCCATACGGATCCCGCGGCGGCCTGGCGTTCGGCGCAGACGAGCTGCGTGTGCTCCGACGCGCCCTCGCCCATGCCCTCCACCCCACCCCGCTCGACGACGAAGACGTGCAGGACTGCCTGCGACTCGCCGGCTCCGTGGACGAGGCGGTCCGCGAGGCCGGCCGGATGCGGGCCTTTCTCCTCGCCGACCTCGCCCGCTACCGCGACGCGCTGCCCGGCTCGGCGGCCGGGTACCTGGAGCTGCTCCAGGACGCCCTCGCCGCCGGCTACGACCCCCGCCCCGAGGACCTCGCCGCGTTGCGCACCCTGCGCGGTACGCCCGTCGGCGCCGCCCTGCTGGCGCGCTGCCAGACGCTGGCCGAGCACTCCGTGCGGGCCCGCCTGGCCGGACGGTACGTCACTCCCGCCCCCCGCGCCCGGCTGCTCGCCCTGCCGGGAGGCCGTACCTGCGAGGCGGACGAGCCGAAGCCCCGGCCGGCGCCGCCGAAGCCGAACCCGGCCCCGCCGCCGGCCGACCGCCCGGTACCCAAACCGTCCGAGGTCTTCCCGCCCCGCCGCCGCCCCGCCGCGCCCCCGCCCGAGGAGCGAGCCGCCGGCTAGCTACCCTGGAGCCATGGAATACGTATCCGCGCTCCTGCCCCCCGTGGTGATGGCCGCCTTCTTCATCGGCCTCGTCGTGACGATCGTCAAGAGCCAGGGCGGCCCGAACAAGGCCAAGGAGGACGCGGCCGTGGACGCGGCGCTCGCCCGCGCCGAGGCCGCCCGCCAGGCGGACGGAGCCGCGAAGCCGGGCCAGGCCTGACCGGGCCGGTAGCGGCGGTACCCGCGCCAAGGGCGTACGACCACACCCGTCGTACGCCCTTTTTGGTACGTCAATAGCCAGCTATTCCGACATCTCCCACTATGGTGGCGATGTGCCCCGTCAATTGGGAGAGCTCGAAGACGCCGTCATGACACGCGTCTGGCAATGGAACCGGCCCGTCACCGTCCGGGAAGTCCTGGAGGATCTCCAGCAGGAACGGTCCATCGCCTACACGACGGTCATGACCGTAATGGACAATCTCCATCAGAAGGGCTGGGTGCGCCGGGAAGTCTCGGGCCGCGCCTATCGATATACGGCGGTCTCCACCCGTGCCGCCTACTCGGCCGCACTGATGAACGAAGCCTGGTCGAAGAGCGACAACCCCGCCGCCGCTCTCGTGGCCTTCTTCGGCATGATGTCGCCGGAGCAACGAGAGGCGCTGAACGCCGCCGTCCGTATCGTGCAAGGGGACACCCCTGAGGAACCGGAGCGCCCCGTGGAGGCGCAACCCCCCGAAGAGCCCGCCGAGGGGGAGGCGGGAGAGGGGCGATAGCGTCCAGCCATGTCGTCGTCCTCCTCGTCCCCCGACGTTCCGCCCCCGGCCGGGCAGGCCCCGCCGTCGAATGCCGCGGCGAAAGCCGTGACGGTGCGCCGGGCCCGTACCGGTGATGTGCAGGCGGTCCGCCGACTCGTCGATCCGTACGTCACCGAAGGCATCCTGCTCGACAAAGCGACCGTGACGCTTTACGAGGACATCCAGGAGTTCTGGGTCGCGGAACGCGACGAGGACGGCACCGTCGTCGGCTGTGGGGCGCTGCATGTGATGTGGGAAGACCTCGCCGAAGTGCGTACTCTCGCGGTTGATCCCGACTTCAAGGGCGCCGGCATCGGTCATCAAGTGCTCGACAAGTTGCTGCACACCGCCCGCTGGCTCGGCGTCCGCCGGGTTTTCTGCCTGACCTTCGAAGTGGACTTCTTCGCGAAGCACGGCTTCGTCGAGATCGGCGAGACGCCGGTCGACGGAGATGTCTACACCGAGCTCCTCCGTTCCTATGACGAGGGCGTCGCCGAGTTCCTCGGTCTCGAACGAGTGAAGCCGAACACCCTGGGCAACAGCCGGATGCTTCTGCACCTGTGATCCCTATGTCCGAATCGCGCACGTTTCCCGTGTCCTCCGGGATCTGAACCTCTCCCAGGGGTTTGTGTTTTCCAGAGAAAAGCGGTTTCCTTTCCGCGTACTGCATTTTCGATGAAAGGAAATCCGGTGGCACAGAAGGTTCAGGTCCTTCTTGTCGACGACCTCGACGGTGGCGAGGCGGACGAGACGGTGACGTTCGCTCTGGACGGCAAGACCTACGAGATCGACCTCACCACCGCCAATGCGGACAAGCTTCGTGGCCTGCTGGAGCCGTACACCAAGAGCGGCCGTCGCACCGGTGGCCGCGCCTCGGCCGGCCGTGGCAAGGGACGGGCCGCCGCGGGTGGCAGCCCCGACACCGCGAAGATTCGCGCATGGGCCAAGGAGAATGGCTACAACGTGAACGACCGCGGCCGCGTGCCCGCCGATATCAAGCAGGCTTACGAGGACGCCAACCGCTGAGTGCGGTCCGCACCCAGCAACCGGACCCGGTGACATTCCGATGCCGCCGCGTCCACGAGTCGTACCAGGCAGGGGGCGCCGGCGCCGCCCCCCACGGCCGACATGGCCGGGAGCGTCGGCTCCACTTCGCGCCCGGGTTCGGGGGGGCGCAGCCACGAAGCGGCGCCAGGTGAACCGGATCCGCTCCATCCTGGGGGAATCGGAGCGGTCATCCGGTCACCGGCGCCCAGGGCGGCCAGGTCGAGCGCGATCCCGCCCCACTCCAGCCAGTCGAGCAGCCCCGGCAGCTCGTCGGCGGCGCCCGCGGCCACCAGCAGCCGCATCCTGCGCCCCGCGAGGGCGACGGGCCACTGGCCACCGAGCCGCCGCAGCACGGCGAACCCGGCGGCGGCAGGCAGCTCCAGGGCGTCGAAGCGCAGCCCCGTGAGCAACTCCACCGGTCTTTCGCCGCCGCCCTTCGCCGTGGCCCAGCCGAGCTCGTGCTCGTACCACGAGGCGACGCCGTGCAGGGGGTGCGAAGCGGTGAAGGCCATGCCCGGGGAACTCGCGACCGTTCCTCCGGGTTACGCATCGCGACGGATCGCTACTGTGCGTACGGGTTCGGGGTGGCGCGTGGCGGTGTGGGGGAGCGCAAGGGTGTTCGCCCTTAGCTGAGGGAACCGGGGTACGCCGCATGGAGTGTCAGTGCTTACGGGTAAGACATTCCTAGTGGGGAGGGGCGACACGCACGGATCGGGCGTCTCACGTTCGCCATCGGCGTACTGCCGGTGAGGGTAAGTGCCTGGCCTGCGGGAACATCGTCTCGGACCATTGGGTTGGAGCATTTGTCGGCGTTCGGGTCAGGAGGCCAGAGACGGGTGTCGGCAGTTGGAATGAGCGGTCCCCGCTTGCGGGACTAAGCTGCGGAAGGACAGGGAGGGGACCGACCCCTTACTGCCTGACCGCTCTGAGGAGCGATTAACGATGTTCGAGAGGTTCACCGACCGCGCGCGGCGGGTTGTCGTCCTGGCTCAGGAAGAAGCCCGGATGCTCAACCACAACTACATCGGCACCGAGCACATCCTCCTGGGCCTTATCCACGAGGGTGAGGGTGTCGCCGCTAAGGCCCTGGAGAGCCTCGGGATTTCGCTCGAGGCGGTCCGCCAGCAGGTGGAGGAGATCATCGGCCAGGGCCAGCAGGCCCCGTCCGGGCACATCCCCTTCACGCCCCGTGCCAAGAAGGTCCTGGAGCTGTCGCTCCGCGAGGCCCTTCAGCTGGGCCACAACTACATCGGCACCGAGCACATCCTGCTCGGCCTGATCCGCGAGGGCGAGGGCGTCGCCGCCCAGGTCCTCGTGAAGCTGGGCGCCGATCTCAACCGGGTGCGGCAGCAGGTCATCCAGCTGCTCTCCGGCTACCAGGGCAAGGAAGCCGCCACCGCCGGTGGCCCTGCCGAGGGCACTCCCTCCACGTCCCTGGTCCTCGACCAGTTCGGCCGGAACCTCACCCAGGCCGCTCGTGAGTCCAAGCTCGACCCGGTCATCGGGCGCGAGAAGGAGATCGAGCGGGTCATGCAGGTGCTGTCCCGCCGGACCAAGAACAACCCGGTCCTCATCGGCGAGCCCGGCGTCGGCAAGACGGCGGTCGTCGAGGGCCTGGCGCAGGCCATCGTCAAGGGCGAGGTGCCCGAGACCCTCAAGGACAAGCACCTCTACACCCTCGACCTGGGCGCGCTCGTCGCCGGCTCCCGCTACCGCGGTGACTTCGAGGAGCGCCTGAAGAAGGTCCTCAAGGAGATCCGCACCCGCGGCGACATCATCCTGTTCATCGACGAGCTCCACACCCTGGTGGGTGCGGGTGCCGCCGAGGGCGCGATCGACGCGGCGTCCATCCTGAAGCCGATGCTGGCCCGTGGTGAGCTGCAGACCATCGGCGCCACCACGCTGGACGAGTACCGCAAGTACCTGGAGAAGGACGCGGCCCTGGAGCGCCGCTTCCAGCCCATCCAGGTCGCGGAGCCGTCGCTGCCGCACACCATCGAGATCCTCAAGGGCCTGCGCGACCGTTACGAGGCGCACCACCGGGTCTCCATCACGGACGAGGCGCTGGTCCAGGCCGCCACCCTGGCCGACCGGTACATCTCGGACCGCTTCCTGCCGGACAAGGCGATCGACCTGATCGACGAGGCCGGCTCCCGGATGCGCATCCGCCGGATGACCGCGCCGCCGGACCTCCGCGAGTTCGACGAGAAGATCGCGGCCGTCCGCCGGGACAAGGAGTCCGCGATCGACTCCCAGGACTTCGAGAAGGCGGCGTCTCTCCGCGACAAGGAGAAGCAGCTGCTGGCGGCGAAGGCCAAGCGGGAGAAGGAGTGGAAGGCCGGCGACATGGACGTCGTCGCGGAGGTCGACGGCGAGCTGATCGCCGAGGTCCTCGCGACCGCCACCGGCATTCCGGTCTTCAAGCTCACGGAGGAGGAGTCCTCCCGCCTGCTGCGCATGGAGGACGAGCTCCACAAGCGCGTCATCGGGCAGAAGGACGCCATCAAGGCCCTGTCGCAGGCGATCCGCCGTACGCGCGCCGGCCTGAAGGACCCCAAGCGCCCGGGTGGCTCGTTCATCTTCGCCGGCCCGTCCGGTGTCGGTAAGACCGAGCTGTCCAAGACGCTCGCCGAATTCCTCTTCGGCGACGAGGACGCGATGATCTCCCTCGACATGTCGGAGTTCAGCGAGAAGCACACGGTTTCCCGCCTCTTCGGTTCCCCGCCCGGATACGTGGGTTACGAAGAGGGCGGCCAGCTCACCGAGAAGGTGCGCCGCAAGCCGTTCTCCGTCGTCCTCTTCGACGAGGTCGAGAAGGCCCACCCCGATATCTTCAATTCCCTTCTCCAGATCCTGGAGGACGGTCGCCTGACCGACTCCCAGGGCCGGGTCGTGGACTTCAAGAACACGGTCATCATCATGACGACCAACCTCGGGACCCGGGACATCTCCAAGGGCTTCAACCTGGGCTTCGCGGCACAGGGCGACGTCAAGACCGGTTACGACCGGATGAAGGCGAAGGTCAACGAAGAGCTGAAGCAGCACTTCCGGCCCGAGTTCCTCAACCGTGTCGACGACACGGTCGTCTTCCACCAGCTCAGCCAGGAAGACATCATCCAGATCGTCGACCTGATGATCGCCAAGGTGGACGAGCGCCTGAAGGACCGCGACATGGGCATCGAGCTCAGCGGTTCCGCCAAGGAGCTCCTGGCCAAGCACGGCTACGACCCCGTGATGGGCGCCCGGCCGCTGCGCCGGACGATCCAGCGCGAGATCGAGGACATCCTGTCGGAGAAGATCCTCTTCGGCGAGCTGCGCCCCGGTCACATCGTGGTCGTGGACACCGAGGGTGAGGGTGAGGAAAAGAAGTTCACCTTCCGCGGCGAGGAGAAGTCCGCTCTGCCGGACGTCCCCCCGATCGAGCAGGCCGCCGGCGGCGCCGGCCCGAACCTCTCGAAGGACGCGTAAGCGGTAACCACCGCTGACGGACCGACGGACAGGGGCTGCCCACTGGGCAGCCCCTGTCCGCGTTCTCAGCAGGGGTTCGGCTTGCGCCAGGAGCATTCGAGGTCGGCGGACGGTTCCGAGGAGCGGATGCGGGACGGCGGTACGGCGGTGATGGCGCCCTTGGCCGTGTCGGACCTGGCAAGGGTCACGACGATGGCGTCCTCGATGCTCTTCACGGACGACGCCAGGTGGTTGTTGAGGACGATGGAGTAGACGAGACGGCGGCCGCCGACGTCCGTGACGTACCCGGAGAGGCCGGAGGCACCGGTCAGGGTGCCCGTCTTGGCACGGGTGTTCAGGGCGGCGGGGAACAGGTTCATCCGGGACAGACCGGAGCCGTCGACCTGGCGGACGGTCGACGTCTGTACGCCCTGCTCCTTCAGGTACGTGCCGATGGCGGCGAGGCCCGCGCTCCACGTGCCGCGGCCGGACGTCTCGTACCCGATGGTCTTGGTGAGGGTCTCGGCGTGCATGTTGTTGGACAGCTTCATGAAGGGACGCATGAGGTCCTTGAGCGGCATGGAGCTGTGCGTGGCCAGGGCCTTGGCGTGGGCGGGGGTCGGTGCCCCGAGGCGGGGCGGCCCGTCGATGCGTACGCCATGGGCGGCGAGGGCGTCGGTGAAGACGGCGGCGGCGTAGCCGGTGGGCTCCCAGACGGTGACCCACTCCTTGGCGGGTGAGCCCTGCAGGGGGATCTCACCGGCGACGGTGATGGTGTTCGTGCCGTGCTCCCGCTCGATGGTGAGGGTGCCGGGGCGGCCGGCGGGGACGGTGGTGGCGCGGTTGTCGACGCGTACGTAGTCGGTGGCGGGGGTCAGGGAGACGCGCGGTTTCGCGCCCGCGCGGCCGGCGGGGGCCGCCTCGACGACGACCGTGCCGGAGTCGTAGTCGGTGTCCGGCGCGACCGTGAGGGGCGAGATCTGCGCCGAGTAGTACGACGACTCGTCGTCGGCGGCCCAGGAACGGCCCAGCCGGTTCGTGTCGAACCTGGTGTCGTCGGCGACCAGCCGGCCGGTCACCCGCCGGATTCCGGAGGCGGCGACCCGGGCGGCCAGCGCGTCGTAGTCCTTGGCGAGGGTGGTGGGGTCGCCCGTCCCGCGCACGTACAGATCGCCGTGCAGGACGCCGCCCTTGGGGCCGGCGGTGGACAGCACCTCCGTACGGAAGCGGTACTCGGGGCCGAGCAGTGCCATGGCGGCGACGGAGGTGGGGATCTTGGTGTTGGAGGCGGGCATCAGGCGGTCGCCGGCGTCACGCTGGTAGAGGGTGTCGCCGGACGAGGCGTCGGCGACGACGACGCTCGCGGCGCCGCCGTCGAGCCGGGGGTCGGCGAGGATCGTGTCGATGGCGCCCTTCAGACCGGTGTCGGAGGGCCCCGCCCCGGCGGGGAGGCTGCTCCCCGCGAGGAGCCCGGCGAGCCCTAAGGCGAGGGCGGTGACGCGCGTCACGTGTCTGCTCATGGGGAGGAGGATGGCGGAGCGGGGGTGGGGTGGGAAGGAGGCGGGGCGAGGTCACATGGTGATGATCTGGATCCCGGGGGAGAGGCGTTCGGTACCGGTGAGTCGCAGGCGGCGGGCGTCGATGCGCTTCAGCCGCGGCAGATCGGCCAGCGGCGAGACATCGAACGGGACTCCCGACTCCGCGACGGCGCTGATCAGGCCGAGGCGCTCCACGGCGGGAAACACGGTCACCAGCCGGTGCAGGGCCGAGTGGTCGGTGAAGAACCCGATGCCGGCATAGCTGACACCGGGAAAGCTCAGAGTGCCGGGGCAGAAGGCCAGTGAACCCACTTCGCACGAGACGCCGGCCAGGAGCGGCAGAGCGGCCAGCTCCCACCAGTCGTCCTCCGACAGACGCCCCGTGCCGGCGACGTAGTCCAGAGTCGGGTAGCGGCGCAGCCCCTTCAGTCCTTCCTCCGCCGGTTCCCGCATGTAGATAAAGCCCAAAGGGGCTTTCGGGGGCAGGCAGGTGAGGCTCCATTCCGCCTCTTGAGCCAGGTCGAGGTGCAGCGTTTCCAGCCGCTCGAGCGGACGGAGGCAGCTGAGGTCAGGACTGGTTCCCTCGCGCTCCAGAGCCAGGTGGGCGGGATCACAGTGCCCGAGGAGCTCGGACAGCAGCGCGTCGGAAAGGTGCTTCCTGAGATCGAGCCGGGTGGGCCGCAGGCCGAGGCGCATCAGCTCGTGGGCCTGCTCGTCCGAGGCGACCGTGAAGTCCAGCCCCTCGGGACCGAGCCGCGCGACGACCTCCTCCGCGTACGCGGCCGTGTCGAAGCGGGACCAGGCCCACATGAGCTGGGCACGCACCGGCAGACTCGCGTGCTCGGCGAATTGCGCCAGGTACGGCAGCGCCGCATCCGACCGGATGTGCGTCGCCGTGGTCACCACCATCCGCGCCTGCTCGTCGTCCAGCCCCTCCGGGCCCGGCAACAGGTCCAGCACCACCGGGCCCACCGTGGCCAGTTCGCGGGCCTCCTGAGGCGTACGGGGCGGGATGACCTCGGCCGTGCGGTCCAGGAGGGCGCGCTGGATGTCCGGGGCGAGCTCCGTGGCGTGTTCGAGGGCGGCCGCGGCGACGAAGAGGACGCGGAGCTGGGCGCGGCGGTCGGTGGCGCGGTCGGCGGCCTTCAGCAGCTCCGTGAAGATCTCGGCGCATTCGCGCGGCCGGGCGTGGGCGACCGCCATGCGGATGACGTCCTCCCACTGGTCGTCGCCCGCGTGGCCGGTCAGGACGCCGACGTGCCAGTCGTCGACGATGGCCTTGGCGGCGAGGTAGTCCTGGAAGGTCCGGTGGACGAAGTCCACGGCGCCCGGGCCCGGTTCGCGGAGCAGGCCGCTGCGCTGGAGCAGGTGCTGGAAGACCGCCTCCGGCCTGCCGATGGCCGCGGCGTCCGGGATGGCCGGGATGGCGTCGAGCACGATGGTCTCGGCGCGGGAGCGGTCCATCTCCGTACGGCCGTTGATCGTGAGCCAGTACGCGAGCCGCTGGATCAGCCGGATCTGCGGGGCCTCGCCCAGGTCGACGCCCGTCGGGTCGCCCATGTCGCGCTCCCGGTCGCGGCGGGCGAGCAGCATGTCGAGGGCGGCGTCGTACAGGCCCTTGCGGCCGCGCGGGAGGAAGCCGCGGCGGTCGCGGTGCAGGGCGCAGAGCAGGCCGCACATCAGGGGGTTGGTGGCGAGGCGGGCGAGGTCCTGCTTGGTGCGGAGGGCGTCGAGGAGCGGCTGCTCGTACGAGGCGGCGTCCGGGCCCGCCGCTGCGTGCCAGCGGCGTACGAACGCGATCACCCCCGTGCGGCTCATCGGGGACAGCGTGAGCTCGGTGAAGCCCTCCGGGGCCAGCCAGTCGTCGCGTACGGCGGAGGGGCGGGAGGTGACGAGCCAGCGGTTGCCGCTGTCGTACGCCGCCAGTAGGTCACGCAGCCAGCGGCGGGTCCGGTCACGCTCCGGCTCGGGGATCTCGTCGATCCCGTCGACCAGGACGAGGCCGCGCCCGGACGTCAGTACGCGGTCGGCCCATCCGTCGGGCGGGGTGAGGGGGCATCCGACGGCCGACAGGAAACGGTCAGGTGCGGGGAGCCGTTCCCCGTGGCGGGTGAGGGTGCGTAGCGGGAGGACGAAGGGGACGCGGTCGCCGAGGTACGCCATACGTTCGTCGGGAGCACTCCGGGACGCGGACACGGCCAGCCACTGGACCAGCGTGGTCTTGCCCGAGCCGGCGACCCCGCGCAGCAGGACGCGGGCTTGCTGCGCCAGGGCCTGGTCGGCGGGGCGGGGGCCCTGGGCGGCGCGGTGGGCGAGGAGGGTGTTGACCGTTTCGCGGACGGACGTGAGGTCGGCTTGCGGCGGTGTCTCCGGCGCGCTCGCCTCCAGCGACAGGTACGCCACGTCCAGCGGCCAGGCGTCCGGCGAGTTGTGCAGGTCGATGCCGTAGATCGTCAGGCTGCCGTGCTTCTTCGCGACGTACGCGCGGTAGCGGTGCTCGAAGGCCGCGTCCTGCGCGAAGGGCCGGGGCGTACGGGCGATGAGGGCGTCCACCTTGGCGATCAGCTCCGCCTGCGTGCGGCTCTGCTCCACCAGGGTGCGGGCGACGAAGGTCGAGCGCTGGGTGAAGAAGTGCAGGACGTGCAGGCAGGCCCACTCGGTGATCGACTCCAGGAAGAGTGCCGCGTCGGTCGACAGCCCGGCGGGCGCCGGGGCGGCGCCGCGCAGGCGGCCCGCCAGCTCGCGGTGGCCGAGCCGGACGGCTTGGACGTCGTTCATGTCGAGGTCGCCGAGGGCGAGCAGGGTGCGGGCGAGGGCGTCCGCGACGGCTTGGGCCTCGTCGGGCGGGAACGGCGGCTCGCCGGGGACGGTGAGCGCGTCGGCGACGAGCCGTCCGGCGAGCTTGCGTACGTCCCGCTCGGTGAGCGTGCGCTGCTCGCCACGGAAGGAGACCAGCCGGGAGAGGCGGATGCGCTGCCCGGTCAGCCCGGCGCCGGGGCCTTCCTGGACGAAGAGCTTCTTGATCAGGGGTGTGATCGCGCTCGACGCGAGGCGAATGAGTGCTGGATCCATGTGCGTCCCCCCGGAGCCACGGCGTGTCAGCCGACGCGTCGAGAGTAGCCGGGGTTCCGGGTCCTTGGTCCCAGAAGGGGAGGGCTTCCGGCCCGGTGGCCGTGACAAGGCGCACAGGCGTTTTGGGCGGTACTAGGTGGAATAGTGCGTCCGGGCGGGTAGGAGGTGCCGTTTCGGGGCCGTGCGCGGTGGCCCGGCGGGCGGGTGGCGGGTGAGGCGGCGGTGAGCAGGACGGAAAGCGCCAGGTGGCGGGGGGCGCCATAGGGATAAACCTTGCTTTCTAAGGACATTTCGGGCTCTTCCCCTGTCTTGGGGCGGCGCGTCAAGAGCCCACGTCACACCGGGGCATCTACGACCAGATGTCGTAGATGGGCGGTTTGAGGTGGGATGGGTGGGCGGGTTACCAAGGATGAGCCCAACCGCCCGGCGCGCCCTTCGCGTCGGGTCCGTTCTTGTCCGGAGGACTTCCCCGTATGTCGAAGCGCGTCAAGCATCCCGCCCGTAACGCCGCCGTCGCCCTCGCCGCCGCCGGCATGGGAGCGTCGATGGTGTTCGGAGGCGGTGCCGCCGTCGCCGCCGACAGCAAGACCGCCCCCCTCTCGGGCCCCGCCGCCGCCGTCGCCGCGCAGGCCGAGGCCCAGGCGGCGCAGGCCAAGGCCGCCGCCGCGAAGAAGGCGGCCGCCGTCAAGCAGGCCGCCAAGGCCGCCGCCGCCAAGAAGGCCGCCGCGAAGAAGGCCGCCGCGGCCAACGCCGCCAAGAAGGCCGCCCTCGCCAAGAAGGCCGCCGCCAAGAAGGCCACGTCCTGGGTCAAGCCGGTCACCGGCGGCTACACCCTGACCGCCTCCTTCAACCAGGGCGGCTCCATGTGGTCCCACAAGCACTCCGGCCAGGACTTCGCCGTCCCGGTCGGCACCGTGGTCAAGGCCGCCCACTCCGGTGTCGTCGTGAAGGCCGGCCCGAACGGTGGCGGCGACGGCCCGGCGTACGGCAACGCCATCGTGGTCAAGCACGCCAACGGCACGTACTCCCAGTACGCGCACCTGTCGAAGATCAACGTCCACATCGGCGAGACCGTGAAGACCGGCGAGACCATCGCGCGGTCCGGCAACACCGGAAACTCCTCCGGCCCGCACCTGCACTTCGAGATCCGTACGACCCCGAACTACGGCTCCGCGCTCAACCCGGCCAAGTTCCTGCGCTCCGAGGGCGTCATCATCTGACGCTCAGCCCTGTGACCGACGGCGACTTCGAGGACGGCATCACGCCGCTCCCCGGGGTCGCCGTCGTCGTCCGGCACGCCCGGCCGTCAGGGCGTGCCGGGGAACTGGAGTATCGGGAAACTGCCCGTCGACGTCGGGGCGTGTTCCGGGAGCCACAGCACCGCGATCGCGCCCCCCGCCCCCGGGGCGGTGCCCGAGGGGGCCGCGTTGCGGAAGGTCAGCCGGGCGCCCAGGACCCGGGCCTGGCCCGCCGCGATCGTCAGGCCCAGGCCGTGACCGTGCCCGGCCCGGTCGCTGGCGCCCGTACGGAAACGGCTCGGGCCCTCCCGCAGCAGCGCCTCCGGGAAACCCGGCCCGTGGTCGCGGACCCGCACCACCCGGCCCTCGACCGTGACCTCCACCGGCCCCCTGCCGTGCTTGGCGGCGTTGGCCAGCAGGTTGCCCAGGATCCGCTCCAGCCGGCGCGGATCGGTGTTCACCCACGACTCGTGCACCACCCGCACCACCGCGTCCGGGTACAGCGCCACCACCCGGCGCTCGACGAACTCCCCGAGCGCGATCTCCTGAAGCTCGGCCCGCTCCGAGGCACTGTCCAGCCGGGCCACCTCCAGCACGTCCTCGACCAGCGTGCGCATCGCCTGCGCCCGGTCCCGCACCAGTTCGGTCGGCCGCCCGGGCGGCAGCAGCTCGGCGGCCGTGAGCAGCCCCGTCACCGGCGTACGCAACTCGTGCGCGATGTCCGCGGTGACCCGCCGCTCCGCCTCGATCCGCTCGTTCAGCGCGTCCGTCAGGGCGTCCACCGCCCGCGCGAGCTCGTCCGTCTCATCGCGTACGACACCGCCGATGGCGTCCCGGACCCGCACCTCCGTATTGCCCTGGGCGACCTTCCCGGCCGCCGTGGCCGCCTTGCGCAGCCGGCGCGAGAGCTGGCCGCCGATCAGCACGCCCAGCGCGCAGCCGCCGAAGACCACCGACACCGAGCCGACGATCAGCGCCTCGTCCAGGTCCTTCATGATCGTCGTGCTGCGGCTGGCGAACGGGCTGTGCAGCGACAGCACGTCCCCGTTGCCCAGCGGCACGGCGGCCCACACGTCCGGCGGGCCGTCCTCGTGCTCCTGCACGTACGTCCCGCGCCGCTTCTTTCCTATGAGCTCGTCCAGCTCCGGCGGCAGCGCCGGGTCGTTGAGCTTCGCCCCGAACTTGGGGTCGGTCTTCGGCTTCGCCGACTCGTACATCCGCTGGGCGAACATCAGCCGCTCCATCTGTACGTCACGCGCGTTGCCGAGCATCGAGACGCGGGCGGCGTTGTGCACGACGAGGCTGAGCGCGACCGCGACCAGGGCGCCCACGGCGGCGATGGCGATCGAGATCTTCCATCTGACGCCCGTGCGCAGGACCGGCGGCTTCATGCCTTGAGCTTGTAGCCGAAGCCGCGGACCGTCTCGATCCGGTCCTGGCCGATCTTGGTGCGCAGCCGCTGTACGTGGACGTCCACGACGCGCGTGTCGCCGCCCCAGCCGTAGTCCCAGACCCGCTCCAGCAGCTTGTCGCGCGACAGGACGGTGCCCGGCGCGGAGGAGAATTCCAGCAGCAGCCGCATCTCCGTCGGGGTCAGCGCCACCGGGGCGCCGCCCCTGCGGACCTCCATGCCGTCGGTGTCGACCTCCAGGTCGCCGAAGACCAGCACGCCGCCCTGGTCCTGCCCGGCCCGGTCCGCGTCACCGCCGCCCGCCCCGCCCGCCGGCCCGCCCGCGTGGCCGAAGCGGCGCAGCACGGCGCGGATCCGGGCGACCAGCACCGCGCCGTCGAACGGCTTGGTGACGTAGTCGTCGGCGCCGGCCTCCAGGCCCAGCACCACGTCGATCGAGTCGGCGCGGGCCGACAGCATGATCACCGGCACGGTCGACTCGTCGCGGATGCGCCGGCACAGGCTCACGCCGTCCATGCCCGGCAGCATCACGTCCAGCAGCGCGATGTCCGGCTGCCGCCGCCGGAAGGACTCCAGACCGGACAGCCCGTCCGGCATCGCGGTCACCGCGAAGCCGTCCCGCTCCAGGGCGAGCTGCGTGGCCTCACGGATGACGTCGTCGTCCTCCACGAACAGGACATGGGTCTCGGCCATCGCCGTCTTCTCTCCGTGCTCCGTCAGTTCTTGGGCGCCGGGGTCGGCTCGGCGTCGGGGCCGTCGATGCCGCCGTCCCCGACCGTCTTGCTGTACTCGTTGTGCACCCGGTCGTGCTCGGTGAACTTGTTGCCCGTCCACCGGTAGGTGACCACGTCCTCGCCGGAGGGGTACGACACCGGGTCGTCCTCCGCGTACACCTGCTTGGTGACGACCAGGTCGCCGCGGTCGATCGCCGAATAGACGGCAGGCTCCTCCAGGGAGAAGACATTCTCGTACGCGGTGCCCTTGGCGTCGTCCTTGGCGCCGCCCAGACGGTACACATACGTCCCGACGCCCACGGCGTCACCGCACGTCAGCACGTTCACCACGACATCCGGCGTACCGGAGTCGGTGAGGTTCCCGTACGAGGTGTCCACCGGGTAGGCGTCCGCCACGCACGGCTTGAGGTCGTCCTTGACCTGGTCGCTGACCTTCGGATCGTTCATGATCAGCCGGACCGCGTTCACCTTCTTCACCGGCGACGACGCCGCCGACGTGGGAGCCGGCGCGGTCGACGGCGTGCCCTGGTCGGTCCTGGCCGCGCCCTCGTCGCGCGTCCCCGTGCCGCCGGTGGAGCAACCGGCGGTGAGCAGGCCGAGGGCGGCGGCCACGGCCATCGCCGTGGTACCCGCCGCCCGGAACCCGCCGGTACCGCTCCGGCTCCCGTTGTCTCTGGCGCTCAGGCCGCGCACCGCTCCCGCCCCCGCTCGTCACTGCGTTCCGTACGCTCCAGGGCACGGGCGCCGACGTCCCGGCTCTCCAGCTCCTGGCGGAGGCGGGCGAGCGCCCGGTGAAGCGTGGACTTCACCGTACCGGTCGACATGCCCAGCGCGGCGGCCGTCTCCTCGGTGCTCATCTGCTCCCAGTGCCGCAGCACGACGACGCTGCGCTGCTTGGGCGCCAGCACCTTCAGGATGTCCATCAGCAGGGCCCGGTCGGCGTGCTGCTCGGTGGCGTCGTCGACCGACGCGTCCGGCAGCTGCTCGGTGGGCACCTCCTCCAGCTTGCGGGCGCGCCACCACTCCGTACGCGTATTGATCATCACGCGGCGGAGGTACGCGTCGGCGAGGGCCTTGTCCGCTATGCCGTCCCAGCGGCCGTACGTCCGGGCCAGCGCCGTCTGCAGCAGGTCCTGCGCGTCGACCGGGTCGGGGACGAGACGCCGGGCGCTGCGCAGCAGAGCGTCCTGCCGTGTGCGTACGTACTCCTCGAATTCGAGCACTTCGCCGTGCGACATCCCGAACCGCCTCCGATCCCCGTGAAACCCCGTGTGGTGCTTACGTCGGGAGACGCTACGGAGCGGTTGTCACGGGGTTGTCCGCGCAGACCGTCGGCGGACGCACGGCTGGCCATCGGTTGTGTAACAGCGATGGTGTTACACAGCCGGGGACGGACCCCGGCTCCGTACGCCTCACCCCGCCGGGAGCCGGTACCGGCCGCCGTCCAGGGGCTCGACCAGGCCGTCCGCGACCAGGCCGTCCAGAGCGCGGGCGCGCTGCACCGGGTCGTGCCAGACCGCGTCCAGCGCGGCCTGCTCCACCGGGGTCACCGCCTCGCGCAGCACCGCGAGCAGCCGGCCGCGCACCTGGCGGTCCGTACCCGCGTACGTCTGGCCGCGCCGGGCCGGGCCGTCGTGGGCCGGCTTGCCCGCCAGCCGCCAGGCGCACTGCCGGGCGACCGGGCAGCGGGCGCAGTCCTCGTTCCTGGCCGTGCACACCAGGGCGCCCAGCTCCATGGAGGCCGCCGCCCAGCGGGCCGCCGTCCGCTCGTCGTCCGGCAGCAGCGCGCGCGCCAGCTTCCGCTCGGCGGCGGTGGTGGCGTTCGGCGGGTACTGCACGCCCGTCACCGACCGGGCGAACACCCGCCGCACGTTGGTGTCCAGCACGGCATGACGCTGCCCGTACGCGAACGACGCCACCGCCGCGGCCGTGTACTCGCCGATGCCCGGCAGCGCGAGCAGCTGCGCGTGATCGCTCGGTACGTCACCGCCGTGCCGTTCCGTTATCGCGACCGCCGCGCCGTGCAGCCGCAGCGCCCGGCGCGGATAGCCGAGCCGGCCCCAGGCGCGTACGGCCTCACCGGGGGCCTCGGCGGCCAGGTCGGCGGGGCGGGGCCAGCGGGCCAGCCACTGCTCGTACACCGGGAGCACCCGGCTGACCGGGGTCTGCTGGAGCATGAACTCGCTGACCATCACCCCCCAGGCGCCGGCCTCGGGGCGGCGCCAGGGGAGGTCGCGGGCGTTCTGCTCGAACCAGGCGAGCACGGGCGCGTGCAGGCCGAGGGCGTCGGGCCCGGACCCGGGCGTGGTTTCGGGCCTGGCTTCGGGGGTGGAGGGGATCGCAGTCATGACACCCCCGATCCTGGCACGTTCCTCAGGAACGGCGGTGCATCGGCTCCCGGCGCCGCCGGGACACGGCGCGGTCCGGAGCCGTCGTGGGGACGGCGGGCCCGGCCCCGGCCAGCCACGTGGCGGTGGCCGACCGGCTCATCCGCATCGTGTCGGTCAGCGCCCGGGTAGGCCCGGTCAGCAGCGTGACGAACAGCACCGTGGCCAGGGCGCCCAGCACCAGTCCGGCCGCCACGTCGTGCGGGTAGTGCACGCCGACGAAGACCCGCGAGAAGGCCATGAGGAGCGCCATCGGCACGGTCAGCCAGGCGATCCCGCGCCACGCCAGGGCGAGGGCGACGGCGGCGGCACCGGCGATGGCCGAGTGGTTGCTCGGGAAGGACCAGTCGCCGTACGGCGGGCACTCCACGATCGAGGCGGCTGCCCCGGCCACCGCGCGGCACGGGCGCTCCTCGTCCACCACCGACTTCAGCAGCTCGCTGACCACGTACCCGAACGCGGTGCCCAGCGGCGCGAGGACGGCGAGCGCCATGGCCCGGGAATCGGCGGGGCGCGCCCGCCACCAGCCGGCGATGAACAGCACGCCGAACAGCAGCAGGCCGGCCTCCGTCCACAGCTCGGCGAGCAGCCGCAGCCAGCCCGGGCTGTCGTGCGCGAGGTCGGTGATGTCGAGGTAGAGGTCCTGGCTCATGGCTACGGACGGTACCTGGCGTCCGGAACGCTTCCGACCGCCAGCCGGAGCGTTCGAGTGTGATCATCGGCAAAACTTGGTGCACGGGCGGCGGGTGGGGCGGGAGTTGGCGCAGATCTCTCGTACAGTTTGCGCCGTGGGATCTCTGCGCAATCCGGTCGGGCCGCTTCCCTCCTCCATCTACTGGCGACGGAGGGCAGTCGCGGCGAGTCTGGTCGCGCTGCTCGCGCTGCTGATCGTATGGTTCGTCAGTTCCGGTGACGACGACGGGAAGAAGGGCAGCGGCAGCTCCAACGGGGCCGCTCCCGCGACCTCCATCACCCCGGGCCCGTCCCGGCCGGGGACGGCGATCAGCGAACAGCCGGGCGGACGCGACGAGTCCGGGCCCGGGGCGGGCGACGGCGGCGCGGAAGGTGGCGCGGACGGCGGGAAGAACGGCGACACGGCGTCGCCGGGCGGCGCGGACGGTGACGGTACGGGACCGGAATCCGGCGGCACGGGCGGCGACACCGGCGCGGGTACCTCTAGCGGCACCGGCTCCGGCGGCGCCGGCACCGGCCTTCAGGTCCCGGCGAACTCCCCGCTCCCCAACTGCGCTCCCGGCTCACTGAAGTTGACGCTGCGCAGCGTCAAGGTGAGCTACGCGCCCGGCGAGAAGCCCCGCTTCCAGCTGGTCGCCCGCAACACGTCCGCCACCACCTGCAAGGCCGACCTCGGGCCGAAGACCGCCGTGCTCACCATCAAGGACGCCGAGGCCGACCAGGTCTGGTCGTCGAAGGACTGCCCGCGCGGATCCGGCAGCCTGTGGCTGCGCGTCCCGGCGGGCGGGAGCGTCACGCACACCGTCGAGTGGGACCGCAGCCAGAGCGCGCCGCGCTGCGCGACGCCGCCCGCGGCGGCCGCCGGGCCGGGCACCTACCTGCTCGAGGCGACGGTGCCGGGCGTGAAGGTGATGCCGGCGTCGTTCACGCTGTCCAAGGACTGAGGGCCGGCCCGGCTAGACGTACCGCTCCAGGATCGACGACTCGGCGAGCCGCGACAGTCCCTCGCGCACGCTGCGGGCGCGCGCCTCGCCGACCCCGTCGACGGTCTGGAGGTCGTCGACGCTCGCGGCGAGCAGCTTCTGCAGGCCGCCGAAGTGCTCCACGAGCCGCTCGATGATGGCGCCGGGCAGCCGCGGCACCTTGGCCAGCAGCCGGTAGCCGCGCGGCGAGACCGCCGAGTCGAGGGCCTCCGGCGAACCGGTGTAGCCCAGGGCGCGGGCCACGATGGGCAGCTCCAGCAGCTCGGCGTGGCTGAGGGCGTCCAGCTCGGTGAGCGCCTCGGCGACCGTGCGGGACCGCTTGGCGGTGGGCTCCGGTACGTAGTCGCGGACCACCAGCTCCCGCTCCGGCTCGACGCCCGCGATCAGCTCGTCGAGCTGGAGGGCGAGCAGCCGACCGTCGGTGCCCAGCTCGACGACGTACTCGGCGATCTCGGTGGCGATCCGGCGCACCATCTCCAGGCGCTGGGCGACGGCGGTGACGTCCCGGACGGTCACCAGGTCCTCGATCTCCAGCGCGGAGAGCGTGCCGGCCACCTCGTCGAGGCGGAGCTTGTACCGCTCCAGGGTGGCGAGGGCCTGGTTGGCGCGGGAGAGGATCGCGGCCGACTCCTCCAGGACACGGCGCTCACCGTCCACGTACAGGGCGATCAGCCGCATCGACTGCGACACGGAGACGACGGGGAAACCGCACTGCTTGCTGACCCGGTCCGCGGTGCGGTGGCGGGTGCCGGTCTCCTCGGTGGGGATGGACGCGTCCGGGACGAGCTGGACGCCGGCCCGGAGGATCTTGGTGATGTCCTTGTCGAGGATGAGCGCGCCGTCCAGCTTGCACAGCTCGCGCAGCCGGGTCGCGGTGAACTCCACGTCCAGCACGAACCCGCCGGTGCACATCGACTCGACCGTCTTGTCCATGCCGAGGACGATGAGCCCACCGGTGTTCCCGCGGAGGATGCGCTCCAGACCGTCGCGCAGGGACGTACCCGGCGCGACCGCACTCAGGGAAGCGCGCATCAGCGCTTCATTGCCGGAGCCCGCGCCGGACTTTCCGGGAGCTGCTGCCCCGTCCTTGGCTGCCACTGCACTCCTCCGGCTCGTACGGATGGGCGAGACCTGGGCAAAGTCTAGCGACCCCGCACCGACCACCTACCGGTTGTGGGCGTCGTCCCGCTTGCGGGTCCCGTTGTGGGCAGTCGTTCCGCCCAGGCCCCGCCCCGTCCGTTGTGGGCAATCGTCCCGCTGGGCGGGACGGGTGGGCACAACGGAACGGGGCGGTGCCCTTGCGGCGGCTCCACCCGGGGCGGTGCCGTTCCCGGTGCCCGGCCGGAACGGCGGGCGCCCCCGGTGCGTGGGGGCCTGGCCCCTCCGGGCTCGTCTCTCCCCCAGAAGGGGGGCACCCCCACGAGGCCGGCGGCCTTGGGTACGACGGATCGGGAGCCGTTACGGCGCCGCCAACCTCTGCGGGGACGACCCTGCACGGCCCCGCCCCGGTCGTACGCCGACCGCGGCCCGGTGAGGGCTTTTCCCGGGCGTAAGGGGCCGTGCAGGGCCGCCCCCGCTGGGGTGTGCGTGGGCACCCGCCGACCGCCAGGAGGTGGGCCCGGAGGGGCCCCCGACCGGGCCCACCGGCCGCGACCGACCCGGTCGTGCACCGCGGGCCCGCGGGTCTCCGGGGCGCGGCGTCAGCCCCGGGGGGCCTCCTCCCGCGCAGGGGCGCGGCGCGCGCGGGGCAGCACCCGCAGCGCGTCGCCCATGTCGGCGACCTCCGTGACCTTCATGCCCGGGGGGACCTTGCCCGGGTCGACCGGGACCAGCGCATGGGTGAAGCCCAGCCGGTGGGCCTCGGCGAGGCGGCGCTGGACGCCCGTGACGCGCCGGACCTCGCCCGCGAGGCCGACCTCGCCGATGGCGACCAGGTTCTTGGGCAGTGGGGTGTCGCTGGCCGCCGAGGCCAGGGCCAGCGCGACGGCCAGGTCGGCGGCCGGTTCCGAGAGCTTCACCCCGCCGACCGTCGCCGAGTAGATGTCGCGCTTGCCGAGGGCGGTGATCCGGCCGCGCTGCTCCAGGACCGCCAGCATCATCGAGACGCGGGACGTCTCCAGGCCGGACGTGGTGCGGCGGGGCGAGGGGATCTGCGAGTCGACCGTGAGCGCCTGGACCTCCGCGACCAGGGGCCGGCGCCCTTCGAGGGTGACGGTCAGGCAGGTGCCGGGCACGGCCTCGGCGCGGCGGGTGAGGAAGAGGCCCGAGGGGTCGGCCAGCCCCGTGATGCCCTCGTCGTGCAGCTCGAAGCAGCCGACCTCGTCGGTGGCGCCGTACCGGTTCTTGACGCCGCGGACGAGGCGCAGCCGGGCGTGCCGGTCGCCCTCGAAGGACAGGACGACGTCCACGAGGTGTTCCAGCAGCCGGGGCCCCGCGATGGCGCCGTCCTTGGTGACGTGACCCACCAGGAGGGTGGACATGCCGCGCTCCTTGGAGGCGCGGATCAGCGCGCCGGCGACCTCCCGGACCTGCGCCATGCCGCCCGGCGCGCCGTCGATCTCGGGGGAGGCGACCGTCTGTACGGAGTCGAGGACGAGGAGGGACGGTTTGACGGCGTCCAGGTGCCCGAGGACGGCCGACAGGTCCGTCTCGGCCGCGAGGTACAGGTGGTCGTTCAGCGCGCCGATCCGGTCCGCCCGCAGCCGGACCTGGCTCGCGGACTCCTCACCCGTCACGTACAGCGTGCGGTGGTCGTCGCTCGCCGCCTTCGCCGCGACGTCGAGCAGGAGGGTGGACTTGCCGACGCCCGGCTCGCCCGCGAGGAGGACGACGGCGCCGGGCACCAGCCCGCCACCCAGGACGCGGTCCAGCTCGTCCACGCCGGTCGTCCGGGCGGCGGCCTGCCGGCCGTCGACTTGACCGATCGGGAGCGCGGCGGTGGAGACGCGCCCCGCGGCAGTGGTACGGACAGCGGGCGCGCCGTACTCCTCCACCGTCCCCCATGCCTGGCACTCGGGGCAGCGGCCGAGCCATTTGGCGGTCGTCCAGCCGCATTCGGTGCAGCGGTAGGAGGGCCTGTCCTTGGTGGATTTCGTACGGGCAGCCATGCGGACGACCGTAGCGGGCCCCACTGACAACGCCGCCCGCGCGGGGCTGGCGGGGCGACCGGGACATCAGGGACGTGGGTGGGTGACCGGCGCGGAATCTGCGCGTCCTGTCCCCTTTTGAGGGATACGTTCACCCGTAAGGATTAAAAGTGTGGAAGGGGTACGAAGGGTGTGCCCTCTACTGCCTACGGTCGCCGGGTGACAAGCAGCAGGCTGGAAACCCCCACGCACACCACCGGCGCACACCTGGCACCGCGCCGCGCGCCCCGGACCGGGCCGCGCACCCTGGCCCAGTGCCCGCCGGCGCGGTACGAGCCGTATCTGGACGGCCTGTTCACGTACTGCCTGTCCGTGCTGTGCGACCACGATGTGGCGACCACGGTGCTGGGCGACGTACTGGCCATCTCCGAGCGGCAGTTCGGGCGATGTCCCGGCGGCGACGCCGAGCGGAAGGCCTGGCTCTACGCGCTCGCCCGCTGGGCCTGTCTGCGCGAGCTCGGCGAACAACGGCGGCGCGGCAAGAGGCAGGGACAAGGGCAGGGCCAGGGGGCGTACGCGGGGCGGCCGGACGTGCCGTGCACCGACCCGCCCGTCCCCCCGGAGACCGCCGAACAGCGCCACCGCGAGCTGGCCCTGCTCGCCTGGCCCGAGGCCGCCGGCACCACGCCCGAGCAGCGCGAGGCGCTGGAACTGGCCGTACGGCACCAGCTCGCCGCACCCCAGGTCGCCGCCGTCCTCGGCATGGAGGCCTTCGCGGCCCGCGAGCTGCTGTCCGCCGCCGCCTGCGAGGTGGAGCGCACCCGCGCCGCGCTCGCCGTCGTCGAGACCGGTAGCTGCCCGGCCGTCGCCCGGCTCACCGGCGACAACCGGGTGCTGCTCTCCGCCGCCCTGCGCCGCGAGCTCGTCCGGCACGTCGACGACTGCCCGCTCTGCCGCCGCGCCGCCGAGCGCGCCGGGGCGGGCGGCCCCTGGCCCGGCTCGTCCGTGACCCCCGCGAAACTGCCGCTCGTCGAGGCGCCGCGGGCGGCGGCGTACGTCGCGATGCTGCACGTCCCGCGTGCCCGGTCGGGCGGCCCGCGGTTCGGGCGCGACGGCTTCCCTCTGGACCCCAAGGACCACGCGGCCCGCCGCGACCGGATGCGGGCGCGGGCGGTGACGACCACCGTCGTGGCCACCGTGGTCGCGGCGCCGGTGCTCGCCCTGTGGGCGGCGTACCGGGGCGCGCCGCTGACGGGCGAGGGGCACGACGGTTCGTCGGTCAGCGCGGCCGACGCCGAAGACCGGGGCGTGCGGGGGGCGGAGGGCCGCCCCGGCCCCTACGAGAACGCGGGCAGCGCCCGTACCGAACCCGGTGGCCGCCCCGCGCCCGGCGGCTCGCCGCACGTCTCCGTCGAGGTGATCAGCACCGGCACGCCCCCTCCGCCGGCCGCCCCCGGCCGCCCGGGCCCCGGCCGCATCACGGTCGCCGCGCAGCCGTCCGACGGCGACACCACGATGCTCACGCTCACCGCCTCGGGCGGCGCGCCGGTGGCCTGGTCCCTGTGGACCGACGCCCCATGGCTCTACGCGAGCCGCTCCTCCGGCATGCTCACCCCCGGGCAGTCGGTCACGGTGTACGTCTCCGTCGACCACACCCGCGAACCGGCGGGCGCCTGGACCGCCCGCGTCGGGGTCGACCCGGCGGGCGCGGTGGTGGAGATCGACGGCCGCGGCGCGTTCCGCCCGCCGTCCCGCCCCGGCCACGGCCCGCGCCCGACCCCGTCCATGCCGGCGACCACCCCACCGCCGTCCCAGGCCCCGGACCCGGACCCGGATCCGACGCCGACCCCGCCGCACACCCCACCACCGACGACCCCGCCGCCCTCGCCCGACCCCACGCCCTCGGACACCCCGCCGCCCACGGCGAGCCCGTCGACGGACCCGCCGCCGAGCTGACCGCGCCGGCTAGAGCGCCGGGTCCGCCGGGTGCGGGGCCACCAGCGGAAGCTGCGACGCCAGGCGGGCCTCGCACAGCTCGACCAGCACGTCGTACGCCGCCTTGCCCATCAGCTCCGTCAGCTCCGGGCGGTACGTCACGTACACCGGCTCCCCGGCCCCGTGCGCCGACGTCGCCGACGTGCACCACCAGTGCAGGTCATGGCCGCCCGGGCCCCAGCCCCGGCGGTCGTACTCGCCGATCGAGATCTGCAGCACCCGCGTGTCGTCGGGGCGGTCGATCCAGTCGTACGTACGCCGCACCGGCAGCTGCCAGCAGACGTCCGGCTTCGTCTCAAGCGGCTCGCGGCCCTCCCGCAGCGCCAGAATGTGCAGCGCACAGCCCGCCCCGCCCGTGAACCCCGGCCGGTTCTGGAAGATGCACGAGCCCTCCCAGCGGCGCGTCTGCCGCTCACCGTCCTCGTCGAGCTGTACCCAGCCGCCGGCGGACGTGCCCTCGTCGTGGAACTGCCACAGCTCCGGCGTGAGCCGTGCCACGTGCGACGCGACGCGCTGCTCGTCGTCCTCGTCCGAGAAGTGCGCGCCCAGCGTGCAGCAGCCGTCGGCCGCGCGCCCCGCCTGGATGCCCTGGCAGCCGCTGCCGAAGACGCAGCTCCAGCGTGACGTCAGCCACGTCAGGTCGCAGCGGAAGGCCTGCTCGTCATCGGCCGGGTCCGGGAACTCCACCCACGCACGGGGAAAGTCCAGTCCCTTTTCATCGGAAACATCCGGTACCGCGGGCTTCGCGGGCTTCGCCTTCTTCGTCTTTGGCACACACCAAGCGTATGCGCCAGGCGCAGTAGCGTTCAGGGCATGAGACTCGGAGTCCTCGACGTCGGTTCGAACACAGTGCACCTGCTGGTGATGGACGCCCACCCCGGCGCCCGGCCGCTGCCCGCCCACTCCCACAAGGCGGAGCTGCGGCTCGCCGAGCTGCTCGACGCGGACGGCGCCATCGGCGAGCACGGCATCGAGCGGCTCATCACCATCACCCACGACGCGCTGCGCACCGCCGAGGACAAGGGCTGCGAGGAGGTCCTGCCCTTCGCGACCTCCGCCATCCGCGACGCGGCCAACGCCGACGCCGTACTGAAGCGGGTCAAGGACGAGACGGGCGTCGACCTCCAGGTCCTCTCCGGTGAGGAGGAGGCCCGCCTCACCTTCCTCGCCGCCCGCCGCTGGTTCGGCTGGTCCGCCGGGAAGCTGCTGCTCCTGGACATCGGCGGCGGTTCCCTGGAGATCGCGTACGGGATCGACGAGGAGCCCGACGCGGCCGTGTCCCTGCCGCTCGGCGCGGGACGGCTCACTGCCGGCTGGCTGCCCGGCGACCCGCCGGACCCCGCCGACGTGAAGGCGCTGCGCCGCCACGTCCGGGCACAGATCGCCCGCACGGTCGGTGAGTTCGCCCGCTTCGGCAGGCCGGACCACGTCGTCGCCACGTCCAAGACGTTCAAGCAGCTGGCCCGGATAGCCGGCGCGCCGGGATCGGGCGAGGGTCTGTACGTGGAGCGGGTTCTGAGTCGTACGTCACTGGAGGAGTGGGTCCCCAAGCTCGCCGCCATGACCGCCGAACAGCGCTGCACCCTCCCCGGGGTCTCCGAGGGCAGGGCGCCGCAGCTGCTGGCGGGAGCGCTGGTCGGGGAGGGTGCGATGGACCTGTTCGGGGTCGAGGAACTGGAGATCTGCCCATGGGCCCTGCGCGAGGGAGTCATCCTGCGTCGGCTGGACCACCTCCCGACTCCCTAGCCGGTGCCCGTACTCTGTCCCTCGTGGCTGAAACGTCGGAATCAGTGGTGCGCATCCCGGATGCGAAGGTCGCCCTGTCGACGGCCTCGGTCTATCCGGAGTCGACGGCGACCGCCTTCGAGGTCGCCGCGCGCCTCGGCTACGACGGCGTCGAGGTCATGGTGTGGACCGACCCCGTGAGCCAGGACATCGAGGCGCTGCGCCGCCTGTCCGACTACCACCAGGTGCCCGTCCTCGCGATCCACGCGCCGTGCCTGCTGATCACCCAGCGGGTCTGGTCGACCGACCCGTGGGTGAAGCTGCAGCGCGCCCAGGCGGCGGCGGAGAAGCTCGGCGCGTCGACGGTCGTCGTCCACCCGCCGTTCCGCTGGCAGCGCCAGTACGCCCGGGACTTCACCGACGGCATCTGGCGGATGGCGAACGAGACGGACGTACGCTTCGCCGTCGAGAACATGTACCCGTGGCGCTACCGGGACCGCGAGATGCTCGCGTACGCGCCCGAGTGGGACGTCAGCAAGGACGACTACCGCCACTACACGATCGACCTCTCGCACACCGCGACCGCCCGCGTCGACGCCCTGGACATGGCGGGCCGCATGGGCGACCGCCTCGGCCACGTCCACCTCGCCGACGGGCGCGGCTCCGCGAAGGACGAGCACCTGGTCCCGGGGCGCGGCACGCAGCCGTGCGCCGAACTCCTGGAGCACCTGGCGCGTTCCGGCTTCGACGGCCATGTCGTCATCGAGGTCAACACGCGGCGCGCCATGTCCGCGGCCGAACGCGAGGCCGACCTGGCGGAGGCCCTGGCCTTCACCCGGCTCCACCTCGCGTCCTCGGCCCGCATCCGATGACCCCGCCCGCCGTGGCGCCGACGCGGCGTTGCGGCGGTGCACGGGTGCGGCGTTGCGGCGGTACGCCGGAGAAGCCGTCCCGCAGGGCCCCAGTGGGGCTGCTCGACGGGGCGCCGGTGCGGCCCCTCGACGGGGGGCCTGTGATCGCGCCCGGTGGGACTCCGACGGGGCCTTGCGGCGGGGCGCCTGTGAACGCACCCGGCGGGCCTGCGGCGCGGCGTTGCGGCGGGGGGCCTGTGATCGCGCCCGGTGGGACTCCGACGGGGCCTTGCGGCGGGGCGCCTGTGAACGCACCCGGCGGGCCTGCGTCGCGGCGTTGCGGCGGGGGGCCTGTGAACGCGCCCGGCGGGGCCCCCGTGCGGCCTCGCGCCGGTGCGCCGGAGAACCCGCCCGGCAGGGCCCCGGCGCGGCCGTCCCGCGGGGCGCCGACCCCGCTGCGCCGGGCTCCGGTGAGCGTCACGTGAGCGGCGTGCGCAGAGGGCGGGGCCGGCCGGCCAGGGGCGAGGGTGTCGAGGGGCCCGGGGCGCGGGAGCGCATCCTGGAGGCGGCCCGCGCCGAGTTCGCCGAGCGCGGTTACGACAAGACCTCCGTACGCGGCATCGCCAAGGCGGCGGGCGTGGACCCGGCCCTCGTCCACCACTACTTCGGTACGAAGGACGAGGTGTTCGCCGCCGCCATCGAGGTCTCCTTCGAACCCGCGCTGATCATCCCGGCGATCATCGGGGAGTCCACCGAAGGCATCGGCGAGCGGCTCGCCCGCTACTTCATCGGCGTCTGGGAGAACCCGGCCACCCGCGCCCCCCTCCTCGCCATCATCCGTTCCGCGCTCACCCACGAGGCCGCGGCGAAGGTGCTGCGCGGCTTCGTGCTGCGACGGGTGCTGGAGCGGGTGGCCGACGACCTCGACGTACCGAACCCGAAGTTCCGGGCGGAGCTGGCCGCCTCGCACATGATCGGCATCGCGGTCCTGCGGTACGTCGTGCAGGTGGAGCCGCTGGCGTCCGCGCACCCCGATGAGATCGTCGCCGTGGTCGCCCCGACGCTCCAGCGGTACCTGACCGAAGCGTGACCGAAGGCTGATCTCCTCGTCCCGGAATCCGGACGCCCTGTCCAGATCTTGGAGCTGGGGCGTACGCTCGAAGAGTCACATCTGTCTGAAGGAGCGAGCGACGATGCCCGAGCTGAGGTCCCGCACTGTCACCCACGGCCGTAATATGGCGGGCGCCCGCGCCCTTATGCGGGCCTCCGGTGTACCGGGCGCGGACATCGGCCGCAAGCCGATCATCGCCGTGGCCAATTCGTTCACCGAGTTCGTGCCGGGCCACACCCACCTCCAGCCGGTCGGCCGGATCGTCTCCGAGGCGATCAGCCAGGCCGGCGGCATCCCGCGCGAGTTCAACACGATCGCCGTCGACGACGGCATCGCCATGGGCCACGGCGGCATGCTGTACAGCCTGCCCTCCCGCGACCTGATCGCGGACAGCGTCGAGTACATGGTCGAGGCGCACTGCGCCGACGCCCTGATCTGCATCTCCAACTGCGACAAGATCACGCCCGGCATGCTGATGGCCGCCCTGCGCCTCAACATCCCGACGGTCTTCGTCTCCGGCGGTCCGATGGAGGCCGGCAAGGCCACCCTCGTCGACGGCACGGTCCGTACGCTCGACCTGGTCGACGCGATGTCGGACGCCGTCAACGACAAGATCTCCGACGCGGACATGCTCCGTATCGAGGAGAACGCCTGCCCGACCTGCGGCTCCTGCTCCGGCATGTTCACCGCCAACTCGATGAACTGCCTGGCCGAGGCGATCGGCCTGGCCCTGCCCGGCAACGGCTCGACCCTCGCCACCCACACGGCCCGCCGCGCCCTGTACGAGAACGCCGCCCGTACGGTCGTCGAGCTGACCGACCGCTACTACGCCCAGGGCGACGAGTCCGCCCTGCCGCGCAACATCGCCACCATGGCGGCCTTCGAGAACGCCATGGCCCTCGACATCGCCATGGGCGGCTCGACGAACACGATCCTGCACCTGCTGGCCGCCGCCCAGGAGGCGGGCGTCCCCTTCGGGCTGGAGGAGATCGACGCCGTCTCGCGCCGCGTGCCGTGCCTGGCCAAGGTCGCGCCGAACGTCGCGAAGAACCGCACGTACTACATGGAGGACGTGCACCGCGCCGGCGGCATCCCCGCACTGCTCGGCGAGCTGCACCGCGCCGGGCTGCTCAACGAGGACGTGCACTCCGTCCACAGCCCGTCGCTCGCCGACTGGCTCAAGACGTGGGACGTGCGCGGCGGCTCTCCGTCGGCCGAGGCCGTCGAGCTGTGGCACGCCGCCCCGGGCTGCGTCCGCTCCGCCGAGGCGTTCTCGCAGTCGGAGCGCTGGGACTCGCTGGACGTGGACGCCGCCGAGGGCTGCATCCGGTCCGCCGAGCACGCGTACTCCAAGGACGGCGGCCTGGCGGTCCTGAAGGGCAACCTGGCCGTCGACGGCTGCGTCGTGAAGACGGCCGGTGTCGACGAGTCGATCTGGACCTTCGAGGGCCCGGCGGTCGTCTGCGAGTCGCAGGAGGAGGCCGTCGAGAAGATCCTGCTGAAGGAGATCAAGGAGGGCGACGTCGTCGTCATCCGCTACGAGGGCCCCAAGGGCGGCCCCGGCATGCAGGAGATGCTCTACCCGACCTCGTACCTGAAGGGCCGGGGCCTGGGCAAGGCCTGCGCGCTGATCACCGACGGCCGCTTCTCCGGCGGTACGTCGGGCCTGTCGATCGGCCACGCGTCGCCGGAGGCGGCGAGCGGCGGCACGATCGCGCTGGTCGAGGACGGCGACCGGATCCGTATCGACATCCCGAACCGCTCCATCGAGCTGCTCGTCGACGACGCCACGCTGGCGGCCCGCCGCGAGGCGCTCGGCGGCGTGTACGCGCCGAAGAACCGCGACCGCAAGGTGTCGGCGGCGCTGCGGGCGTACGCGGCGATGGCCACGAGCGCCGACAAGGGCGCGGTCCGGGACGTCAGCAAGCTCGGCTGATCACCACCCCGACGGGTCGTCCGCCTTCACCGCGAAGACCGACCCGTCGGGCGCCGTCGCGAACACCGTGCCGTTCGCGACGGCGGGCGCGGGCAGCAGCGGCGCGAACGTGTACCGCCCGCCGTCCATGCGCGGCTTGGTCATCCCCAGCAGTACGCCGCGCTCGGCGTCCACGGCCAGCAGCCGCCCGTCGGCCGCCGCCAGGTGGACGTGCCCGCCCGCCACGACCGGGCGGGACGCCCGCGTCACCCCGGTCTCCAGGCGCCAGCGCTGCTTGCCGTCGCCCGTGGTGTCCACGGCGGCGAGCGAACCGCCCGACCCGATGACGTACACCGTCTCCCCCGCCATCACGGCCTGCGCCTGGTCGGCCGAGACCGTGAGGGGCACGCGCCGGGCGGTGCGGTCGGCCGTGTCCAGCGTGACGACCGCGTCGGTGTACAGGTCCGCGTCGGTCGACAGGAGCAGCAGCGCGTCCTTCGACGCCTGTACGGGGCTGAGGGCGCCGCTCATCCGCTTGGTCCACCGCACCCGCCCGCCATCCGCCGGGTCGACCGCGCTCACGAGCGTGGACGTCGCGTCGGGCGAGGCGGTTGCCGCGTACGCGACACCGTCCCCGCTCACCCATTGCGCGCCGGGCGCCGCGAGCCGCCGCTCGGTCCAGCGCTCGTCGCCGGTCGCGCCGTCCAGGGCGCGCACGGTGCCGTCCGCGGCCACGAGCAGCACGGTGTCGCCCGCGTGCAGGACGTTCGTGTACGCGGAGACGTCCGTGCTCCACCGGGTGCCGCCGGTGTCCGGGGCGAGCGCGTCGAGGCGGGCGCGGCCGGGGGTCACCACATGGACCAGCCCGCCGGAGAGCACGGGCGCGGCGCCCGCCTCGGCTCCTGCCACAGCCCAGGTGGTGGCCCCGTCGGCAGGGCTGAGGCGGGCCGCTTTGACGCCGGGGGCGGTGCAGTAGAGGGCGGCGTCCGCGGTGGTGCACAGAGGCGTCAGGTTCTCGCCGCCGCCGGTGCCCAGCGTGGTGGCCCAGGGGCGGAACTCCTGGGCGGGGGCGCTCCGGGCGGCGGTCGTGGACGGCTCGTCCGCCAGGCCGCCCCGCACCGCGACGACCCCGGCCGCGATCACGGCGGCGAGGACGGCGAGCCCCGCGGCCCAGCGCAGCCGGCGCCCACGCCGCACAGCCGCGCCCGAGCCCGTACCCGAACCCGCGCCCGCGCCCGCGTCAGCCCCCTGGTCCGCCTCCGGCTCCGCCCCGTCCCTCCGCTGCCCCGGTATGAACACCGGGGCAGCGCCGCCCTCCGGCTCACCGGCCCGCAACTCACCCATCAGCTCGTCCGCCGTGGGCCGCTGGGCCGGGTCCTTCGCCAGGCAGCGCCTCAGCAGCGGGACCAGGTCCTCCGGCACACCGGCCAGGTCGGGCTCGTTGTGGACGACCTGGTAGGCCACGATGTACGGGGAGTTCGAGTCGAACGGGCCGCGCCCGGTCGCCGCGTGGACCAGGACGGCGCCCATCGCGAACACATCGGCGGCCGGCCCCACATCGCGGGGCCGCTGGAACTGTTCGGGCGCCATGAACGGCGGCGTCCCGATCAGCTTCCCCGTCTCCGTCCGCAGATCGCTGTCCGCGGGCCGCGAGATCCCGAAGTCGATGACCTTCGGTCCGTCGGCGGCCAGCAGGACGTTGCTCGGCTTCAAGTCGCGGTGCACCACACCGGCCCGGTGGATGTCGCGCAGCGCCTCGGCGAGCCCGGCCCCGACCCTCCGCAGCTCCACGGAGCCCAGGCGGCCGTTCCGCTTCACCCGCTCCGACAGGGTCGGCCCGTCGATGAACAAGGTGGCCATCCAGGGCCGCTCGGCGTCCGGATCCGCGTCCACGACGGGCGCGGTGAACGCGCCGCTGACCCGCCGGGCGGCCATGACCTCCTGCCGGAAACGCGCCCTGAACTCGGCGTCCGCCGCATGCTCCGCGTGCACCACCTTCACCGCGAGCCGCAGCCCCGAGCCGGATCTGGCCAGGTGGACGACACCCATGCCGCCCGAGCCCAGGCACTCCTCCAGCCGGTACCGTCCTGCGTACTGCGGGTACTCCGCTTCCGGAACCGGTCCGGTACTGCGCAACGGCGGCATCGCCACCCCCGTGTGTGTTCGTCCGTGCGCGTCCCGCGTCCAGCGCGACGCACGGAGCCTAGTCGATGATGCGTGCGATGCCGCCAGGGCTTGCTAGCCTGCGCGCGGCGCGCGTGCACGGGGTACGCGCCTGGAACGGGGGAGGGCCACATGGCCATGGAAGAAGCCACGGCAGAAGCGACAGAAGCCGTCGAGACCGCGGCGTACGCCGTGAAGCGCTACCCGGTGGCGCCCGGCTACCGGATCAACGTACGCAGCGGCCCCGGCACCCAGTACAGCGTGGTGAAGGTCCTGGCCGAGGGCGTCCGCGTCCCGATCAACTGCCAGAAGCCCGGAACGACCGTCACCGGCCCGTACGGCACGTCCAACCTGTGGGACAACATCGCCAACGGCCAGTACGTGGCCGACGCCTACGTGAACACCGGCACCGACGGCTACGTCGCCGTGCGCTGCTCCTGACCGCTCCACGGCCCGCCCGGGGATAATCGACCCCGTGAGCGACCACACCAGCGACACCAACACCACCATCAGCACACCCGCCGGGCCGCAGCCCGAGCCCATCCGCTTCTTCGGCACGACCTGGGTCGGCCACGACGGCGGATACGGGCTGCGGCGCGCCGGTGTCGCCGTCGGCTCGCTCGCCTCCGCCGTGGCCGGGGCGTTCGTCCTCCGCTTCGCCTACGAGGGCCTGGCCGTCGCCGACGTCGGCGGCTTCGTCAACGCCCTGGTCGTCGTCATGTTCGCGGTGTGCACCGCCATCGCCTTCAGCAGGACCTGGCAGGGCTTCACCCGCCGCCCGGCCGACCCGGCCCGTGAGGACGCGCTGCGCAGCCTGAAGGCGATCGGCTTCATCGGCTCCCTCCTCGCGTACTTCCTCCGCTCCCTGACCGAAGCGCCCGGCGAGAAGCTGCTGCGCGCCGAGTACGAGACGGCCCTCGCCCGGTACGAGAAGCGCCGCTCCACCCGCGCGGGCAACCCGGCCGCCCGCAAGAAGAAGCCCAAGCGCCCCTAGGCCCCCCGGCGGGCATGCCCTGTCGCCGCGCACCTTGACGCCCTCCTCGCCCCAGGCCCATTATTCATCACATGGTGAATTTCTCTGGCTGTGCTGTCGAAGCCCGCGGCCTCACCGTCGTCCGCGGCACACGCACCGTCCTGCGCGGCCTCGACTTCGCCGTACCGCGCGGGCAGATCACCGGCCTCCTCGGCCCCTCCGGCTGCGGCAAATCGACCCTGATGCGCGCCGTCGTCGGCACCCAGGCCAAGGTCACCGGCACCCTGAACGTCCTCGGCCACCCCGCCGGCGACGCCACCCTCCGCGCCCGCGTCGGCTACGTCACCCAGGCCCCCTCCGTCTACGACGACCTCACCATCCGCCAGAACCTCGACTACTTCGCCGCCGTCCTCCTCCCCGGCCGCCACCACCGCGACGCCCGCGCCGAAGCCGTCACCCGCGCCATCACCGACGTCGACCTCACCTCACACGCCGACGCCCTCGCCGCTCACCTCTCCGGCGGCCAGCGCAGCCGCGTCTCCCTCGCCGTCGCCCTCCTCGGCACCCCCGAACTGCTCGTCCTCGACGAACCGACCGTCGGCCTCGACCCCGTCCTCCGCCGCGACCTGTGGAACCTCTTCCACCGCATCGCCGACGACCGAGGCGCCACCATCCTCGTCTCGTCACACGTCATGGACGAGGCCGAACGCTGCCACCGCCTCCTCCTCATGCGCGACGGCGAGATCCTCGCCGACGACACCCCCGAAGCCCTCCGCCGCCGCAACGACACCGCCACCGTCGAAGACGCCTTCCTCCACCTCGTCGACGCCGCCGACGCCCTCCAGGAGGCCCAGCGATGAACGTCTCCCGCACTCTCGCCACCGCCGCCCGCGTCCTGCGCCAACTGCGTCACGACCCCCGCACCATCGCCCTGATGCTCCTCGTCCCAGTCCTGATGATCACCCTCCTCCGGTACGTGTTCGACGGCAGCCCCGGCACCTTCGACTCCATCGGGGCCTCACTGCTCGGCATCTTCCCGTTGATCACCATGTTCCTGGTGACCTCGATCGCCACCCTCCGCGAACGCACCTCCGGCACCCTGGAGCGCCTCCTCGCCATGCCCCTCGGCAAGGCCGACCTCATCGCCGGCTACGCCCTCGCCTTCGGCCTGCTCGCCATCGTCCAGTCCGCGCTCGCCACCGCGGCGGCCCTCTGGGTGCTCGGCCTCGACATCACCGGTTCTCCCTGGCTGCTCCTCCTCGTCGCCCTCCTCGACGCGCTGCTCGGCACCGCCCTCGGCCTCTTCGTCTCGGCCTTCGCCGCCTCCGAATTCCAGGCCGTCCAGTTCATGCCGGCCGTGATCTTCCCTCAGCTCCTCCTCTGCGGCCTGTTCACCCCGCGCGACACGATGCAGCCGGCGCTCGAAGCCCTCTCCAACGTGCTGCCCATGTCCTACGCCGTCGACGGAATGAACCAAGTACTCCGGCACACCGACATGACCGCCGACTTCCTCCGCGACACCCTCGTCGTCGCCGCCTGCGCCCTCCTCGTCCTCACCCTCGGCGCGGCCACCCTCCGCCGCCGCACCGCCTGACCTCCGCCGTCGTCTCGTACCGCCCATCGGACACGCGCGCCCCACCGCCGCCCCCGGTGCGAGGATGGCGACACGTACCCCCACCGGCGAGGTGAACTTCAGCCATGACCCAGACCGTCGCAGTCATCGGTACCGGCAAGATCGGTGAAGCCCTGCTCAGCGGCATGATCCGAGCCGGCTGGCCCACCGCACACATCGTGGCCACCGCCCGCCGCAGCGACCGCGCCGAGGAGCTCCGAGCCCGGTACGGCATCGAGACCGTCACCAACGCCGAGGCCGCCAAGCGCGCCGACACGCTCATCGTGGCCGTCAAGCCGCAGGACATGGGCAAGCTCCTCGACGAACTCGCCCCCCACGTCGCCTCCGACCGCCTCGTCATCAGCGCCGCGGCCGGCATCACGACCGCTTTCATCGAAGAACGTCTCACCCCCGACACCCCCGTCGTACGCGTCATGCCCAACACCCCCGTCCTGGTCGACGAAGGCATGTCCGTCATCTCGGCCGGAAGCCATGCCACCGGCGACCACCTGGCCCACACCGAAGAGATCTTCGGCAGCGTCGGCAAGACCCTCCGCGTCCCCGAATCGCAGCAGGACGCCGCCACCGCTCTCTCCGGCTCCGGACCGGCGTACTTCTACTTCCTCGTCGAAGCCATGACCGACGCCGGCATCCTCCTGGGCCTGCCCCGCGCCCAGGCCCACGACCTGATCGTCCAGGCCGCCATCGGCGCCGCCGTGATGCTCCGCGACAGCGGCGAACACCCGGTCAAGCTCCGAGAGGCCGTGACCTCCCCGGCCGGCACCACCATCAGCGCCATCCGGGAGCTCGAGAAGCACGGCGTACGAGCCGCCCTGATCGCCGCCCTCGAAGCCGCCCGTGACCGCAGCCGCGAACTCGCCACCGGCAACGGCTGACCCCGCCGCCCACGCCCCACCGTCGGCCCCGCCCACCCCGGGGCCGACGGAGCCGACGGCGCCGCCCCACGTCACCCCGGCGGCAGCAGCCCCACGACCCGACAGGCATGGTCCACCACAGGCCGCGCGATCTCCCGCGCCCGCTCAGCCCCCTCTCTCAGCAGCTTGTCCACATATCCGGGTTGGGCCACCAGCACTCCACCACCGCCTCACCCACGTCCCTTTTGAGTGCGCCGTACGACTGATATACACCGGCCAACGCCTCCGGGTTCCCACCCCCGCACGCCACCAGCCCATCGAGCAGATAGACGATCCCGGCCCCCCGTTCCCGTGCGACTTGCCCATCTTTCCGCTCCGCGTGAGCTCCACGTGCTGCGCCTGGTCGTCACCCACCGGCACCTCATCCGCCACCGCCACCCGCGGCTGCCCTCCCGGAGGGAGAAACACGAACGGCCGCCGAGGCGGCGGCCGTTGAGTGCATGCGCGTCTGCCGGCCGCCGTCAGGCGGCCCACCACTGAGACGTGAACGCATGCGCTGTCATGCCGCGCGGCCAGGGCAGCAGGGCCGAAGTTGACACGGCTTTGCTCGGTCCGTACTGTTCTCCGGGTTGTCCGACGTGAGCACCGACCCCGGTCGGTCCCCGGACAGCCATTCCGCAAGAACCACTTCAAGCGAGCGACGTTCCGTCGCCCCGCTTTCCGTGCGCTTTTGCGAAATGAGGAATCCGCGTTCGAACGAGCGCAGCCCCGATTAGCGTCGGGGCCGAGGAATCCGCTAAAGTCTCACTCGTCGGAACGGCCCAACAGCCGGAAAGACACCCCCCGCTGACTGGGAATCAGGCCCG